>DATJYR010000103.1:0-4072 GCA_035499515.1 Steroidobacteraceae bacterium | reverse complement strand
CGGCTACGATGCGGAACAGTTCCTGCTGACCGACCGCAGCGACTTGCCGCAGGCCTCGCGGGCTTCGTCCTCCGACGAGCAGCTACTGGTCGCCGACGACGGCGCCGAGCTGGCATTGGGATTGTTCCTTGACCCTGAGGTGCTTGCGCGGCTCGATGTTGCCAATCCGCTCGAGCATCTCGACGGCGCCAACCTGGCCGACTACTGGACCGCGCTCGAAGGCGTCAGCCATTTCGTCTACCTCGGCTGGCACGCCGCTTTCGATCGGCCAGTGAGCCTGCACGAACTCGAGCTGCAGGCCGAAATCGACAAGTACGCGGCCACCGCGCTGCTGCTGCGCGCGCAGAATCCGCCGCGTTTTCCGGTGGAGCTGCATCGCGTGCTGTTCGAGCGTGCGCGCGTCAGCGAGACGCTGGCGGGCGAACGCGCCGGCTTGTACCGGCGCGCGAACCAGTACGCCGCGCGTTTCTGCCGGCACCTGGGCCGATTGCTGGCGCCGGCGGGAGCTTCGGCGCAGGGCCGCGCGGCGGTGGAGCTGCGGCGCTTCTACCGCTTGACCAATGCAATGAAGGTGCGGCACATCGAGTGCCTGGCCTGAACGGCCTTCGCGGCTAGTCGTCGGACTTCTTGAGCTGCGCGACCTGGCGCTTCAGGCGAATCCATTCTGACAGGCGGCGCAGGTCGGCCTGCCGCTGTTCAAGGCCGCCCTCACGCACGTTGGGAAAGGTGTCATAGGGGTTGTAGCCGCCGCCGATTTTGGCAGTGGCGGCTTTTTCCTCGAGCATCAGCTCGTGGGTGCCGGTAACGGCCGCGGAGTCGTAGTCCTCGAAGGCCTGGATTTTGAATTGTCCTGTCATCTGCTAACGCTTCACCGCCAGCAGCGCCTGCGCGCGCAGCAGGCCCAGTGCGGTTTTCCCGTCGTTGATATCCCCAATCAAGGCACGGTGGCAGGCCTCGCTGAATGGGATCCAATGGATCTCGATCAATTCGGCCGCCTCATGTGCCATGGTGACGGCGTGTAGTCCACGGGCCAAGTACAGCTTCACAATTTCGGTGAAAACTCCGGGCGAACTGACATAATCGCCGAGCGAATCCCAATCGCCGGCCGCGACGCCCGCTTCCTCGATCAATTCGCGCCGCGCCGTTTCCTGCGCGGGTTCGGAGGGTTCGAGCTTGCCCGCAGGCAATTCCCAGATCCAGCCGCCGACTGCGTGGCGGAACTGGCGCAGCAGGCACACGCGCTGCTGTTCATCGATCGCAACCACGGCCGCACCGCCCGGGTGATGCATGATCTCGAGATCGGCGACGTGCCCGTTCGGCAGCCGCACGGTTTCGACGTTGAGCCTGACCACGCGGCCGCTGTAGACGGTGCGCAGCTTGACGATGGAATCAGTTTCGGCTGACTTCATCGACATCGGCCTGGCCCGACAGCCGCCGCCGCACGAACGACCAGCACATGCCGACACCGAGGATCAATCCGGTCGCCACGACGGCAATCCATGCGAGCGCCGACCCGCCGTTCAGGTGCAGCCAGCCATCCTGCACGGCGAGCCACACCAGCGCGGCAAACAGCGCCAGCAGCAACAGCACGCCGAACAGTCCCAGTGAACGCAGCGTCGCGGTCACGTAGATCACCCAGCCGATCAGCAGCAACAGCCCGACGACCGCCTGGGCTGCCGAGAGGTGCGGAAACGCGCCCACCAGCCAATGGGCGTAGGAGTGGCCGCTGGGATTGAATGTCAGCAGCACCAGTGCCAGTGCCGCCAGGATTCGCGCCAAGGCGCCGCCGGCGCCCATCGGATTGCTGTTCATACGGGCATGTTTCACCAAAACGGGCCCAGCCGGCAAGCCGCCGTGCCCATTCCCGGAACCTTATCTGTAGCCCCGATTGAGCCGGCCTTATATATTGGCGGGATGGCTGCAGCCGATCCATTGGCTACGCTCAACACGCCGCAACGCAAGGCGGTGACCCACGGCCAACCGTTGGCCGACGGCAAGGGCGTGCGTGCCGGACCGCTGCTGGTGGTGGCTGGCGCCGGTACCGGCAAGACCAGCACGATCGCGCATCGGGTCGCGTGGCTGGTGATGCACGGCGTCGATCCGGCGCGCATCCTGCTGCTCACGTTCACGCGCCGCGCCGCCACCGAGATGCGGCGGCGCGCGCACGACATCCTCCGCCAGGCGCTCGACGACACGCTCGGCAACCGCGCGCAGGCGATGCTGCAGCGGCTCGCCTGGGCGGGCACTTTCCATTCGATCGGCAACCGGCTGCTGCGCCACTACGGCCGCCAGGTCAACCTCGAACCCGGTTTCACCGTCATCGACCGCGGCGATTCGGCCGACCTGTTCGACAACCTGCGCCAGGAACTGGGCTACACCGAGCAGTACCAGCGTTTCCCGCGCAAGGACACCTGCCTCGCGATCTATTCGTGGCGCGTCAACACGCAAAAGAGCCTGCACGACACGCTCGAGCAGCAGTTCAACTGGTGCCTGGGCTGGGAGCAGGACCTGGCGAAACTGTGCCGCGCGTACGTGGAGCGCAAGCAGCGCTACGGGCTGCTCGACTACGACGACCTGCTGATCTACTGGCACGCGCTGATGAACGAGCCGAAGCTGGCGCAGCATGTCGCGGCCAATTTCGACCACGTGCTGGTCGATGAATACCAGGACACGAACCGCTTGCAGGGCGAAATCCTCAAGGGCATGCGCCCCGATGGTTCCGGCATCACGGTGGTTGGCGATGACGCGCAGTCGATCTATTCGTTCCGTGGCGCGGCGGTCGAGAACATCCTCGGGTTCCCGGACAACTACCACCCAAAGGCCGAAGTCATCACGCTGGCGCAGAACTATCGCGCCACGCAGCCGATTCTCGACGTGTCCAACGCGCTGATGGCCGACGCGCCGCGCCAGCACCGCAAGCACCTGCTGTCGGTGCGCGGGCAGGGGGTTCGTCCGCACTACGTCACGGCAGATGAGTTGCAGTCGCAGGCCGAGTTCGTCGCCGGGCAGGTGCTCAAGCGCCGCGAAATGGGCGTGTTGCTGCGCAAGCAGGCGGTGCTGTTCCGCAACGCCAGCGCCAGCGACGTGCTCGAAGTCGAGCTGCTGCGGCGCAAGGTGCCGTTCGTCAAGTACGGCGGCCTGAAGTTCCTCGAGGCGGCGCACGTCAAGGACCTGCTGGCGGTGCTGCGCTGGGCCGACAATCCCCGCAACACGATGGCGGCGTTCCGCGCGCTGCAGCTGCTGCCGGGCATGGGCCCGGCGAACGCGCAGCGCATCGTGGCCGAGCTTGAAGCGCGCAACGGCCAGTTCGCCGTGTTGGCCGAGGCGAAGAAGCCGGCGGCTGCGCTGCTCGACCTGCCCAAGTTGGGCAAGCTGCTGGCCACGCTGACCGAACCGCAGAAGCCCTGGCCCGGGCAGGTGGCGCTGGTGCGCGCCTGGTACCAGCCGCATCTCGAGCGCCTGTACGAGCAATCGCACACGCGCATCGGCGACCTGGACCAGCTCGAACAGCTCTCCGGCCAGTTCCCGTCGCGCGAACGCTTCATCACCGAGCTGGCGCTCGACCCGCCGAACGCCGCGGGCGACCTGGCGGGCTCGCCGCTCCACGACGAGGACTACCTGGTGCTCTCGACCGTGCATTCGGCCAAGGGCATGGAGTGGGACACGGTCTACCTGCTGAACGTCGTCGACGGCAGTTTCCCGTCGGAATTCTCCACCGGCCGGGCCGAGCTGATCGACGAGGAACGCCGGCTGCTGTATGTCGCGATGACCCGCGCGCGCAACGAGCTGTACCTATGCGCGCCGCTGAAGTTTCCGCTGACGCAGCAGCCACGCACCGGCGATGCGCACGTGTATGGCGCACGCAGCCGCTTCGTCACCGACCGGGTGCTAAAGTGCTGCGAACAGAGCGCCTTCCAGGGTTCGCAAAACGCGGAAGGCCTGATCGTCGAGGCGCGCGCCGAGAAAATCGACGTGGCCGCGAAGCTCAAGGACATGTGGTAACGGCAATCCGCTTCATGATGGAGGGGTACACGATGCACAGGATCATCCATGCCGCGTCAGCGGCGGCGCT
>DATJYR010000102.1:0-63788 GCA_035499515.1 Steroidobacteraceae bacterium | reverse complement strand
GTGGTGCTGACCTGCACCGACGACCAGTCACGCAACCGCCGCTTCGGCCTGTTGCTGGCGCGCGGCCTGTCGGTGGACGCGGCGCTGCAGGAGATCGGCCAGGTGGTCGAGGGCTATCACGCCGCGCGCGCCGTGAAGCGCGTGGCCGAGCGCGAGAGCGTCATGATGCCGATCTGCGCCGGCATCTGCGGCGTGCTGTACGACGGGCTGGCCGCGAGCGACGTGGTGCTGGGGTTGATGCGACGGCCGATCAAGCCGGAGTTCGACTGAGTCAGCCTGCCACGATCCTCAGCGTCGCTGGGCGAATCCCTGCTGCCGCCACGCCTCGAACACCACCACCGCCACCGAGTTGGACAGGTTGAGGCTGCGGTTCCCCGGCTGCATCGGAATGCTCACGCGCCGGTCACCGGGGACCCGCTCCAGCGCGCCTGCCGGCAACCCCCGCGTCTCCGGCCCGAACAGCAGCGCGTCGTCGGGCAGATAACGGGGTTGGTCGTAGTGCATTGCGGCTCCCGTTTCGATGGCGAACAGCCGGCCGGGCCGCAGCGCCTCCAGGCATGCGTGCAGGCTGGCGTGCCGGTGCACGCGCGCCAGTTCCGAGTAGTCCAGCCCGGCCCGCCGCACGCGCGGGGCATCGAGCTCGAATCCCAGCGGTTCGATGAGGTGCAGGTCGCAGCCGGTGTTGGCGCACAGCCGGATGATATTGCCCGTATTGGGCGGAATTTCGGGCTCGAACAGGATGACGTGGAACATCCGGCAAGCCTAAGCCACAAATGTGGGCGATAATAAGGGCCCATGAGCGCTGCCGAACCCTTGTCCGCCACCGGGCTGGATGCCGCGAACACGCCCCGGCCGGCCCTGCCCCGGGCGGGCCTGCCCGCCTCGCTCCGGACCACCTTTTGCGGCCTGGAACTGGCGTCGCCGCTGGTGCTGCTGTCCGGCTGCGTGGGTTTCGGCGAGGAGTACACGCGGGTCGAAGGCTTTTCCAATGCCGACGCCGGCGCCATCGTGCTCAAGGGCACCACCGGCCAGCCGCGCCTCGGCAACCCGCCGCATCGCGTGTACGAAACGCCGGGCGGCATGCTCAATGCCATCGGCCTGCAGAATCCCGGCGTCGAGCGGGTGGTGCGCGAGATCCTGCCCACGCTCGACTTCAGCGAGACGCGCTTCTTCGCCAATGCCTGCGGTTCCACCATCGAGGAATACGTCGAAGTCTGCCGCCGCTTCGAGGATTCGCCCATCGACGCGATCGAGATCAACATCTCCTGCCCCAACGTGAAGGAAGGCGGCGTGCAGTTCGGCAATGTGCCGGAGATGTCGGCGCGCGTGGTCGATGCCTGCCGGCGCGTCACGAACAAGCCGCTGATCACCAAGCTCTCGCCCAACCAGACCGACATCCGCGACAACGCGCGCCGCTGCATCGACGCGGGCAGCGATGCGCTGGCCGTCATCAACACCATGATGGGCATGGCGGTGGACGCCAGCCGGCGCAGTCCCGTGATCGGCAATGTGCAGGGCGGACTGTCGGGCCCTGCGATCAAGCCCATCGCGCTGCTGAAGGTGAAAGAGGTGTTCGAGGTGGCGGGACCGCGCCACATTCCCATCATCGGCCAGGGCGGCATCACCACGGTGAACGATGCGCTGGAGTTCCTGGTCGCGGGCGCCACCTGCGTGGGCATCGGCACGGCGCTGTTCTACGATCCGCTGGTGTGCGTGAAACTCAACCGCGGGCTGGCCGCCTTCGCCGAACAGCAGGGCCTCGCGCAGCTCGCCGGCCTGCGCGGCACGCTGGATGCGCAGCGCCGGGCGATCTGCTAGCCGGTGGCGACGAACGTCGACGGAGGTATGGCCATGAGTATCGGTGATGAACTCGAAAAGCTGCGCAGCCTGCACGCCAGCGGCGCGCTCAACGATGCGGAATACGCCAGCGCCAAGGCGCGCGTGATCGGCCAGGCGCCGCCGGCCACGGATACCGGCAATTTCCTGCACCGGCTGACGCGCTCGTCGTCCGATCGCGTGCTCGGCGGAGTGTGCGGCGGTCTGGGCGCGCACACCGGGTTGCCCTCGTGGGCGTGGCGCGTGATGTTCGTCATCACGCTGCTGTACTTCGGCGTGGGCGTGCTGTTCTATCTGCTGATGTGGATCTTCATCCCGCCCGAGGCCCCGCCACCGTGAGCGATCCGTTTCCCAAGGACTACCCGCTGGGTTCGACCTGGCTGTTCGACATCGGCGTGGCCACGATCGAGCACCAGCTCCGGCCCGACGGCCAGCTCCATTACCGCGTGCTCAGCGGCCCGCATGCGGGCAACGAGGAAGTGGTGCCGCTGGATATCGTGCGGCTGCGGCCGCAGGTATTCCTGGTGTCGTGGCAGGAAGCGGCCGGAATCACCGTGGTGCACGTGGAAGACTTCGAGAACCAGCGTTTCCATTCGCGCGCCACGCTGCCCGGCGGTCGCCTGATGCGCACCGGTGGCGAGATGCGGCGCGTCGGCTGAGGCAGTCCCGCCCGCGCCGCGCTTACAGCGCGACGCCCAGCACCCACTGCGACTGATAGCCGGCCGCGACGCTGCCGGTGACGGTGGCGATCTGGCCGCTGTTTCCCTGGAACACCATGTCGCTCGCGAAACTCGTGTCGGGTTGGCCGTGCGCGGAATACGTGGTCGAGTTGGTGGGCGTGGTGGTGTCGGCGTACACCGCGGCCAGCGTGGCCGCCGGCCAGGTCATCTGCGTCACGGCTTCCGAGGTGCCGCTGATCGAGATGGCGATGTGCAGATGCGGGTATCGGCCGGTGTACCAGCCCGGGAAGATGGTGTTGAAGCTCACCTCGCCGCAGGCATCGGTGGTCTGCACGCCGCGCAGGAAGTAGCCGTTGGCGTAATTCTTGGTGCCGAGGTAGCCGGAGACGTCATAGTACGAATAGTAGCCGTCCGCGTCGCAATGCCAGACGTACACGTCGTAGCCCACCAGCGGGTCGCAATTGCTGTTGGTGTTGACGATCTTGAGCACCGTCTGCAGCGGGATGCCCAGGCGCTGCGCATACGTGCCCGACGGGTCGGTGGTGATGTCGGAACGATACAGCGAGGACAGCGTGACCACGCCATTGGCAAAGGCGGGATAGGGTCCGAGCGTCTCGGTGGGTGCGATGACGCACGACGGCGCGCTGATCAGGCAGACGCCGCTGCCGCCCGAAGAGCTGCTCGAGGAGCTGCTGCTGGAACTGCTGGAAGAGCTGGAGCTGGAACTCGACGAGCTGCTCGAGCTCGAGGAGCTGTCGCTCCCGCCGCCGCACGCTGCCAGCGTCAGGCCCGCCGCGCCCATGAACGTGGTGCTGAGCGCCTGGCGCCGGCTCATGAGCGCTCCGCGGATCATGTGGTTGATGTTCGTCATCCGGATCGTCCCCCAGGTCTTCAGGCAGGAATTGAATCGACCAGTTGACCAGCGCAGGGAGGATTCGGTTCCGTGATGAGGTGTATTCGCGCGGCGACAGTCGCGGCGATGAGGAGGGCGAAGCCGGTGATCGCGCCTGCGATCGCGATCGCGGCGGCCTAGCCGCCCGCGGGCAGCGTCGCGGCTGCGGCGGGCGGGCGCACTTCGATGGTGCGGGTCGGGTACGCGAAGGCGATGCCAGCCGCCGCGAAGCTGCGCAGGATCTGCCGGTTCAGCGCATCCAGCGCCACGGTGAGATCGCTGGCCTGCTGGTGGCCGATGAAGAACAACACTTCGAATTTCAGCGCCGACTCGCCGATTTCCTTGAGCAGGCAGTGCTCGAAGCGCGCATCGGGCAGTTTCGCCACGGCGTCGGCCACCAGCTGCGGCACGCGGTCGAGCTGGTCGGGCGGCGTATCGAAGGCCAGCGCCAGCTGGAACAGCCCGCGGCGGCGCTGCATGCGGCCGAGGTTGCGCACGCGGCTCTTGAGCAGATCGGTGTTGGAGAGAATGATTTCCTCGCCCGTGACGCTGCGCAGGCGCGTGCTCTTGATGCCGATCTGCTCCACGGTGCCCTCGCAGTCGTCGACCCTGAGCAGATCGCCCACCAGGAACGGCTTGTCGAGCGCGATCGACAGCGATGCGAACAGGTCGCCGAGGATGGTCTGCACGGCCAGCGCGATCGCGATGCCGCCGACGCCGAGGCCCGCCACCAGTGCGGTGATGTTCACGCCCAGGTTGCCCAGCGCGAGCAGCAGCACCACACCCCAGATGATGAGCCGCGCCACGAACATCACGATGTTGAGCGAGCCGGCCAGCCCCGGGTCGTGGCCCGTGGCGCTGCGCCGCGTGAGCCCGAAGCGCACCGCGGCCATCAGCCACAGGCCGATCTGGAACCAGATGCCGAGCGCGATCAGCACGTCGAACAGGTGGTCGATGCGGTGCGGCCAGGTGAGGATGCGCTCGGCCGCGAACAGCGCCACCGTCCACACCACCAGCCGGCTGGTGCGCTCGATCAGATGCGCGATGAGGCCCACCGCTCCCGCCTGCTCGCCGCCGGCGTACCGCCTGGCGCGCGCGCGCAGCGAGCGCCGCAGCAACGGCAGGATGGTGAACGTCAGCGCGAACGCGAGCGCGGCCAGGACCCAGTCTTCGAGACTGTTCCCCAGCAAGGTATCCCGCGCGAGCGACTGCCAATCCATCGGCAGCTTTTTAGTCCAGATCGTCTCCGTCGTCCATGCCCAGTTCCTTGAGCTTGCGGGTCAGCGTATTGCGACCCCAGCCCAGCAGCCGCGCGGCATCCTGTTTGTGGCCCTGCGTGTGCTTGAGCGCCACGCGGATCAGCGTGCGCTCGAACGCCGGCAGCGCGTCGTCCAGCCACGGCCGCGGCGGCGTGCGGCCCGCGGCATCGGCCCAGCTCGCCAGCGCATCGGTCCAGTCGCGCGCGGGCGCGACCGCGGCGGCCGACCCCGTGATCTCGCTGGGCAGATCCTCGAGTTCGATTTCACTGCCCGGCGCGAGCACCGTCATCCGGCGGCACAGGTTCACGAGCTCGCGCACATTGCCCGGCCAGGGATAGCCCTTGAGCCGTTCGGTGGCCGCGGCCGAGAACGACTTCGGCTCCACGCCCAGCTCGTGCGCGGCGACGCGCATGTAGTGTTCCAGCAGGTCGGGCACGTCATCGTTGCGCGCGCGCAGCGGCGGCAGCTCGATGCGGATCACGTTGAGGCGGTGGAACAGGTCCTCGCGGAACTGGCCGTTGCGCACGCGCTCCTCCAGGTTCTGGTGCGTGGCCGCGATCACCCGCACGTCGACGCGGATCGGCGTCTGGCCGCCGACGCGATAGAACTCGCCTTCCGCCAGCACGCGCAGCAGGCGCGTCTGCAGCGACACGGTCATGTCGCCGATCTCGTCGAGGAACAGCGAACCGCCGTCGGCCTGCTCGAAGCGGCCGCGACGCAGGCTGTCGGCGCCGGTGAACGAGCCTTTCTCGTGGCCGAACAGCTCCGATTCCAGCAGCTCGCCCGGGATCGCCGAGGTGTTGAGCGCGATGAACTGCTTCTTGGCGCGCGGACTGTGGTCGTGCAGCGCGCGCGCGGCGAGTTCCTTGCCGGTGCCGGACTCACCGGTGACCAGCACGTTGACACTGGAGCGCGACAGCCGGCCGATGGCGCGGAACACCTGCTGCATGGCCGGCGCGCGGCCCAGCAGTTCCGGAATCGACGGCACCGCTTCATTGGCCGCCACCCCCTCGCCGGTCTTCACGCCGGATTGCGCGGCGCGCTTGACCAGGTCCACCGCCTGGTCGATGTCGAACGGCTTGGCGAGATACTCGAACGCGCCACTTTCGTACGCCGACACCGCGCTGCCGAGGTCCGAGTGCGCGGTCATCACGATCACCGGCAGGTCCGGATGCACATCGTGCACCTGGCGCAGCAGCGCGAGGCCCGATTGTCCCGACATGCGGATGTCGGTGATCAGCACATCGGGCGCATCGCCGCGCAGCGCCGCGAGCGCGGGCTCAGCGGCGTCGAAGGCCTTGGGCACCATGCCGCCATTCTTGAGCGCGCGTTCCAGCACCCAGCGGATGGAGGCGTCGTCATCGACCAGCCAGACTCGTAGAGGTTGTGCGTTCATCAGGTAGCCTCGATCGGCAGCAGCAGGGAAAACACCGTGTGGCCAGGGCGGCTCTCGAACTCGATCAGCCCGCCATGCCGCGTCACCAGCTCCTGGGCCACTGCCAGTCCCAGTCCGGTGCCGTTGGGCCGCCCCGTCACGAGCGGATAGAAAAGCGTCTTGGCCAGCGCGGGCGGCACACCCGGCCCGTCATCCTCCACCTGCACGCTGCACACCAGTCGGTGGCGCGCGGTGCTGATGGTGAAGTTCGACATGATGCGCGTGCGCAACGTGATATGGCCGCCGGCGGTGCCGAGCGCCTGCAACGCATTGCGCGCAAGGTTGAGCAATGCCTGGATGATCTCGTGGCGGTCGAGCTCGCAATCCGGCACGCTGGGGTCGTAGTCGCGTTCCAGCTCCACCTCGGGCGGCGCTTCGCTGCGCACCAGCCGGTACACGTGCTCGCACAGCTCGTGGATGTTGACCGCGCTCTTCTGCGGCGGACTGGAGGGCCCCAGCATGGTGTCCACCAGCACGCGCAGCCGGTCTGCCTCGTTGATGATGACGGTGGTGTATTCCTTCAGCCCGCCGTCGTGCAGTTCGCGGTCCAGCAGCTGCGCCGCGCCGCGCAGCCCGCCGAGCGGATTCTTGATCTCGTGCGCGAGCTGGCGCGCCATGAGCCGGCTGCCATCGACGCGCGAGAGCATTTCGCTGTCGCGCGAGATGCGCTGGCGCAGGCCGGCGTCGGCCAGTTCCACCAGCAGGTGCGTGCCCGTGACCTGCCCTTCCAGCGGCGTGACGGTGACGTCCACCAGCACCGGCTCGCGCTTGGTCTGGATCGAGTGAACGGGCTCCAGTGCGATTTCGTGGCCGGCGCACGGCTCGTTGCGCGCCAGCGAACGCCGCAGCAGCTCGGTCAGGCTCGAGGTATCGGCAAACAATTCGTTGACGGGTCGGCCGCGGGTCTGGTTCAGCCCGACGCCGAGCAGCGCCTGCGCGCCGACATTGGCGTAGGTGACGCACAGGTGCGAGTCCAGCACGACCACGCCGGTGGACAGCGCGTCGAGCAGCTCGGCGGTATCGAAGTGCGCCAGCGGCGAAGCGGAATAGTAGGGATGTTCGGAGGACACTAGGACCTCCCCCGACCGGCCAGCGCCGCGCGATCCGCCGCGGCGGTGCGCCGCCCGGCGCTCAGCGCGCGCGCAACCCCGGTTGCCGCACGTAGAAGGTCACCGGCGCGGTGGTGCACAGCGTCTTCGAATTCGCATCGAGCAGCGTGGCCACCACGGTGTGTTCGCCGCGATCCACCGGGCTGACGGTGAAACTCGTGGCGCCCGGCGAAGCCGCCGGCAGTGTCATGCCATCGTAGCTGACGTTCAGGTGATCGGAGCCGCGCAGGCCGGGCTGCACGCTCACCGAAATCGTGATCGATACGTTCTCGAACAGCACCGCGTCGTTGAGCGGCTGCGTGACGCTGCAGGTGAACTTCACCTCGGCGTCGTTCTGCTTCGCGGCTGTCGCCCGCGCGGCGTAGGAAGTGTTGGCCGGATCGGCATGGTAGGTCGGCGGCGACCCGAGCTCGATCTCCTCGGCGCCCTCGTGCGGCTGGTCCTGGATGTGCACCACGCCCTGCGCATCCACCCAGCGATACGCGGTGGCCGCGAACGCCGTGGCGCCAGCCAGCAGCAGGGCCGCGGCCAGCGCCGTCGATGTGACATATGTGGGAAACGCTTTCATCGGCGTCCAGCATAGCCCCAGTGGGGCCTCCCTTACAAAGACGGGCGGCGGCAACCGAAGTTCCGCCGCCCGGCCGGAGCGCGCTGTGCAGTCGTGAAGCGGCTGAAATTGTCTCCCGCTCCACGCTCCTCATCATCAGCAGCTGTAGTACATGTCCAGCTCGACAGGGTGCGTGGTCATGCGCAGACGCGTCACTTCCTGCATCTTCAGGGCGATGTAGGCGTCGATCAGGTCGTTGGTGAACACACCGCCGCGGGTCAGGAACTCGCGGTCCTTGTCGAGATTTTCCAGCGCCATGTCGAGTGAGTGACAGACGGTGGGAATGTGCTTGGCTTCCTCCGGTTCCAGATCGTACAGATCCTTGTCGGCCGGATCGCCGGGGTGGATCTTGTTCTGGATGCCGTCGAGGCCGGCCATCATCATGGCCGAGAACGCGAAGTACGGATTCGCGGTCGAGTCCGGGAAGCGCACTTCGATGCGGCGCGCCTTGGCGCTCGACACCCATGGCACCCGGATCGAGGCGGAACGGTTCCTGGCGGAATAGGCCAGCATCACGGGCGCTTCGAAGCCGGGCACCAGGCGTTTGTAGCTGTTGGTGCTGGCGTTGGTGAACGCATTGATGGCCTTGGCGTGCTTGATGATGCCGCCGATGTAGTACAGGCACTCATCGGACAGGCCGGCGTACTTGTCGCCCGCCATGATGTTCTTGCCGCCCTTCGACAGCGACTGGTGCACGTGCATGCCGCTGCCGTTGTCGCCCACCAGTGGTTTCGGCATGAAGGTCACGCTCTTGCCGTACTGCGCGCCGACGTTCAGCAGCGCGTACTTGAGGATCTGCACTTCGTCGGCTTTCTTGGTCAGCGTGTTGGCGCCGATGCCGAGTTCGCATTGGCCGCCCGTCGCCACTTCGTGGTGGTGCACTTCGACCACCAGGCCCATGTCTTCGCAGGCCTTGCACATCGCGGCGCGGATGTCCTGGTACGCATCGACCGGCGGCACGGGGAAGTAGCCGCCCTTGATGCCCGGGCGGTGGCCCTTGTTGCCGGACTCGATGTCCGAGCCGGAATTCCAGGCGCCCTGCACCGAGTCGATCTCGTAGAAGCAGCCGCGCATCTGCGCGTCCCAGCGCACGTCGTCGAAAATGAAGAATTCGTTTTCCGGGCCGAACAGCGCCGAGTCGGCGATGCCGGTGGACTTCAGGTAGGCCTCGGCGCGCTTGGCGAGCGAACGCGGATCGCGCTCATAGCCCTGCATGGTCGCCGGTTCCACGATGTCGCAGCGGATGTTGATGGTCGGCTCTTCGAAAAAGGGATCGACGACGGCGGTCGACGCATCCGGCATCAGGATCATGTCGGACTCGTTGATGCCCTTCCAGCCGGCAATCGACGAACCGTCGAACATCTTGCCTTCCACGAAGAACTCTTCGGTGATGTAGCGGGCCGGGATGCTGACGTGCTGCTCTTTGCCACGGGTGTCCGTGAACCTCAGGTCCGCATACCTGAGCTGTTTTTCTTTGACAAACTTCGCTAACTCACTCGGTGTCATATCGCCTCCGAAAAAGAAATGCACTCTGCGCTGGGCCCCATTTGGATGCAGGCCGCGTGCCAGCCCCATTAATGTTATAAATCAATGATTTGGACCCCCATCGCGCGCTTCCAGAGGATTTGCTGCACTAGTATAGGGCGTTGCGGAGCGTCCGGGCAGGGTTGTGCACCAAAGCGGCCCAACGCGGCCCCGAACCCGCGCACAGGGGCGAGGCGGGCGATTCGCTATACTCGCGCGCTTTTCAACCCCTTGCAGACACAGCGCGATGAAAGCCGACAAGCTGGGCGTGCCACCCAAGACTTTCCAGGACCTGATTTTTGCTTTGCAGCATTACTGGTCGGCCCAAGGCTGCGTGATCCTGCAGCCCTACGACATGGAAGTGGGCGCCGGCACCTTCCACACCGCCACCTTCCTGCGCGCCATCGGACCGGAACCCTGGAGCGCCGCCTATGTGCAGCCCTCGCGCCGGCCCACGGATGGCCGGTACGGCGACAATCCGTTCCGCCTGCAGCACTACTACCAGTTCCAGGTGGTGATCAAACCCTCGCCGCTGAACATCCTCGACCTGTACCTGGGCAGCCTGCGCGCACTGGGTTTCGACACGCGGGTGCACGACGTGCGCTTCGTGGAGGACAACTGGGAATCCCCGACGCTCGGCGCCTGGGGCCTGGGCTGGGAAGTGTGGCTCAACGGCATGGAAGTCACGCAGTTCACCTACTTCCAGCAGGTGGGCGGCCTGGATTGCCGGCCTGTGACCGGCGAGATCACCTACGGCCTGGAGCGGCTCGCCATGTACCTGCAGGGCGTGGAGAGCCTGTTCGACATCGTGTGGACCCAGGGCCCGAACGGGCCGGTGACCTATAGAGATGTGTTCCACCAGAATGAAGTGGAACAGTCCGCGTACAACTTCGAACACGCCGACACCGAGGTGCTGTTCCGGCATTTCGACGAACACGAGCAGGCCTGCCTGAAACTGCTGGCGGCGAAGCTCGCGCTGCCCGCCTACGAACAGGTGCTCAAGGCCTCGCACACTTTCAACCTGCTGGATGCGCGCCGCGCGATCTCGGTCACCGAGCGCCAGCGCTTCATCCTGCGCGTGCGCACCCTGTCGCGCGCGGTGGCGCAGGCCTACTACGACAGTCGTGAGGCGCTGGGCTTCCCGATGCTGGCGGGCGCCGGCGCGAGGAAGAGCGCATGAGCGTCGCGCGTCGGGATTTCCTGGTCGAGATCGGCACCGAGGAATTGCCGCCGAAGGCGTTGCCGGACCTGGAGCAGGCGTTCGCCGCCGGCATCCGCACCGGGCTCGAGCAGGCCGGACTGCCATTCCGCGCGCTCACTTCGTTCGCGACGCCGCGGCGTCTGGCCGTGTGGGTGCGCGCGCTCGCCGTGCAGCAGCCCGAGCAGGAGGTCCGGCGCAAGGGCCCGCCGGTGAGCGCGGCATTTGGCGCCGATGGCCAGCCCACGCGCGCGGCGCAGGCGTTCGCCGACAGCTGTGGCGTGGCGGTGGCGGCACTGGGCCGCGTCCAGGAAGCCAAGGGCGAGTTCCTGTTCCATTCGGGCAGCAAGCCGGGCCAGGCCACGGCGACGCTGCTGCCCGGCATCGTGCAGGCGTCGCTGCACGCGCTGCCCATCCCCAAGCGCATGCGCTGGGGTGCGGGCGAGGCGCAGTTCGTGCGTCCGGTGCACTGGGTGGTGATGCTGTTCGGCAAGGAACTGGTGCCGGCGTCCATCCTCGATGTGCCGGCGGGCCTGCAATCGCGCGGCCATCGGTTCCACGCCAACAAGCCGGTGGCGATCGGCTCGGCAGCGGGCTACGCGCGCAGGCTGCTGGCGAATTTCGTGGTGGCGGGCTTTGCCGATCGTCGCGCGCGCGTGCTCGCAGGCGTGCGCGAAGCCGCGGCGAAGCTGGCCGACGCGAACGGCGGCACGGCGCAGGCCATCGTGGCCGAGGCGCTGCTGGATGAAGTGACGGCGCTGGTCGAATGGCCGGTACCGGTGGTGGGGCGCTTCGAAGAGCGCTTCCTCACGCTGCCACGCGAAGTGCTGATCTCCACGCTGCAGGAGCATCAGCGTTATTTCCCGGTGGAAGACCGCGCCGGCCGGCTGCTGCCGTACTTCATCACCGTCAGCAACATCGAGAGCACGCATCCGGCCGCGGTCATCGCCGGCAACGAACGCGTGGTGCGCCCGCGCCTCACCGATGCGGCGTTTTTCTGGGAGCAGGATCGCAGGCAGAAGCTGGGTTCACGTCGCGCCGGACTCGATGCCGTCACCTACCAGGCGAAGCTGGGTTCGGTGGGCGCCAAGGTGGCGCGCGTGCAGGCGCTCGCCGCGCCGATCGGCGCCGCGATCGGCGCGGAGGCCGCGCTCACGCGACGGGCGGCCGAGCTGTGCAAGTGCGATCTGCTGAGCAGCATGGTCGGTGAGTTCCCCGACCTGCAGGGCATCATGGGCCGCCACTACGCACTGGCCGATGGCGAGCCGCAGGAAGTGGCCGAGGCGATCCGCGAGCACTATCTGCCGCGCGGGGCGGGCGATGAACTGCCGGCCACCGCCACCGGCATGGCGCTGGGCATCGCCGACAAGCTCGACACCATCGCGGGCATCTTCGCGCTGGGCCAGAAACCCACCGGCGCCAAGGATCCGTTCGGCGTGCGCCGCGCGGCCATCGGGCTGCTGCGCATCATGGTCGAGCAGCGGCTGCCGCTGGACCTGCGCGCGCTGATCGAGGTCGCGGTGAAGGCGCAACCGCTGCCGGAGCTGGCGGGCCGTGAAGCCGCCGTCGGCGCCGAGGTGTACGCCTACGTGATGGAACGCCTGCGCGCGCAATACCTGGAAGGCGCGATCCTGGCCGGCGTGAGCACCGAAATGTTCGAAGCCGTGCTCGCGACCGAACCCTCGTCGCCACTGGATTTCGATGCGCGGCTGCGGGCGCTGGTGGCGTTCCTCGCGCGTCCCGAGGCGGCGAGCCTCGCGGCGGCCAACAAGCGCATCGCGAACATCCTGAGGAAATCCGGCGACGCAACGGCCGCCGACGTGCAGATTGCACTGCTCAAGGTGCCGGAAGAGCAGGCTTTGCACCGGGCCGTGACGGCGTTGCAGCCCGGCGTGCAGCAGTCGCTGGCACGCGGGGACTACGCGGCAGCACTCGACACGCTGGCGGGGCTGCGCCCCGACGTCGACGCCTTCTTCGACAAGGTGCTGGTGAACGATCCGGACGCCGCGCTGCGCGCCAATCGCCTGGGCCTGCTGGCCGGCCTGCGCGGCCTGTTCACGCGCATCGCCGACCTGTCCCGGCTGCCGGGCTGAGCGCCGGACGCGCGCATGCAGTTCATCGGCTCCCTGCTGTTCACGAGCTTCCTGTTCGTCTGGACTTTCTGCTACGGACTGGCGTTTGCAATCGTCGCCAATTTCATCCCTTACCGCCGTCGCTTCGCGCTGGCGCGCTTCTGGGGCCAGGTCCTGCTGGGCGCGCTGAAGCTGCTGTGCCGGCTCGACTACCGCGTCGAAGGCCGCGAGAACCTGCCCGCCGGTCATCACGTGGCGTACTGGAAGCACTCCTCCACCTGGGAGACGTTCGCGCAGGCCGTGGTGTTCCCCCCGCAGGCGTGGGTGTTCAAGCGCGAACTGATGTGGCTGCCGTTCGTGGGCTGGGGACTGAAACTGCTGCGCGGCATCGCCATCAACCGCTCCGGCGGCGGCAGCGCGGTGCGCCAGGTGGTGGAACAGGGCACCGCGCGGCTCAACGACGGCATGTGGGTGGTGATCTTCCCCGAAGGCACGCGCATGCCGCCGGGTGAGACGCGCCGCTACGGCATCAGCGGTGCGCTGCTGGCCGTGGAAAGCGGGCATCTCATCGTGCCCGTGGCGCACGACGCGGGTTATTACTGGCGGCGGCGCGCGTTCGTGAAGAAGCCGGGCACCATCGTGGTCCGCATCGGACCGCCGATCGTGTGCGCGGGGCGCGATCCGCGGGAGGTCAATGCTGAAGCACAGGCGTGGATCGAGAAGAACTCCACGCATTGAGTCCAGGGAACCTGGACCCCGCCGCTAGGCCCGACCTCCCAACACCAGCAGATTCCCCGCCAGGCACAACAGCACCCCCACGCCCATGATGCCCTGCCACTGCAGCCCTTCGAAGATCGTCGACAGCGTGAGTGCCACCACCGGAATGGCCACCGCGGTGTAACCCGCGCGACCCGCGCCGATGCGCCCGAGCAGCGTGAGATACGCGCCGAACGCGAGCACGGAACCGAACAGCGCGAGGTACAGCAGCGAGCAGACGTAGGCGAACGTGGTCTCAAACGCCAGGCGCTCGCCGGTCAGCAGCGCATACCCCAGCACCAGCAGCGCGCCGTACAGCATGGCCCACGCGTTCTGCGCGAACACGGGCAGGCCGGCACGCTGATTGCGCGTGGCGGTCATGTTGCCGAGCGACGCGATGAGGGTTGCGACCAGCGCCCAGATCAGGCCCTGCAACGCCGTGCCCGCCACCGAGAAGCGGCTCAGATCCGGCCAGAACAGCAGCGTCACGCCCGCGATGCCCAGCAGCGCGCCGAGCACGCTGCGGCCGCGCGGCGGGCTGTGGAACAGCAGCCGCATGCCGGCGATGTTGAAGAACATCATGAGCGAAAAGATCACCGCCACCAGGCCTGAGCTCAGGTTCAGCTCGGCCATGTAGGTGAGCACGTAGTTGGCGCCGAACAGCAGCAGGCCCTGCAGCGCGAGCCACAGGTGCGTGCGCGCATCGAAACGCAGCGACAGCCGCCTGAAACGCGCATAACCCATCAGGATCAGCGCGGCGAGACCGAAGCGCCAGGCCACCGACACCGCCGGCGGCACCACGCCGAGCTGGAACTTGATCGCCAGCCAGGTCGAACCCCAGATGCCGATCGAGACCAGATAGAGATTGAGATTGCTCATGGGAGCGGTACGCTTGGGGGTCATGAGCATACACGTTCTGTTTCCCACGCTGGTGTACCGCGCGCGCCTGCAACGCGGCAACTGGCAGGACTTCAACAATCGCTTGCAGCGCGAGTGCCTGCAGCTGCGGGCCGATGACGCCGCGGGACGACGCTGGTCGAAGCACAGCTATCCGGGCGGCTATACTTCCTATGCGTCGCTGAGCCGGTTGTACCAGATCTCGCCGAGCTTCGAGGCGCTGCGGCTGAAGCTCAACCGCCACGTGCATACGTATGTGCGGCAGCTGGAATGGCAGATGGAAGGCCGTTCGCTCGCGATGACCGACTGCTGGCTCAACATCATGCCGCGCGGCGTGGCGCATTCATTGCATCTGCATCCGCTGGCCGCGGTCAGCGGCACGTACTACGTCAGCACGCCCCCTGGCAGTGCGGGCCTGAAGCTGGAAGACCCCAGGCTGGATCGATTCATGGCCGCGCCGCCCCGCAAGCCGGACTGCGCCGTCGCCAACCGGCCGTGGGTGACCCTGCCGGCCGAAGCGGGCGGCGTGCTGCTGTTCGAAAGCTGGTTGCGCCACGAGGTGCCGAGCAACCTGGCGCGCCAGCCGCGCATCAGCGTGAGCTTCAACTACGGCTGGTTCTGATGGATGATAGCGGTCTGTCGGAGGACCCCCCACATGTTCGGTTCCAGAAGATCAGCCAGCGTCGCTGGCGTGTCGCTTGCCATTGTCGCTCTGGGCCTGCTGGCCGCCTGCGCCAAATCGGGCGGCGGCTATCCACAGATGCCGCCGCCGGAAGTGACGGTGGTGACGCTCAAGCCGCAAAGCGTGGATCTGCAGCGCGCGCTGCCCGGTCGCGTGAGCGCGCGGCTGGTGGCGGAAGTGCGTCCGCAGGTCAGCGGGCTGGTGCGCAAGGTGCTGTTCACCGAAGGCGGTCGGGTGAAAGCCGGCCAGACGCTGTACGAGCTCGATGACGGTCCGTATCGCGCGGCGTACGGCAGCGCGCAGGCGGCGCAGCTCAAGGCCGAGGCTTCGCTCGAAGCGGTGCGGCTCAGCGCCGGCCGCGGCGCCGAGCTCTTCAAGACGCACGTGATCAGCGAGCAGGACAACGACAACCTGCAGGCTGCGCTCAAGCAGGGCGAGGCAGACGTCGCGGCCGCGAAAGCCGCCACCGAAAGCGCGCGCATCAACCTCGGCTATGCGCGCATCACCGCGCCCATCAGCGGCCGCATCGGCAAGTCGGCGGTGACCGAAGGCGCGCTGGTGGTCGCGAACCAGGGCGATGCGCTGGCGCTGGTGCAGGATCTGGACACCGTGTACGTCGATGTCACGCAATCGAGCAGTGAATGGCTGCAACTGCAGCACGAACTGGGCAACGTGGATCTGTCGAAGAGCAGCCGCACCGCCACCATCACGCTCGAGGACGGCACGCACTACGCGCACGACGGCAAGCTGCAGTTCGCCGACGTGACGGTGGACCAGACCACGGGCAGTTTCCTGCTGCGCGTGCTGGTGCCGAATCCGGAAGGCGTGCTGCGACCGGGCATGTACGTCAACGCCACCGTCATCGAGGGTTCGCTGCCGCAGGCGCTGCTGGCCCCGCAGCAGGGCATCACGCGCGATCCCAAGGGCAATGCGACCGCCATGGTGGTCGGCGCCGACGACAAGGTTGAGCAGCGCAGTCTCCAGGTCATCCGCACCGTCGGCGACCAGTGGCTGGTCAGCGCCGGCCTCAAGGCCGGCGATCGCGTGATCACCGAGGGCCTGCAGAAGATCCAGCCCGGCATGGCGGTGAAGCCCGTCGAGGCGGGGACCGCCGCCGGCGGTAACGGCGCGGGTGCGGCGCCGGCGGCTGCCGGTGCGGCGGGCGCCGCGACCAGCGGTTAAGGGAGCCCAGCGCCATGTCGCGGTTTTTCATCGACCGGCCCATCTTCGCGTGGGTGGTGGCCATCATCCTGATGCTGGTGGGCGTGATGTGCATCACGCGTCTGCCGATCACGCCGTATCCCACCATCGCGCCGCCCTCGATCGCCATCAGCGCCGTGTATCCCGGCGCCTCGGCGAAAACCGTGGAGGACTCGGTGACGCAGGTCATCGAGCAGAACATGAACGGCCTCGACGGGCTGATCTACATGGCTTCGAGCAGCACCGCCAGCGGCGGTGTCGGCATCACGCTGACCTTCGCCAGCGGCACCAATCCCGACATCGCGCAGGTGCAGGTGCAGAACCGGCTGCAGGCCGTGACGCCGCTGCTGCCGCAGATCGTGCAGCAGCAGGGCATCAACGTCAGCAAGACCAACAGCAGCTTCCTGATGGCGGTCGGTTTCTATTCCGCCGACGGCAGCATGACCGCCAACGACATGTCCGATTACATGAGCAGCACCGTGCTCGATCGCGTCCAGCGCGTGCCGGGCGTGGGCGGCACGGAGATGTTCGGTTCCAAGTATGCGCTGCGCATCTGGCTCGATCCGGGCAAGCTGCGCGCCTATTCGCTCACGCCCACCGACGTGGTCAACGCCATCACCGCGCAGAACGGCCAGTTCTCGGTGGGCCAGCTCGGCGGCGCGCCGGCGGTGAAGGACCAGCAGATCAACGCCACCATCACGGCGCGCGGCCGGCTGCAGACGCCCGAGCAGTTCCAGAACATCATCCTGCGCGGCGCCAGCACCGGCGCGGTGCTCAAGCTCAAGGACGTGGCGCGGGTCGAAATGGGCGCCGACAGCTACGATTTTTCGGTGGTGTACAACGGCCGGCCGTCGACGGGCTTCGGCATCCTGCTGGCCTCGGGCGCCAACGCGCTCGACACCGCCAACAACGTGCGCGCACTGATCAAGGAACTGCAGCCCGGCTTTCCGCGCGGCCTGAAGGCGTTCGTGCCGTTCGACACCACGCCGTACGTGCGGGTGTCGATCCATGAAGTGATCAAGACACTGGTCGAGGCCATCGTGCTGGTGTTCCTCGTCATGTACCTGTTCCTGCAGAACCTGCGCGCCACGCTGATTCCCACCATCGCGGTGCCGGTGGTGCTGCTGGGCACGTTCCCGGTGCTGCTGGTGGCCGGCTTCTCGATCAACATGCTGACCATGTTCGCGGTGGTGCTGGCCATCGGCCTGCTGGTGGACGATGCCATCGTGGTGGTGGAGAACGTCGAACGCCTGATGTCCGAGGAAGGGCTCTCGCCCGTGGAAGCCACGCGCAAATCCATGGGCCAGATCACCGGCGCGCTGGTGGGCATCGGCACGGTGCTGGCGGCGGTGTTCCTGCCGATGGCGTTCCTGAACGGTTCCACCGGTGTCATCTACCGGCAGTTCTCCATCACCATCGTGTCGGCCATGATCCTGTCGGTGTTCGTGGCGGTCACGCTCACGCCAGCGCTGTGCGCGACGCTGCTGCGGCCGGTGGGCGCCAAGGGCCACGACAACCACCTGCGCTTCTTCGGCTGGTTCAACCGCAAGTTCAACGAGACCAACGTCAGGTACCAGGGCTGGGTGCACAACATCCTCAGGCGCGGCGGTCGCTACATGATCGTCTACACCTGCCTCGCGGCGCTGATGGGCTTCGCGTTCGTGCGCCTGCCGACCTCGTTCCTGCCCGATGAGGACCAGGGTTACCTGTTCGTGCTGCTGCAGACCCCGGTGGGCGCGACGCAGGAGCGCACCAACCACGCGCTCGACCAGGTGCAGCAGTACTTCGCGCAGGCCGAGAAGAACACGGTCGACACGGTGTTCACCGTGCAGGGTTTCAGCTTCAGCGGCTCGGGCCAGAACGCGGGCATCGGCTTCGTGCTGCTCAAGGACTGGGACCTGCGCAAGCGCAAGGACCAGAGCGTCACGGCGATCGCGGGCCGCGCCTATTTCGCGCTGAGCCGCGTCAAGGATGCGCTGATCTATCCGGTGGCGCCGCCGCCGGTCACCGAGCTCGGCACCTCCACCGGCTTCGACTTCTACCTCAAGGACGAGGGCAACCAGGGCCACGCGGCGCTGATCGCCGCGCGCAACCAGCTGCTCGGCATGGCCTCGCAGGACAAGCTGCTCACCGGCGTGCGTCCCAACGGCTCCGAGGATTCGCCGCAGTTCCGCCTCGACATCGACGCCGACAAGGCCAGTGCGCTGGGCGTCTCGCTGGCCGACGTCAACAACACGCTGGCGGTGGCCTGGGGCGGCCGCTACATGGACGATTTCATCGACCGCGGTCGCGTCAAGCGCGTGTACATCCAGGCGGATGCGCCTTACCGCATGAATCCCGAGGACTTCAACCGCTGGTACGTGCGCAGCGGCACCGGCCAGATGGTGCCCGTGTCGACGTTCACGAGTTCGCACTGGGAATACGGTTCACCCGAGCTGCACCGCTACAACGGCGTGTCGGCGGTCGAGATCAGCGGCCAGGCGGCGGAGGGCATCAGCTCGGGCACGGCGATGGCCGAGATCGAGAAGCTGGTGGCCAGGCTGCCCATCGGCTTCCGCATCGAGTGGACCGGGCAGTCGTACCAGGAGCGCGCGGCAGGTTCGCAGACACCGCTGCTGTACACACTGTCGCTGATCGTCGTGTTCCTCGCGCTGGCTGCGCTGTACGAAAGCTGGACCATCCCGATTCCGATCCTGCTGGCCGTGCCGCTGGGCATCATCGGCGCGGTGTTCGCCACGGCCGTGCGCGGTTACGAGCGAGACATCTACTTCCAGGTGGCGATGCTCACGACCATCGGCCTCGCGAGCAAGAACGCCATCCTGATCATCGAGTTCGCCAAGCTCAACCTCGATGCGGGGATGGACCTGATCACGGCCACGCTGCACGCGGTCCGCGACCGTCTGCGGCCCATCCTGATGACCTCGCTCGCATTCGGATTCGGCGTGCTGCCGCTGGCGGTGGCCAAGGGCGCCGGCGCCGGCGCGCAACGCGCCATCGGTACGGGTGTGTTCGGCGGCATGCTGGCGGGCACGCTGCTCGGCGTGTTCTTCGTGCCGCTGCTGTTCGTGTTCATGCAGCGGCTGTTCGGCCGCATCCGGCACGAGGAGCAGCCGAAGCTGTAGAGCCTGCTGCGGCCGGGAGGGCGTGCGTGCTGCGCGCCTTCTTTGCCGGGCGCCTTGCGTGCCGGGCGCTACTTCTGCGCGTCGCCGGTGTCGGGCACGAGGCCGGCGGCCTGGATCCCCGCCACGGCACAGACCTCGTCGTTGTCCGACGTGTCGCCGGTGATGCCCACCGCGCCCACCACCTCGCCCGCGGCATCACGGATCAGCGCGCCACCCGGCACGCACACCATGTTGCCACCGGAAAGTTCGATCAGCGCGTTGTAGAACAGCGGCATGCCGGCCGCGCGGCGCGCCAGTTCGCGACCCCCGAAACCCATGCCGAGCACCGCCCAGGCCTTGCCGGTGGCGATCTGCGTGCGCATCAGGCTCGCGCCATCGGCGCGCTTGATCACCACCACGTGGCCGCCGGCGTCGAGCACCGCCACCGTCAGCGGCCGCAGGTTGCGCTTCAGGCCTTCGGCCAGTGCGGTGTCCACGATGGTCTCGGCGGTTTTCAGTTTCATGATCGGGAGCGCACTCGTTCCTGGGTGTAGATGTGGTTCCACTTCACGGTGTTGAAGTCGGAAACCTTGTTCGGGTCGTAGCTGCGCAGCTTCAGCTCCACGCGCTCGCCGTTGAGGTACACGGCGCGGATCCTCTCGCGCTGCTGCAGGATGCGGATGTTCTGCAGCGGCGAGCCGTCGATGAACAGGAAATCCGCGCGTCGGCCCATCTCCAGCGCGCCCAGCTGCTGCCCGCGCGGCATGGCGCGCGAGGAGATCGAGGTCGCGCAGCGCAGCGCCTCGGCCGGCGTGAAACCCAGGTGCTCGACGAAGATCTCCAGTTCGCGTGCGTGCCATTCGCCGTAGGGCGTGACCGCGAAGCCGCTGTCGCTGCCGGTCATGAACGGAATCCCCGCCTGGCGCGCCTTCTGCAGGTTGCGGCAACCGATGGCGAACACGCGCGCCATGCCGGCGTTGTAGCCGCTGGTGGTCGCCGGTTCGTAGGGCTGGCTGAATTCCGCGGTGTTGCGCGGGAAGGTCAGCGTCGGCGCGATGTGGCTGCCGGACTTGAGGATGGCTTCGATGCAGGCTTCGTCGAGGAAGAACGCGTGGTTGATGATGTCCACGCCCGCGCGCGCCGCGTAGAACACCGCCTCGCGGCCGTAGGCGTGCGTGACCACTTTCTTGCCCAGGCGATGGGCTTCGTCCACCATCTGACGCGTTTCCTCCATGGTGTAGGCGGCGATCGACTCGCCGCTTTCGCGGAAATGCGGCCCGTCCATGGCGATCTTGACGACGTCGACGCCATCCTTGGCCTGGCGGCGGATCTCCGCGATGCCTTCCTCGGCGGTGGTGCACAACCGGCCGCTGAAGTACGAGGGAGTGCCCACCCAGCTCGGGAACCAGTCGTTGAGGCTTTGCCGGTTGGCGATCACGCAGCTGCTGGCAGCGATCCGCGGGCCAAGGTACATGCCGGAGTTGATCGCATCGCGGATGGCGACGCTCACCAGGCCCGCATCGCCGGGGCACACGATGCTGGTGTAGCCCGCCGCGAGCACGAACTGGCTGAAGAACATGCCGCGCAGCGCACGGAATTCGGCCGAGGAGAACAGGTCGATGTCCTCCTCGCTCTTGGCATTGCCGAACACCAGGTGGGTGTGGGTGTCGACCAGGCCCGGCATCACGAAGGAATCGCCGGCGTCCACCACCCGCTCATCGAGGCCGGGCGACGGCGCACCGGCGGTGTCGCCCACGTACTGGAACACGCCATCGGCCACCACCAGCGTCTGGTCGATGCGGGCGGTGTTTTCCAGGCCGGTGAACAGGTTCTTGCAGCGAACGAACAGGCGGCTCATGGGGACAGTCTAGCCGCCGCGGGCTAGTATTCAAGCCGCGATGGACCTGCGATACCCGCTGATCGAAGCCGAGCGCGCCACCGTGGCCGCCGCCACCGTGCGCTGGCTGGAGCGCGCGGTGATCGGCCTCGAGCTCTGCCCGTTTGCGCGCGCCGTACACCTCAGGCAGCAGATCCGCTACGCGATCACGGGCGCCGTCACGCCCGACGAAGTGCTGGAGGAGCTCGAGCAGGAGCTGCGGGCGCTGGTGGCGGCCGATCCCGCGTACTGCGACACCACGCTGCTGATCCTGCCCCATGCGCTGCGCCCGTTCCTGGACTTCCATTTCTTCCAGGCCGAAGCCCAGGCACTGCTCGTGCGGCTGGAACTGACGGGCGTGCTGCAACTCGCGAGTTTCCATCCGCGCTACGAATTCTCCGGCATCGACGCCGACGATCCCGCCAACAACAGCAACCGCGCGCCCCATCCCATCCTGCACCTGCTGCGCGAAGCCAGCGTCGCGCGCGCGACCCGCGGCCTGCCCGACGCGGCCCGGCTGTACGAGCGCAATATCCAGCTGCTGCGCACGCTCGGACACGCGGGCTGGCGCAGGCTCTGGGACTAGCGCGCACCGTTACGAGGGCTTCATGCAACGCACGTATCCGATGCTGATCACACTGCAGCTCCGCCGGCTGCGCCCCACGCAGATCACGGTGGGCATGGAAGAAGTCGCGTACAAGCGGCAGGAGTGGCGCCAGCTGGGCAGGAAGGCGCGCGCCGCCACGCTGGCCGCGCACTGGTTTCCCTGCATCCTCGGTCCCGGCGAGGTGCCCTACATCGTCGATCACCACCACTTCGGGCTGGCGCTGATGGAAGAAGGCGTGGAGCAGGCGTCAGGCGTGCTGCTCAAGGACCTGTCCTGGGTCGACGTCCCGGCCTTCTGGGTGGTCATGGACCACCATCAATGGGTGCATCCGTACGACCGCACGGGCAAACGGCGCGACTTCAAGTCGATCCCGAAGAAGCTCGGCGCGCTCGATCGCGTGCGACACCGCTTCGGCAGCGCGCTGAAGCGGGCCGAGAAGATGGCGCACAGCGCCGAGGCGCGTTACCTGCCCGGCTGGTCTGGCAAGGACGCCGTTTGAACGCCACCGCAGCATCGCGCGCCACGGGCTTCGCCGACGCCATCGCAGGTCTGTCCATTGCGGGGCTGCTGCTGCCCGAAGCCGTCGCGTATTCGAGCATCGCGGGCCTGCCGGCACAGGCGGGGCTGATCGCGCTGTTCGCGGGCCTGGTGTGCTACGGACTGCTGGGCACCAGCCGCTTCGCCATCATTTCCGCGACCTCTTCCTCGGCAGCGGTGCTCGCCGCGGTGGTGGCAGGCTTCGGCGACATCGATCCGTCCTTGCGGCTCACGCTGGCCGCCGGGCTCGTGATCGTCACCGGCGCATTCTTCGTCATCGCGGGCTGGGCCCGGCTCGGCAACGTCACCGATTTCATCGCGCGCCCCGTGCTGCGCGGCTTCGCGTTCGGCCTGGCGCTGCTGATCATCCTCAAGCAGGTGATGGCCATGGCCGGCGCGCATGCGGCGAGCAACAATCTGTTCGGTCTGCTGCAGGCACTGGCGGCGACGCGATCGCACTGGAACACCACGGGACTCGCGCTGGGTGCCGCCGCGCTGCTGCTGCTGTTCGTGCTGGGACGGGTCAGGGCGGTGCCCGCAGCGCTGATCGCGCTGGTGCTGGGCGTGCTGGCGACGCGCTGGCTCGGGCTGGCGCAGCACGGCGTGGCGCTGGTGGGCACGATCGACTGGCAACCCGCGGCGCCCGCACTCCCGGCGCTGGGTCGCGCGCAATGGTTGCGACTGGGTGAAGTCGGCTTCGCGCTGCTCATGATCCTGTATTCGGAGTCCTACGGCTCGATCCGCAACTTCGCCATGAAGCACGGCGATCGCATCGCGCCCAATCGCGACCTGCTGGTGCTCGGCCTCGCGAACCTGCTGTCAGGCCTGCTGCGCGGCATGCCCGTGGGCGCGGGCTATTCGGCCACTGCCGCCAATGAGGCCGCCGGCGCGGTCTCGCGCAGGGCCGGCCTGTTTTCGGCGGCGTTCGTGCTCGTCATCGTCTACCTGCTGCTGCACCTGCTCGCGCTCGCGCCCGAGCCGGTGCTGGCGGCGGTGGTGATCCATGCCGTGAGCCACACCCTGAATCCCGCGGCGTTCCGTTCCTACTTCGTCTGGCATCGTGACCGGCTGGTGGTGATCGCCGCCGTGATCGCGGTGCTGTGGCTGGGCGTGCTGGATGGGCTGCTCGCCGCGATCGGCGTCAGCCTGCTGATCATGCTGCGCGATCTGTCGCTGCCCCGTGTGTCGGTGCTGGGCAGGCTGGGCGCCGGACACGACTTCGTGAGCCTCAGCGCGCATCCTGAGGCCCTCGCGCCGGCCGGGCTGCTGATCGTACGACCCGAGCAGCCGCTGTTCTTCGCCAATGTGGAACGCATGCTGGGCGAAGTCCGCCGCATGCTCGATGCGGCCGGCAATGAAGTGCACACGCTCATCCTCAGTCTCGAAGAGTCCCCGGATCTCGACAGCACGTGCCTCGAAGCGCTGCGCGATCTGTTCGACTACTGCGGGGCGCACCACACCCGGCTGCTGCTTGCGCGGCTCAAGGGGCCCGTGCAAGCTCTGCTCGCGCAGATCTGTCCGCAAGGCACTGACGCGCCCGTGCTCACGGGGCTGAGCGTGGACGACGCGGTGCGGACCGCCGGGCAACTGGAGAGGGGCGATGGCTGAAGTGAAGGACAATCCCGCGCTGCGTCGTTTCGAACTCGAGCTGCCGGGCGCCCTGGCGTTCGTGGATTATCGCCGCGATGGCAAGCTGGTGACACTGCTGCACGCCGAAGTGCCCCCGCAGTTCGAAGGCAAGGGCTATGGCAGCGCGCTGATGAAAGGCACGCTGGACCTGCTGCGGGCCGAGGGCAGCAGCGTGGTGCCGCGGTGTTCGTTCGCGGCCGCGTACATCAGGCGGCACAAGGACTATCAGGATCTGGTGGCGCGCCAGGCTTGAAGCTTCTGAAGGCAGGAGCGGCCGGCGTGCGCGGGACTGGTTGAAGGCAGCCGCGTCAGGATCAGCTCGCGGAAGCGTCGCGCCGTCGCGGGTCGCGCATCGGACAGCAACGCGGGCAACACGTGGCGGCGAAAGTACCTTTCCGCTGTCGCACCATTGAAGAACACCTGCCGAATGGCCGGATGACGGCGGAAGAAGGCGGCGAAATCATTGGGCGTCGCGGCTTCGATGGCAGCGTCGAGACTGCCCGCCCGTTCGCAGCTGTGCAGCACGTCCCACAGTGCGATGCCCGCGGCCTTGAGCGCTGCGGTGCGCTCGCGATAGCTGGCGCCGGCATCGAAGCCGTGCAGTTCACCCATGATTTTCCAGAACGCGTTCTGCGGATGTGCGTAGTACTGGTTGGCCGCGAGCGAGCGCGCGCCCGGCATGCTGCCGAGGATCAGCCGTTGCGCCGAGGCATGCGCGACAGGCCGGAAGCTGGTGATGCGAGCGGAAGAAAGGGGCAAGCGGCGCTCCTGCGGAACCACACGATAACCCCGCCAGCCATGGCGGGCCACCGCCGCTTTAAGTTACCTCTGCATCCACACCCGGATGACGCGCGCCAGATCCGTCGCCAATCGCAGACGGTCGCAGCGAAAAGCGTTCGGCCCGTCAACGCACGGCTGCCGCCCACGTTCTCCGCTGACATAGGCCCCACGCGGGCCCTTCATGAACTTCTAGTCAGGGAGACCTCCGATGCATGCGCAGCAACAGATCCGGGTCGCGGTCCTCACCGCGCTGATGACGGGCCTCGCGGCCTGCGGTGGCGGTTCGAGCGGTTCGACTTCCTCCGGCGGCGGCGCGCAGCAGGTCAGCGTGCCGCTGATGATCAGTGACGCCACCAGCGACGACTGGGCCACCATCGGTGTGAAAATCCTCTCGATCGCGCTGGTGCCGCAGAGCGGCGGCCATGTCACGGTCTACACGGCGCCCGCCGACGCGCCCGTCACCAACCTGGTCCAGCTCGACAATCTCGCCGACGTGATCGGCGACCCGATGGTGCCGGCCGGCACGTACACGGGCGCCGTGATCACCATCGCCGCGAATCCCGGTGATGTTTCACTGGTGACCTCCTCCGACCCGGAAAGCGGTTTCGACGGCACGGCGAGCACGGAAATCCCCAGTGACCAGATCAAGGTCCAGCATACATCCGGCAGCACCGGCAACCTGACCACCGCCATCGACGTCACGTTCAACAACGCGGTCACCGTGAGCAGCGGCCAGACCACGCCGATCGATCTCGAATTCGACCTGAACCATCCGGCGTTCCTGGTCGAGCACACGCCGCCCGCACTCGGCGGCTCGGTGCTCTGGGCCGTGAATTTCAAGGGCCCGGTCCATCACCACCCGGTGGCCGACATCCGCCATCTCGTGCTGCGCCATCTGTACGGCTCGGTCACCGGCATTTCCAGCGACAACACCACGCTGACGATCACCAAGGACCTGCCCACCTGGCCGGCCGTGACGCCGGAAACCGCGACCTCCACCGACGTGTCGCTCAACATCCTGGCCGACGCCACCGACGGCACGCTGTTCTACGACATGGACACGGGCACCGAGTCAACCGTCACGGACTTTTCCTCCGTCGCTGCCGTGCTCGCGGCCGGTGAATACGTGCGCGTCGCGTCGCGTTACCAGGCCGATGGCAAGCTGGTCGCAGTGCGCATCTGGGCCAGCTCGAGCTTCAACAAGGTCTGGCTCAGCCCCGAAGGCCACGTGCGCCACATCAACGCTGCCAACAACCAGATCTCGGTGGACAACGAGGACGGCCTGCCCGTGCTGGTGGACATCAACAACGCGACGCAGTTCTTCTTCCGCACGCCGCAGGACGCGCAGGCGGACGCCACGCCGATCGGCACCGGCACCGACTTCATCGCCAGCGGCAATTTCGTGCGCGGCTTCAAAGTGCACGTGACGGCGGTGGACCCGCTGGCCGTGCCGCTGGTGGCGCAGAGCATCGACATCGAGAACGCGCGCTACAGCGGTCAGATCTCGAACGCCGGCGCCAGCAGCTTCGACTACACGCACAACTTCGTCGGCACCGCCGACGACTACAGCGTCACGCTGCCTTACATCGCAAGCGATGTGGCGCAGAATCCGAACGCCACGGGCTACACCGGCACCGGCTTCCAGTGGTGGAACTTCGCGTATCCGAAGCTCGCCGACACGGGCGCCAACGCCATCGGCGATTTCGTGAGCGCGACCACCGGCGCGGCGGTCAGTTTCGGCACCAAGGCGATCGACGCCTGGGGCGTGACGGGCGCGCTGTGGAACTCGTCCGCCAGCGGCAGCGGCTGGACCGCGCCGTGGGTGATCCTCGAGCCGGTGCGGTTGCCGCTGGGCAGCGTCAGCACCAGCCTCACCTACGGTTCGGGTTCGACGGGCACGTTCGCGATGGTGCCGGTGATCAACACCAGCGCGACGCCGCTGAACGTCGATGTCAGCACCGCCACGGACCAGGCGACGCTCGCCTACCAGGTCGATCGCAGCATGGGCACCGTCACGGTGAGCCAGGAGGATCTGACCACCCCGGACGGCCAGACGGCCGTCCAGCAGGGCCTCGCGAACGGTGCCGCGGTGCGCGTCTACGGCGTGCCGGAGGCGAGCGGCAACCTGAAGGCTTACGTGCTGTTCTACTTCACGGGGATGGCCTCCTCCGACTGATCCGGGTCGGCCCGCGCGCTGGCATGGCGGCCCTTGCTCCGGAGGGGCCGCTTTTCCATGCGTGGCGGTCGGCGCCACATTGACACGCTGCATCGCGGGTGGTTTAGTTTTGGAGTGAACCCGTATCTCGTGTCAGCGTCCGATCTCGCCTTGCAGGAATCCTTCCTGCTCGGGACGCTGCCGCCGTCCGCATTCGACCATCGCGCCCATGTCGTTCTGGCGTACGCGTTTCTCGCGCAGTCGGGCGTCGACGCCGCGTTCGGGCGCCTGCGCGCCGGCCTGCACGACTACCTGCGCGCGCAGCAGATCGATGCGGCGAAATACCACGAGACGCTCACGCGCGCCTGGCTGCTCGCCGTGTGGCACTTCATGCAGCGGACGCCGCAGACCTCGTCCGCCGGGGATTTCATCGCGCGCCACCCGCTGCTGCTCGACAGCGGCATCATGCTGACGCACTATTCCTCGCAGCGGCTGTTTTCCAGCGAGGCGCGCCGGCGGTTCGTCGAACCGGACCTGGAGCCGATCCCGCAACAGTGACCACGGTGGTACTGCTTCCCGGCATGGACGGCTCCGGCACGATGTTCGGCGAGTTCGATGCGGCGCTGGGGTTGAAGTCGCTGGTGGTGTCCTATCCCAAGGACCAGCCTCTGGATTACGGGCAGCTCGTGGCCCTGGTCGCGCGTGCGATTCCCGCCGATGAGCCGCTGGTGGTGCTCGGGGAATCCTTTTCCGGTCCCATCGCCATCGCGCTGGCCGCCAGGCACGCCGCGACAGTGAAAGCCGTCGTGCTGGTGTGCACCTTCGCGAAACTCAAGCCCCGCTACGCACCGCGGTGGTTCCACAGGCTGCTGGCCATGCTTCCATTCTGGAAGCTGCCGGTGGCGTGGGGTGCGAGAGGCCTGCTGGGTCGCTTCGACTCGACGGCATTGCGCGCGAAGCTGGTGGCGTGCATTGCGGGTGTCACGCCCGCCGTCTGGCGCTCGCGGATGTTCTCGGTGCTCGAAGTGGATGTCACGTCCGAACTCGCTGGCCTCGGGATGCCCATCCTCTACCTGCGCGGCACCGAGGATCGCGTGGTGCCGGCGGCGGCGGCGGCGTTGATCGCACGCACCAATGCGCGGACCCGCGTGGTCGATGTCGTCGGTCCCCACGCACTCCTGCAGACGGTTCCGGGACCGTGTGCGCTCGCCGTCCGGACTTTCCTGCAACAGTCGGGAGCCGGCCTTGGGTAGCGACTCGAACTCGTGGCAATTCGTTCCCTGCACGTTCCAGGCACACGCGGCACCCATCCTCGCCATCTTCAACGAAGCGATCGCCAACTCCACCGCGCTTTACGACTACCACCAGCGCACCCTGGGGGACATGGCGGCCTGGTTCAGGTCCAAGGTCGATCATCGCCAACCCGTGATTGGCGCCGTGGATGCAACGGGCCAGCTGCTCGGCTTCGCAAGCTACGGTGAATTCCGCGTCCGCCCGGCCTACAAGTATTCCGTCGAACATTCGCTCTACGTCCACGTCGATCATCGCGGCAAGGGCGTGGGACGCGCCTTGCTCCGCGAGATCATCGCCGCGGCGACCGCGCAGCAGTATCACCTCATGGTCGGCGGCATCGATGCCAGCAACGCGCTCAGCATCCGGCTGCACGAGCAGCTGGGCTTCAGCCACGCCGGCACCATCGCGCAGGCCGGCTTCAAGTTCGGCCGCTGGCTGGACCTGGCGTTCTACCAGCTGCTGCTGCCCGGTCCGGCGCACCCCGTGGACGGTTGACGCTCCCCCGCGTTTCGAAGCATCCTCTGGCGACGGACCCACCCCATGACGGCATCGTCCTTCCGCTACTCGCGCATCACCGCCGGCACGGCACTCGTGGTGGCGTGCACGCTGCTGGCGGCGCCCGCGTTCATTCCCGGCTGGTCGCACCGCCCTGGCGTGTGGACGTACACGCTGTGCTGGGCCGTCGGCATCCCCGTGCTGCTGCTGGCGGGCTACTACTTTGTTTATCGCGTAGCGCTGAAAGACGGGCGCTTCGCCATCCGCTCGCTGTCGACACGCGAATTCTCGCTGCTCGACATCGTCAACGTCGAGCTCAAGCCGGCGCGCGGCAGCGCGAACCTCGAAGTGCGGCTGCGCAACGGCGATGTCATCACGCTTTCCCGCGAGCTGGAGCATTTCGCCGAGCTGGTCGCCGCCCTCACGCTCAGGAGCCGATGACGAACCGGACCCGGGTGCTGCTCCACGGCAGCTGCCACTGCGGCAACCTCAAGTTCACGCTCGACTGGCAGTCCGATCCCGTCGTGATTGTGGCGCGCGCCTGCGGCTGTTCGTTCTGCCGCAAGCACGGTGGCGTGTGGACTGCGGATCCTGCCGGGAAACTGCAGGTGCTGGTGCGCGATGCGTCGGCCTTGCGGAACTACCGGTTCGGTACCCGCACCGCCGATTTCCACCTGTGCACCGGCTGTGGCATCGTGCCGGTGGTGACCAGCCGCATCGACGATCGCCTGTACGCCGTGGTGAACGTGAATGCCCTGGATGACCTCGATCCCGCGCTGCTGAGCCACGCGGTGGCGAATTTCGATGGCGAAGGCCTCGATTCGCGTCTCGCGCGGCGGCAGCGCCACTGGATCGGCCACGTTGAATGGAGCAGCTGAAAGCGCATGTCCACCGCCACCCTCCAGACCCTCCTCATCTGGGCCGCCGCCGCCGCGCTGATCGCCTGGCGCATGCACGTCCGCATCCGGCGCATGATCGGCCGCCAGAAGTTCTCCAAGGTCCGGCCCTGGCTCACGGTCACGCTGTTTCCGCTGCTGCTGGTCGCGATGCTGCCAGCCTCGCTCGGGCGCCCGGCGGACCTCGAAGCCCTGCTCGGCGGCGCCGTAGCCGGAATCGCGCTCGGCGTGTTTGGCCTGCGTCTCACGAAATTCGAGAAGACGGCGGAAGGCGGGTTCTACACGCCGAACGCGCACCTGGGCGTCGCATTGTCCGTGCTGCTCATCTGCCGCGTCGGCTATCGCGTGGTGGCGGGAACGCTGTACGGCGCGTCAGCCGGCGCTGTGGCGTCGGCCAGCGCTGCGGCGTCGGCGAGTGCCGCCATGGCAGGCGATTCGACCGGCGCAGCGGCCGCCATGCCCGGAACGCTCGCGCTGTCACCGCTGACCCTGCTGCTGTTCGGGACGCTGGCGGGTTACTACGTCACTTACGCCGTGGGACTGCTGCGCTGGCACCATCGCACGGGCTGAGCGCGCGCGCAGCAGTCATGACTCACTTCGCAGCCGGTTTCGCAGCCAGCTCGAGTGCGTAATTCGCCAGCGACCGATTGTAGCGCGGCAGGTATTTCGACAATGCCATGAGGCTCAGCGCCACCGCCTCGCGCTCGCGGCCCAGATCGAGCAGCGCCAACGCGAGAAAGGCCCGTACGGCACCGTCAAGTTCGTCGGATTCGCGCTGCAGTTCGGCACCCAGCAGATCCGCGGCCGCTTGGGCCTGGCCAAGCACGCGCAACGAGCTGCCAAGCTGGATCGTCGCGCGCCGGCGGTCATGGCCCGCGAGGCCAGCGTCCAGCGCCGCCTTGTACAGGCTGACCGCCTGCTCCGGATGATCGGTGGAATCCTGGGCAGAGGCCTGTTCGAACAACCCGCTGGCGCTGCCGGCTGGCAACTCCGCCACCAGGGCGTCGATCGCCGCCACGAAATCCTCCGGTGCGAAATCATCGAAACGCCGCCACAACGCCTCGACGCGTGCTTGCCAGTCGCCGGCGTCAGACGTGCTCATGGCAGCATCTTCTCCCTGGACTGCAGTTGCTGGCGCCGGCGCAGATGCGGGAACAGATACATCCACAAACCCACCACCACCAGCGTGCCGATGCCGCCCACCAGCGCGGCGGGCACCGCGCCCAGCCATGCGGCCACCATGCCCGATTCGAAGTCGCCAAGCTGGTTCGAGGTGTTGATGAAGATGGCGTTCACCGCGCTGACGCGGCCGCGCATCTCGTCCGGCGTGTCGAGCTGCACCAGTGCGCCCCGGATCACCATGCTGATCATGTCGAAGGCGCCCAGCACGAACAGCGCCGCAATCGATACCCACAATACGGTGGAGAGCGCGAACACGATGGTGGCCGCGCCGAACCCGGCCACCGCGCCGAACATGATCATGCCGACGTGCTGCTTGAGACTGTGCCGCGTCAGCCACAGCGACATCGCCAGCGCGCCGGCCGCTGGCGCGCCGCGCAGCAGGCCCAGGCCCCAGGGGCCGGTGTGCAGGATGTCCTTGGCGAAGATGGGCAACAGCGCGGTGGCGCCGCCGAGCAGTACGGCGAACAGGTCCAGCGAAATCACGCCCAGCACATCGCGCCTGCGGCGGATGAAGTGCACGCCGGCAAACACGGTCCGCAGCGTGGCGGGTTCGCGGGCCGGCGGCGCGTGCTCGTAACGCAGGCGCGCCATCATCACCACCGACAGCAGGCACAGCAGCGCCGCCATCACGTACACCACGCCGGCGCCGGCCAGGTACAGCAATCCCCCCAGCGCCGGGCCCACGATCATGGCCGCCTGGTCGGCGGAGCCGTTGACGGCCATCGCACGGGGCAGCAGCTCCTCGGGCACCATGGCCGGCAACATCGATTGCAGCGAGGGAAATTCGAAGGCGTTGGCCACGCCGATCACGAACAGCAGCGTGAGGATCCTGAATTCGTCGAGGTGGCCAAACAGTGTCAGCACCGCCAGCAGCGAGACCGCCAGCCACTGCACTGTCATGCCCCACAGCACGATGCGCCGCCGCGAATACTGGTCCGCCGCATGGCCGGCGGGCAGCGCCAGCACGATCGAAGGAATGAACTGCACCAGGCCGATCAGGCCCAGGTTCAGCGCGCTGCCTGTCAGGTCGTAGATCTGCCAGCCGACGGCCACGGTGAGCATCTGGAAAGCGAAGCTGGCACCGGCATTCGCCAGCCAGAATTCGATGAAGGCGGGATGATTCCGCAGCGAGTCTTTCAAGATCGGGAATCGGCGCTGTAGACGATGAAGCCGAGGTGCTGCGCCACTTTGTCGTACAGCAGGCGGCCGGCCGTGTTGCCGGCCTGGGTTTGCCAATAAACGCGCTGGATGCCGTCCGCCCGGGCCTGCCGGAATACACCGAGAATGAGCGCGCGGCCGATGCCCTGGCCGCGAACCATGGGAGCGGTAAACAGGTCCTGCAGGTAGCAGACGGGTTCGATGCGGGTGGTGCTGCGATGGTAGAGGAAGTGGGTCAGACCCACGAGCTCGCTCCCGCGTTCCGCGACCAGCGCATGGACCGGCTCGGACGGATCGAAGAAGCGCTGCCAGGTGGTGGCCGTGATGTCAGCCGGCAGCGCGGTGTCATCCTCGCGGCCATAAAATGCGTTGTAGCCATCCCACAATGGCTGCCAGGCGGGGAAATCGGCTTGCAAAATCGGACGGACGAGTGTGGAGTGAGGCACGCTCGCTAGGGTAGCATCTTGAAGAAGCCCGCCCGCATCCTGATTGCCGACGATCACGCGCTGGTTCGCCGCGGCATCGCGGCGACGCTGGCTGAAAACCCGCGCTGGACGCTGGTGGCAGAAGCCGTCGACGGCCGCCAGGCCGTGCAACTCGCCGCTGAACTGAAGCCCGACGTCTGCATCCTCGACATGACCATGCCGGGGTTGAACGGACTGGACGCGGCCCGCGCCATTCTCACGGCGGACCCGGGCACGCGCGTGTTGATCCTCACCGTGCACGAGTCCGAGCAACTCATCCGTGAAGTGTTCAAGCTGGGTGCGCGCGGCTACCTGCTGAAATCGGATGCTGGCCACGATCTCATCGCCGCGATCGAAACGCTGCTGGCCGACCGGCTGTATTTCACCTCCAAGGTGGCGCGCGTGGTGCTGGAGGGCTACCTGCGCTCCGATGGCACGCAGGACCGCGAGACCAGCGGCACGCTGTCGCCGCGCGAGCGGGAGATCGTGCAGCTGCTGGCCGAAGGCAAGACCAACAAGGACATCGCGCGGGCGCTGTCGATCAGCGTCAAGACGGCCGAAACCCATCGCAGCAACATCATGCGCAAGATGGAGTTCGGCTCGCTGTCCGATCTGGTCCGCTACGCGATCAAGAATGGCATGATCCAGCCGTAACCCACGCATGCGCGTCGTCGTTGTCCTCCTGCTCTGCTGCACGCTGCCCGGGTTGGTGCCTCCTGCTTCGGCGCAGACTGCGGCCGCGGCGGGCGGCGCGGACGCCATGCGCTACGTGCATCCGCCGCCCGAGTCCGCGCTCGACCATCGCTACGACTTCGAATGGAAGATCCTCGAGACCGCCTTGCGGCGCACCGAGACGCGCTACGGTGCTTTCACCATCGCCAGTTCCGAATTCATGACCGAGCGCCGGCAGCGGTACGAGCTCGAGCATGCGACGGGCGAGTTGACCATCATGTTCCTGGGCTCCTCGCCCGAACTGGAGAAAATGCTGCTGCCGGTGCGCATTCCGGTGGACCTCGACCTGCAGGGTTACTGCGTGATGCTGATCCGCGACGGCGAGCAGTCGCGCTTCAACGCCGTGCGCAGCCTCGCCGACCTGAAGTCGCTGGACTTCGGGCTCGGCCTCGGCTGGATCGACGTCGATATCCTGCGCAGCAACGGTCTCAGCGTGGTGACGGGTTCGAGTTACGATGGCCTGTTCGAGATGCTGCGGCAGCATCGCTTCGATGTGTTCCTGCGTTCCGCCGTGGAAGTGCTCGGCGAATACGACCAGCGGCACGCCGCGATGCCCGAGCTGCGGATCGAAGACAGCCTGATCCTGTACTACCCGATGCCCATGTACTTCTGGTTCTCGAAGGATGCGCAGGGCCGCAGGCTCGCGGCGCGCGTCGAAGCCGGCATGCGCATGATGCTGGACGATGGCAGCTACCAGCGCATCTTCGCGCAGTACCAGGACAGCAAGATCCGGCGGCTGCACCTGAAGACGCGGCGCATCCTGCGGCTCGACAACCCGCTGCTGGATTCCCTGACACCCTTCGGTGACAAGCGGCTGTGGTTCGACCCGCAGAGCTACCGGGAGCAGCCCTGACATGTCCGCGCAGCGCCGCTCGATCGCCACCATCGTTTCGATCAGCCTGGTGGTCGCCACGACCACCGTGCTGGTCGCTTTCGCGGCGCTGAATTTCTGGGAGAACTATCGTGCGGCGCGCACCCGCTTCCGCCTCAACACCGATTACGCGGCGGCGCAGCTGGCGGTGTCGCTGCGGAGCGCGGCGTGGAACTTCGATCAGGACCAGATCGAGAGCCTGATGGCCAGCGCGATGCAGGATGGCAACATCCGCGCCGTGGTGGTGGATCTCAAAGGCGAACACAACAAGCGCTATGTGCGCGCTCGTGACGCGGCAGGACAGAGCGTCGGGGCGGCGGCATTGCCCGCGGTGGGTGGCGACATCTTCTTTGCGCAACAGACCATCCGCGCCGGTCCCCTGCCGCGCGGCGGATCCGCCAGCGAAGCGGCCGACGAACTCGGTCAGGTCATGCTCTATACGACCTTTTCCATCCAGCGCCGGCAGATCGAGCGCGGGTTCCTGCTGACGCTGGTGGCCATCGCGGTTTCCGACGCGCTGCTGATCGCCACGTTGTACTTCCTCGCCTGGTGGCTGGTGCTGAGGCCGCTGCAGACCTTGCGCGGGCACGCCATGGCCGTGGCCGGGGGCGCCGACGAGCGTGACGGCCTGGCCGACCTGCGTTTCCGCGGCGAATTCGAAGACCTGCGCAGTTCGCTGGTGGCGATGCTGCAGCTGCTGCAATTGCGCTATCAGGATCTGCAGCAGCAACAGCAGCGCTACCGCGTGCTGGTCGCCGACATGCTGCGCGTGCAGGATACCGAGCGGCGGCAGATCGGTCGCGAGCTGCACGATTCGGTCGGCCAGATCCTGGCGGCGCTCGAGATCAACCTCGATCTGCTCCAGCGCCGCGGGCTGCATTCCGATGCGGAATCCGCGCGCCTGCTCGAGGAGGCGGCGGCGCTGGCGAGACAGTGCCGCAGCGAGATTCGCACCACTTCGTATCTGCTGCATCCGCCGTTGCTGGAGGAGCTCGGACTGGCCACCGCGCTGGAATGGCTCGCCGATGGCTTCCGCGAGCGCAGCCAGATCGCCCTGAGCATCGCGGTGCCCGCGCAGATGGATCGCCTGCCCGATGAGGTCGAACTGGCGCTGTTTCGCGTCGCGCAGGAGGCGTTGTCGAATGTCTACCGGCATTCGGAGGCGAAGTCCGCCGCCATCACGCTCAGTTGCGATGCCGAAACGATCGCCCTGCAGATCAGCGATACCGGCAAGGGTTTCGACCTGACAGGCTCGGGCTCGCGTGCGGTGCTGTCGCCCGGCCAGGTGCGGCACGGCGTGGGATTGGCGGGAATGCGCGAGCGCATGCAGCAGATTGGCGGGGAGCTCGAGGTGCACTCGGGCATGGGCGGGACGACTGTGACCGCCACATTGCGCCGCTGAGCAGGCGCCGCGACACACTTTGGCTCCCGCCTGCCGACGCTCTACAGAGTTTCCTTGCAACCGTTGCAGGGAAACCCCGATACCGGTAACCGTTTCCGCTCGGTATGGTTTCCGGCTATGAACTCCTTAAGCAGCATCGGCTTGATTGTGGGCGACCAAGTCCGCTTCCGCGCAAGCAGCTGTTCGCAGGCCAGTGGCGTGGTGGTCGAGCTGCTGCAGCACGGGTATGTCCGGGTGCTGTGGGACGACATGTCCGCCACCACCACCCATCAGACCCACAGCCTGGCCCGCGTGATTTCTGCGGCGCAGCAAGTGGCTCAGGGACGGGTGTAGCCCATGCTGGTGATCACCCGTTCCATCGGCGAATCCGTCAACATCGGCCCCGACATCCGCGTGACGGTCATTGCCATCGAGAACCGGCAGGTGCGGCTGGGCATCTTCGCCCCGCCGGACCTGATGAACGACCGCGACGAAGTGCACGACCGTGCGCAGGACGAGACTGAAACCGTCGAGGTGCGCGACCTCTCGCATATCAACTGGCGCTGACGTATTTTCCGGTGCATGAGCCAAGCATCGGATAGGTCAGCGGGCCACGTTCTCATCATCGGCGCCTCCCGAGGACTGGGTTACGCCCTGGCCGACGAGTACCTCAAGCGCGGCCGCCACGTCGTCGCCACCACGCGCGGCAGCGCGCGTACCCCACTGCATGAGCGCCTCGCCACCGCCAGCGGTCGCCTGGAAATCGAGACCGTCGACATCAACCGTCCGGAGCAGGCGGCTGCGATGCATGCCCGTTTGCGCGGCCGTCGTTTCGACCTGCTGTTCGTGAATGCCGGGGTGAAGAATGACGATCACGAAACGGTGGCGGACGTGTCGACCGACGAGTTCGTGCGCGTGCTGGTCACCAACGCGCTGAGCCCGATGCGCATGATCGAGACCTGCCTGGATCTGGTTGCGCCCGCCGGCACGATTTGCGCCATGTCCTCAGGGCTGGGCAGCGTGGCCAACAACGAAAGCGGCGGCTACGAGGTCTATCGCGCCAGCAAGGCCTCGCTGAATACCTTGATGCGCAGTTTCGCCGCACGCCACAGCACCGACGCCCGGACGCTGCTGCTGCTCGCGCCGGGCTGGGTGCGCACCGACATGGGCGGCCCGGAAGCGACGCTGAGCGTCGAAGAGAGCATTCCGAACCTGGTGAATGTGATCGAGCAGCAGTCGGGCAAGCCCGGACTGCAGTACTTGAATTACCAGGGGCGCACCGTTCCCTGGTAGACCGAGAGGAACGTATGTGAGGTGGATGGCGCGTGTGCCGGGGACGGGCCCTGGCGCGCGGATTCCACGGCTGGCGTCGGCTAGATATCCAGGTTCATCACCGCCAGCGCATTCTTCTCGATGAACTCGCGCCGCGGTTCCACCTGGTCGCCCATCAGCGTGGTGAAGATGTCGTCGGAGGCGACCACGTCTTCCACTTTCACCTGCAGCAGCCGACGCGTTTCCGGGTTGATGGTGGTCTCCCACAGCTGGGCCGGATTCATCTCGCCGAGACCCTTGTAGCGCTGGATGGCCTGGCCCTTGCGGGCCTGCTCCAGCATCCAGTTCATGGCTTCCTTGAAGGAGGCCACGCCCTGGCGTTCGTTGCCGCGCGCCACGAAGGCACCCGGACCGATCAGATCGACCAGCGTGCTGCCGAGATCGGCGATCAGCCGGTATTCGGCGGAATCGAAGAACTCGCGTGGCAGCTGCTTGTCGCTGGTGAGACCATGCTCGATCCGGTGCACGATCACGCGCGCGAAGTGGCCTTCGCTGGCGGCGCGGAATTCGACGCGGAAGCTGCGCGCACCGTCGCTGAAGGCGTTGAGGTGTTCCTGCAGCTGCCGGCACCAGCTCGCCATGAAGTCGGGCCGGTCGAAATCGGCCGGCTGTACCTGCGGCTGGTAGATGAGCTGCTCGAGCAGACGCTCGTCGTAGCGGCGCGACCAGCGCCGGATCACCGCCTGCACTTCCATGTACTTGCGCGCCAGGATCTCCAGCGCCGAGCCACTCACCGGCGGCGCATCGGCATTGACGTGCAGCCGCGCATCCTCGATGGCGCTGTTGAGCAGCATCAGGTTGAGCTCGTTCTCGTCCTTGACGTACATCTCCTGCTTGCCGCGCTTCACTTTGTACAGCGGCGGCTGGGCGATGTAGATGTGGCCGCGCTCGATCAGCATCGGGATCTGGCGGTAGAAGAACGTCAGCAGCAGCGTGCGGATGTGCGAACCGTCGACGTCGGCGTCGGTCATGATGATGACGCGGTGGTAGCGGAGCTTCTCGATGTCGAACTCGTCGCGGCCGATGCCGCAGCCGAGCGCGGTGATCAGCGTGCCGACTTCCACCGATGACAGCATCTTGTCGAAGCGCGCCTTCTCGACGTTGAGGATCTTGCCCTTGAGCGGCAGTACGGCCTGCGTGCGGCGGTCGCGGCCCTGCTTGGCCGAGCCGCCGGCCGAATCGCCCTCGACGATGAACAGCTCGGAGAGCGCGGGATCCTTCTCCTGGCAGTCGGCAAGCTTGCCGGGGAGCCCGGCGATGTCCAGCGCGCCCTTGCGACGGGTCATGTCGCGCGCTTTGCGGGCGGCTTCGCGGGCGCGCGCCGCTTCGATGATCTTGCCGACGATGGCGCGGGCTTCCTGCGGATTTTCCAGCAGGAATTCGCCGAGCTTGCCGGCGACGGCCGTTTCCACCACGCCCTTCACTTCCGAGGACACCAGCTTGTCCTTGGTCTGCGAGGAAAACTTCGGGTCCGGCAGCTTCACCGAAAGGATGGCGGTGAGGCCTTCGCGCGCATCGTCGCCCACCATTGCGACCTTTTCCTTCTTGGCGAGGCCGCTGCTCTCGATGTAGTCATTCAGCGTGCGCGTGAGCGCGGCACGGAAGCCGGACAGATGCGTGCCGCCGTCCTTCTGCGGGATGTTGTTGGTGTAGCAGAACATGCTCTCCTGATAGGAGTCGTTCCACTGCAGCGCCACCTCGACGCCCACCAGCCCTTCCTGCGCGCGAAACCACATCACTTTGTCGTGGATTGGCGTGCGGCTGCGGTTCAGGTGCGTGACGAACGCCTGCAGGCCGCCTTCGTGCTGGAAGGTGTCGCGCTTGTCTTCACGCTCGTCGATCAGGTCGATGCGCACGCCCGAATTGAGGAACGAGAGTTCGCGCAGGCGCTTGGCCAGCGTGTCGTACACGAACGTGATGTGCGTGAAGATCTGCGCCGAGGGCTTGAAGCGCAGCGTGGTGCCGCGCTCGGAGGTGGTGCCGACTTCGGCCAGCGGGGCCAGCGGTTCACCCAGCCGGTACTCCTGCCGGTAAGTCTTGCCGCCGCGGCTGATGGTGAGCGTCAGCACATCGGAGAGCGCATTGACCACCGACACGCCCACGCCGTGCAGGCCGCCGGAGACCTTGTACGAGCTGTCGTCGAATTTTCCGCCGGCATGCAGCACCGTCATGATGACTTCGGCCGCCGAGCGCCCTTCTTCCTTGTGGATATCCACCGGCATGCCGCGGCCGTTGTCGGTTACGGTGACGGATTCGTCGGCGTGGATGGTGACGGTGATTTTGTCGCAATGCCCGGCCAGGGCCTCGTCGATGGAGTTGTCGACGACCTCGAAAACCATGTGGTGCAGACCGGTGCCATCATCGGTGTCGCCGATGTACATGCCGGGTCTTTTCCGCACTGCATCAAGGCCCTTTAAGACCTTGATTTTACTGGAATCATAGACCTCGGAATCAGTCATTCGACCACCTCGGATTCATCCCGCCATTATACCTGTTGCACCGCCCCTTGTTCCACGTGAAACACTCTCGTGGCGAGGTCCATCAAGGCGGGAATGGGCTGCAAAGCGGTGACGATCAACTGCCCTCCCAGCGCGGCCACTTCCGCCAACACTAAGGCGGTATGTGCCCCGTCCAGCTCGGCGGCAGGGTCGTCGACCAGCAGGGTCGGGGCCACGAGTGCCACCTGGGCCACTCGTCGTGCCATGACCAGGACCAAGCCGGCGCCAGCGAGCTTTTGCTGACCCCGCGAAAGCACTTCGCGGGCGGGCACGCCGTCCACGGTCAGAGCCACATCGAACCGGTGCGGTCCCACCGAGGTCGTCCCCCGCTCCCGGTCCCTGGCCGCGCTGGCCTGAAACGCCTCCCCCAGGGAACGCTCCCGACTCCAGCCGCGATGGAAGCCCAGCTGGACCGGGCGTTGGATCAGGCGCGAGATCAGAGCGTCCCACTCTGGTCGGATCTGATCGACCACGGCCTCTCGGCTCAGCGCCAGGGCCTCTCCGTGCCGGATCAGGTCCGCGTCCCAAGGCGCCGTGTCGCCGCCGCTCGCCAGGGCGGCATTGCGCTGCTTGAGGCCCCGACTGTACTGCTGCCACCGCCCGCCGAAGGTGTGTTCCACGTGGAACACGCCCCAGTCGAGCCAGCGCCGACGGAACGCCGGACCCTCTTCCACGAGGCGATGGATGCCCGGGTCGATCACCTGCACCGGAAACGCCAGAGCCAGATCCGCCAGCGAATGGACGTCGCGTCGGTCCACCCGCGCTGTTGGGCCGCCTTTTACGTCGAACGCGAACCCGATGCGCTGTGCAGGACTTTCCGGGGACTGCGTTCCCATCACCTGGAGCACCGAGGCACCCCGGCGGATCAAGCGCTCGGTGTGCCGGGTCCTGAACGAGCGCCCGCGGCCCAGCAGATAGATTCCTTCCAGCAGCGAAGTCTTGCCGGCGCCATTGGGTCCCAGGATGAGGTTGCAGCCTGGCACCAGCTCCAGGTCCGCACGCTCCAGGCAGCGCAGATTGACGAGTTCGAACCTGGTAAGGCTCACCCGGCCCGGCTCGTCACAGCCGCATCGGCATCACGACGTACTTGGTGTGGGCGTCACCGGGTGGGCGGATGAGACAGCTGCTGCTGCCATCCGTGAGTCCGATCTCGACGTTGTCGGAGTCGACCGCGGCGAGGGCATCGAGCAGATAGGTCACGTTGAAGCCGATTTCCATGGCAGGGCCGCTGTATTCGACCTCGACCTGATCCTCCGCCTCTTCCTGCTCCGGGTTATGTGCCTGGATCGTGAGCAGATTGGCGGCGAAATTGAGTCGAACTCCGCGATACTTCTCGTTTGAGAGAATCGCGGTCCGTTGAAGCGCTTGTCGCAACGCAGCACGACTCGCCGTCAGCACGGCGGCCGGTGCAGAAGGGATGACGCGTCCGTACTCGGGGAATTTGCCGTCAATCAGCTTCGAAGTAAAGCGAATATCGCCGATCTCGACCCGAACGTGATTACTACCGATCGAAAGCTCGATGTCGCCGTCGCCCACCAGACTGCGCTGCAGCTCCAGCACACCCTTGCGCGGCACGATGACCTGCTGCGTCCCTGATACCGGCGCCGCGAGCTTGGCCTCACACAGCGAAAGCCGATGACCATCGGTCGCGACCGCACGGATCGCCTCGCCGGTGCATTCGAGCAGCGTGCCGTTCAGGTAGTAACGCACGTCCTGCTGCGCCATGGCGAAATGCGTCTTGTCGATCAGCTGGTGCATGGCCTGGCGCGCGACCTTCAGCGTCTGTTTGGCATGCACATCTTCGACCACCGGAAACTCGGCGGCGGGGAGGGTGGACAGCGTGAAGCGGCTGCGCCCCGCCTTGATGACCACCTTCTCGCCTTCCCGTGAAATCGCCACCGTCGTCTTCTCGGGCAGCGTCCGCACGATGTCGAGCAGCTTGCGGCCGGGGACCGTGACTTCCCCCGGCGTCTGCAGCGAAATCTCCGTGGACGCCACCAGTTCGACCTCGAGATCCGTGCCCGTCACTGACAGGCGGCCGTTCCTGGCCACCAGCAGCACGTTCGCGAGCACCGGCATGGTCTGCTTGCGCTCGACCACGCCCATCACACTCTGCAACGGACCGAGCAGCTGCTCCCGGGTGGCGGACAACTTCATAAAGATCTCTTCTTAGGATGGAAAGACAGTTATGAATATTAGTCCTGTGGGTACCGCCAATAACAGCGTTATAGCGGACCAACAGGCCTGAATTCAGCGTCTTGCCCCGTGCGGGTCCGACGCATATCCGGGCTCGGGGACTGTGGAGGGGATGTGGACAACTCCTGTGCGCAGCTTGTCCACAGGAAATCCGCCTCAGCCTGTCAGGGTTCTCAACAGGTTCGAGAAATCCTCGTTGACGCGCTGTTCGCTGTCGCGCAACTCCTTGATGCGCTTGCAGGCGTGCATCACCGTGGTGTGGTCGCGACCCCCGAAGGCGTCGCCGATCTCCGGCAGACTGTGGCTGGTCAGCTCCTTCGCGAGCGCCATCGCCACCTGGCGCGGGCGTGCCACGGAACGGCTCCGCCGCTTGGAGAGCAGCTCCGACATGCGCACCTTGTAGTAATCGGCCACGGTCTTCTGGATGTTCTCGATCGTGACCAGCCGCGCCTGCAGCGACAGCAGGTCCTTGAGCGCTTCCTTGGTGAAATCCACGTTGATGGGATTTCCCGTGAAACGCGAGTTGGCGATCACCCGTCGCAGCGCGCCCTCGAGCTCGCGCACGTTGGAGCGGATGCGCTTGGCGATGAAAAACGCCACTTCTTCCGGCAATTCCACGCCAGCGCTCTGGGCCTTGCCGATCAGGATCGCGGCCGAGGTTTCCAGCTCCGGTGGCTCGATGGCGACCGTGAGTCCCCAGCCGAAGCGCGACTTCAGGCGCTCCTCGAGACCCGCGACTTCCTTCGGATAGCGATCGCAGGTGAGGATCACCTGGTTCTGGCCTTCCAGCAGCGCATTGAAGGTGTGGAAGAACTCCTCCTGAGAGCGCTCCTTGCCCGCGAAGAACTGGATGTCGTCGATCAGCAGCGCATGCTGCGTGCGATACGAAGTCTTGAAATCGTTGATGGTGTTGTGCTGGAGCGCGCGCACCATGTCGCTCACGAAACGCTCCGAATGCACGTACGCCACGCGCGCGGCGGGGTTCGCCGCACGGATCATGTTGCCGATGGCGTGCATGAGATGCGTCTTGCCGAGGCCGACGCCGCCGTAGATGAACAGCGGGTTGTAGGCCTTGCCCGGGTTCTCGGCCACCTGCATGGCCGCAGCCTTGGCGAAGTGGTTGCTCTTGCCTTCGACGAAGGTTTCGAACGTGGAGTGCGGATTGAGCGGCACGCCCAGCGGTCCCTCGTTGGGCCGCGGCGCGGTCTTCGACGGGGTGAGCGCCGCGGGTGCGGCGTGGTGGTTCAGCGGCTCATTGCTGCCGACCTCGACACTGATTTCCAGGCTCCCCGGCTCGCCGAGCTCGACCACGAGCTGGTTGAGGCGCGCCAGCAGCTGCTCGCGCACCCAGTCGACCACGAAGCGGTTCGGCGCCAGCAGCTTGAGGCTGGTGCCGGATTCCACGGCCTGCAGGGGACGGACCCAGGTGTTGAACTGCTGTTCCGCGAGCTCGCCTTCCAGCACGCGCACGCAACGAGCCCATAGCGAAGCCTGCAAAACCCTGCACTCCAGAAAAGGGGGGCGGGGAGTCTACTACTGTATTGACACCAATCCACTGCCTGCGTACCCTGCCCGCCCGTTTTCTCTCTGATATCAGGGCCTTAACATGGCTACCAAACGAACCTACCAGCCCAGCAAAGTGCGCCGCGCCCGTACCCACGGTTTCCGCGCCCGCATGGGCACGAAGAATGGCCGCCGCGTGCTGGCCCGCCGCCGTGCCAAGGGCCGCAAGCGCCTGATTCCCTAAAGAGTTTGAGTGAGCGGGTATCGCTTTCGGCCTGAACAGCGGCTGCGCGCTCCCAAGCAGTTCAGCCAGGCCTACGAGCGGGGACGCCGTCTGGGCAACGAGTGTTTCAGCGCCAATGTGCTGCCCAACGATCTGGGCGCCGCTCGTCTCGGCCTGTCCATTGCCGCCCGCACCGTGGGCAATGCCGTGCACCGTAATCGCATCCGACGCGTGATTCGTGAGACATTCCGTCTGCACCAGAATGAGTTGCCGGCCCTGGACATTGTCATCGGCGCCCGTTCGCAGGCCCGGGACGCTGAAGCGGCCCGCCTTGCCGCCAGTCTGACCAAGCTTTGGAAGAAGATCGCGACCGAATGCGCCACCTGATCCGCCTCCTGATCCGTTTCCTGATCCGCGCCTATCAACTGTGCATCAGCCCGATGCTGGGGCCGCGCTGCCGCTTCCATCCCTCCTGTTCGCAGTACGCGCTCGAGGCGGTCGAGAACTGCGGCGTGAGCCGCGGCCTGTGGCTGGCAGCGCGTCGCATCGGCCGCTGCCACCCGTGGCATCCGGGCGGCTATGACCCCGCGCCCCACCACCCTTCGCTGCAGGAATCCGACGCTCCATGACCGCCAACATCCGGATCTTCCTGTGGGCGCTGCTGGGCCTCGCGGTCCTGCTCAATGTGAACACCTGGTTCAAGGATTTCCCGCCGGCTTCGGCGGTGGCTGGAACCCAGGCGGTGGCGGCGGGCTCCGCGCCAGCGCCATCGGCCGCCACGCTGGACACGGTGCCGGTCGCTTCCACGCCCGCGGCGTCGGGGAGTCCTGCCACGGCGTCGGCTGCCACAGTCGCCGCCACGCCCGCCACTGCTGCGCCCGCCGGCGGCGCCGTCGCTGGCGAGGTCGCCGATGCGGGCGTGGTGCATGTGGTGACCGACGTGCTCGACCTGGACATCAGCCTGCAGGGCGGCCAGCTCACGCGCGCCGACCTGCTCGCGTACCCGCTGGTGAAGAACCAGCCCACGCTCGTCCGGCTGCTGGACACGGCGGCCGATGATCTTTCGCTGCTGCAGACCGGCCTTGCGGGTGCCAACGGCGCGAGCGCGCCGACACACCAGGCGCTGTTCACCAGCGAAGCGAAGCAGGTGAGGATGGCGGCGGGCCAGGACACGCTGGACGTGCCGCTGACCTGGAGCGATGGCAAGGGCGTCACGGTCACCAAGGTGTTCCATTTCAGGCGCGGCCGGTACGCCATCGGCCTGGAGTACCAGATCCGCAACGCCGGCGCCTCGCCCTGGAGCTACGCGCCCTACGCCCAGCTGCTGCGCAACAACCCGCCGGTGGCGCGCTCCTATTTCAACAGCGCCAGCAACGCGTTCCGCGGCCCCGCGTTCTACAACGGCACCAAGTACCAGAAGCTCAACACCTTCAGCTCGACGCCGCCGGTGCTGGACCAGGACATCACCAACGGCTGGTTCGCGGGCATGCAGCACCATTTCGTGGTGGCCGCGGTGCCGGATGCGAGCGTGGCGTACCACTACCACCTGAAGACGCAGGGCACGCAGTACCTGATCTCGGCCGAGGCGGGCAGCCAGAGCGTGGCGCCCGGCGCGACGGCCGACGTGAAGCAGTCGCTGTTCGTGGGCCCGAAGCTGCAGGCGCAGCTCAAGACCACCGGCCCGAACCTGGAGCGCGTGGCCGACTACGGCGCGCTGACCATCATCGCGCAGCCGCTGTTCTCGCTGCTGAACATCGTCCACAACGTGCTCGGCAACTGGGGCTTCACGATCATCGTCGTGACCTTCCTGCTCAAGCTGCTGTTCTATCCGCTGTCGGAGGCCTCCGGCCGCTCGATGGCCAAGATGAAGGCGCTGCAGCCACGCATCAAGAACCTGCAGGAGACCTACAAGGACCAGCGCGACCAGCTCGGCAAGGCGATGATGGAGCTGTACCAGCGCGAGAAGGTCAATCCGCTTGCCGGCTGCCTGCCGATGGTGATCCAGATCCCCGTGTTCCTCGCGTTCTACTGGGTGCTGCTCGAGAGCGTGGAAATGCGCCAGGCGCCGTTCATCGGCTGGATCAATGACCTGTCCTCGCGCGATCCGTACTTCATCCTGCCCGCGATCATGATGGGCGCGATGTTCGCGCAGTACCGCCTGAACCCGCAGATGGGCGACGCCATGCAGCAGAAGATCATGATGATCATGCCGCTGGCCATGTCGGTGATGTTCGCGTTCTTCCCGGCCGGCCTGGTGCTGTACTGGGTGACCAACACGCTGCTGTCGATCCTGCAGCAGTGGAACATCAACCGCCGCGTGAATCTCTCCGCGGCCAAGGCACGCACCTGAAGCGCGACGCGCCACGCGCAACGATCGTGGCGGCGGCCACGCCGCCCGGCCGCGGCGGCGTGGCGATGGTGCGGATCTCGGGCGCGGCCGCGCTCGAGATCGGGCGCCAGATGCTGGATGAACTGCCCGCGCCGCGGCTCGCGACGCTGAGCGCGTTCCGTGACAGCGGCGGCGTGACGATCGACCAGGGCCTGGCGCTGCATTTCCCGGCGCCGAATTCCTACACCGGCGAGGACGTGCTCGAGCTGCATTGCCACGGCAGTCCCGTCGTGGTCGAGGCGTTGATCGCGCGCGCGCTGGAGCTGGGCGCGCGCCGCGCGCTGCCGGGCGAATTCACGCAACGCGCGTTCCTCAACGACAAGCTGGATCTCGCGCAGGCCGAAGCCGTGGCCGATCTCATCGACGCCGGCACCGCCGCCGCCGCGCGCGCCGCGCTGCGCTCCATGCAGGGCGACTTCTCCGCGCAGGTGGAGACGCTCACGAACGCGCTGGCCGAATTGCGCGCCTGGGTGGAGGCGGCGATCGACTTTCCCGAGGAGGAAATCGACTTCCTGGCCGATCCCGCGTTGCTGAACCGCCTGGAACTGGTGCGGGCGCAGTTCGACGCGATCGCCAAGGCCGCGCGGCAGGGGCGACTGCTCACCGAAGGCATCAAAGTCGTGATCGCGGGGCCGCCCAATGCGGGCAAGTCCTCGCTCCTCAACGCGCTCGCGGGCCACGACGCCGCCATCGTCACGGAAATCCCGGGCACCACGCGCGACCTGCTGCGCGAGCGCATCCACCTCGATGGCATGCCGCTGCACCTGGTGGATACCGCCGGCCTGCGCGACAGCGAGGATCGCGTCGAAAGCGAAGGCATCCGTCGCGCGCAGGAGGAGATGGGCCGCGCCGATCGGGTGCTGTTCGTGGTGGACGCGAGCGCGGACCCGGCGGGCTGGACGTATTTCGCCGCGCGCGACCACGGCCGGCTGCCGGCCGGCGTGCCGGTGACGTTGGTCATGAACAAGAACGATCTGTGTCCGGGCAGTCCCACCGGGTATCGCGACGACGATCCCGGCGCGCCGCCGCGCGTGTGGATCTCGGCACAGACAGGCGCGGGGCTCGACGCGCTGCGCTGGCATCTCAAGCAGTGCATGGGCTTCGACGGCGCCGAGGAGTCGGGCGTGCTCTCGGCGCGTTCGCGGCATCTGGAGGCGCTGGCCCGCTCGCGCCGCTACCTGGAGGCGGCCGTGGAGCAGCTCGGCAGCGTACGGCGCGGGGAGCTGGTGGCGGAGGAATTGCGGTCGGCGCAGCAGGCGCTGTCGGAGATCACGGGGGTGTACACGACCGAGGATCTGCTGGGGCGGATCTTTGCGTCGTTCTGCATCGGGAAGTAGGGTTGACCGAGATTTTGGCCAGCGCCGGCTTTGCCGCTACAATCCGCGCCCCCATGAACGCCCAGGCCACATTCGATGTGATCGTGATCGGCGGCGGCCACGCCGGCACCGAGGCCGCGCTCGCGGCTGCGCGCATGGGCGCCCGCACGCTGCTGCTCACGCAGAGCATCGAGAACCTCGGCGCCATGAGCTGCAACCCGGCCATCGGCGGCATCGGCAAGGGCCACCTGGTGCGCGAAATCGATGCGCTCGGCGGCGCGATGGCGCGCGCCGCGGACGCCTCCGCCATCCAGGTGCGCACGCTCAATGCGAGCAAGGGCCCGGCCGTCCGCGCCACGCGCGCCCAGGCCGATCGGCAGCTCTACCGGCAGGCCGTGCGCGCCCTGGTCGAGAACCAGCCCAGCCTGTCGCTGTTCCAGCAGGAGGCCGCGGATCTCGTGCTCGAGGGCGCGCGCGTGCGCGGGGTCGTCACGCGCAGCGGGGTGCGCTTCGATGCGCGCTGCGTGGTGCTCACGGTGGGCACGTTCCTCGGCGGCCGCATCCACGTGGGTCTCGAGAACCACCCCGGGGGTCGCGCCGGCGATCCGCCGTCGAACCTGCTGGCCGAAAAACTGCGCGAATGCATGCCGCGCGTGGGCCGCCTGAAGACCGGCACGCCGCCGCGGATCGACGGTCGCACCATCGATTATTCAAGGCTCGTGGCCCAGTCTTCGGATGACCCGCGGCCGGTCTTTTCTTACCTCGGACGGAACAGTGACCAGCCGAGACAGGTAGATTGTCACATAACCCATACCAATGAGCGCACCCACGCGGTGATCCGCGCCGCCTTCGACCGCTCGCCGATGTTCACCGGCAGGATCGAGGGCGTGGGTCCGCGCTACTGCCCGTCGGTGGAGGACAAGGTCAACCGCTTCGCCGCCAAGACCTCGCACCAGATCTTCATCGAACCCGAAGGACTGAACACGCACGAGATCTATCCGAACGGCATCTCCACCAGCCTGCCGTTCGACGTGCAGGTGGAGTTCGTGCGCAGCATCGCCGGGTTCGAAAACGCGCATATCACGCGCCCGGGCTACGCGATCGAGTACGACTATTTCGATCCGCGCGATCTCAAGCCCTCGCTCGAGACCAAGGCCATCGGCGGGCTGTACTTCGCGGGCCAGATCAACGGCACCACGGGCTACGAGGAAGCGGCCGCGCAGGGCCTGCTGGCCGGCATCAACGCCGCGCAGCAGTGGCGCGGGCGCGAGAGCTGGACGCCGGGGCGGAGCGACGCGTACCTCGGCGTGCTGGTGGACGATCTGGTGACGCAGGGTGCCACCGAGCCGTACCGCATGTTCACCAGTCGCGCCGAACACCGGTTGCTGCTGCGCGAGGACAATGCCGACGCGAGGCTCACGGCCATCGGTCGCGGACTGGGGCTGGTGGATGACGAGCGCTGGGCGTTCTTCGAAACCAAGCAGCGGCTCGCCGCCCGCGAACTCGCGCGCCTGGAGAACACGCGCATCCCGCCGGGCGCCGTGCCGGCCGAGTGGCTCGAGCGGGTGCTGGGCAACGACCAGCCGCTGGCGCAGCACCTGAGCGCCATGGAACTGCTGCGCCGTCCCGAAGTGGGTTACGCGCAGCTGCTGGAGCTCATCGGCCCGGCACCGGAGCAGGCGGACATCGATGCGCGGCTGCCGGCGCAACTGGCGCTCGACCTGGAAGTGCGCGCCAGCTACGCCGGCTACATCGAGCGGCAGGAGGCGGAGATCGAGCGGCAGCGCCGCAACGAGACCACGCCACTGCCCGCGGACCTGGATTACTCGCGACTCGCCGGACTCTCCAACGAAGTGCGGCAGCGACTGCTGGAGATCAGGCCTGCAACGCTCGGTCAGGCGGCGCGCGTGCCCGGCGTCACCCCCGCCGCGGTGTCCATCCTGCTGGTGCATCTGAAGAAGCGTTCGCTGGTGGCCTGAGCGACGCCGGACCGCGGCGCCACTGGACCCATCGCTCCCTGCCATCTGGACCTATCGACGCTCCCTGCCTGCTGTCACTTTCGCGGCAGGGAGAAACGCCGTTGAGCAGATTCGCCATCGCGGGCCTACAGCTCGAGCTGGTCAATGCAGACAACCTGCAGCGACTGGAGTCGGAGATCGACGCCGTGTGCCGCCGGTTCCCGTGGCTGGACCTGGTGCTGGTGGGCGAGCTGGCCGCCTTTGGACCCAATCCCGCCAACGCGCAGGCGATGCCGGGTCCGGCCGAACAGGTGCTGTGCGCGGCGGCGAAACGCCACGGCATCTGGCTGGTGCCAGGCTCGATGTTCGAAACACGCGACGGCAAGGTGTTCAACACCGCCCCGGTGATCGATCCCGGGGGCCAGGTCGTTGCACGTTACCGCAAGATGTTCCCGTTCCTGCCGTACGAGCAGGGCGTGACGGCGGGCGCGGAGTTCGTCACGTTCGACATTCCCGGCATCGGCCGCGTCGGTGTCTCCATCTGCTACGACATGTGGTTCCCCGAGACCACGCGCACCCTGGCCTGGATGGGCGCGGAAGTCATCCTGCATCCCACCATGACCAACACCATCGACCGCGACGCGGAGCTGGCCATCGCGCGCGCCAATGCCACGATGAACCAGTGTTACTTCATCGACATCAACGTGGCGGGCAACCTGGGCTTCGGCCGTTCGGCCGTGTTCGGACCCGGCGGTGAAATCATCCATCAGGCGGGCAGTGGCCGCGAAGTGATCGTCGCCGAACTGGACCTGCAGGCGGCGCGCTCGGCGCGCGAACGCGGCTGGCTCGGGCTCACGCAACCGCTCAAGAGTTTCCGCGACAGCGTGGTGGAGTTCCCGCCCTACGCGCTGTCCGCGCGTCGCTCGTCCTACCTCGAATCGCTCGGACCCCTAACCATGCCGACCCGCAACGGGAGATCGCCGTCATGACCCGACTCGCACCGCCCCCCCAGAGCATCGCGCTGCGCATCACCCCCATCGCCGCCGCCGTGGCCGGCATCCTGCACGGCGGCCTGTACAGCGCCGCCGCATACGCTGCCGACGCCGCGACCGCCGCGGCGGACACCGAATTGCAGGAAATCGTGGTCACCGGCACGCGCCGCGCGCAGAACGTGGTCGATGTGCCCTTCAACATCTCGGCCGTGAGCGGCGAAACCATCGAGACACAGAACCTCGTGAATCCCGTGGACCTGCTGCGCACCGTGCCCGGCGTGTCCGTGGTCGATCGTGGCATCCGCAACGCGGGCGTGGTGAACAACGTGCGCATCCGCGGCGTGAACGTGGACGGCGCGACGCTGGGCGACTACGCGGTGGCCGGCACCGAGGCCGTTTCGACCTACGTCAACGAGACGCCGATCTTCGCCAACTTCCTGCTCAAGGACATCGACCGCGTCGAAGTGCTGCGCGGCCCGCAGGGCACGCTGTACGGCCGCGGATCGATGGGCGGCACGGTGCGCTACATCCTGCGCGAGCCGGTGCTGGGAGAGACCTCCGGCAGCGTGTCCGCGGGGCTGTCATCGACCACCGGTTCGAGCGGCATGAACTGGACCACCGATGGCACGCTGAATCTGCCCGCGGGCGATTCGTTCGCGCTGCGCGCCAACTACAGCCACCTGGACGACGCGGGCGTGGTCGACTACGTGAATCTCTACAAGCTCGATGCGAATGGCATTCCGGTGGCGCCCAATGGAGTGCTGGATCCCGCGGCGGAATTCACTTCGAAGAAGGATGCGGACTGGGCCAAGATCGATTACGGCCGCCTCGCCGCCACCTGGAAGCCCACTGACGCCGCGAAGTTCGTGCTGAGCGTGGTGGGCCAGAAGGATCGCACCGGCGGGCGCCGACAGATCGTCGCACCCGGCACGCCGAACTATGCCACCGGCGGCGTGTACGGCGACTACGACCAGGGCGCGGTGATGCTGGAGCCTTCTGAGCGCCAGGTCACGATGACCAGCCTCGAAGCCAACGTGGATCTCGGCTTTGCCTCACTGACGTCGAGCACTTCGTACACCGACCACACCGGCAGCAGCACCAACGACAACTCCGGCCTGTACGGCAAGAACTGGCCGTTCCTGTACGACTACTACCCGCGCCTCATGGCGCAGAAGTACCGCAACTACAGCGACCGCGGCTTCGTGCAGGAGCTGCGGCTGGTGTCCGACACCAAGGGCTTCCTGGACTACCTGGCGGGCGCCTACTTCGAAGACCGGCGCCAGCACTCGGGCGAAACCGACTGGGTACGGGGCTTCACGCAGTGGTGGACCGCGCAGAACGCGGCCGATCCGGGCTCGGTGTCCTACTACGATCCCGTCGCGCCCACCAGCGACCGCGACTTCCTCTACAGCCGGCGTGAACACTTCAAGGAGATCGCGCTGTTCGGCGAGCTCACCTTCCATCTCACCTCCAGCATGCAGATCACGGGTGGGGTGCGCGGCTTCCGCGACCTGGACCAGAACGCGGTGCTGGTGGTGCCCGATCTGCCGACGCGCGTGGGCGAGTCCGCGCCGGTGGTGCCCGATACCACCAAGAACAAGGCGATCTTCAAGCTGAACTATTCGTGGAAGTTCACCGCACAGGAAAACTTCTACGTGACGGGCTCGCAGGGCTACCGGCGCGGCGGCGTGAACGACATTCCGACCACGGGATACATCGGCGAAAACCCGGGCTGGATCAACTTCAAGCCCGACACGCTCAACAACTACGAGGTCGGCATCAAAGGCGCGCACGACTGGTTCGACTACAACGTGTCGGCGTTCCTGATCGACTGGAAAGACATCCAGCTCAACACGCAGACGCCGGTGTGGGGCTATTACGTGACCACCAACGCTGGCAAAGCGCGTTCGCAGGGCGTGGAACTGCAGTTCAACGGCAAGATCACCGAGTCGCTGCGCTACGGCCTGGGCTACACCTACGACAGCGCCAAGCTGACTCGCGACGCCACGCGACCCTATGCGCCCTTCGTGGTCATCGCCCCGGAAGGCACGCGCCTGCCGGCGGCGCCGCAGAATGTGCTGAACGCGTCGCTGGACTACACGATCCGGCTGAACCCGCGCTTCACGCTGGTGCCGCATGTCGATGCCTATTACCAGAGCGGCACGTACAACCAGCTCGCGGCCACCACCACCGCGGCCATTCCGATCAGTTCGTACACGCTGTGGAATGCCTCGGCGGCGTTGAATGCCGAGCGCTGGACGCTGACGCTGTTCTGCCGCAACCTCGGCAACGCCAAGGCGATCTCGGGCATCTTCAGCGAGGCCACGTTCGGCAGCGCGCCGGCGGATGGTTTCCCGGGTGATACCAGCCGCGAACTCATCACCACGCCGCGCACGGTGGGATTGATCGCCAAATACCGGTTCTGATCCAGAGCATCCAAAAACTCATCGACGACGGCCGCTATCCGGAAGCGGCTGCGGCCGCACGCGAGCTCTGCCAGGCGCAGCCGCAACGGGCCGAAGGCTGGTTGCTGCTCGCGCTGGCCGAGCAGCGCAGCCAGCGCTACCCGCAGATGCTGGAGGCTGCCCGAGAGGCTGCAGCGCTGAAGCCGGGCAGTCCGGCGATCGTGTTCAAGCTCGTCGACGCGCTGCTGCTCTGCGGCCTTGGCGCGCAGGCGCGCCAGCAGCTGCAACGGCTCGAGGCGGGAGCGGGGCGCGATGCGCTGTTGTGGTCGCGCATCGCGGATCTGTACTGTGACGCGGGCGATCATGGCGCGCGGCTGCGCTGCGCGCAGCTCGCGCATGCCTGCGCGCCGGACGGGCAGCACCTGCTCGCCAACCTCGCGGCGGCGGAAACGGCCTGTGGCGAACTGGCGCAGGCCGAGGCGCACCTGGACCGGCTCATCGAACTGTACCCGGACGATGCGGGCGCACAGTACCGGCGCAGCACCCTGCGTCGCCAGACGCGCGAGCGCAATCACGTCGCGGAACTGCGGCAGCGGCTGGAACGCGTCGCTCCGCAGGCGCACGAAGTGATTCCACTGTGCTACGCGCTGGCCAAGGAACTGGAGGACCTGGGCGAATTCGCGCCGTCGTTCGAGTCATTGCAGCGTGGCGCCAGCCGCCGGCGCCGGGGTCTGTCGTATTCGGTGGCTGACGACGAGCGCGTGATGGCGGGCATCGCGCAGCACTTCGATGCCGCGCTGTTCGAATCGGCGGGCGGCGCGCAGCCGGCCATCGCCGCGTCACCCGAGGCGCCGCGGCCCCCCGGGACGGCCGCCATCTTCGTGATGGGTCTGCCGCGCAGCGGCACCACGCTGGTCGATCGCATCCTGAGCAGCCACTCGCAGGTGCAGAGCCTGGGTGAGATCGACGACTTCGCGCACGCGATCATCAGGCAGACCCAGTCGCGCTCCGCCGCTGCAGCCGCCCGCCCGCCCGACAGGCTGGCGCTGATCGAGCGTGCCGCGCGACTGGATTTCGCGGAACTGGGCCGCGATTACCTCGCGAGCGTGGCGGGCCGCGGTCCCACCAGCGCGATGTTCATCGACAAGACGCCGTGGAACTTCCTGTATCTCGGTCTGATCGCGCTGGCGTTGCCCGGCGCGCGCATCATCCACGTGCGTCGCCATCCCATGGACAGCTGCTTCGCGCTCTACAAGACACTGTTCCGCGGCGGCGCGCCGTATTCCTACGATCTGCAGGATCTGGCGCGTTACTACCTGGCCTACGACCGGCTCATGCAGCACTGGCGCGCCGTGCTCGGCGGCCGCTGCTTCGAGCTCGACTACGAACAGCTGGTGGGTGCGCAGCACGCGATGACGCGCCAGCTGCTGGAGTACTGCGGACTCGGTTTCGAGGCGCAGTGCCTGGATTTCCATGAGAACAAAGCGCCGGCGGCAACGGCGAGTGCCGCCCAGGTGCGCGAGCCGCTGCACGCCAGATCGGTGCAAAACTGGAAACACTACCGTTCACAACTCGCACCCCTCGCGAGCGCGCTTCGAGCGGGCGGCATCGAAGTGTGAATGTCCGCGCCAGCGAACCCGCCTCCTTGCGGCGACCATTTGCGTGCGTCACGGGGGGTGGCAGGACCGGAAGCGTCCACCCGGTGCACCGCAACCCCATCGCTGATCCTCAGGACGCGGCGCCGCTGTCCTTGCCGGCGCGCGCTTCCGAACGATCCAGCAGCGCGGCCGGTGGCAGCGCCACCAGCGCACAGGCGACGATGCCCAGCGTGGCGATGGTGACCAGCCGTTCGTAGCGGTCGTTGCCGAGCAGCAGCGCGCCCGCCAGCGGGCCCGTGGCGAGACCCAGCTTGGACGCGAAGCCACCGAAGGCCGCGGCGCGGCCGCTGCTGTCGAGTTTCGCGCAGGTCCCCAGCAGATAGGGAATGACGAACGACCAGGTGATGGCCGTGCCGCAATTGGCGATCGCGTAGACCAGCGGCACGCCGGAATAACGCAGGATCCACATGCCGATCGCGGTCAGCAGCAGCGCGATCAGCACGGTGCGCACGCGGCCGAATCGCGTGCCCACGCCCATCACCAGCAGCGACCCGATGATGCCCACCCAGGTGGACACGCCGACGATGGCCGCCGAACCCGCCATCTCCAGCCGGTAGTGCAGCGCCAGACCGAGGATGTACGAGAACAGCAGCATGTTCGAGAACTGGAACAGGAAGATGGCGGCCATGGCGAGCACCAGCGGTCCCCACGCCGCGTGGACCGGGCCCAGTGCTTTGACGGTGGCGGTGTCGGCGTCCGCAGCCGCTTCGCGCGCGCCGCCCTGGCGCGGATACGGCGCCAGGAACGGCAGCATGAGCATCGTGACCAGGCTGAACGCGATGAGTGCGAAGAACAGCACTTTGGTGCCGTGCGCCGGCACGAGTTGTGGCAGCACCATGACGCCGAGCCCGCCCAGGCCATCCTGCACCACCAGCAGCATGCCGAAGGTGCGCACCGGGCGCGCGGTGCGCGCGATCACGGAGAACGCGAATCCCACCAGCAGGCCGCCGAACACGCCATGCAGCGCGCGCGCCGCCAGCATCTGCGCGGGCGTGCGCATGAAGATGCTGAGCGTGTCCATCGCGATCAGCAGCAGCAGCAGCAGGCAGGCGCTGCGGCGCCACGGCAGGCGCGTCACGAGCACGGTGGCGATCAGTGCGCCGCACACGGCGCCGTAGACATTGAAGGAGCCCGCCAGGCCCGCGGTCCGGTCGCTGAAATGCAGCCCGGTTTTCAGGCCTTCGATCAGCGCCGGCATGATGTTGACGTAGTACAGGCCGGCGGTGGCGAGAAACGCCAGCAACAGCGACGCCAGCAGGCCGTCCGGGGCAGCCTGGCGATGAAAGGCGGGGAGGTTCATGGCTCGAACATGGCAGGGTGCGGCCGCGCGCTATAGGTCCAGTTTCGCAACATGCATGGGTCCAGCTAGGCTACACCCATGAAGCCGCCGAAAGTCGATCTGCGCGTGGTGCTCGACCCGCAGAATTCGCTGAGCCTGCAGCAGCAGCTGCGCCAGCGGCTGATCGACGCCATGAGCCACGGGGTACTGCGTCCGGGCCGGCGCCTGCCTTCCTCGCGGCGGCTGGCGCGCCAGATCGGCGTGTCCCGCAACACGGTGATCCTGGCCTACGACGCGCTGCTGGCCGAAGGGCACCTGTTCAGCCGCCCGCGCAGCGGCCTGTTCGTGGCGCCCGGCCTGCAGAACGAGCGCGTGACCACGGGCCGGCACGGCCTGCGGCAGGGTTCGAGCGAGGCGGCTGCAGCCCCCGACCCGCCGGAGGAAGCCGATTTCCGTCCGCCGCCCAACTGGCAGCAGTATCCCTATCCCTTCCTCGACGGTTGCGTGGAGCCCGACCTGCTCGCGGTGGACGGCTGGCGCGAGGCGCTGCGGCTCGCCTTCTCGAAACAGGATGTGCTGCGCTGGGCGTCGGCGGCGGCCGATGCCGATGATCTGCAGTTCCTGGATGAGCTGCGCGGCAAGGTGCTGCCCGCGTGGGGCGTGGATGCGGCGCCTGATGCGGTGCTCGGCGCCGTGTCGGTGCAGCAGGCGTTGCACCTCGTGCTCGATTCGCTGCTGGAGCGGCATGCGCCTGTGCTGCTGGATGTGGGCGTGGACCAGGACCTGCAACGGCGGCTGGTGGAGCGGCATGCGACCGTGGGTGCCCTGGAATGGGACGGCAACAGCGCCCGCCTGGCGGCGGAATTGCCGCGCGAGGCGCTGGTGGTGGTGGGCTCGCGGCGCTCGCTGGGCGGCTCGCTCACCAGCCGCGAGCGTGCCGAAGCGTTGCTGCGCGCCGCTGAAGCGAGCCGGGCCGTGATCGTGGAATGCGTCCCGGGCTTCGACCTGCGCGACCCGGCGCGCAATGCCTGGTCGCTGCGCTCGCTGGATGGTGGTGAACGCGTGATCGCGGTCGGCGCGCTGTCGGCGGTGGGTTCGCTGGGGACGCCGCCGGGCATCATCCACGGCAACGCGCGCCAGCTGCTGCGCATCCGCGCCACGCGCCGGCGCCTCGGCAGTGAATTTCCGTTCGGCCTGCAGCGCGCGTGGGCCTACTACATCGCCCTCGGCCACTACGCCGGCGCGTGCGCGCGGGCCAGCGAGAAGCTGCAGGAGCGACGCACCGCGCTGCGCGATGCCTTGAACCACTACCTGCATCGTTTCGTCACCATCCGCACCCGGCCCGCCTCCAGCGCCTACTGGATCCATGCCACCGCGCAGCTCGATCCCGGGCAGCTCGCGCGGCGCGCGGCCGCGGTCGGCGTGCTCATCGAACCGGTCGCTCCCTTCGGCGAGAGCGCGCATTTCTGCATGGGCGTCACCAGCCTGCGCACCGAGCGCATCCGCGAGGGCGTGGAAAAACTCGCGCGGCTGATCCGCACCGATCCGCTGCTCGGCTCGCGCCGCATCCAGCAGGAAGGTGCGCACGTGCTCAAGGGCGCTGCGCTGCGTCGTGCGTTGTCGGGCGCCACGTTGCTGTACAACACCGCTTACGGCGAACCCTGCACGCTCGAACTGCGCCCCGACGGCCGGCTCATCGGCCGCGCGGGCTACTCGGATGAGGACCAGGACACCGGCCGCTGGTGGATCGAAGGCGATCGCTGGTTCCGGCAGTGGCGCCACTGGGCGTACGGCGAGAGCGTGGGCTACTGGATCGGGGTCGACAACGACCAGATCCGCTGGTTCAACGCCGAAGGGTTGCTGGTGGACACGGCGGTGATCGCGCGTCGCCGGCGCAGCAAGGCGTGAGGGGCACGTGAACGCGACGCCTGCGACGGCGAAGACCCTGGGGCTGGCGCTGGTGCTGCTGCTCGCGGGAGGCGCGGCGCGGCTTGCCACGGCGGCGGGTCGGCCGGCCACGCCGGCCGCCCACCGCACGCTGCTCACCTTCCGCACGCTCATGAGCGGCGAGTATCCGGCCACGGTGCCGCTGTCGGCCTACACGCCAACGCGCGACGCCTCGCCGCCCACCAACCGGTTCGAAGGCACGCTGTCGCTGCGCTATTCGGGGACGTTGCCCAGCACCGTGGTGTTCACCAACCCGGCGTTCGTGAGCGACGCCAACGTGGCGTCGGCCCGTACCTGGCCCGCGGATTTCTCCTATCAGTTCGTGCAGCAGGGCGGCGATCTGATTCCCGTGCGCCGCGGCGTGCTGCGCAGTTCGCACGCCTGGTGGGAAACCATTCTCGAACCCGGCAGGGTCTGGAACGAGCCTGGCGATCACGGCTATTCGCGCGCCGCGATCCCGTTCTCGTTCCAGGAGCGCAATGCGAACTGCACGCACAACGGTGTGTTGATGTTCCTGTTCCGCAGCGATGGGCGCATCTCGCGCACCGCCCTGCAGATCACGGGCGAGACCTGCGAATACCTCAGGCTCGATCTGTGGGGGCTGCTCGACTCGAACTACGCGCCGTCGGCCGTGGCGGACAAGGACCGGCTGGTCGCCGGATTCCGGGACGAAGTCGCCGCGCGCCTGCCCACCGGTACGCTGGCGCAACTGCACGCACGCTATCCGCGGATCGACCTGGGGCAACTGGCGATCGGCGCCGGGGCCGGACGCACGCTCTACGGCGTGGTCATCGACGGCGTGAACTACGTTTCCGGTTGCGCAACTCGCAACGGCGACTACCCGTATTGCGATGTGCTCGACCTGCCGTCGTTTTCCACCGCCAAGTCGGCATTCGCCGCGCTGGCGCTCATGCACCTGGAACGCCAGCATCCCGGCGTGAAGGACCGGCTGATCGCCAGCCTGGTGCCCGAATGCCAGCAGCCGGCCTGGCGAGGGGTCACGCTCCTGAACGCGCTCGACATGGCCACCGGCAACTACGATCTGAACGGCTACGAAGAGGATGAAGCCGCGCCAAAGACCAACGGCCTGTTCCTGCCGGACGACCACCAGGCCAAGATCACGTACAGCTGTGGCGCCTATGCGCGACGCGCCCCACCCGGCACGCGCTGGGTGTACCACACGTCCGACACGTACATCCTCGGCACCGCCCTCAACCACTACTTCCAGTCGCTCCCGGGCCATGCGCACGAGGACGTGTTCGACGATCTCGTGGTGCGTGATCTGTTCGCGCCGCTGCAGCTCAGCCCGAGCAGCCGCGTCACGAAGCGCACCTACGATTCCGTCGCGCAGCCGTTCACCGGGTGGGGCCTGACCTGGCACCGCGACGATGTGGCCAGGCTCGGCAAGTTCCTGGCGGCCGACCATGGAACGCTGCGCGGCGCGGTGGTGCTCGATCCCGCGCTGTTCGAGGCCGCCATGCAGCGCACGCCCACCGCGCGCGGACTGCAGACCGTGCAGCTGAGGAAGTTCCGCTACCAGCATGGATTCTGGGCGCGCAACCTGCAGGAGGAACTCGGCTGCGCGCACCAGACGTGGGTGCCCTTCATGTCCGGTTTCGGCGGCATCTCGGTGGTGCTGTTTCCGAACGGCATCGTGTATTACAACTTTGCCGATGACGGGCGGCTGGAGAGCTTCGACTTCCTGGCGCCGGCGCTTGCGATGCGCCGGGTCGCGGATTACTGCAGCTAGCCCAAACATCAACGGATTCAAGCAGTTGTGCCGCCTGGCGGGCGCCCCGTTGAAACGCCCTTATTCCGTGCTATTTTCATCAAAGAAGCTGCCGTCACAGGCAGCGCCGGGGAAGCCAATGCCGTTCGGTCTCGATGTCGGAATCCTGCCCATCATCATCCTGGTGGCAGTCGTCGTCTTCCTGTCCAAGGCGTGGCTCACGGTGCCGCAGGGCTACATGTACACGCTGGAGCGCTTCGGCAAGTTCAAGAAGGTGATGGAGCCGGGCTTCCACTACATCACGCCGTTCTTCGAAAGCGTCGGTCGCAAGATGAACATGATGGAGCAGGTGCTCGACGTGGCGCGCCAGGAAGTCATCACCAAGGACAATGCCATGGTGGGGGTCGACGCCGTGGTGTTCTACCAGGTGCTGGACGCTGCCAAGGCCGCGTATGAAGTCGACAACCTGCGGCTCGCGGTGGTGAACCTCACCATGACCAACATCCGCACCGTGGTTGGTTCGATGGATCTCGACGAGACGCTGTCCAAGCGCGACGAGATCAACCATCGGCTGCTCAAGGTGGTGGACGAGGCCACCATGCCGTGGGGCATCAAGGTCACGCGCATCGAGATCAAGGACATCCAGCCGCCCAAGGACATCATCGACGCGATGGCGCGCCAGATGAAGGCCGAGCGCGAGAAGCGCGCCAACATCCTCGACGCCGAGGGATTCCGCCAGGCCGCCATCCTCAAGGCCGAGGGCGAGAAGCAGGCCGTGGTGCTGCAGGCCGAAGGCGGACGCGAAGCGGCGTTCCGCAATGCCGAGGCGCGCGAGCGCTCCGCCGAAGCCGAGGCGAAAGCGACGGCTGTCGTGTCGCAGGCCATCGGCCAGGGCAACGTGCAGGCCATCAACTACTTCGTGGCGTTGAAGTACGTCGAAGCGATGAAGGACTTCGCCAATTCGCCCAACCAGAAGGTGTTCTTCATGCCGGTGGAGGCCACGGGCATCCTCGCCTCGCTGGGCGGCATCGCCGAACTCGCCAAGGACGCGATCCGCAGGAATCCGGGCGGCACCCCATGATCGCCTCGCTCCAGGGACTGCAGTGGTGGCACTGGTGGATTGCCGCTGCGGCGCTGGCGGCCATCGAAGCCATCGTGCCGGGCGCGGTGGCCATCTGGTTCGCCGCGGGCGCGGCGGTGATCGGTGCGCTGTTGCTGGTGGTGCCCATGCCGTGGCAGCTGCAGATGGTGCTGTTCTGCGTGCTGTCCATCAGCGCGTTGGCGCTGTGGCGGCGCTACCAGCGCCAGCATCCGCAGGACTCCGCCTCCGAACAACCGATGCTGAACCAGCGTGGCGCGCAGTATGTCGGCCGCGTGGTGGATGTCAGCGAAGCCATCCATAACGGGACCGGGAAAGTGCAGCTGGGCGATGGACACTGGAAAGTCCGCGGTCCCGATCTGCCGCGCGGCGCCCGGGTGCGGATCGTCAGCGCCGAGGGCGCGTTGCTGGTCGTCGAGAAGGAGGCGTCATGACAACGGTTGCGCAATTGCTGTCACACAAAAAGGGCGCGGTGCGTTCCATTGGCGCGGAGCAGCCGGTGCTGGAGGCCGTGCGCCTGATGGCCGAGTACAACGTCGGCGCGCTGCTGGTGATGCAGGGACCGAAACTGCAGGGCATCGTGTCGGAGCGCGATTACGCGCGCAAGGTGATCCTCAAAGGCCGCTCCTCGAGCGAAACGCCCGTGTCGCAGATCATGAGCACGCCGGTGCTCACGGTGATGCCCGACCAGAGCGTCGAGGACTGCATGCAGATCATGACCGACAAGCGCGTCCGGCACCTGCCGGTGGTGGACAGTGCGCAGAACGTGGTCGGCGTGCTCTCGATCGGGGATCTGGTGCGGGCGTTGCTGGACGAACAGCAGCAGACGATCGTGCACCTCGAGAGCTATATCCGGGGCTGAGCCTTTCGCTGCTCCGCACGCGAGTCGGAGCGCCAGGATCGCGCCCGCCTCCACCCACGCCGATGCGCTCACCAGCCGAACGACGCTCCTCGAAGCGCGATCAGTTCTTCAGTCGATAGCCCGTCTTGAATATCCACGTCACGACCATCAACCCGAGCGCGAAGAACCCCAGCGTCACGCCCAGGCTCGTCAGCACGCTCACGTCCGCCGCGCCGTAGAACGCCCAGCGGAAGCCGCTGATCAAGTACACCACCGGATTGAACAGCGTGACTGTGCGCCACGCTGCGGGCAGCATGTCGATGGAGTAGAACGCGCCGCCGAGGAAGGTCAGGGGCGTGATCACGAGCATCGGGATGAAATTGAGCTGCTCGAAGCTCTTGGCCCAGACGCCGATGATGAAGCCGAACAGGCTGAAGCTCGCCGCCGTGAGCAGCAGGAACGCGGCCATCACCAGCGGATGCAGCACGTGCAGCGGCACGAACAGCGAGGCGGTGCCGAGGATGATCAGGCCCAGCAGGACGGACTTGCTGGCCGCGGCGCCGACATAGGCGAGCGCGGTCTCCATCGATGACACCGGCGCCGACAGCAGTTCATAGATGGTGCCGGTGAATTTCGGGAAATAGATGCCGAACGAGGCGTTCGACAGGCTCTCGGTGAACAGCGAGAGCATGATCAGGCCAGGGACGATGAAGGCGCCGTACGGGACGCCGTTCACCTGCGACATGCGCGAGCCGATGGCGCTGCCGAACACCACGAAGTACAGCGAAGTGGTGATGACCGGCGTGACGATGCTCTGCAGCAGCGTGCGGCGGAAGCGCGCCATTTCGAAGCGGTAGATCGCCCAGACGCCATGGCCGTTGAAACTCATGGCTTGCTGCCCGGCAGCTCGCCATCGCCGGCGCGCCTGCTGACGAGGCCGACGAAGATGTCTTCCAATGAGCTCTGGCGAGTGTTCAGGTCCTTGTAGGCGATGCCGAGTTCCGACAGCCTGTGCAGCAGCGCGGGTATGCCCTGGTGCTCGGCATTGGCGTCGAACAGGTAGTCGAGATCGGCGCCATTCGCCTTGAGGGTCAGGGGCCAGTCGCGCAGCGCGGCCGGCAATGCCTGCATGGGCTCCGCGAGGTGCACGGTCAGCTCCTTCTTGCCCAGCTTCTTCATCAGCGAGGCCTTGTCTTCCACCAGCACCAGTTCACCCTTGTTGATCACGCCCACGCGATCGGCCATTTCCTCGGCCTCCTCGATGTAGTGCGTGGTGAGGATGATGGTCACGCCGCTTTCGCGCAGCCGGCGCACCAGGTTCCACATGTCGCGGCGCAGCTCGACGTCGACGCCGGCGGTGGGCTCGTCGAGGAACAGGATCTGCGGTTCGTGCGAGAGCGCCTTGGCGATCAGCACGCGGCGCTTCATGCCGCCCGACAACGTCATGATGCGGTCGTTGCGCTTCTCCCACAGCGACAGATCGCGCAGCAGTTGCTCGATGTACCTCGCGTTGGAGCCGCGGCCGAACAGATGGCGGCTGAAATTCACCGTGGCGAGCACGGTTTCGAACATGTCGGTGCTGAGCTCCTGCGGCACCAGGCCGATCTCGCGGCGTGCGGCGCGATAGTCGCGGACGATGTCGTGGCCCGCTGCGATGGCGGTGCCGGTCGAGGGCGTGACGATGCCGCAGACGATGTTGATGAGGGTGGTTTTGCCGGCGCCGTTCGGGCCCAGCAGTGCGAAGATCTCGCCCTTCCGGATCTCGAGCGTGACGCTCTTGAGGGCCTGCAGGCCGGACGCGTAGGTCTTGGTGAGCTGGTTGATCGACAGGGCGAGGGTCATAGGCGCACCACTGTAACGCATTCGCACCGCGCGGTGGCACGCGCTAAGCTTCGGACATGGCACTGAAGCGTCCCAAGTGGCCGTCCGGCACGGTCGTGGTCCTGGAGCATGTCTCCAGGGTGCTCAAGGACAATGCGCTCGGCGACCCGCACGTGCGCAAGCTGGCCGTCTGGCTGCCGCCGCAGTACGACGCGGCGGCCGGCCGGCGGGGCAGGCGCTTTCCCATGTTCATGGACATGGTGGGCTTCACGGGTTCCGGCCTGTCGCATGTAGCCTGGAAGAACTTCAGCGAGAACGTCCCCGAGCGCGCCGCGCGCCTGGTCCACGAAGGGCGCATGGCGCCGGCCATCATCGTGTTCCCGGACTGCTTTACCGCGCTGGGCGGCAACCAGTACGTGAACTCCCCGGCGATCGGCCCCTACGCCACCTATCTCACCCGCGAAATCATCCCGTTCGTCGACCGCGAGTTCCGCACCAAGGCCAGCCGTGAATACCGCGGCTGCTTCGGCAAATCCTCCGGCGGCTACGGCGCGGTCCTGCATGGCATGAAGTACGCCTCGACGTGGGGCGCCATCGCCGACCACTCCGGGGATGCCTACTTCGATTACATCTACTGGGCCGACTGGCCGAACACGCTCAACGAGCTGGCGAAATACCGGCCGCGCAAGTTCAAGCCGGGTCCGTACGACGTGGTGAAGATGGAAAAGGGCGCCGATCGCGGCCGTGACGATGGCCGCGTCGCGGCGTTCCTCAAGGCTTTGTGGAAGAAGCCCAAGCTCACGGGTGCGGAAGGCCACGCCATCATGAACCTGTGCATGGCGGCGACGTACGATCCGGACCCGAAAGCGCCGAACGGCTTCCGGCTGCCGTTCAACCTGGAGACGGGCGAGGTGCTGCCGGCGCGCTGGAAAGCGTGGCAGAAGCACGATCCGGTCAACCTGGTCGGCAAGTACCGCGACAACCTGCGCTCACTGCGCGGCATCTACATCGACTGCGGGTCCACCGACCAGTATCACATCCAGTACGGTTCGCGGATCCTGTCGAAGCGTCTGCGTGCGGCGCGCATCCGGCACACGTACGAGGAGTTTCCCGACAACCATTCCGATGTTGATTACCGGATGGATGTGTCGCTGCCGTTCCTGTCCAAAGCGCTCAGGTAGCGCCGCTACTTCCGCCAGAACGTCCTGGTGAAGATCACCATGCACGTGAACAGCTCGATGCGTCCCAGGAACATGCCGGCCGTGCACACCCAGGTCTGGAAATCCGTCAGCGCCGCG
>DATJYR010000101.1:0-58331 GCA_035499515.1 Steroidobacteraceae bacterium | reverse complement strand
GCCGAGATCGCCGCTGGCGACAAGTACGGCAACAACATCGTCGAGCTCTACAACCCGGATCGCTACATCGGCGCCAAGGGCACCGAGAACCCGACGTGGGGTCGCATCATGATGGGCGGCGTCGAGGGCGACATGGCCCTGATGGCATCGATGAACATTGCGATCCGGTGGCGGATGGCCGGAGTCAAGAGCGTCCTGCTGCAGTGGCAGTGGAACGGCGGCCATGTGCCGAATGACATCTTCAGCATGTCTTTCGATGGCTACGTCGACAACATGGTCAAGTACGGCAAGCTCGACTGACTGTCGCGTTCCAGGGCGTGAAGCCAAAGGCCGTTGAAGTTCTTCTTCAACGGCCTTTTTTCTCTGTTGGTCTTGGCAAGGATTGGCGCGGCTTGCCAGTGGCCACGCATGGCGCTGCCCGGCGCCCAAGCGCTCAGACGTAGCGCACCTTCACGATCGCATACGACAGCGTCTTGCCGGGCGCCGCGACTTCCACCGCATCGCCCTCGTTCTTGCCGATCAGCGCGCGCGCGATCGGCGAACTGAAGGAAATGCGTCCGGCGCGGATGTCGGCCTCGTCCTCGCCCACGATCTGGTAGGTCAGCTGCGCGCCGCTGTCCTCGTCCTCGAGATCGACCGTGACGCCGAACACCACGCGGCCGCTGGCCGACAGGCTGGTGACGTCGATGATCTCCGCGGCGCCGAGCCGCCCCTCGATCTCCATGATGCGGCCTTCGATGAAGCCCTGCTGCTCGCGCGCAGCGTGGTACTCGGCGTTCTCGGACAGATCGCCATGGCTGCGCGCCTCGGCGATGGCCTTGATGACGCGCGGCCGGTCCTCGCTCTTGAGCTTCCTGATCTCCGCGCGCAGCAGCTCGGCGCCGCGCAGCGTCATGGGCGTGCGCTTCATGAGCCGACTTCCCGGTGCAGATCCTGCAGGCGATTCACTTCCACGTCATCGATGTGGTCGAGCGCTTCGCAGGTGGCCAGCGCCGCGGCCAGGGTGGTGTAGTACGTCACGCGCCGGTGCACGGCCTCGCGCCGGATCGAATTGGACTCCAGGATGGCCTGTTTGCCCTCCGTGGTGTTGACGATGAGCTGGATCTCGTCGTTCTTGATCATGTCGACGATGTGCGGCCGGCCTTCCCGTACCTTGTTGGCCCGCCGGCACGGCACACCGGCCTCCTCCAGCACCCTGGCGGTACCGGAGGTGGCCACGATCACGAACCCGTGGCTCATCAGCCGCCTGGCGAGCTGCACCACGCCGCCCTTGTCGCGCTCGCGCACGCTGATCAGGCAGGTGCCGGTCCGCGGCAGGACCACGCCGGAGGCGGCCTGCGACTTGGCGTAGGCCTCGCCGAAGGTGCGGCCCGTGCCCATCACCTCCCCCGTGGATTTCATCTCCGGCCCGAGGATGGGGTCGGCCTCGGGAAACTTCACGAACGGGAACACGGCTTCCTTCACCGAGAAGAATTCCGGCACGCGCTCTTCGAGCAGTCCCATGTCGCGCAGCTTGCGGCCGGCCATGACGCGCGCGGCGATCTTCGCCAGCGGGCGTCCGGTGGCCTTCGAGACGAACGGCACGGTGCGCGAGGCGCGCGGATTCACTTCCAGCACGTACACGGTCCCCTGCTGGATCGCGAACTGGATGTTCATGAGGCCCATCACATTGAGCGCGCGCGCCAGTTCGCGCGTCTGCAGGCGCAGCTGGTCCTGGATTTCCGCCGACAGGCTGTTCGGCGGCAGCGAACAGCTCGAGTCGCCCGAGTGCACGCCGGCCTGCTCCACGTGCTCCATGATGCCGCCGATCAGCACGTCCTCGCCGTCGCAGATCGCGTCGACATCGACCTCGATCGCCACATCGAGGAACTTGTCCAGCAGCACCGGGCTGTCGTTGGAGACCTTGACGGCGCTGCCCATGTAGGAGCGCAGGTCCTCCTCGGTGAACACCACTTCCATGGCACGGCCGCCCAGCACGTACGAGGGTCGCACCACCAGCGGATAGCCGACTTCGCGGGCCTGCGCCACCGCCTGTTCCTCGGCGCGCGCCGTCGCGTTGGCCGGCTGCAGGAGCCCCAGGCGCTTCACCAGCTGCTGGAAGCGCTCGCGATCCTCGGCCACGTCGATGGAATCCGGCGAGGTACCGATGATGGGGACGCCCGCGGCCTCCAGCGCCCGCGACAGCTTGAGCGGCGTCTGGCCGCCGAACTGCACGATCACGCCTTCCGGCCGCTCCTTCGCCACCACTTCCAGCACGTCCTCGAGCGTCAGCGGCTCGAAGTACAGGCGGTCGGATGTGTCGTAGTCGGTGGAGACGGTCTCGGGATTGCAGTTGACCATGATGGTCTCGAAACCATCCTCGCGCAGCGCCAGCGCCGCGTGCACGCAGCAGTAGTCGAACTCGATGCCCTGGCCGATGCGGTTGGGGCCGCCGCCGAGGATCATGATCTTGCGCCGCTTGGTCGGCTCGGCCTCGCACTCCTCCTCGTAGGTGGAGTAGAGGTAGGCCGTGGCCGTGGCGAATTCCGCCGCGCAGGTATCGACGCGTTTGTAGACCGGCGCGATGCCGTATTCGCGCCGCCTGGCGCGCACGCGGATCTCGGAACTGCGCGTGAGCGTCGCGAGGCGACGGTCGGAGAACCCCTTGCGCTTGAGTTCGCGCAGCCGCTCGGCGCCCAGCGCCGCCTCGCCTTCCTTGCGCACGCGGCCTTCTTCGGTGATGAGGTCGGCGAGCTGCGCCAGGAACCACGGGTCGATGCCGCACAGCTCGTTGATGCGGGCCAGCGACCAGCCGGCGCGCAGCGCATCGGCCACGTACAGCAGGCGGTCGGGCCCCGGCATCCGCAGTTCATAGCTCAGCTGGGCCGACGCCTCATCGCTCAGCGGCAGCGTCAGCACCGGATCCAGGCCGTCGAGGCCGGTTTCGAGGCCGCGCAGCGCCTTCTGCAGCGACTCCTGGAAGGTGCGGCCGATGGCCATGACCTCGCCCACCGATTTCATCTGCGTGGTGAGGCGATTGTTGGCGGTGGGGAATTTCTCGAACGTGAAGCGCGGCACCTTGGTGACCACGTAGTCGAGCGTGGGCTCGAACGAGGCCGGCGTGGCGCCGCCCGTAATGTCGTTGCGCAGCTCGTCGAGCGTGTAGCCCACGGCGAGCTTGGCGGCCACCTTGGCGATCGGGAAACCCGTGGCCTTGGAGGCCAGCGCCGAGGAGCGCGACACGCGCGGATTCATTTCGATCACCAGCAGCCGGCCGTCGAACGGGCTGAGCGCGAACTGCACGTTCGAGCCACCGGTCTCGACGCCGATCTTGCGCAGCACCGCGATCGAGGCGTCGCGCATCACCTGGTATTCCTTGTCGGTGAGCGTCTGCGCGGGTGCCACGGTGATCGAGTCGCCGGTGTGCACCCCCATGGGATCGAAGTTCTCGATCGAGCAGATGATGATGCAGTTGTCCTTGCGGTCCCGCACCACTTCCATCTCGAACTCTTTCCAGCCGATCACCGACTCTTCCAGCAGCAGTTCCTGCGTGGGCGAGGCATCCAGACCGCGCGCGACGATGGCTTCGAACTCCTCGCGATTGTAGGCGATGCCGCCGCCCGAGCCGCCCATGGTGAACGAGGGCCGGATCACGCACGGGAAACCGATCTGCGGCTGCAGCTCGAGCGCCTCCTCCATGCTGTGCGCCAGCAGCGAGCGCGGGCATTCGAGCCCGATCTCGCGCATCGCGTCGCGGAACAGCTCACGATCCTCGGCCATGTCGATGGCCTCGCGCGAGGCGGCGATCATTTCGACGTTGAACTTCGCGAGGATGCCTTCGCGGTCGAGGTCGAGCGCGGTGTTGAGCGCGGTCTGGCCGCCCATGGTGGGCAGCAGCGCGTCGGGCCGTTCCTTTTCGATGATGCGCGCCACCGTGCGCCAGTTGATGGGCTCGATGTAGATCGCGTCGGCCATGCCCGGGTCGGTCATGATGGTGGCCGGATTGGAGTTCACCAGGATGACGCGGTAGCCCTCCTCGCGCAGCGCCTTGCAGGCCTGGGCGCCGGAATAGTCGAACTCGCAGGCCTGGCCGATGACGATCGGGCCGGCGCCGATGATGAGGATGCTGTGGATGTCTTCGCGTTTGGGCATGGCGCTCTTTCAGGGACCCGTCGCCTGCGCGCGCGCCGACCCGTTGCGCTGGCCGCGCAGCTGCAGTTGCAGCCGGCGGATCATGGCCTGGGTGAAGGCCGAGAACAGCGGCTTGAGATCGTGCGGTCCGGGGCTCGCCTCCGGATGGCCCTGGAAGCTGAAGGCCGGGCAGTCGGTTCGCGCCAGGCCCTGCAGGCTGCCGTCGAACAGCGAACGGTGCGTGGGCACCACGTTCTCGGGCAGCGTGGTGTCGTCGACCGCGAAGCCGTGGTTCTGGCTGGTGATCATGACGCGGCCGGTGGCGAGATCCTGCACCGGGTGGTTCGCGCCGTGGTGGCCGAACTTCATCTTCACCGTCTTCGCGCCGCTGGCGAGGCCGAGCAGCTGGTGGCCGAGACAGATGCCGAACATCGGGACCCTGGTCTCGAGCAGCTCGCGGATGGCGTCGATGGCGTAATCGCAGGGCTCGGGATCGCCCGGGCCGTTTGAGAGGAAGATGCCGTCGGGGTTGAGCGCCTTCACTTCGATGGCGGGCGTCTGCGCCGGCACCACCGTCATGCGGCAACCCTGGTCGGCCAGCAGGCGCAGGATGTTGCGCTTGATGCCGTAGTCGTAGGCCACCACGTGCAGGCGCTGCTGCGCGCGGATCAGCGGCTTCTCGCCCGCGGGCCACAGCGTGCCGTCGTTCCATTGGTAGCGCTGGCGCGTGCTCACGACCTTCGCGAGATCCATGCCCTTGAGGCCCGGGAAGGAACGCGCGGCGCGCAGCGCGATCGACTCATCGGCCTTGTCGCCGGTGAGGATGCAGCCCGACTGCGCGCCCTTCTCGCGCAGGATGCGCGTCAGGCGCCGGGTGTCGATGCCCGCGATCGCGACCACTTTGGATCGCTGCAGGAAATCGGCCAGGTTGTCGGTGGAACGCCAGCTGCTCGCGAGCAACGACAGGTCGCGGATGATGAGGCCCGCGGCGTACACCTGCCCCGACTCCATGTCTTCGGGCGTGGTGCCGGTGTTGCCGATGTGCGGATAGGTGAGGGTGACGAGCTGGCGGGTGTAAGAAGGGTCGGTGAGGATTTCCTGATAGCCGGTGATGGCGGTATTGAAGACAACCTCGCCGGTCGCGTTGCCGCTCGCTCCTATCGACTGGCCGCGGAAGATCGAACCATCCGCCAAGGCCAGCACCGCCGCTACCGTCACGCTGGGATGCCCTCGCTTTACGAACCTCAGATGCACAAAGCGGGAGGAGTTCTTGTGGAACAACCTCCCGCCTTGTGCGGACTAACCCGACTATCGGATTACGGGCCGAATTCTACGTTCCGGGGTCCGGGCTGTCCACGCAAAAACCCCCGAATTTCCAGCCTTTTTGCGCCGTAATGCGCTTTTTTTCACGACCGGCCGAACTCTGCAGAGAAGGCTCTAATTTACTGTTTTATAGCGCCTTTTCTGAAGACGTCCGCCATGCCGTAGCGGCCGGGCGGCCGGCTGGCCAGCCACAGGCCGGCTACCAACGCCCCCCTTGCAAATACCGCCCGATCGGTGGCGCTGTGGGCAAGCTGTAGGCGCTCGCCTACCCCCAGGAACTGGACCTGGTGCTCGCCCACCACGTCCCCGCCCCGGACCACGGCAAAGCCGATCTGCCCCGCCGGCCGGGGGGTGCTGGCCGGCTGCCGGCTGGTCAGGGCCACGGCCTTCAGCTCGACCTCACGGCCCTCGGCGGCCGCGGCGCCCAGCGCGAGGGCGGTGCCGGAGGGCGCGTCGAGCTTGGAGCGATGGTGGGATTCGATGATCTCGATGTCGAACTGGACCGGCAGCGCGGCGGCGGCCTGGCGCACCAGCTCGATCAGCAGGTTCACGCCCAGACTGGTGTTGGCGGCGACCAGCAGCGCAATGGCCGGCGCCGCCGCGTCGAGCCGCTGGCGGGTCTCCTCGTCAAGTCCGGTGGTGCCGAGCAGCAGCGGCACTCTGGCCCGCACGCAGGCCTGCAGGGTGGCACGCGTGGCGCTGGCCACCGAAAAATCGATGACGAGATCCGCGCCCTTCGTCAGCACCGCCGCCAGCGACGTGTCGCACAGCGCGCCCTCCGCGCCAGGCTGCGTCGCGAGCTGCTGCCGCACGCGGGCGAGGTGGCGCTCGCTGACGACCACGCCGGTGAGCCTGAGCTCCGGGAATTCAGGCAGCAGTTGCAGGATGCCCTGCCCCATGCGGCCGCTCGCGCCGACCAGCACCAGGCGGATCACGCTTCGGTTCCCGAAAAGAATCGTTTGAGCGAATCGAAGAAACTGCCGGAGCGCGGCGTATGCCGGCCGCCGTCGCTCCTGAGCGATTCATCGAACTTGCGCAACAGGTCCTTCTGCTCGCTGGACAGGTTGATGGGCGTTTCCACCACGGCCCGGCACAGCAGGTCGCCGCGACCGTGGCCACGCACGGATTCCACTCCCTTCTCACGCAGCCGGAACACGCGGCCCGACTGGGTTTCGGCGGGAATCTTGATCACCACGCGGCCATCGAGGGTGGGCACTTCGACGCTGCCGCCCATCGCGGCGGTGACGAACGACACCGGCATGTCGCAATGCAGGTCCTGGCCCGAGCGCTCGAACAGCGGATGCTCCTTGACGCTCACCAGCACGTACAGATCGCCCGGCGGGCCGCCATTGCGACCCGCCTCGCCGGCGCCCGGGACGCGCACGCGGTCGCCATTGTCGACGCCCGCGGGAATCTTGATGCTGCGCTTCTCGCTGCGGCGGATCCGGCCCTGCCCAAGGCAGGCGTCGCAGGGATTGCGCACGATCTTGCCGGAGCCGCGGCAATGCGGGCAGGTCTGCTGCAACGTGAAGAAGCCCTGCGAGACGCGCACCTGGCCCTGGCCGTGGCAAGTCTCGCACTCCACGGGCTTGCTGCCCTTGGCCGCGCCGCTGCCGTGGCAGACCTCGCACTCGATGAGCTTGTTGAGATTGAGCTCGATGGTGTGGCCGAATACGGCCTGCGCCAGATCGAGCTCGACTTCGTAAGGCAGATCGGCGCCGCGGTACATCTGCTGGCCGCGCCCAGCGCCTCCCCCGCGCCGGCCGCCGCCGAAGATGTCGCCGAACACATCGCCGAAGATGTCGCTGAAGGCTTCGGCGCCGCCGAAGCCGCCGCCACCGCGCGCAGCCTGCAGGCCTTCATGGCCGTGCTGGTCGTAGATCGCGCGCCGCGACGGGTCGCTGAGCGTCTCGTAGGCCTCCTTGACCTCCTTGAACTGCTCCTCGGCTTCCTTGTTGCCCGGATTGCGGTCCGGGTGCAGCTTCATCGCGAGACGGCGATAGGCCTTCTTGATGTCCGCTTCGCTGGCATCGCGCGCGACGTCCAGGACCTTGTAGTAGTCACGCTTTGCCATCGATCGCGAACACCCTCACGCCGGCAAGACCTCCGCTCAGGAGGTCTTGCGTCCCTTGTCCGATACTTCCTCGAATTCCGCGTCCACCACGTTGTCACCGCCGGCCTTGTTGTCGCCGGCGGCGCCCGCGGCACCCGCCGGTCCGCCTGCCGCCCCGGCGCCCGCGCCCGGCTGCTGCGCGGCGTAGGCCTGCTGCGCGATGCTGGCGCTGGCCTGTGCCAGGGCCTCGAGTTTCTTCTCGATGGCGTCCTTGTCGTCGCCCTTGAGCACCGAACGCACATCGGCCAGCGCGGATTCTGCCTTGGCGCGATCCTCGCCGCTGACCTTTTCGCCGAGATCCTTGAGCGCCTTCTCCACCGAATGGACCATGCCGTCCGCCTGGTTCCTGGTCTGGACCAGCTCGTGGAACTTGCGATCCTCCTCGGCGTGCGACTCGGCGTCGCTCACCATGCGCTTGATCTCCTCCTCGGTCAGGCCGGAAGACGCCTTGATGACGATCTTCTGTTCCTTGCCCGTGGCCTTGTCCTTGGCGGACACGTGCATGATGCCGTTGGCGTCGATGTCGAAGGTCACCTCGACCTGCGGCATGCCGCGCGGCGCCGGCGGGATGTCGGTGAGATCGAACTTGCCCAGCGACTTGTTGTCGCCGGCGCGCTCGCGCTCGCCCTGCAGCACATGGATGGTCACCGCGGTCTGGTTGTCGTCGGCGGTCGAGAACACGTTCGAGGCCTTGGTGGGCACCGTGGTGTTCTTCTCGATCAGCTTGGTCATGACACCGCCCAGCGTCTCGATGCCGAGCGACAGCGGGGTCACGTCGAGCAGCAGCACGTCCTTGACCTCGCCGGCCAGCACGCCCGCCTGCACGGCGGCGCCCACGGCCACGGCTTCGTCCGGGTTCACGTCACGGCGCGGTTCCTTGCCGAAGAAATCCTTCACCACCTTCTGCACCAGCGGCATGCGCGTCTGGCCACCCACCAGGATGACTTCCGACACTTCGTTCGCGCTCAGGCCCGCGTCCTTGAGCGCGGTCTTGCACGGCCCGATGGTCTTGTTCACCAGCTCTTCCACCAGCGACTCCAGCTTGGAGCGCGTGAGCTTGACGTTCATGTGCTTGGGGCCCGACGCGTCGGCCGTGATGTACGGCAGGTTCACGTCGGTCTGCTGGCTCGAGGACAGCTCGATCTTGGCCTTCTCGGCCGCCTCTTTCAGGCGCTGCATGGCCAGCGGATCGCGGCGCACGTCGACGCCGGATTCCTTCTGGAACTCGTCGGCCAGGAAATGGATGATCTTGAGGTCGAAGTCCTCGCCGCCCAGGAAGGTGTCGCCGTTGGTGGAGAGCACTTCGAACTGGCGCTCGCCGTCCACGGCCGCGATCTCGATGATCGAGACGTCGAAGGTACCGCCGCCCAGGTCGTACACGGCGATCTTGCGATCCCCGCCCTGCTTGTCGAGGCCATAGGCCAGCGCGGCCGCAGTGGGCTCGTTGATGATGCGCTGGACGTTCAGACCCGCGATGCGGCCGGCGTCCTTGGTGGCCTGGCGCTGCGAGTCGTTGAAATAGGCCGGCACCGTGATCACCGCTTCCGTGACCGGTTCACCGAGGTAGTCCTCGGCGGTCTTCTTCATCTTCTGCAGCACGCGGGCCGAGATCTCCGGCGGCGCCAGCTTCTTGCCGTGGGCCTCGACCCAGGCGTCGCCGTTGTCGGCCTTGATGATCTTGTAGGGCACCATGCCGATGTCCTTCTGCACCACCTCGTCCTGGAACTTGCGACCGATGAGGCGCTTGACCGCGAACAGCGTGTTCTGCGGGTTGGTGACGGCCTGGCGCTTGGCGGACTGGCCGACGATGACTTCGTCATCCTTGGTGAACGCGACGATGGAGGGCGTGGTGCGATCGCCTTCGCTGTTCTCGATCACGCGCGGCTTGCCGCCTTCCATGACCGCCACGCAGGAATTCGTGGTTCCCAGGTCGATTCCGATGACTTTGCTCATGACGCTCGCTCCAGATGACTAAATTCGCATTGCCTGTCTAAATGGGTATTGACTGCACCAGTTCAAGGCGCTGGTTCAGGACGCCGGAGCCGCCGCGCTCGCGACGATCACGCGGGCCGGCCGCAACAGCCGGCCATTGAGCTGGTAGCCCGCCTGCACCACCTGCAGCACGGAGTTGGGTTCGGCCGTGGCCGAGGGCTGCATCAGCACGGCCTCGTGCAGCGCCGGATCGAACGGTTCGCCCAGCGGATCGAGCTGGGTCACCGAAAACTTCTCGAACGCCTTCTGCAGCAGCTTGAGGGTGGCCTGCTGGCCTTCCAGCATCACCTTCGGATCGGCGCTCTGCTCGCCGTTCCGGACCGCGAGCTCGAGGCTGTCGCGCACCGCCAGCAACTCGGCTGCGAACTTCTCCAGCGCGAAGCGATGGGCATTTTCGACCTCGCGTTGCGAGCGCTTGCGGATGTTTTCCATCTCCGCCACTGCCCGCAAGGCCTGGTCGCGGGCCTGGCCGGCGGCGTTCTCGGCGGCGGCCAGCTGCTCGCGAAGCACATCGGCCTCATCCCCTGGCGGCAATGATTCGGCGATTTCTTCCATCACAAATCCTTCTATAACAATGTCTTATGGCACATTCCGCAGAGATATTCTAGGGATCGGACTGTCCGCGGGCGGCGCCAACCGCAACGATCTGGGGGTTATTTGCGCAGATTCAAGGCATTGCCCAGCAAACGGGCGGTCATGTCGACGATGGGGATGACGCGCTCGTAGGCCATGCGGGTCGGGCCGATCACGCCCAGCACGCCCATGACGCCTTCGGCCGTGCTGTAGGGCGCGGTGACGATGCTGCAGTCGTCGAGGATGCCGTAGCCCGATTCCTGGCCGATGAAGATCTGCACGCCCTCGGCCTTCAGGCTCTGGTCCAGCAGGTGCAGGATGTCGCGCTTCTCGTTGAAGGCCTCGAACAGGCGCCGCAACTTCTCGACATTCGACAGCGGGCTCAGGCCCATGAGGTTGGTCTCGCCGGCCATGACGTATTCGATGCGCTCACGCGCGTTGTCGTCGGAACACATGCGCTGCGCCACCGTGATGGCGTCGAGCATCACTTCGTTGAGGTGCTCGTGCGTCTCGCGCAGCTGCTGCACCAGCTCCTCCTGCACCTGGCGCAGGCTGCGGCCGCGGCACAGCTCGTTGAGGAAACCCGCGGCGCGGCGCAGCTCCTCGCCGCTGTAGTGGCGCTCGAGCTGCACGATGCGGTTCTGCACCTCGCGGTCGTCGAGCACCAGCACCACGAGCACCCGGTTCTCCGACAGCCCCATGAACTCGATGTGCGTCACCGCGGCCGCCGGTCCCTGCGGCAGCGTGACCACGCCAGCCAGGTGCGTGACACTGGAGAGGAGCTGCGAGGCGGTGGCCACGAGGTTGCCGGGGCTGCCATGCGGCAGATCGAGCTGGCGGCGGATCTCGCCGATCTCGGCCACCTCGGCGGGCACGCGCGCGGTCAGCAGCGTGTCGACGAAGAAGCGGTACCCCTTGTCGGTGGGCACGCGGCCCGCCGAGGTATGCGGCGAGCTCACGAAGCCCATTTCCTCGAGATCGGCCATGACATTGCGCACCGTGGCCGCGGACAGGCCGAGGCCGGAGTCGCGCGTCAGCGCGCGCGAGCCCACCGGCTGGCCATCGCGGATGTAGCTCTGCACCAGCACGCGCAGCAGGTGCTGCGCTCGCTCGTTGAGGGCTTCCTCGCGCGGTTCGATGCTCATGTCGGCAGGCAGGCTACCCAGCTGTTTTCGTGCACGTCAAGCGGCAATGCAGGCGGCGCCGGTGTTTTGCAAGCTCGGCAACAGCTTCGCCGCCTTGGCCTCTTTGCTCCGGCCGTGCTACAAAAGCCGTGCACCATGAATGACAGCTTACGCACCTGCGCTGTAATTGGAAATTTCCGCGACAGCCGTGTCTCCGAATGCGCCAATGCGTTGCTGCCGCTGCTGCTGGAGCGCAGGCTCAGCGTGCTGGCGCTGGCCGACACCACCGCGCCCTATGCCCCCCAAGGCGCGGTCATCACCGACGCCGCGGAAGTCAGCGCCCGCGCCGACCTGCTGATCGCGGTCGGTGGCGATGGCACCCTGCTGCACGCCGCGCGCTTCGCCGGCCCGCGCGACATCCCCCTGCTCGGCATCAACCGCGGCCGGCTCGGATTCCTGGCCGATGTGCTGCCGCAGGACATGGCCGCCAGCCTCGACGCCGTGCTCGGCAACCATTGCGAGCGCGACCGCCGCCGCCTGCTCGAAGCGCGCCTGACCACATCCGATGGCCGGCAGCTGGCGCAGACCGCGTTGAACGATGTGGTGCTGAGCCGCCTGGAAACCGGCCGCATGATCGACTTCACCACCCGCATCAACGGCGTTTATGTCAATTCCCACAGCGGCGACGGGCTGGTGGTGGCCACGGCCACCGGCTCCACCGCGTACGCCCTCTCCTGCGGCGGGCCCATCGTCCAGCCCGGCCTGGACGTGCTGGTGGTTGCGCCGATTTCGCCGCACTCCCTGTCCGACCGGCCCATCCTCATCCCGGCCCGCTCCATCGTCGACATCGAGCTCGAAGATCGGGACGCAGGCCGCGCGCAGGTGTCGTGCGACGCGCTCGTGGTCGGCGAGCTCGGCGCCGGCGGTCAGCTGCAGATCCGGCCGTCGGAGCGCTGGATCACGCTGCTGCATCCGCCGGGCTACGATTACTTCCGCCTGCTGCGCTCCAAGCTGCACTGGGGACGCGGCAGCCAGGTCCACGAGCGCTAGGAACGCCGACCCATGCTCAGGCATCTGCAGGTCCGCGATTTCGCGATCATCGATGCGGTTGAAATCGAATTCCAGCCCGGCATGACCGTGCTCAGCGGCGAGACCGGCGCCGGCAAGTCCATCCTCATCGACGCCCTCGAACTGCTGGCCGGCGGGCGCGCCGGCGCGGACGTGGTGCGCGCCGGCGCCGAGAAGGCCGAGATCAGCGCGACGCTGGACATCAGCGGCGGCGGCGGACGGCTGCGCCAGATCCTGCAGGACCAGAGCATCGCCGAGGAAGGCGAACTGGTGCTGCGGCGGAGCATCGGCAGCGATGGCCGCAGCCGGGCCTGGATCAATGGCCAGAGCGTGCCGGTGCAATTGTTGCGGCAGGTCACCGAGCTGCTGTTCGACATCCATGGCCAGCATGAATTCCAGTCGCTGGTGAAGCCGGCGACGCAGCGCGACCTGCTCGACGGTTACGGCGCGCTGGAGGCCGCGGCGGGCAAGGTGCGCGCCGCGCACGCCACCTGGCTCGCATTGCTCAATGCCACACTGCAGCTGGAATCGGCCGCGGGCGATCGTCATGCGCGGCTCGACCTGCTGCGCCACCAGCTCCAGGAGCTGGACGCGTTGCAGCTCAGGATCGGCGAAGTCGCCGAGCTGCAGCTCGAACACGGCCTGCTCGGCCAGTCCGGCAAGCTGGCGGAAAACCTGCGCGCCGCGCTCGACCTGCTCTACGAGGGCGAGCCCAACAGCGCCCACACGCTGATCGCGCGCGCCCAGGTGGCGCTGCGCGTGGCCGGCGAAATCGATCCGCGCCTCAAGGACCAGCTCGGACTGCTGGAGGAAGCTTCGGTCAGCCTCAAGGAGGCGGCGCATGCCCTGAGCGGCTACCTCAACAGCCAGGACGCCGACCCGGCGCGCCAGGATGCGGTGGAACGGCGGCTGGCAGCGATCGAGGAACTGGCGCGCAAGCACCGCGTCGATGCACTGCAGCTGCCCGACCGGCACGGCGAAATCGCGCGCGAAGTGGCGCAGCTCGGCAACGCCGCCGAAGACCTGGGGACGTTGCGCAAGCAGCTCAGCGCGTCACTGACCGCCTACCAGGACCTGGCGGCCGAGCTTTCCACGCGCCGCAAGGCCGCGGCGTTGATCCTGGCCGCGGAAATCACCGGGCGCATGCAGGAACTGGGCATGAAAGGCGGCGTGTTCGACATCGCGGTGGAACCGCTGGAGGCCAGCGAACCGGCGCCGCACGGCATCGACAAGGTGGAATTCCGCGTCAGCGCGAATCCCGGCCAGCCCGCGCGGGCCTTGTCCAAGGTCGCCTCCGGCGGCGAGCTGTCGCGCCTTTCGCTGGCGGTGCAGGTCAGCTGCGCGCAGCAGGCGTCCTCGCTGCTGGTATTCGATGAGGTCGACGCCGGCATCGGCGGCGCCGTGGCCGAGATCGTGGGCCGCGAATTGCGGCGGCTGGCCGGCACGACGCAGGTGCTGTGCGTCACCCACCTGCCGCAGGTGGCCGCGCAGGCGCACCAGCAGCTGCGCGTGCAGAAGCAGAACGATGGCCGCAGCACACGGACCCAGGTGGTGGCGCTTGACCCGGCGGCGCGCATCGATGAGCTGGCGCGCATGCTGGGCGGCGTCGATGTGAGCGATCGCGCGCGGGCGCACGCGGTGGAGATGATCGAAAAGGCGCTGCAGCCGCCGCCAAAGCCCGCCCCGGCGCCGACTCCGGCCCCCGCTGCCGCAGCCGCGAAGAAGCGCGGCCGTCAGCCCGCCTGAGCGCCGGGGGGACTAGCCCAGCGCCTTGCCCGGTTTTCTCGCGCCGGCGGCCTTGCGGCTGGGACAGTCGCGTTTGCGGCAGCGCCCGTACAGCACCAGCGAATGTTCCTCGATCTCGTACCCCAGGCGCTGCGCGATCGCATCCTGGCGGTTCTCGATTTCGGTATCGACGAACTCTTCGACCTTGCCGCAGTCCATACAGACGATATGGTCATGATGCGCGCCCTCGTTGAGCTCGAACACCGCCATGCCGTCCTCGAAATGATGGCGCGCCACGAGGCCCGCGCCCTCGAACTGGGTCAGCACCCGGTACACCGTGGCGAGGCCAATGTCCTCGCTGGAGTCCAGCAGCCGCTTGTAGATTTCCTCGGCCGACAGGTGGCGCGTCTGGCTGCTCTCCAGGATCTCCAGAATCTTCAGGCGCGGCAGCGTGACTTTGAGCCCGGCCTTGCGCAGATCTTTGCCTTCCACAGTGCCTCCTCTGAACGGGTATCATGACACCATGCGGAGAATCCTGAAAACTGTATTGGCGGCGGGGCTGCTGGCCTCTGCCAGCGCCTGCGTGTACCACATGCCCATCCAGCAGGGTAACTACCTCGACCCGGCCATGCTGTCGCAGGTCAAACCCGGCATGACGCGCGCGCAGGTCCGCTTCCTGCTCGGCACGCCGATCGCGCCCGTGGCGTTCGACGACTCGCGCTGGGAGTACGACTACTACCTGAAATCCGACAAGCTCAAGAAGCCCAACCGCAGCCACGCCACGGTGTACTTCGAGAACGAACTGGTCGCGCGCGTGGACACCAACGTCCGGGCCGCGGTGCCCACCCAGTTCATCGAGCGTTCGACGCTGGCGCCCGACGCCGCGAATTGACGCGCTGGCGGCGCCGCTCACGCGGGTCGGCGCGCAGCTCCCGGTACACTTCCACCCGTTCGCCGTCGGCCGGCACGTGGCTGCGATCGCAGCGCCTGCCGTGCACGCCGACCGCCGCGCCGCTCCAGTCGACGCCGGCCGCGGGACACATCCCCTGCGCCTGCTGCAGCAGCTCTGCGATGCTGGCGCCGGCGTGCGCTTGCAGGCGCTGCATCCAGACACCGCCGGGCGCGTCCACCACCAGCAGGCAGGTTTTCATTGCTGGGCGCGCAGCACGAACGCCTTCACCAGCGAGGCCGCGGTCTCCTGCAGCACCGGCTCGAACAGCGCGGCCTTGAGCGCGTTGCTGAATTCGAACTGCAGCAGCAGGTCGATGCGGCAGCCCTCGCCCACCGGCACGAACAGCCACCGCCCTTCCAGCGACTTGAACGGCCCTTCGACCAGCGACATGTGGATCGAATGCGGCGCATCGAGACGGTTGCGCGTCGTGAAATGCGTCTGCAGCATGCCGCGCCGCACCTGCAGCCGCGCCACCAGCTCGGTGGGCGACTGGCTCTGCACCGTCGCACCGATGCAGCCGGGCACGTACTCGGGATAGCGCTCGACGTCCCGCACCAGCTCGAACACCCGGGCGGGCGATCTGGCCACCAGGGCCGAGCGCTTGATTTCACGCATGATGCGCGGCAGTTTGCAGCAAGCCCCGCAGCGGCTCAACCGCCTCGCTACAATGGTGCATGGCGAAGCAGACCCCACCGAAGCCGCGCGTGATTGCGGAGAACCGCAAGGCGCGGCACGAGTATTTCATCGAAGAGCGGCTCGAGGCCGGCCTTGCGCTCGAGGGCTGGGAGGTCAAGACCATGCGTGCCGGCCGGGCCCAGCTCGCGGAAGCCTACGTGCACGTGCGCCAGGGCGAGGCGTTCCTGATCGGCGCGCACTTCTCGCCGCTCAAGACGGCCTCCACGCACAAGGTGGCCGACCCGGTGCGCACCCGCAAGCTCCTGCTGCACCGGAACGAGCTGGACCACCTGGTGGGTTCGGTGGAGCGGCGCGGCTACACCATCGTGCCGCTGGAGCTGTACTGGAAGCACGGGCGCGCCAAGCTGCAGGTGGGACTCGCCAAGGGCAAGCAGCAGCACGACAAGCGCGCCACCGAGAAGAACCGCGACTGGGAACGCGACCGGGCGCGGTTGCTGCGCGGGCGCTAGCGATCAGCGCGGCGGGCCGACCGCCGCGCCAGGCGTCACTTGTCCGCGGTCCAGGTCTTGGTCGAATTCAGGTCCTTGATGTTCATGCGCTGCTCGCACACGTCCTCCGGCAGGCGCGAACCGGCCGGCATGCGCTTGAAATCGAACCGCGTCTGCCAGGTGGCGGTGTAATCCTTTTTGTCGTCGATGCTCACCACGCTCTCCAGCGTATCGGCGTCCTTGAGCCGATAGCGCTCCACCACATGCAGCGCGTCGCTGTGCGGCAGGCCGGTGGAATCGAGCGAAGTGTCGTCGTTGAAGTAGATGGAATCCACCACCAGCGTGTCACCGTCCCAGCTCGCCACCGGATGCCCGAGGTAGTACGGATAGGTCTTGTCGAAAGCGTCGTGCTCGGCGCGGATGTCCATGGGACGCTGCAGCCGGTTCCACTCGTAGAGGAACAGCACCTGCCGGGAAGTCTGCGCCAGTTCGAAGGCGGATTCCGCCAGCAGGCGTGGAATGCCGATGGGGCGGCAGAACTCCGCATTGTCGAAATCGCGGTTGCCCGCCCTGGCCTTCGCGAGACGGCGCTCGTACACCGCTTTGGCGGCGGCGGTGAGCGGTGGCGCCTTGCCATCGAGCGTGCGCAGCGCGGTCTGCTTCTGCACCGGTTGCCAGAAGCCGGCCAGGTCGGGCGTCGCCGCGTGCGATGCCCGGGAGGCGCCCACGAGCGCGAGTGCGGTGGCCAGTGCCATGGCCGGTGCGATGGAATGCTTCATGTCGACCTCAGGGAGTCTTGGGCTGCGTGGCGCCGCCGGAGGGCGGCGGTCCGAAGTTCTGCACTTCGTCGCCACCGCTGAACGGGCCGCTGTTCTCGGTCTCCAGCGGATCCGAGTACTCCTCGCAGGGCGCCTCGATGAACTTCAGGTCGGGACGCCAGTAACTCACCAGCCGCAGCTGCACCGGCTGCTGCAACGCCGGATCGGTGATGGTCACGAGGTCTTCGAGTTTGAGGTTGCCTTCGATCTTCCTGATGCGCTCGGTCACGACGCTTTGCGGCGTGAACTGCTGCCGCGCACCGCCGCCGCCCGGGGGGCCACCTTGCGAGAGCGCTCCTTTGAGGCCGATGGTCTCCACCACCAGCGTGTCACCGTCCCAATGTCCCACGGCATCGCCGGTGTAACTGGCGACGACAGTCCTGGCGTGCGCGCCGGTCATGTCGATGCGGCGATAGCTGGTGCCGTTCTGGGACATCGACGACACCTTGAGGATGTAGATCGCCTTCGGCGTCTGGATGATCTTGGTGGGCGTACCGAGCGTGAACGCCGACCCCGGCAGGCAGATGCCCGTGGGCGCTTTGCGCAGGCCATTGCTGCCCTGCCTCGCGTTGGCGCCGCCCGGCGGACCCCCGCCACCCGGAGCCCCGCCCGCGCCTGCCGCGCCTGGAGGCCCACCCGGTCCGCCTGGCCCACCTGGCCCGCCACCGGGCGCGCCGCCACCCGGGCCGCCCGGCGGGCCGCCCGGACCGCCGGGTCCAGCGTTCGCGGCCTGACCCACCGTGGATGAAGTACCGGCGATCCAGATGCCGTCGATCACGCGCGGATCGGTGGATCCCGGTGGCGTGCCCGGTTCGGCCGGTGCGAACTGGCCGAGGTTCTTCTTCATGCGGGTGCGGTATTCGGGCTCGAAATTCACCACGTCCGCCGGCAGGTCGGCCTCACCGCCCGCGGGAATTTTCTTGATCTGCGCCTGGCTCAGCGACCCTGCGCCCAGCAGCGCCGCGCCCATCAGCACAGCCCGCCACGGCAACTCGTTGCGATTCATGTCTGGTTCCCTGCGGCCGGCTTCAGTAGCCGACACGATTCTTGAGCGTTTCGCCATCGGCCGTGATCAGCGTGAACACTTCGCCGCGCTTCACGCCGTCCTTGCGCAGCGCGCCCACCACCTTGACCTTGTCGCCCACTTTCACTTTCTCGCGCGTCCAGCCGATCTGCATGAGCTGCGCGATGCTGCCGCACTCGAGCGCGTAGTCGTCCATGCCGCCATTGCCGTCGGGCACTTTCAGCCACAGCCAGGAGTGCGGGTTCACCCACTGGAACTGCGACACGGTGCCTTCGATGAGCACCTTGTTTTCGAGGTCGTACATCGCCGAGGAATGGTGGGCGGATGCGCCGCTGCTGAGCCCCAGTGCGCCCGCAGCCAGCAGCGTGGCGAGGAATATGGATTTCATGTTTGCGTGCCTTGGTTCAGCCATCGTTGGGTCAGTAAGCTTTCGCGGGATCGAAGGTCTGGTACGGCTCCGGCAGCGCGGGCTGCAGGGGCGGCAGGCCCTTGCCGTTGTACTCCCAGGGGGTCTCGCGCGCCGGCCGGTCCGGCTGCATCATGCCGCCGGGCCCGCCGCCACCGGGCGGCGCACCACCGGGTCCGCCAGCGCCACCCGGGCCGCCAGCGCCACCCGGGCCACCAGCGCCCGGCGCGCCCGGCGCACCGCCGGCACCGCCCGGCGGACCACCCGGCCTTCCGCCACCGGCCGCGCGCTCCCTGGCGCTCTTGGTCCAGCTCTTGTAGTAGCTGGTGCTGAGCAGGGGGTAACCGTGCAGGTGCCAGATCTTCCAGACGCCATCTTCCTTGATGAAATCGACGCCATACTTGACCCACGACCACACGCCATCGTCATCGATGCTGTTCGCACCGGCGCCCAGCGACAGGAACACGCCCTTGGCGGTCTTGCCATCGCCCGCCACCACGATGATGGGGTCCTGCACCGGATGCAGGCGGAACTGTCCGTCAGGCTTGGGCATGGACTGGCTCTGCGCATAGAACGCCTTGACGTGCTCGCCACCCACCATCGCGCCGCCCGTGGGCAGCTCGACGCTGACGCCCTCGGTCTTCAGCGCGTACAGCTGGGCGGTTTCATTCTGCAGGTCGGAGAGCTGCAGGAAGGTGTAGCGACCCATGAGATTGGCCACTTCGGTGGCCGCCTGCGCCCGTTCGGTCTGCAGCTTCAGCGCGGCGAAATCCGCGGCGGTCGGCGCGCCACTGCTCGCTCCCGTGAGCAACCACAGTGAGCTGGCGGCCACGGCCGCCGATGCGACCGCAGTCGCGCGAGTACGAAAAACCATTGCCTGCCCCCCGTTGATGGGCGCCGCTGCCGGCTGGGCGGCGCCAGAGCGCAATCTAGCGAGCGTCCGAGTGTGACGCAAACGGCTTGACAGAAATTTGCGCTGCGCCAGAGATGCTTGAGGAGTAAAATGAAGGCGTTCCAGAAGGGGGCGACCGGTTTCGACGTGGGTTGCGAACCTTCAGGGGCGTGCCGAGGCGCAGTGGCCCTCGTTAATAACTGCTGCAAACTTTAGTTGCCAACGACGACAACTACGCTCTGGCTGCTTAATCCAGCCTAACCTCTGACCAGTTCGTGCCTATGCGACTGAACCAGGGGACGCGCTCATAGGATCGCGGGCCACCGTGCGACAGGGTGGTTCCGCTAAGAGACACTGTGGCTGGTCCGGCGTCTTCCCTGCCATTCGGGTAGCGTCGGGCGAGAACCAAAGAAACGGCTACGCACGTAGATGCTGAAGTCTAGGACTTGCGGACGGGGGTTCGATTCCCCCCGCCTCCACCACTTCCAGCGCCGCAGGCTTGCGGCCGGAGCCGCGTGAACAGCAGCAACGAGGGACCCGCCGAACAGTTCACCGTGCAGGGCATGACGGGTGTCGATCTCACGCTCGACATCGCGGGACCTGGCAGCCGCTCGTACGCGTTCATCATCGACTGGCATATCCGCCTGCTGCTCGCGCTCGCATGGATCGGCATGAGCCTGTTCCTCGCCACCGGCGGGTGGCATCTGGGTGAGCCGCGCGAACAGGCGGCGACGTGGGCCATTTTCCTGCCGGCCGCGGTGATCTACTTTTTCTACCATCCCGTGCTGGAACTGCTGATGCGCGGCCAGAGCCCCGGCAAGCGCATGGCGGGCGTGCGCGTGGCCACGCGCGAGGGCGGTCAACCCGGAACGGGCGCGATCCTGATCCGCAATGTGTTCCGCCTGGTCGACTCGCTGCCCTCGTTGTACGCCATCGGACTGCTGTGCACCCTGTTCAGCCGCCAGCGCGTGCGGATCGGCGACATGGCCGCGGGCACGGTGCTGCTCAGCAACGAGCGCTTCGCGACGCGGTCGCTCGATCGGTTGGCGGGCACCGGCTCCGCCGGCGGCATCGATCCCAATCTGCTCGACCTCATCGACCAGTTGCTGGAGCGCTGGCCGAAGCTGGATCCGACGCGACGCCTGGAGCTCGCGCATTCGCTGCTGCTGAGCGCCGATCCCGCTCCTCCGCGGCCGCCCGCCGAACTCAATGAAAAGGAAGCGCATGCGCGCCTGGTCGCGCTGGCGCAGCCGACTTGAACAGCACGCGCGCCTGGGTCGCGGCGCGCGCGCCGGCCTGGCAGGCGCTGGCCACACGGCTCTCGCGCCGGCCGCGGCGATCCGGATCGAGCATTCCGGAAGCGCTCGACACCGTCGAGGACTATCGCGGACTGGCGCGCGACCTCGCCACCGCGCAGCGCCTCATTCCCGCGACGCGCGCCACGCTCGCGCTCGAAGCGCTGTACGCGCAACTGCACGCGCTGATCCGGCGTCCTCCCACCGGCGGCGCGGCCGCCCGGCTCGATCTGTTCCGCAACCGCATCCCGCGGATCTTCGCTGCGCTGCTGCCGCGCCTGGGATGGATCCTCGCGCTGTTCGTGCTGAGCACCGCGGCTGGCTGGTGGCTGGTGCATGCCTACCCGGATCTGGTGAGCCTGTTCGCCAGCCAGCGCATGATCGACCAGGTGGACGCCGGCAAGCTGTGGACCGACGACATCCTCAACATCACGCCGTCCTCGCTGATGTCGATCCGGATCTTCTCCAACAACATCGCGGTGAGCATCTTCGCGGTGGGCGCCGGTTGCCTGTTCGGGCTCGGCACCTTCTACCTGATCGCCACCAACGGACTCATGCTCGGCAGCGTGTTCGCGTTCGTGCAGCAACACGGCCTGGGCGACCGGCTGTTCGAGTTCATCGTGGCGCATGGCCCGGTGGAGCTGTCGGTGATCTGCATCGCCGGCGCGATCGGCGCGGAGCTGGGCGACGCGCTGATCCGGCCCGCCGCGGCGAGCCGGCGGGAATCGTTCCAGCGTTGCGCACAGCATCTGGCGCCGCTGCTGCTGTTGTGCGCGCTGCTGCTGGTGGGCGCGGGTTGCATCGAAGGATTCGTGTCGCCAGGCGACACCTTTCCCATGGTGTGCCACGTCGTGATCGGCGTGTGCTACTGGCTGTTGATGGTCGCCGCGCTCACGGGCCGCCTGTTTGGCCGGCGCCCGCGGCCCGCTCGGGCCGCCGCCTGATCAGACGCGGCGCCGTTGGCGGGTGCTGGCGTACGCCTCGAACACCGCGTGCTCCAGTTGCTCGGGCCGCGCGGCCAATGCCGGCGCGCCGAGCGACTTCAGCGCCCGCACCTTGCGTTCCAGGCCCGTGCAGTATTCCTGGGCCGCCAGCGAATGATAGGGGTCGAGCCAGCTGCTGGCGGGCGCCTGGGCCAACTGCCAGGCGGCCTCGCTGCTGAGCCCCGCGATGAACGGCAGATGCTTGGGCAGCAGCAGCCGCACGGCGCCCGCGAGCTGGCTGGCCACGGTGGCATCGTCCAGGTCGGTCAGCAGGATCACCAGGCTGCGCTGCCCGAGCAGCGCCCGCGCGTGCAGGGCGGCCTGCAGCGGATTGGATTCACGGCCCATCACGCGCGCGCCGGACAGCGCGCGCCGGATGCGCGCGGCCGCGCTCACGCCGCGAGCGGGCGGCAGCGTCAGCAGCGGCTGTTCGGCGAACAGCAACAGCCCCACTTTGTCATCCTGGGTCACGGCGAACTGCGACAGCCGCGCGGCGACATTCACGTAGTGGCCGAAGCGGTCGAGTTCGCCGGCGCGCAGGCCGCTGCTGCGGCCGGCATCGATCAGGATCAGGATTTCCAGGTGCTGGTCTTCGCTGAAGTCGCGGCTCACCAGCCGCCGCGTGCGCGCCGTGGCCTTCCAGTCGATGATGCGCGGCGGGTCGCCCCTCTGGTATGCGCGCAGCTGCCGGAGTTCGACCCCGGCGCCCAGGGTCGCGCTGCCGCGGTTGCCGATCGAACCCAGCCCCTGCACGCCTTCCGCGTTGCGCAGCAGATCCGTCACCACCTGCGCCTCGCACGGCGCACTGACCCGTCGCGACCACCACGCGAGACCGAAGGGTCCCGCCACACGAACGCGCAGCGCCGGCCAGCCGTAGCGGCCCAGGCTGCGCGGCGTGACGATGAGGGTGCTCATCGCCCACTGTCCGGCGGGAATCTCCAGCGCCCGCGGGGCCGGATCGAACGCAAAAGGTGGCGGCGCCGCCGGCGCGATTTCGACGCGCAGGCTGCGCCGCAGCGGATGCGCGCAGCGCAGCTGCAGCCGCACGGGTCGGCCGAGGATCCAGGCGGCCGGCGCCCCCAGCTCCAGGCGCAGCGGTGCACGGGTCATCAGCCAGGATTCGTATCCCAGCCCCAGCAGCAGCAGTCCCGCCGGCAGGCGCCACAGCACCGCGAGCCATGGGCTGCCGCTCCAGTCGCCGAGGATGGCGACCAGCGCCGTGAGCAGCGCCAGCAGCAGGGCGTTGCCGCGCAGGTTCACGCTGCGGCGCTCATCTGGGCACGGGCACCTGGGCGAGCAGCCGCTGCACGACCAGGCGCTCGTCGATCCCCTCGAGCTGCGCTTCGGGCGCCAGCACCAACCGGTGCGACATCACCAGCGGCGCCATGTCCTTGACGTCGTCGGGCGCGACGAACGCCGCGCCCCGCAGCGCCGCGCCGATGCGCGCCGCGCGCAGCAACGCGAGTGCGCCGCGCGTCGACAGCCCGAGCGTCAGGTGCGGATTGCCGCGGGACGCCGCCGCCAGGTCCAGCACGTAGCCCTGCAGTTCGGGCGCCACGTGCACGGCATCCACCTCGGCGCGTGCCGCGGCCAGCTGGCTGCGCCCCAGCACCGGCAGCTGCGACGGATCGGCGGCCCACTCCACCTGGCCATAGCGCGCCAGCACCTGCAGCTCCTGCGCCCGCACCGGGTACTGCAGGTCGACGCGGATCATGAATCGGTCGAGCTGCGACTCGGGCAGCGGGTAGGTGCCCTCGAAATCGCGCGGATTCTGCGTGGCGATCACCAGGAACTCGGCGGCCAGCGCATAGGTGCGGCGATCCACGCTCACCTGCCGCTCTTCCATCGCCTCCAGCAGCGCCGACTGGGTCTTGGGTCCGGTGCGGTTGATCTCATCGGCCAGCAGCACGTCAGCGAAGATCGGACCCGGCCGGAATTCGAATTCGCCCCGCGCGGTGTCGAACACGTGCACGCCGGTGATGTCCGACGGCATGAGATCGGCGGTGCCCTGGATGCGCTTGAACTCGCCGCCGAGCGTGTGCGCCAGGGACTTGCCCAGCAGCGTCTTGCCCAGCCCCGGCGGGCCCTGCAGCAGCACGTGGCCGCGGCCGACGATGGCCACCAGCAGCGCGCGCACCACGGTTTCCATGCCGACCACCGTGCGGCCCAGCACCGACTGCAGATCCGTTTCGAAAGACGCGAGGGTTCCGTTCATGCCAGCTTGCTCACCATGCGGTTCAGAAGGTTTTGCAGCGCCACGAGATCGACCCGACGACGCCGGGCCGCCTGTTGATGCAGCCGCTGCAGTCGTTGCACGTCGGCGGATTCGATCCCGGCCTGGGCGCGCAGCCAGTCCCAGTCCGGCTGGCCATGCTCCGGCCGCAGTTGCCGCCGCCCGAGGACGTCGAAGAAATTCTGGATCAGGCGCTCGCCCGCGACGGGTTCGGCGACCGACCCCGCGATGAAGCCGCCCGTGGCGCGGATGAAGGTCGTGACGTCCATGGGCTGCCAGCTTTCGTACTGCCGCGGCATCCGCTGCCAGCCGAGCACGAACACCAGCCAGAGGAACAGCAGCCACAGCAGCGTGCGGTGCAGGCGCGCGTCGGCGAAGAAGGCCTTGGCGTCGTAGTAACCTACCAGACCCTGGTGCGCGTCGTCGAACAGTACCGCGCCGCCTTCACCCCGGGACCAGTCCACGATGTTGGCCAGCAGCCGCGCGTTGTCCTGCGCGCCGATGAGCTGGTTCGAGAACGGCGTGGAGTAACTGCAGAAGATCACCTGCCCGGCCGCCGCGCGCTTGAGAAACAGCGCCGCGTCGTCGTGGCCAGCGCTGCCGGCGGCCCGGTGCCTGGCGATCGCGAGCAGCGGCGCGGCGTCGGTGGTGGCAACCGTCCAGCGATCGGCGGGATAGTCGGAACTCGTGGCGATGGCGTGGACACCCGCCAGCAAGGGGTGGACTCCATTGGGTTCGAGCAGCGAGCGCGTCGGCTGCAGCAGTTTCGCGAACCCGCGACTGAAGGCACGGGTTTTCGCGGCCGACGTCGCACCGCCCGGTTCGGCAACGCTTTTGACGGCCAGGCTGGCCACGTCCTGGAGAAACCGGGCGTTGTCGCTGCCCGAGAACAGCGCCCAGCGCGGTGTATCGGCCAGCGCGGCCATGACCAGCAGCGTATTGCCGCGGGCGACCCAGCGCCGCAGGCTTGCGAGTTCGGTTGCGGCGGTCGCGGTCTGCAGCGGCAGCGTCACGAGCAGCACGTTGCCGGTGGGCCTGGCGGTCGCGCCGCCCAACCGGTCGTATTTCTGCCGGTACGAGCGCACGGGAATGCCGGACTGCGTGAGCCAGCGCCACGCGGCCTGGTAGCCGCTGTCGCCGGCTTCCACCGAAGTTGGTGGCGCCGCGGCGACGCCTGCCGGTGCGGGTTTGGGCAGGAACAGCGCGTAGAACAGCGCCAGCGCACCGAGCGCGAGTCCCAGCGTGACCAGCCACTGCTTCACGCCGACGCGCCGCGCGACAGCTCGAGCTGCTGCAACAGGGCGCGGCCTTGTCCCAGCACCGTTTCATCGGCACCCGTGCGCACCCCCTCTCCGCCATACACGACCCGTTCAGCGAGCCTGGCCACGTCCGCAAACTGTTCGCGCTGCCGGGGAGCCGTGAGACCCGCGCGCGCCACGAGCTCGCGGTGCGTGAGATTGCGGTCGGCGGGCAGCAGGTCCAGCGCGCGCAACCGCGCCACCAGCAATCGCAACAGCAACGCTGGCTGCGCATCCAGCGCCGAGCGCTCCAGGTCGCGCAGCGTCGGCGCCGGGGTCGCGTTCGCCGGCTGGTCGGGCGGGGCTTGCCCCGGCGTTGCGCCTGGTGCGCGCGGGGCGAGCAGACCGGCGGCCCGCAATTCGTTGGCCACGACCAGCAGCGCGGCGCTCACCACCGCGCCCAGCAGCAGGTAGACCAGGATCCTGAGCGCGGACTCCGACAGCGAATGCGCGTCCAGCCAGCGCGCCAGCCACGAATCCTGGTCCGAATCGCGTGCGGTGAGCCAGCTGCCCAGCCAGTCCTTGAAGCGCTGCCACCAGGAATGACCCGTGCGCGGCTTCTCGAGTGCCATGGCCTTGAGGATCCGATCCAGCGCGACGGTCTGCAGCGTGCTGCGCGGCGCGGCCACCTGGTAGCGCAGCCCCAGTTCGCCCAGGTCGAGCAGCGCATCGCCGTTCACGGTCGACTGCCAGCTCTCCGGCAGCTGCCCCGGCCAGCCCAGTGCCGACAGCGACTGCGTCAGGCCAGGGCATCGGGCTTCGAGCGCGGCCAGCCCGTGCACCGTCGAGTCGACGCGCAACGCGCAGTTGCGGACGTCGTCGAGTGCGCCCGCGTGGGCGCCAGCCTGCATGAGTCCCGCGGCCAGCAGGCACGGCAGGAGCGACGTCCGACCCATCAGCCCGCTTTGATCGCCTGCAGGCGCGCGGCCAGATCCGTGCCTTCGCTGCGCAGCTTCAGGTCGTAGTAGATCGACAGCAGCACGGTGGGCAGGAACGGCAGCAGGACCAGGTTGAGCAGCGCGGACAGCACCTGCTGCAGGATGATCGAACCCGTCAGGCTGAGGCGCAGCGATGCGGTCAGGATGCCTACCGCGATGGCCAGCACCATCACCAGCACATACATGATGATGATCGACACGGTCATGATGGTGACGGAACGCCACCAGTTGCCTTTCACCAGGCGGAAACTGGTGCCCAGTGACGCGAACACGCCCTGGCGCTCGATCAGCAGCGCGACCAGCGAGAACTGCAATGCACCCCACAGCCAGATGCCCGGCAGCACCAGCAGCACCAGTCCGATGCCGATGATCACCATCAGCACGATGCTCAGTGCGATCGAGGGCAGCCAGCGCTTCGACGCCACCGACAGGGCCGCGCCAAGGGAGGGTTCCGCGCCGCGCGCGACGGCGTCGGCGATGACGAAGATGGCGTTGTAGACCAGCACCGTCACCGCCAGGATCACCAAATAGCTGAGCCACGTGGCGGGAGACAGATAGAACGCCCGCAACGCCGCGATGCCTGGGAGACCCAGGTTCATCATGCGGTATGTGAGGGTCGCCCCGAGCAGTGCCATCGCCACCACCGCCCCGATCACCAACGGCAGGCTCCTGGGCAGCACGGCGCGAAACAGGCGAATGGCGTTATCCAGCACGCCTCCGATGGAACGTGGCGCGGTCGGCATCAAGGACATTGGCCCCTCCTCCCCATTTTGTAGTTGTTGCACGGTAGCAGATTGCCAGGGAGCCAGAAACCAGCCCGGCGTCGCCCTCCGCGCCCCTCCCGGAACCGGCCTCGGCCCAAGTCCATGTGAATGTATATTGTATACTTTGATATTATTTGTTAGTGTAAGATCTCACCGATCGGAGGAAGGCCACGTCCATGAACCGCCTGCGCAATTTCGGCTTCCTGCTCAAAGGGGTTTCGCGCCTCAGCGGCAAGAATTTCGAGCGCCATGCGCGCGATCTGGGCTTGAGCCTGTCGCAGTGCAAAGTGCTGGTGTACCTCGCGCGCAACGAAGGCATCAGCCAGAGCCGGCTGGCGGAAATGTCGGAGAGCGACCCGATGACGCTGGTGCGCATGCTCGATGCCATGGAGGCCGATCACTGGATCGAGCGCCGCCCGGACCCGTCCGACCGGCGCGCGCATCGCCTCTATTTGCAGGACGGCGCGAAACCCGTGCTGGCGCGCATCTGGAAAGTGGCGGACGCCGCGCGCGATGAAGCGCTGGCCGGACTGTCGGCCGCCGAACGCGACCAGCTCATGAATCTGCTCGAACGCATCCAGTCCAACCTGTCGGCGCTCGACGCCGGCGACAAGGCCGCGCCCGGGCCACAACGCAGGAAGGCTTGAACACCATGGCGACCACCACAGCTGACGTCTCCACCGGCATCGCGACCGAACAGGCCGCGGGGCGCCGCAACCGCCTGCGCTGGATCTTCATGGGCGGCGGGGTGCTGGTGCTGCTGCTCGCCATCCTGTTGTTCTGGCTGTTCACGGGCCGCTACCAGTCCACCGACGACGCGACGCTGCGCGCGGCGATGGCCACGGTGAGCGCCAACATCTCCGGCCGCGTGACCGAGATCGACGTGCAGGACAACCAGCAGGTCAGGCGCGGCGACGTGCTGTTCAAGCTCGACGATCGTCCCTATCGCATCGCCATCGCCGACGCCACCGCCAAGCTCGCCACCGCGAAGCTGCAGATCGGCGCCGCCGCGGCCACCTACCGCCACCAGCTCGCGGAGGTGGCGGCCGCGCAGAGCACCCTCGCCTACCGCAAGCAGGACTTCGATCGCCAGCAGAACCTGCTGAACTCCGGCATCGCTTCGCGCGCGCAGTTCGAGACCGCGCAGCACGCGCTCGACACGGCGCGCGAGCAGCTCACGTCGGCGCAGCAGTCGGCCGACAGCGTCCTGGTGCTGCTGGGTGGCAAGCCCGACCTGCCCGTGGACCAGCATCCGGCCGTGCAGCAGGCGCAATCGGTGCTCGATCGCGCCAACCTCGATCTCACCTACACCGTGGTGCGTGCGCCCGACGATGGCGTGGTGGCCAAGGTCGAGCAGCTGCAGGTCGGCGATTACATCAGCGCCGCGGCGCCGCTATTCACGGTGGTCTCCACGCGCGACATCTGGGTCGAGGCCAATTTCAAGGAAGACCAGCTGTCGTACATGCGCGCCGGACAGCGCGCCGAAGTGAAGCTCGATGCGTGGTCGGGACATACGCTGAAGGCGCGCGTGAGCAGCCTCAGCCCGGGCACCGGCTCGCAGTTCTCGGCGCTGCCGCCGGAGAACGCCACCGGCAACTGGGTCAAGGTGGTGCAACGGCTCCCGGTGCGCCTGCAGCTGGAGACGCCGGAAGACCTCAGCCAGCTGCCGCTGCATTCGGGCCTGAGCGCCACCGTGTCGGTCGACACCGAGCACCACCGCAGCCTGTGAGCGACGCCACCCGCCACGCTCCCGCCCTGCATCGCGGCGCCATCACCGTGACGGTGATGCTCGCCTCGATCCTGCAGGCGCTGGACAACACCATCGCCAACGTCGCGCTGCCCAACATCCGCAGCAGCATGTCGGCGACGCAGGACCAGATGACCTGGGTGCTGACTTCGTACATCGTCGCCGCCGCCATCATGACGCCGCTCACGGGCTGGGTCGCCGACCATATCGGCCGCAAGCGGCTGTTCATGCTGTCCGTGCTGGGCTTCACCATTGCCTCCGCCCTGTGCGGCGCCGCTCAATCGCTCGACCAGCTGGTGTTCTTCCGCCTGCTGCAGGGCCTGTGCGGCGCGGCGCTGATTCCGATTTCGCAGGCGGTGCTGTTCGACATCAACCCGCCCGAACAGCACGGCCGCGCCATGGCCATCTGGGGCCTGGGCGTGGTGATGGGCCCGACACTGGGTCCGATCCTCGGCGGCTGGCTCACCGACAGCTACAGCTGGCGCTGGGTGTTCTACATCAACGTGCCGTTCGGCATCCTGGCCATCCTCGGCATCATGGCGTTCTTCCCCAGGAGCCCGCTCAACAAGCGCCAGTTCGACTTCTTCGGCTTCGCGACGCTGAGCATCGCGGTGGGATCGCTGCAGCTCATGCTCGACCGCGGCCAGCAGGTGGACTGGTTCTCGGCGCGCGAGATCCAGATCTATGCGGTGGTATTCGCGCTGTCGGTGTACCTGTTCATCGTGCACACGCTCACGGCGGAGCACCCGTTCATCCGCCTGTCGCTGTACAAGGATCGCAACTTCTCCACCGGCAACGTGCTGATCTTCGTGGTGGGCATCGTGCTGTTCGCGACGCTGGCGCTGCTGCCGCCCTTGTTGCAGGAGTTCATGGGCTATTCGGTGCTGCAGGCGGGCCTCGTGACCGCACCGCGCGGCGCGGGCACGCTGCTGGCCATGCTGATCGTGGGCCGCATGGTGGGCAGGTACGACGTGCGGCTCATCATCGGCACCGGCTTCGTGCTCACGGCGATCTCGCTGTGGCAGATGACGCATTTCAGCCTGCTCATGAACATGCAGCCCGTGATCTGGTCCGGCGTGCTGCAGGGTTTCGGCACCGGCGTGGTGTACGTACCCATGGCCGCGCTGACCTTCGCCACCCTGGCACCGGCGCTGCGCAACGAGGGCACCGCGCTGTTCAACCTGCTGCGCAACCTCGGCAGCAGCATCGGCATCTCCACCGTGCAGGCGCTGTTCGTGCGCAACACGCAGATCGTTCATGCGTCGCTGGTCACGCACCTGACCCCCAACGCGCTGGCGCGCGCCGGCGTGCCGCTGCTGGCGGGCGGCCACGCGCTCACCGCGCTGAACGCCGAGGTCACCGCGCAGGCGGCGATGGTGGCCTACATCGATGATTTCTGGCTCATGCTCATGCTCACGCTGGCCACCATTCCCCTGTTGCTGCTGGTGCGCACCGCGCGCCGCGGAGGAGAACCCGTCCATGTCGCCGTTGAATGAACCCCTGATCCGGGCCGCGAAAATCGCACCAGCGGGCGTGCTGCTGGCGCTGGGTGCGTGTGCGGCCGGCCCCGACTTCGTGCGCCCCCCGCCACCGACCACGCCGGTCTACAGCCACGCGCAACTGCCGACGCTGGCCGCCGCCGGGCTCACGCTGCAGGCGGGGGCTCCGGTCCGCGACTGGTGGACGGTGTTCGGCTCGCAGCGACTGAACGACACCATGCAGCTCGCGCTGCAGGGCAACCGCGACCTGGCGGCGGCGCAGCAGACGCTGGCGCAGGCGGCCGAGCTGGCCCGCGCCAGCACCGGCGATGAGTGGCCGGCGCTGTCCCTCGACGCGTCGGCCGGGCGCCAGAAGCTCGGCGCCGCGGCGCTGGGCGGCAATTTCAAGGTGCCGCCGTTCACCTACTTCTCGATCGGACCCTCGGTGAGCTACACCCTCGACTTCGCCGGCGGCGTGCGGCGCAATGTCGAGGCCGCGAGTGCGCGCGTCGATTACCAGGGCTACCAGCTCGACGCCGCCTACCTGACGCTCACCGGCAACGTCGCGCTGCAGGCGCTGCGCATCGCGCTGGCGCGGGCGCAGATCGACACGGTGCAGGCGCTGCTCAAGGAGGACGAGCGCAACGCGCAACTGGTGCAGAGCGCGTTCGACGCCGGCTCGGTGACGCGCGTCGATGTGCTGAGCGCGCAGAGCCAGACCGCCAACGACCAGGTGCTGCTGCCGCCGCTGCTGCAGGAACTGAGCGCGGCGCGCCATGCGCTGGGCGTGCTGGTGGGACGCTTCCCGGCCGACTGGGCCCCGCCCGACTTCGATCTGGCGGAACTGGCAGGCCCCGCCTCGCTGCCCGTGAGCGTGCCCTCCGAGCTGGTGCACCAGCGGCCCGACATCCTGGCCGCCGAAGCGCAGCTGCACGAGGCCACCGCATCGCTCGGCGTGGCCACCAGCAACCTGTATCCCCGCATCACGCTGTCGGCCACGGCTTCGATGCAGTCGACCACGCTCGGCCACCTGTTCGATGCCGACAGTTCGGCGGGTGGCGTGCTGGGATCGCTGACGCAGCCGATCTTCAACCATGGCGCGTTGCGCGCCAGGGAGCGCGCGGCGGATGCGGCGCGGCAAGCCGCCGTGGCGCATTACGAGCAGACCGTGCTGAGCTCGTTCGGACAGGTCGCCGACCTGCTGGAAGCGCTGGAACACGACGCGCAGCTGGTGGATGCACAGCAGCAGGCGGTGGATGCGGCCGCCGCCAACCTCGATCTCACGCGCAAGAGCTACAGCGCGGGCAATGTCGGCATCCTGCAGATGCTGGACGCGGACCGCGTCAACGAGCAGAGCCAGCTCGGCATCCTGCGGGCCCGCGCCCAGCGCTACCAGGACGAAATGCAGCTGCTGCTGGCCATGGGCGGCGGCGCCACGCTGCCGCCGGATTGAGGCGGCCCGGCCTCAGTGGTGGCCGTTCGGGAAGCGCACCACGTTCGCGTACGACTGGATCAACTCCGCCAGTCCCTTGAGTCCTGAGCCCACCTCGCCCTTGACGAGGTAGCCGGCCACCTGCTGTTCGTAGCAGGCCTTCACGTCCCCGGCATCCTTGGACGTGGTCAGCACGAACACGATACTGTCGCGCAACAACGGATCGGCGCGCATTTCCCTGAGCACCGTGTGACCGTCGATGCGCGGCAACGCGAGGTCCAGCAGCACCAGGTAGGGACGCTGCAGCGCCTCGATCCCGGCCACGCCGCGCATCACGTCCAGGGCTTCGACGCCGTCGACCACTTCCACCACCTGGTTCTCGATCCTGTGGCGCTGGAAAGCGCGGCGCACCGATTCGCGATCGACGTCATTGTCCTCCACCAGCAGGATGGTGGCCGCTTCGGCCGCGATGTTGATCATGAGGCGATTCGCTCCGCTGGCTGCGCTTCCCATTCCTGCAAGTCGCGCACCGGCGGAACCCAGCGCTCGGGCCAGGTGAAGCTGATGCGGGTGCCGGCACCGGGCGCGGACTGGATCTCCACCCGTCCGCCCACGGACTCCACCATCTTCCTGACGATGGCCAGCCCGAGGCCGCTGCCTTCCACCTCGTCGCGACGCCGCAGCGTCCGGAATGGCTGGAATACCACGTCATGGTATTCCATCGCAATGCCGGGACCGTCATCGCCCACGGTGAAACGCAGCAGGCCGTTTCCTGCCGGGGCCACCTCGATGTCGATCGTGCCGCTGTTGCGGTGATGGTGCTTGATGGCGTTGTTGACCAGATTGCGCAGCGTGTGGACCAGCGGCGAGCGCGGCGAGTGGATCACGGCGTCGCCGCCGCTGACGCGGGTCGCGAAGCCTGCGCGCGGACCGACCAGATCCAGCGCGTCGTCGATCAGGTCCCCGACCCGGACGTCCTCCGTCCTGGGCGCCACGCGGCCAATGCGGCTGTATTCCAGCAGATCGTCCAGCAGGCGTTCCATGCGCGCGGCGCGTGACTGCAGCTTCGCAAGGTGCTGCAGCGAGGCCGGCGCCAGCAGTCCGCCGCTGTCCTCGGCGACCCAGGCTGACAGGCTCAGGATGTCACGCAGCGGCGAGCGCAGATCGTGCGAGGCCACGTAGGCGAAGGAATCCAGTTCCCGGTTGGCCGCTTCCACCTCGGCCACGCGCTGCCGCAGGCTCAGGTTGAGGCGTTCGCGCTCCGACTCGGAACGCAGCCGCTCGCTGATGTCGCGCACGAACGCCGTGTACACCGGCGGCTGCACGCCCTCCACCTGCGCCAGCACGAACTCGGCCGGGAATTCGCTGCCGTCGCCGCGCAGTGCCGCCTGCTGGAAGGCGCGGCCGAACACCGGCGCCGCCCCGTCGCCGGGAGCCCGTGCCACCGCGGCCGCCAGCGCCGGCCGCAACCTCTGCGGCACCACCACTTCGGCGACATGGCGTCCCATGGCCAGCTCGCGGGTTGTCCTGAAGATGCGCTCGGCCGACGGATTGAATTCGATGATGGTGCCGGCGGCGTCCATGGCGATGATGCCATCGACCGCCGAGGCCAGAATGGCGCTGTTGCGCGCTTCGGCCAGGTGCAGCGCGCGTTCAATGCGCTGGCGCATGAGTTCCTGGCGGTGTTCCCCGGTCAGGTCGCGGAACACCACCACCACGCCGCGCAGTTCGCCGTCTTCGGTGCGGATCGCGGCGCCGCTGTCGGCGATGGGCAGTTCCGCACCATCGCGCGCCACCAGCACCGTGTGGTCGGCGAGTCCCACGACGCGCCCCTCCCTGAGCACGCGCGTCACGACCGACTCCTGCGAGGCCGCCGGTTCGTCGGATCGCTGGATGCGGAACACCGTTTCGAGCGCGTGTCCCCGCACCTCCGCCAACGACCAGCCCGTGAGCTTCTCGGCCACGGGATTCATGCGCGTGATGCGTCCCGCCAGGTCGGTGGCGATGACGGCATCGCCGATGCTGTTGAGGGTGATCGAGAGATCCTGTTCGCTGTTGGCGAGCGCGAACTGCATGCGATCGCGCACCAGCTCGCGACGCCACAGCGCGCCCACCGTCCACCAGGTGAGCAACACCAGCAGCAGGACGCTGGCCGTGGCATGCAGCGCCGTGCCGAATTCCGTGTCGTAGAGGCCGGCGTGCTGGCCCCAGATCCTGAGCCACGCCACGACGACGGGAATGACCACCACCAGCGGGATCAGCCGCCGTCCCACCAGCCCGGCGCCGGTGTCGCCGGTGAGGCGCTGCATGAGACCCGCGTTGGGGCGCGCGGCCAGGATGCCGAGCGCCAGCAGCACGAACGACAACGCCGTGTGCAGCGCCACCGAGGAATAGGGTCGCACCGCATACAGCGACGGCGCACCGAACAGGTACCCCAGCACCGCCACCAGCGCCACGACGATCATCACCATCGCGAGTCCCTGCGCGGGGCGCAGTCCGCCCGAGGTCTCGATGTCGATGCCAAGCAGCGCCACGCCCGCCACCAGGAACAACGACGCCGTCACCTGCGCCATGCGGCCGGGATACAGCCCACCCTGCACAGCGAACAGCCACTGGTCGAGTCCCAGCAGCGCATGATCGACCACGTACTCGAGGAGCGTGGTGCCCGCGATCGCGATCACCAGCAGCGCGGCTGCGGTCGTTGCCGCGCGCAGCAGGCGACGTTCGCGGGCGTGATTGACGCCCCACAACGCGCAGCCGCACAGCACCAGGCACAGCGCGGTGTTGGGTTTCATGGACGCGAGGCTGGCATGCAGGCGCGTGATCGCCTCGTTCCCGATCGCCCAGCCGAACAGCACCAGCGCGCCGACCACGGCGACCACCTGGCCCGCGATCTTCGAGCTCAGGATGATCGTCGCCGTCAGGCGCGGCGTGGCGGTGTGTTCCATGGGTCGCATCGAGCCCCCTGCATCAGCGCAATCTGCAGTGCAGGGCCCAAGCATACCCGCGAGGTTGCGGAAATTCAGGTCAGCGGATGCCTCATCCTACGTCGCCCAGCGCCGTGGGACACAGTCGCACCGAGACGTGCTGCTCATCCGGCGGATCGCTCAGTGCGTCGGTCGCAGGTTGCGGCGGGTGTTGAGACCCTTGAGCCCGAGCCGCAGAACGCAGACATCCTCCGCGAACAGTGTGCCCGCGGGCATGCGCTGGAAGCGGTACTCAGCCTCCCAGGGCCGGCTGTAATACTGCGGATCCTCGATGCGCACGCGATCCACCAGCGTGTCGCGGCCCGCGAGCGCTATGCGTTCCACCACGTGCAGCTGTTCGCCGTGCGGCAGGCCGCTGGCGTCGAGCACGGTGTCGGCGTTGAAATCGATGGAATCGACGACCAGCGTGCCGGCCTCCCAGTGCGCGGCCGGATGGCCGAGATAGTAGGGATAGGCCCGGTCGAACTCGACATGGTCGGCCCGCACCGGCACCACGCGTTGCAGTCGATTCCACTCGTACAGGAACAACAGCTGCGTCGGCGTCTGCGCGATTTCGAATGCGGATTCGCCGAGGATGCGCGGCAGGCCCGGCGGCAGACACTGCAAGGTGTCGTCGAACGTGCGATCGCCCGGCGCGCGCACGCGGCTGTCATACATTGCGGCCGCCCCGGGCAGCAACGGCGGCACGCCGCCACCGCGTGTGTGCAGAACGCTCACCACTGCGGAGGGTTTCCAGAAGCCGCTCAGTTCGGTCCCGGCGGCGGCGGCAGCCGTGGCCGCCATGCCCAGCGCCACGCACAGCGCTGCGCACGCCCATCCCGTCGTCCGCCACGAAAGAGTCGATCGATTCATCCGCGTTTCCTGGCGCGCGCTCACGGCGGCGCTCCCGGCTGGCCTTCGTCACCGCCCTGGAACGGTCCGGTGTCCTCCGTCTCGAGCGGATCCGAATACTCCTCGCACGGCGCTTCCACCACTTTCAGGTCGGGCCGCCAGTAGCTCAGCGTGCGGGCCTGGTAGGGTTCCGCCAGCTCGGGGTCGCTGATCGTGATCAGGTTCTCGAGCTTGAGACCGCCCTCGATCTTGCGGATGCGCTCCACCACGCGGCTCTGCGGCGTGTAGTCGTGGCCCACCGCACCGCCGAAATCGCCGGCGGACATGGCGCCCTTCAACCCCACGGTGTCGATCACCAGCGTGTTGCCTTCCCAATGTCCCACCGAATCGCCAGTGTAATTGGGCACCACCGGCGAGACATGCCGGGCGTTCATGCGGATGCGACGGTAGCTGCTGCCGTCCTGGCCGTTGCGCAGGATGTAGATCACCTTGGGCGTCTGCACGATCAACCCTGGCAATCCCACCGTGACCGATGGGCGCGGCACGCACTCCTGCCGCACGGCGCGCAGGCCGCCGCCCGCGGATCGCGGTCCGCCGCCGAACGCCGGCGCCTGCTTCTGTGCCGCCTTGCCGAGCGGGAAGGTCTTGCCGTTGATCCAGATGCCGTTGAGATTGCGCGGATCGGTCGAGCCCGGACGGGTGCCGGGCGGCGCCGGCACGGCCACGCCCGCCTGGGCCTTGGCCCGCTCGCGGTATTCCGGTTCGAATGTCAGCTCATCCTTCGTGAGCCCGCTGATGCCTCCGGCCGGAATCTTCTGCACCTGCGCACACACGCCGCCTGCCAGCAGCAGGCAGGCCATGCCCCCCAGCATCTTTTTCATTTTCCCTTCCAGCTCTCCACGTAGCCCGGGTCTTCCACCGTGGCCGCGGCGTGCCCGATGTTGAGCGGGTCGCGCGCGTCGATCATCACGCCGTATTCGTCGGTCGCGGGCTTGCTCTGCACCAGCATGCGCTGCAACGCCTTGGGATGCGGCCCGTGCGTGAACCCCGCCGGATGATACGTGACCATGCCGGGGCGGATGTTGTCGCGACTGAAGAAATCGCCCGCATGGTAGAAGATGACTTCGTCGTAGTCATCGTTATTGTGGAAAAAGGGGATCTTCACCGCGCCGGGATCGGTTTCGAACGGTCGCGGCGCGAAGGTGCACACCACGAAGCGCTGCGCCACGAAGGTGGTGTGGACCGAGGGCGGCAGGTGATAACGGTGGCTGGTCACCGGACGCAGGTCGCGCACGTTGATGCGGCACACGGCCAGGTCGCCGTGCCAACCCACCGCATCCAGCGGGTTGAACGGGAAGCCGATCTCGGAGACCTGGGCACGTGATTTCACCTGCACCTTCCACGGCCTTTCGTCCTGTTGCGCGCGGAACGCGTCGTCCAGCTGCGGCACGTCCAGCATGGCTGGATCGAAAATCGCGTGCGGGCCCAGCAGGCCCCTGTCGGGCAGCAGGTAACTCGCGCCCGTGGCTTCGATCAGCAGCGCCGCGACGCTCCCGCTGCCCGCGAGTCGCCACATCGTCCCGCGCGGCAGCAGCACGTAGTCGCCGGCGGTGATCTCGAGCCGTCCGTAATCGCAGAACAGTTCCGCGCTGCCCGCGTGCACGAACAGCAACTCATCGCCGTCGGCATTGCGCGCCAGGTGTTCCATGCTGCCCTGGCACTGCCAGTAGCGCAGCCGCAGATGCGGGTTGTGCAGGACCGGTGCGGCGTCCCACGGCGAGTTGCCCGCCGGCCTGAGCCGGTTCAGGTCGAACGCGTGCGGACGCAGCGGGCCCTCGAAGCTCTGCCAGGCCGTCGGCGGGTGCTTGTGATGGAAATGCGCCGCCGGACCGAAGAAGCCTTCCTTGCTCACTTCGCGCTCGAAGGTGCCGGGCGGCAGGTCGCAATGCGCCTGGCGGCTGGCGGTGCCTTCCACGCGTGGGAAACGGATGTAGTTCTTCATGGCGGCGTCGCTACCCTTCTGCGTCGGGTTGGCGCTCGGGTGCGGCGCGCAGCACTTCGGGAAGCTCGGCGCAGCGCGCATCGATGCGCAGGATGGTTGGATAGCGGCCGAGGTCCACGCCCACCCGCCGGGCGGCATAGCACTGCGCCACCAGGCAGAGATCCGCCAGACCCGGCCGGTCGCCATGGCAGAACAGGCCCGTGTCGGTTTCCGTGGCCAGGCGCACTTCCAGCGCCCCCATGCCGCGCCCCACCCATTCGCCAAGCCAGTTGCGGAGCGCGCTCTCCCCGGCGCCCACCACTTCCTTGAGGTACTTGGTCACCGCCAGATTCTGCAACGGCTGCACGTCCGCCACCAGCAGCAGCGCGAGACTGCGCACGCGCGCCCGGCCGAACGCGTCGGCGGGCAGCAACGGCGGATCCGGATGCGTCTCCTCGAGCCACTCCATGATGGCCATGGATTGCGTGAGCGCGCGGCCCGCCACTTCCAGCGTGGGCACGCGCGACTGCGGGTTGAGCCTGCGGTATGAGGGCGAGAACTGCGTGCCGCCCTCGCGCACCAGGTGCACGGGCACGTATTCGTAGCTGAGGCCCTTGAATTCCAGCGCCAGCCGCACGCGGTAGGACGCCGAGCTGCGCCAGTAGTTGTGCAGCCTGAGCGGCGTGGCCGTGGCGCTCAGATCACACCCCGGCGGATCTGGTCGAGCTCGATGGATTCGAACAGCGCGCGGAAATTGCCTTCGCCAAAGCCTTCATTGCCCTTGCGCTGGATGATCTCGTAGAAGATGGGGCCGATCACGTTGGCCGTGAAGATCTGCAGCAGGATGCCGTCCGTGGCGCTGCCGTCGATGAGAATGCGCCGCCGCCGCAGCTCGGGAATCGATTCCTGGTGACCCTGCACCCGCGCGTCGATGCCCTCGTAGTAGGTGTCGGGCGTGTCCTGGAACTTCACGCCGCGATCGCGCAGCACGTCCACCGTGTGGCAGATGTCGCGCGACGCCAGCGCGATGTGCTGGATGCCCTCGCCGCCGTACTCGCTGATGAACTCCTCGATCTGGCTCTTGTCATCCTGCGATTCGTTGATCGGAATGCGGATCTTGCCGCACGGGCTGGTGAGCGCACGCGACAGCAGGCCGGTCTTCCGGCCTTCGATGTCGAAATAGCGCACCTCCCGGAAATTGAACAACCGCTCGTAGAAGCCGGCCCACTGATCCATGTTGCCGCGGCGCACGTTGTGCGTGAGATGGTCGATGTACTGCAGTCCGGTGTCGGGCGGCGCCGGGCCATCCCGCACCGGCAGGAAATCCACGTCGTAGATGGTGCTGCCACCATAGCGGTCGACCAGGTACAGGCGGCTCCCGCCGATGCCCTCGATGGCGGGGATGTTGAGCTCCATGGGCCCCACCTGCGTCGGCGCCGGTGTGGCGCCGAGCGACAGCGCCCGCTGGTAGGCGGCGGCCGCATCGCGCACGCGGAACGCCATGGCGCAGGCCGACGGACCGTGCTGGCGCGCGAACTGCTGGGCGTAGCTGTCGGGCTCGGCGTTGATGATGAAATTGATGTCGCCCTGGCGATGCAGGGTGACGTTCTTGCTGCGATGGCGCGCACTGACGGGGAAACCGAGCGTCGCGAACAGCCGGCGCAGCAGTTCCGGGTCGGGCGCGGTGTACTCGACGAACTCGAAGCCATCGGTGCCCATGGGATTGTCCACTGCCACCCCCTTCCGCTGCGTACGACCGCCCGACCCTCGTGGCCACTCTGCTAGAGTATACGCCCGTCCCGGAACCACCCATGAAACTGGTCAGTTTCCAATACCGCGGGCAAGTGCGGGCCGGCCTCTGGCTGGGCACCGAGGCCCTGGATCTGCAGCACGCGCTGGAGCTGCGCCAGCTCGGCGGCGACCTGTCGTCGGTACTCGCCATCGTGCGCGGCGGCACACCCGCCCTGCAATTGATTGCGGAACTGGAGCGGGAGCTGCCGGCACTGGCCGCTGCCCGCCGCCCCGCGCACGAGTTGCAGCTGCTCGCACCCATCCCTGCACCCGCACGCAATGTGTTCTGCGTGGGCCGCAATTACCTGGACCATGTCAGGGAAGGCTACGCCGCAAGCGGCGCCGATACGCAGCTGCCGAAGGCGCCGCAGTTCTTCACCAAGGCCACCCACACGGTGTGCGGGCCCGGCGCCGCGGTGCGGCTGGATCCCGGGGTGACCAGCAAGCTCGACTACGAAGTGGAGCTTGCGCTGGTGATCGGCAAAGGCGGCCGCGACATCGCGCCGGATCGCGCGTTCGAGCATGTGTTCGGCTATACCGTCGCGAACGACATCACCGCCCGCGACCTGCAGCGTCGCCACGATCAATGGTTCAAGGGCAAATCGCTCGACGACACCCTGCCGCTCGGGCCCTGGCTGGTCGATCGCGACAGCCTGGGCGATCCGGCGACCCTGGAACTGAGCCTCGAAGTCAACGGCGAACCGCGCCAGCGCGCGCAGGTCGCGCAGATGATATTCGACATCCCGACGCTGATCGCGCAGCTCTCGGCCGGGCTGACGCTCGACGCGGGCGACATCGTGATCACCGGCACGCCGGCGGGCGTGGGCTTCGCGATGGAGCCACCGCGATATCTCAAGCCCGGCGATCGCGTGGTGGCGCGCATCGATCGCATCGGCGAACTGTCGAACACCATCACGGGGCCTTGAGCTGCGCCCTCCGCATCAGCTCATGACACGCCGGCAGGCGTTTTGTCACCGCATTGTCACCGCCCCGCTACCGCTAAACAACCGCACTGTTACCTAGCATGCCGACCTCCTCACCGAGGTCGGCATGTCCATCAGTTTCGAGCAGATCACCAAGCGCTACGGCGGCAACACGGTCGTCAACGACGTCTCGCTGCACATCGGCACCGGCGAGTTCTTCGTGCTGCTCGGCCCCAGCGGCAGCGGCAAGAGCACGCTGCTGCGGGCCGCCGCCGGCTTGAGCGACGTCGACCACGGCCGCATCCTGCTCAATGACCGCGACGTGACGCAGGTGCCCGCGCGCGAGCGCGGCGTCGGCCTGGTGTTCCAGCACTACGCCCTGTTCCGCCACATGACCGTGGGCGAGAACGTGGAGTTCGCGCTGCGGGTGCGCGGAGTGCGGCGCGGCGCGCGGGCGCGGCGACGCGAGGAACTGCTGCAACTGGTGGCGCTGGAAGGCTACGCGGATCGCCTGCCCGGTGAGCTCTCCGGCGGCCAGCAGCAGCGCGTGGCGGTGGCGCGCGCGCTGGCGCACGAACCCCCGGTGCTGCTGCTCGACGAACCATTCGGCGCCCTGGACGCCAAGATCCGCGTCGAGCTGCGCGACACCATTCGCCAGGTGCAGCGCCGGCTGGGGATGACCACCCTGCTGGTGACGCACGACCAGGAGGAAGCGTTCGCGCTCGCCGATCGCATCGGCGTCATGCACAACGGCCGCCTGCTCGAGACCGGGCAGGCGACCACGCTGTACCGCCATCCCGCCACGCGCTTCGTCGCCACGTTCCTCGGTGCCGCCAACCTGTTCCTGGGCGAAAACACCGAACACGGGCTGCAGCTGGGTTCCGCCCTGCTTGGCCACCAGTCGCTGGCCACTGCCGGCCCACCCTGCGCCGAAGTGGTGACCGTGATCCGTCCCGAGGACATCGAGCTCGCGGAGACGGCCGACCGTCTGCACAGCAAGGCGTTCGCGACTGCCCACGTGCAGTCGCTGGGCTTCGCCGGCAACCTCGAACGCGTCCGGGTGCAGCTGGCCGACCCCTCGCAGCTGCAGTCGGCGGTCAACGCCAGCGGCAGCATCGACATCACGCGCACCCATGCCGAGCAACTGGCGCTGCCGCTCAGCGTGGGCCGTCACGTCGCGCTCGGTGTGCGCCGCTATCACCTGCTGCCCACGCCGATTTCCAGCTTCCGGCTGGTCGGCGGCGATCCGGCCCAGGCCACCGCGCTGCGCGAAGCGCCGCTGCTGGCGCAGCTCGCCGGCAGCATGCAGGCGCGCATCCTCGACGCCGCCGAGGAGGCGGCCGCGCCAGGCCTCGCAGTGCTCGGCGCGTCGGTGGCCACGCTGGCCGACCTGCGCGCCCTGGTTCCACAGCAGGCGCAGCGGCTGCTGTTCCTGCCACACGACGCCTCGCTGCCGCGCCAGGTCCTCATCCATTGCACCAACGATGCGGCGCAGCGCGCCACGCTGGGACTGGTGGCGAGCGTGATGCGCCACCTCAACGCCGAAGCGACCCTGCTGAGCCTGCAGGATTCCTCGGGCCCGCGCGGCGACGCCACCGCGGCGTTCCGCCGCCTGCTCGACGCGCGCGCGCAGATGCAGGAGCTGCACGGCCTCGACCTGCGCACCGACGTGCAGTTCGGCGGCCTTTCCGACTGGGTGGGCAAGCTGGCCACCAGCACCGAACCGCTGCTGGTGGTACTCGGCCTCACCGGCACCGACCAGCAGATCCACGAAGCCCTGGAAGGACCTTACCGACCGCTGTTCGCCTCCGACAGCCGCTGCGCGGTGCTGCTCTGCTGTACCGGCCCCGCTGCGACCGTGGGCACGGTGGCCGGGGCGAATCTCCACAGCGAATCGATCTGAAATCCCTTTTTTTCTGGAGTTGATACCGATGACGACCAAGCATTTCGTCTATGCCACGCTGCTGGCAGCGCCGCTCGCCGGTCCGCTGCACGTGGCGCACGCGCAAACCGCGCCCGCGCAGCCGACCGACTCGACCCCCGTGGCCGCGAGTCCGGGTGACGCCGCCGACGCAGCCAGCCCGGAGGCTCTCGACCAGCGCCTGCGCGTGCTCGAACGCCGGCTGGAAATCCAGCAGGAAGACGCCAAAGCCGCCGCGGCCGCGGCGCCCGTGGTGAAGGCCTCGGCCAGCGGCTTTTCCATCGCCACCCCGAATGGTGCCTTCAGGATCGCGCTGCACGCCGTGCTCAATATCGACAACCGCTACTACTACAACGAGTTCAAACCGAGTGGCGGCACCACGCCGCTGGATCGCGGCGTCGACACCACGCTGCTGCGCCTGGCCCGGCCCATCATCGACGGCACCGTCGGCAACCTGGTGGATTTCCGCTTCACGCCGGACTTCGCGGGCGGCAAGACCGTGATCCAGGACGCATATGCCACGGTGAAATTCCTACCCGCCTTCAACGTCACCGCGGGCAAGTTCAAGTCGCCGGTGGGACTCGAGCGCCTGCAGAGCGACACCGACACACGCTTCGTCGAGCGCGCCCTGCCCGATCGCCTGATTCCCAACCGCGACCTCGGTATCCAGTTCTCGGGCAACCTGCTGGGCCCGGTGCTGGCCTACCAGCTTGCCTACCTCAACGGCACCATCGACGGCGGCAGCACCGACAACAGCACCAACGTGCCGTCGAGTTCGGTGGATGGCGATCCCAACAACAGCAAGGACATCGCTGCGCGCCTGTTCTCCCTGCCGTTCGCGAATTCGCAGCTGTTCGCACTGCGAGGCCTCGGTGTGGGCATCGGTGCCAGCCGCGGCCACCTGCACGGCTGGGTCGATGGCAGCACGACGCCCGCCACCTCGTACTCGCTGCTGACCAGCTACAAGACCAATGGCCAGCAGACCTTCTTCAGCTATCGCAGCGCCAACACCGCGACGGGCACGGCCGCGACACTGGCGGATGGCTTGCGGCAGCGCATTGCGCCGCAGGCCTACTACTACAATGGCCCGTTCGGCCTGCTGGGCGAATACGTCGTGTCGAAAACGGCGGTCAGTCGCGTCGAGAACGGTTCCGCCACGGTGGATCGCGCGACGCTCGCGAACCGCGCCTGGCAGATCGCGGGCGCCTGGTTCATCACCGGCGAGGATGAAGGCTACAAGTATCCCGCGCCCCGGCGGCCATACACGGTGGGTGGCGAGGGTTGGGGTGCGCTGGAGTTCGTCGCGCGCTATGCGGTGCTCGACATCGACGATGCGGCCTTCGTGGGCGGCGCGAACTCGTTCGCCGATCCCACCAAGTCGGCGAACCGGGCCAGTGCCTGGACCGTGGGCCTGACCTGGACCCTGACGCAGAATTTCAAGACGTTGGTGAATTACGAAACCACGCGCTTCGATGGCGGCGCCACCGCCGCGGCCGGCGGTGATTCGCCGACCGAAAAAGTGCTGTTCTCGCGCTTCCAGCTCTCCTACTGACCCCAAAGGGACATCCATCATGAACATCAAGCAACTGACGATCGCCCTGGCGGCCACCCTGATCGGCGCGAGCGCGCTGGGCTCCCTGGCCAACGCCGCGCCGGCACCCGTGACACTGCTCAACGTGTCCTATGACCCCACGCGCGAGCTGTACGAGGCCTACAACAAGGCGTTCGCCGCGGACTGGCTCGCGAAGACCGGACAGAGCGTCACCATCCGCCAGAGCCACGGTGGCTCGGGCAAGCAGGCGCGCGCGGTCATCGACGGGCTCGAAGCCGATGTCGTCACGCTGGCGCTGGCCTACGACGTGGACGCGCTGAACGTGCAGGGCAAGCTCATTCCGGCCGACTGGGCCAGGCGCCTGCCGGACAACAGCACGCCCTACACGTCGACCATCGTGTTCCTGGTGCGCAAGGGCAATCCCAAGAACATCCGCGACTGGAGCGATCTGGCGCGTCCGGGGATTTCCGTGGTGACGCCGAACCCGAAGACTTCGGGCGGCGCGCGCTGGAACTACCTGGCGGCGTGGGCCTGGGCGCTGCGCCAGCCGGGCGGCAACGACAAGACCGCCGAGGCTTTCGTGAAGAAGGTGTACCAGAACGTGCCCGTGCTCGATTCGGGCGCACGCGGCTCGACGGTGACTTTCGTCGATCGCGGCATCGGCGACGTGCTCCTGGCGTGGGAGAACGAGGCGCTGCTCGCCAAGCGGCAACCCGGTGGCGACCAGCTGGACGTGGTCGTGCCGTCGGTGAGCATCCTGGCCGAGCCGCCGGTGACCGTGGTGGACAAGGTGGTGCAAAAGCATGGCACGCGCCAGGTGGCCGAGGCGTACCTGAAATTCCTGTACTCGAAGCAGGGCCAGGAAATCGCGGCGCAGAATTTCTACCGCCCGCGCGATCCCGAGATCGCCGCGAAGTACGCCGCGCAGTTTCCGAAGGTGCCGCTGGTGACCATCGACGAAGTGTTCGGCGGCTGGGCCCGCGCCCAGGCCACGCATTTCAACGACGGCGGCAGCTTCGATCGCATCTACGGACGCTGAAGGCAGGATGAACGCCAGCGCCGCCACCCTCACCCTCCCCCCGCGTTCGGGCCGGGCGGCACGCGCGTTCCGCGTGCTGCCCGGCTTCCGGCTCACGCTGGGCTGGACGCTGACCTACCTGTCGCTGATCGTGCTGATCCCGCTCTCGGCCGTGTTCATCCGCGCCGGGCAACTGGGTCCGCAGCATTTCTGGCAGGTCATCAGCACGCCACGCGTGCTGGCGTCGCTCCGGCTGAGCTTCACCGCGTCGCTGCTGGCGGCGCTGGTCAATGCGGTGCTGGGTTTCGTGATCGCGTGGGCGCTGATCCGCCACCGGTTTCCGGGGCGACGCATCATCGACGCCATCATCGACCTGCCGTTCGCGCTGCCCACCGCGGTGGCTGGCATCGCCCTCACGGCGCTGTACGGCCCCAATGGCTGGATGGGCCGCTGGCTCGAGCCGCTGGGCGTGAAGATCGCCTACACGCCTGCCGGCATCGTGGTGGCGCTGATGTTCGTCGGCCTGCCGTTCGTGGTGCGCACGCTGCAGCCGGTGCTGGCGGACCTGGATCGCGAACTCGAGCGCGCGGCGGAGACGCTCGGCGCCTCGCCGTTCCAGACCTTCCGCTGGGTGGTGCTGCCGGCGGTGTGGCCCGCGCTGCTCACCGGGTGCGCGCTGGCCTTCTCGCGCTGCGTGGGCGAATACGGCTCGGTGATCTTCATCGCCGGCAACCTGCCGGGCGTGTCCGAGATCGCGCCGCTCATGATCATGACCAAGCTGGACCAGTACCAGTACGGCGAGGCCACCGCGATCGCCGTGGTGATGCTGCTGATCTCCTTCGCGCTCCTGCTCGGCATCAACGCCCTGCAGAGCTGGTCGCAGCGCCGCCAGGTGACACGCTCATGAGCCTCAGGCACCGCATCCCGGGTGGACTGGTCGGTTACCTGCTGCTCGGCGTGGCGCTGCTGTACCTCGCCGTGCTGCTGCTGCTGCCGCTCACCGTGGTGTTCGCCCAGGCGCTGCAGAAGGGATACGGCGCCTACCTCGAGGCGCTCGCCGATCCCGATACGCACGCCGCGCTGCGGCTCACGCTGCTGACCGCCGCGATCGCCGTGCCGCTGAACCTGGTGTTCGGCGTGTGCGCTTCCTGGGCCATCGCGCGCTTCGATTTCCGCGGCAAGAGCGCGCTGATCACGCTCATCGACCTGCCGTTCGCGGTGTCGCCCGTGATCTCGGGCCTGATCTACGTGCTGGTGTTCGGCGCGCAGGGCTGGCTCGGTCCCTGGCTGGCGGCGCACGACCTCCACATCATCTTCGCCGTGCCCGGCATCGTGCTGGCCACCACGTTCGTGACCTTCCCGTTCGTCGCGCGCGAACTCATCCCGCTGATGCAGGCGCAGGGGAGCGACGAGGAGCAGACCGCGATCTCGCTGGGCGCCACCGGCTGGCAGTGCTTCCGGCTGGTCACGCTGCCGAACATGCGCTGGGGACTGCTGTACGGCGTCCTGCTGTGCAATGCGCGCGCGATGGGCGAATTCGGCGCGGTGTCGGTGGTCTCCGGTCACATCCGCGGCGTGACCAACACCCTGCCGCTGCACATCGAGTACCTGCACAACGGGTACGACACGGTCGGCGCGTTTGCCGCCGCCACCCTGCTCGCCGCGCTGGCGCTGGTCACCCTGGTGGCCAAGGCGCTGCTGGAGCGCGGCCACCCCGAGCTGCGCGCTGGCATCGCGCGCCACGCCTGATACGCTGGCGGCTTGGCGACGCAGCGAACCCCACCACCGGCCGGACAGATCGGCCTGGCCTCCTGGCTGGGAGGCGGCAGCGTGGCCATCGTGCTGCTGTCGGTGGCCGCCATGGCCATCGCCTGCGCGGTGCTGCTGCAGCGGCTGGTGCAGCAGCAGGCGCTGGTGCGGGTCGAACTGGCCGTCACGTCGGCGCGCGAACTGCTGCGCCGGACCGGCGAGGATGTGCTCTCGGACACCAAGGTGCTGGCGGAACGCCCGACGCTGCAGCGACTGGTCACGCAGGGTCCGGCGGACGGTCTGCTGCCCTACCTGCAGCGTTACTGCGATTCCAGCGGCGATGACACGTGCGCGCTGCAGTCCGACGGCAAGTGGCTCGGGACCGCCGAGCTGCCCTGGCCTGAAATCGAAACGGCCCTCATGGAGCAGGGCGAGCGCTTCATCCTCGGTCCCGCCGACGGCAGCGCGCTGGTCTTCGGCGCCGCGGTACCCGTGGCGGGCCTCCCCGGGCGGCGGGTCGTGATCGTGCGCCGCGGTTCGCCGGCGCTGCTGCAGGAATTCGGCCGCCAGGTCGGTGCGTCGCTGGCGCTGGTCAACTTCACCACGTACCAGCCGGGCGCGTCCGAAGCGCTCGAAGCGCCGCACGCGGCCGCCCTGCGCCGTGGCCCGCGCAGCTCGATCGCGCTGGGCGCGGGCCAGGGCTACGCGGCGAGCATCGCGGTGGCGACCACCACCGGCGAAGTCGTGGGCCTGCTGGATGCGCGCCTGGCGGACAGCGAGTTCGCCACGGCGGTGGCCAGGTTCGACCGGTTGGTGCTGATCATCGCCATCGTCGTGGCGCTCATCGCCGGCCTGCTGGGCGTGCTGTACGGCAGATGGCTGGCGCGCCCGGTGGTGGCGCTGCGCGACGTCGCGCTGCGCATCGGCATGGGCGACATGAGCGCCTCCATGCCCGCCGTCGCTCCGTTGGAGGTGGGCGCCCTCGCCCGCTCCATGGACGACATGCGCCGCAACCTCGTCACGCTCACCGACTCGCTGCGGCGGCGCGAAGCCGAAGCGCAGGCGCTGCTGGGCGGCATCGTCGAAGGGGTGTTCGCGGTCGACGCCGAGCGCTGCATCCGGTACGCCAACCCGCAGACGGCGCGGGTGCTGGGCGTCGAGCCCGCCGCGCTCCTCGGGCGGTTCTGCGGCGACGTGCTCCGACCCGCCTGGGTCGAGGGTCGCAGGCCCTGCGAGCACGACTGCCCCATCATCGCTGCGCGCACCGCTCCGCAGAGCACGGCGCGCGAGACCCTGTGCCTCGCCGATGGCAGCCAGCGCTCCACCATCATCGTCAGCGCACCGCCCGTGGGCGGCGTGCAGGTGCAGATCATGCGCGATGAAACCGAGCTGGAGGCGGTGCGCCGCGCGCGCGACAGCGTGCTGGGCAACATCTCGCACGAGTTTCGCACGCCGCTGGCCGCGCAGCTGGCGTCCATCGAGCTGCTGCGCGACGGACTGCATCGCCTGCCGCCACAGGCGCACGAGGAACTGCTGGCCAACGTGGAGCGCGGCGTGCTGAGGCTGATGCGGCTGATCGACAACCTGCTCGAGAGCGTGCGCATCGAATCGGGCCAGCTCGCGATCCGCCTGCAGTCGGTGGAACTGCCGGAAGTGGTGCAGGAAGCGGCGGAGCTGATCGGGCCCCTGTTCCAGCAGCGACGCCTGGGGCTGGACCTGCAGACCGGGGCGCTGCAGCGCCCGGTGCCGGGAGACCACCAGCGACTGGTGCAGGTACTGGTGAATCTGTTGTCCAACGCCACCAAGTACGCGCCCGAGGGCAGCGTCATCCACATTTCCGGCCGCGAACTGCCGGACCAGGTCGAGCTGTGGATCGAAGATGAAGGCCCCGGCATCAGCAGCGACAGTGCCGCGGTGATCTTCGAGCGCTTCCAGCGCGCCGCGGGGGCCGAACCGGATGCGCCGGGCCTGGGCCTGGGCCTGTGGATCGTCAAGTCCATCATGAGCCGCCATCACGGCAGCGTGCGCGTCGAGCGCACCGCGCAACAGCGGACCCGCTTCACGCTGAGCTTCCCGACATGAAACTGCTGGTGGTCGACGATGATCCTGACATGCTGGCGGTGGTGAGCTTCGCGCTGCGCCAGGCCGGCCTGCCGGTGGTGCAGGCCAACAGCTATGGCACGGCGCTGGCCGTGTTCCGCGACGAGCAGCCGGATCTGGCCGTGCTCGACATCAATCTGCCGGGCGGCAGCGGCTTCGAACTGTGCGCAGCGCTGCGGCGCGAATCGCCGCTGCCCATCATGATGCTCACGGTGCGCGGCGAGGAAGCGGACCTGGTGCGCGCGCTGGAACTCGGCGCCGACGACTACCTCACCAAGCCCTTCAGCCCCAGGACGCTGATCGCACGCGTGCGCGCGCTGTTGCGCCGCGCCGGCGCGGAATCGGGCCAGCGGCAGCCCCCCACCTCGGTCGGTGACCTGCAGCTGCAGCTCGAAACGCTCACGCTGCGCATCGGGCCGGAGCGCGAACTGCGCCTCACGCCGCTGGAGGCACGACTGCTGCAGCTGCTGTTCGCCAACGCCGGCCAGGTGGTGCCCACCGAACGGTTGCTGCTGCACGTGTGGGGCCACCGCGGCGGCGGCGACCGGCAGCTGCTCAAGCAGCTCATCCACCGCCTGCGGCAGAAGATCGGCGATGATCCCGAACGCCCGCGCTGGCTGGAAACCCTGCCCGGCATCGGCTACCGTCTGCGCGCATGACAGATCCGGTCTCGATCGGCACGCCGCTGAGCGCCAGCGCGCTGCGCGTGATGCTGCTGGGCGCGGGCGAACTGGGCAAGGAAGTGCTGATCGCGCTGCAGCGGCTCGGCGTGGAGACGATCGCGGTCGATCGCTACGACCACGCGCCGGGCCAGCAGGTGGCGCATCACAGCCGCACGCTCGCCATGAGCGATCCGCAGGCGCTGCGCCAGCTCATCGAAACCGAGCGGCCGCATATCGTGGTGCCGGAAATCGAGGCCATCGCGACCGACGTGCTCGAGGCGCTCGAGCAGGCCGGCACGGTGCGCGTGATCCCGACCGCCCGGGCGGTGCGGCTGACGATGAACCGCGAAGGCATCCGCCGCCTCGCGGCCGAGACCCTGGGCCTGCCCACCAGTCGCTACGCATTCGCGGGTTCGCTGGCGGAACTGCGCGCGGCCATCGACGGCGGCATCGGCTACCCCTGCTTCATCAAGCCCGTCATGAGCTCCTCCGGCAAGGGCCAGAGCCGTCTCACGCACGGCGGGCAGGTCGCCGACGCCTGGACACATGCGCTCAAGGCCGGCCGCGTGCAGCAGCCGCGCGTGATCGTGGAAGGGGCGATCGACTTCGACTACGAGATCACGCTGCTGACGGTGCGGGCCCGCGGCGCGACGGGCGCCATCGAAACGCAGTTCTGCGAGCCCATCGGGCACCGGCAGGTCGATGGCGACTACGTCGAGAGCTGGCAACCCTGCCCCATGGCACCCGCGGCACTGGCCGCAGCCCGGGACATCGCGCGTCGCGTGACGGATGACCTGGGCGGACTGGGCGTGTTCGGGGTGGAATTGTTCGTGAAGGGCGATCAGGTCTGGTTCAGCGAAGTGAGCCCGCGCCCGCACGACACCGGCCTGGTCACGCTGTGCACGCAGTGGCAGAGCGAATTCGAGCTGCACGCGCGTGCCCTGCTCGGCCTGCCGGTGGCCACTGACCTGAGGACGCCCGGCGCGTCCGCGGTGATTTACGGTGGCGTCGAAGGCGCGCCGCTGGTCTTCGACGGCATCGCGGACGCGCTGCGCGTGCCACACAGCGACCTGCGGCTGTTCGGCAAGCCCGAAAGCTTCCTCAAGCGCCGCATGGGCGTGGCGCTGGCCTTCGATGCCGATCTCGACACGGCGCGGCGCAACGCCAGGGACGCGGCCAGCCGGGTCCGTCCGCGACTGGCCGCGCAGCCGGGCTAAGCGGGCGGGCTGGGCTGGGCTGGGCTGGCTGGGCGTGCAGGCCTGGCGCCTCCCCTACCCCCGAGCCGATGCGGCTCAGTGCCCGCTCCTGCCCTGGAACTTGCCGACTTTCTGGAAGCGCACCCGGGACTGCGAAGCCGTGGGTTGCTCGTCCACGCACAGGTTGCGCTGTGCGCCCAGGCCAGTGATGGAAGCATCCATGACGTCGCCGGCCTTGAGGAAGCGCTGGTAGTGCGTGCCATTGCCGGAGGGTGAACCGGTGAGGATCACATCGCCGGGCAGCAGCTGCACGTGCGTCGACAGCCATTCGATCAGCCGCGCCACCGGGAAGATCATGTCGTTGGTGGATTCGTCCTGCATGGTCTGGCCATTGAGCTTGAGCACGATCTGCAGCTGCTGCGGATCCGGCACGAACTCCCTGGGCACCAGGTAGGGCCCGAACGTCAGGAAAGTCGGCGCGCACTTGCCCTGTATCCAGTCGTGGCCCAGCGAGGGAATGTCGGGGCGGCCGAGCATTTCGCGACCGGTGAGATCGTTGCCGATGGTGTAGCCCGCGACGTAGTCGAGCGCTTCGGCCTTGGACACGCGCCGCGCGGGCTTGCCGATCACCACCGCGAGCTCCAGCTCCCAGTCGGGCTGCTCCATGTCGAACGGCAGGATCACATCGTCGTTCGGACCCACCATCGACGAGGGCAGCTTGGAGAACGCGAACGGCTTACCGCTCTGCGCGCGGAAATCCATCAGCGCTTCGGCGTGTTTGCGGCGTTCCGCCTCCGGCAGGCCCACGCCTTCGGCGACCGGCTGGTCCATGATGAGGTCGATGACGTGCTTGCGGTAGTTGGCGCTGGCGCCAAAGATCTGGCGCGGCTGCAACGGCGCGTGGATGCGCAAGGCGGATGCGGGCACCGCCTGCTGCCAGAACCTGGCGCCGGCGGGCGTGGCCAGCGCCGCCACGGCGGCACGCAGCGCCGGCTGGTTCGCTTCCCAGTGTTCGAGCAGCTCGAGCACCGTGGCGCCCGTGAAGGGCTGGCCCTGGCTGCGCGCCAGCGCTTGCACGGCCTGCAGCGATAACACCTGCGCATCGATCACCACGCCCGCAAACGGCGGCGAGCCGGCCACGGAAAACGTCCCCAGTGCATATTGTTTCATTGCAACCACGCGAAATTCCCCACCCAGGCAATTAATGGCCGCATTGTACCCAAGGGCGCCGCGCGGCGGCAGGTTATTGCCGCTTTCCGGCCGAAATGGACGGTTGCGACCCTCAAGAGGCGCTGGCCCGTCACTTGCTCTGGTTGCGCGGACGCATCCGCGTCTTGCAAGAGAAACGAGGTAACTACCATGATGAGCAGCATCAGCGGAGCCTCCGGGTTATCCGCGATCTACAGCGCCCTGCTGCGCAGTGTCGACCCCGCCCGGACGTTTGCGGCCAGCGACACCAGCAGCACGGACGGCACCGACAGCGCCAGTGCGACTTCCAGCACCACCCTGGCCAGCAGCCTGTTCAGCACGCTCGACGCGAACGGCGATGGCAGCGTCACCGAAACGGAGTTCAGCGACGCGATTTCACAGCTCGCCACCCAACTGAGCACGCAGTTACAGCAGGCGCAGGCCCAGGGTGCATCTGCGGGTGGAGGTCCGGGCGGTCCGGGCGGTCCGGGCGGACCCGGGGGTCCCGGTGGACCGGGTGGCCCTGGCGGCGACGGCGATGACGCGGGTCTCACCGCGGATCAGCTCACCAGCATGGCCAGCTCCCTGTCCAGCTCGGATCCAAAACGCGCCAGCCTCATGGGCTCCATCGCGGCCAACTTCAGCACGGCCGACGCCAATGGCGATGGCAAGGTGACGCGGCAGGAAGCGATGGCGTACAAGGACAAGTACCTCAGCGGTACGGACAGTTCCGACAGCGCCAGCAGCTGCAGCACGCTGTCGGTCGCCGCCTGATCCGGCTGATCTTCGGACCTGCATCGGTCAGGCCTGGCCACGGAACCTAAGGAAAGCGGCCACGCCAAGGATGGCGAAGACCAGCGCGGCCACCCACCGCACCGCCCGCAGCGGCACGCGCGCCGTGGCCCGGCTCCCCAGGAACACCACGGGCACGTTGGCCAGCATCATCCCCAACGTACTGCCCGCCACCACCGGCAACAGCGAACCATAGCGGGCCGCGAGCGCGATGGTCGCCACCTGCGTCTTGTCACCCATCTCCGCCAGGAAGAACGCCACCACCGTGGTCCAGAAAATGCCGTGGTGGGTCTGCGCATTTTCGCCTTCATCCAGCTGGTCGGGGATGAGCGCCCAGGCCGCCATGGCCAGGAACGACAGACCCAGGATCCAGCCCATGGTCGTGGGGCCGAGTCGGGTGGCGAGCCACGCCCCCGCGGCGCCCGCGCCGAGGTGATTGATGAGCGTGGCGGCAAGAATGCCGGCGACGATGACCCAGGGCTTCCTGAAACGGGTGGCGAGCACCAGTGACAGCAGCTGCGTCTTGTCGCCGATTTCGGCGAGCGCCACGACTCCGCTCGATACGAGAAAGGCTTCCATCCATACACGATAGCGGCTTGCGGCAGGCAATGGCTATAATCCGAAACTCAACTTTTCCCCATCGTTTTTTTCCGGACTTTTGGATTCCTGGAGTGAGCCTGGCATGAGCAAGAACGTGGTCGTGCAGAACATCGCGCGCGCGGATGCGAAGATCATCGATGCGCTGGCCAGCTACGGCGTCGCCACCGTGCACGAGGCGCAGGGTCGCACCGGCCTGCTCGCCCCCTACATGCGCCCCATCTATCGCGGCACGACCGTGGCGGGTTCGGCGGTGACGACGCTGGTGACGCCGGGGGACAACTGGATGATCCACGTCGCGGTGGAACAGTGCCAGCCGGGCGATGTGCTGGTGGTCGCGCCGAGCTCACCCTGCACCGATGGCTACTTCGGCGACCTGCTCGGCACGTCGCTGCAGGCGCGCGGCGTGCGCGCGCTCGTCATCGACGCGGGCGTGCGCGACGTGGCGACCCTGACCGAAATGAAGTTCCCGGTGTGGAGCAAATGCATCAGCGCGCAGGGCACGATCAAGGCCAGCCTGGGCGCGGTGAACGTGCCGATCCTCTGCGCCGCACAGCGCGTCGAGGCGGGCGACGTGGTGGTGGCCGACGACGACGGCATCGTGATCGTGCCGCGCGCCGACGCCGCCAGCGTGGCCGCCGCCGCGGCCAGGCGCGTCGAGAACGAAGAGGAGAAGCGCAGGACGCTGGCCTCCGGCGTGCTGGGGCTCGACCTTTACAAGATGCGCGAGAAGCTCGCCGAACTCGGCCTCAAGTACGTCTGATCCGCCTGCTGCTGCAGGCGCAGCCGCGCCTGCCCGTGCACGTGGCGGTGCGGATCCGCCGCCGCGCGCCGCCAGATCCGCTCCGCTTCCGCGGGACACAGCGCCGCCCAGGCCTCATAGGCCGCGAAGCGCCCGCGCGGATAGGCATGGCGGCAGGCCAGGTCCGCGAGCACCGTGCGGCATTCGTCATCGCCCAGATGGGCCGCGATCTCGCACAGCAGCGGGAGTGACGTGCGGTTGGCCAGACCGGTGAGGGTCTGGGAGCGGGTGTCGAGGTAGTACTGGTTGATGGTCGGGATGAGCGTTGCCTGGTCCGTCACCAGGTTGAGCGAGATGGAGAAGCGCTCGGGCGGCAGCTGTTCGTGGATGTCGAGGCTGGCGCGATAGAGCATCAGCCGGCCTGCTGGCAACGCCTCGCGACCGATGAAGCGCAGCGCCACCCTCTCCCCCGCGTAGCCCACGACCTGGTCGAAGTCATACTCGTAGAAGTCGCTGTAGTAGCCGGGACCGTAGTAGCCGACGGTCAGGAAATCGAAATTGTGGTCGTGCGGAACGCCGTAGAAAAAGGCGCGCGGGCCGCTGCTCTGCACGATGGTGTCGTGCGCCGCGGGCCAGAAATTGGCGCGCATGAAGCAGTCGCGACCCCTGCCGAGAAAGAAAACCTGCGAGCTGTACTGGTTCTGCACCTGCAGGTTGGCGGCGTCCTTGAGTTCCTCGGCGATGCGTTCGGCCAGGAAGGTGCGATCGTTCGCCAGCGCGCGCAGTTTCGGCGCGCCCGCGAGCAACGCTGCGCGGTCGGCCACATCGATCGAGGAGAAGTACGCCATCACCTCGTCCACCGAACAGGTGGCGTTGGTCTCGATTTCCAGGGTCACGGGCATGTCAGACCTCCTCCGGCGGCGCGAGGTGCCGCAGATCCATGCGCTCCAGCAGGCTGCCCGCGAGCTCGCGGATTTCGGGGTGCGGGTCGGACCCCGCGCGCTGCAGTTCGCGCAGGCCGGACGCGGCATCGATCCGCAGCAGGTGGCGCAGCGAATTCCAGCGCACGTAGTGATCCTGGTGCCGGGCCAGTGCCGCAAGACGCGCGGCCGCCGGCCGGTGGTTGAATTCCGCCAGGGTGCGCGTCAGCAGCTCCAGGCGCGAAGCGGTGGCATCGCCGCTCACCCAGCCCGAGAACGCGAGCGTCTCGGGATCGAACTGCGGCAGGATGCGCACGCCCGACGGCCCCGTGATCTCCAGGAACACCAGCGCACCCTCCAGCTTCGAACTCACGACGTCGACGCCGGCGCGCAGGAACAGGGAGGACCCCTGCGCCATCTGCCGCGCGGATTGCCACTGCAGCGCGGGCAGCGGGGACTCGGAAGAAAGGACGGTGTAACACTGCAGGCCGTAGGGTGCGCCCGCCAGATGGCCGAGGAACAGATCGAACGGATAGGGTTGCAGTTTCGGGCCCGCGCCCGGCGCGGTCTGCGCCTGTGCCTGCGCCTGTGCCTGCGCCAGTACCTGCGGCGCGCCGCGCACCCCGATGCTGAGCGCGAATTCGCTGGTGACGAGGAAAGTCCAGCCTTTGATCACGCCGTCCAGCACGAAGCGCGACAACTGGTGGTCCGGCTCGGCGGCGATACGCTGCAATGCCAGCTTCAGCGCATCCAGCGGCAGCGTGGAGTGCAGCACCCGCTCGAACACTGGCAGGCGATCGGCGAAGCGGCGTCCCGCCGACGTCATCAATTCCTGCTCGATTTCCCGTACCTGAGGATGATCGCGCAGTCCGGCTTCACATTCGATGATCATGGACGGCTCCCGGTGTGTGGGCCGCGGGACGCGCCGGCACCGACGGCACCGGCGCGCCCCGCCTTGCCCGGATCGATCAGGCGTGCTGCTTGGCGTGCACCGCGATGTTGACGGCCACGCCGATGGCGATGCCCACCGCCACGGCGACCCCGACGGCCGCCTGCACGGTGGAACTCTGCGGGCACATCATGTTGGAGCCCGCCATGGCGACCGGATGCCGCAGGGTGGGCAGGAAGTCTTCATCGAAGCTCAGGCTGGTTGTGCATGCGTTCATTGCTCGCTCCATGTAGGTCAGGAAGTGGATGGGAAGGTCTCTTGGCACGGCCCGGCGAGTAGCGCGAGTGGAGTCCCCGTCGGGTACTTTCGACCCTGACATTGAGCGGCACGCGAACCCCGCGTTCAATCCATAGCGACGCGCTAACCACAGTGCATATGCGACGGCGTTGGATCGAAATGCGTTCAGAAGGAGCCGACGATGGCGAGGCGACGCGCGCGACGGCTGGCGCGATCGAGCAGCCACGCGCCCAGCAGGAAGAACGCCACGCCATTGCCCATCGCGAGCGCGAGTTCACCCGCGCGCGCGGCACGGCCGCTGGCCAGCTCGCTCTGCAGCAGCTGCGAGGAGGGGTTGATCGGGAGCACTGCAGCGAGCCAGGCTCCGAAGCCGGGCAGGCTCTGCACCGGCGTCGCCACCAGCGGCAACAGCAGGAATTGCCCGATGCCGAGCAAGGCGCTCACCTGCTTCACCAGCAGCGCGTAGGAGGCGGCCATGAGGCCGAGCCCGGTGGCCGCCAGCACGATGCCTGCGAAGGGCACGAGTTCGGCCAGCCGATACTCGAGTCGCGTGCCCGTGATCAGGCAGATGGCGGACAGCACGACCAGGATCAGCAGCAGGTGCTGCACCAGGCCGCTGAGCACGCGGATGACGGTGAACACGGTGAAGTTGTGCGGCGAGACGAACAGCTGCTCGAGGATGCCCACGCGCGCGTCCTCGGTGATCTGCGCGCCGGGCCCGACGAACAAACCGGTGGTGACCAGCCACAGCACGTACCCGGCCACCACCACATCCAGGCGATGCGCGAAGTCGACCTGCGTGCCGGCCAGGTAGCGGGCACCGGTGAACAGGCCGAAGAACAGGATCGTGAACACCACCACGCCGGCGAACGACTCCACCGGGTAGCGGCGGAACATGAGCCACTGACGCCTGGATTCAATCAGCAGCAGGTTGAGCATCGCGATAGTCCCGGATCCGGCTGAGGAAGCCGCTGGCGAGGTCGGCCTCGCAGTACTGCAAGGACCCGACCCGCAGCGGCCGCAGGGCGTCGATCACGTCGTAGAGCACGGCCGGGCCGAAGCGCAGCCGCGACTGCTCCTGCGTCACGCCCAGGGCGCCGAGCCGCTGCTGGCGCGCCGCGTCGATCGGCTCGGCCAGCTCCAGCGTGTACGAGTGGCTGGCCGAACGCGCGAGGAACGTGCCAAGGCTCTCCAGCGCCGCCACGCGCCCGCCCACCAGCAGCGCAATGCGATCGGCGAGCATGCGGACCACGTCGAGCTGGTGCGAAGTCAGCACGATGGCGATGCCGCGTTCGCGCAGCAGCTTCAGCGTCGCGACGATCTGCAGGACGTTCTCCAGGTCGACGCCGAGCGTGGGTTCGTCCAGCAGCACCACCGCCGGCTCATGCACCAGCGCGATCGCCACCGCGAGGCGCTGTTGCATGCCGCGGGAGAGGTGCGCGGCGAGCGTTGCACGCCGCTCGGCCAGGCCGAACAGCGCCAGCATCTCCAGCGCCCGTTGTCGCGCGCGCCGCAATCCCAGCCCGCGCAGCAGCGCGAAGTAGTGCAGGTTCTCGAAGGCGGTCAGGCGCCAGTAGATATTGCGATTGCCCTCGAACACGGCGCCGATGCGTTGCAGGTACGCCCTGGTGCTGGCGCTGGAGATCGCGCCGAGGCGAATGGCGCCCGAATCCGGCCGGATGAGCCCGGACAGCACCTTGACCAGGGTGGTCTTGCCGGCGCCGTTCAGCCCGAGCACCGCGAGGATCTCACCCGGGTGCAACGTCAGCGACACTTCGCGCAGCGCCTGCAGCGGCGCGGCGGCTCCCTTGGCCGCGTAACACCGCGAGACCGCTTCGACCTGCAGCGCGTGCACGTCAGGACACCGCATCCAGGCGTGGCACGCGGCCCGGGCGGTACACCGCGTCGCGGTCGATGGCCTCCAGCACCGCGGTGAGCTGCTCCCACTGCGCGTGCAGGCTGGCGAGGAAACTGCGACCGGGCGGCGTCAGCACGTAGCAGCGCCGCGGCCGCTCACCCGAATGATCCAGGCGCCCCGCGATCACGCCCTGCTCCTCCAGGCGCTTGAGCAGCGGATACAGCGTGCCCTCCTTCAACGGCAAGCCGAAATCCGCCAGCGCCTGGCGCACGGCGTAACCGTGCGTTTCGACCCTGAGCCGCAGCAGCACGGCCAGCGTGATCACTCCGCGACGCAGTTCGGTCAGGCTGTGGCGATCTTCGGGAAGGGATGCGGCGTTCACGGGCCGGCATTTATCCACGCGCGCTCCAGCCGCGACAGCCACCCTTTCTGGCGATATGCGTCAGATAGGAGCGATGCGGCACCAGCTGCGATCCGCGCGGCCCGGCGCTATAGTGGGCCCGGCACGCCACAAACGGGGTACGGCATCCATTATGAACGCACTCTCCCTCGCCTGGTCCTTCTTCGTCACGCCCGACGCAGCGCTGCGGCAGTTGCGCGCAAAGCCCACGTTCCTGTTCCCGCTGCTGCTGGTCACGCTGGGCTCGGCCGCCCTGCTGCTGTGGCAGTACGCGCTCGTCGACATCGACTGGCTCAAGGATTACCTCATGTCCGGGAATGCGCGCTTCAAGGCGCTGCCGGACGCCGAACGCGCACGCGCCCTGGCGGTGATGACGCGCACCACGCTCAGCGTCGCCGGGGTCGCCGCCCTGGTGATCGGGACGCCCGCCATCTGCCTGCTGCAGGCGCTGTACTACTTCGTCGCCGGCCGCGTCACGCACGTGGCGGTGTCCTACCGGCAGTGGTTCGCGCTGGTCTGCTGGAC
>DATJYR010000100.1:0-1501 GCA_035499515.1 Steroidobacteraceae bacterium | reverse complement strand
TCGGGAAGGCCGACCAGCGATCGGAGACTTCCGGCGCCGGATTTTCGGCGCCAGGTTTCGGTAGCACCAATGACGTCGACTTCCAGACCAGCAGCAACGATGGAACCTCGCGCCAGTGGGCCTTCGTGGCGGAGCAGCCGTTGTACGATGCGGGGCGCAGCGCGGACTACACCGCCCAGAAGAACGTGGCGGCTGTCGCAGACACCCAGCTGCTGCTGGCGCGGCAGGACCTGCTGCTGCGTACCGCACGCACCTATTTTGCAGTCCTCACCGCGCGCGGCGAGCTCGACGCCTTGCGCCAGCTGCGTGCCGCGGCGGAACAGGCGCGCGCGGCGGCGCAAGCGCGCTACGAGAGCGGCGACATTCCCGCCACCGACATGCGCGAGGCGCAGGCGCGCGCCGATGCGATCGGCGTCCAGCAACTGGATGCCCAGAGCGCCCTCACGTTGAGTGAAGCAGCCTTCACGGATCTGACCGGGCTGGATCCCGTGGCGCTGAAGGATCTGCCTGACAGCGAGCCCCAGGATCCTCCCGCCCCGGAATCCCTGGACGCCTGGACGCAAAGAGCGCTGGCGGGCAGCCCGCTGCTCGCCACGCGCCGGCTGGCGGTGGCCACGGCATCGGCGCAGGTCGATCGCTTTGGGTTGCTGGCATCACCGAAATTGAGCGTCATCGCGAAGCTCGGACGCGAGTCACTGCAGGGCAGCGGCGATTTCGGCGCCTCCGACCTCACTGAACGAGAGGCCAGTCTTGCGCTGCAGGTGTCGATACCGCTGTTTACGGGCGGGCTGCGCAGTGCGCAGCTGCACGAGGCCAAGGCCTTGGCGCACAAGGCCGACGCCGACCTCGACGCCGCTGGCCAATCCGTGCGCGAGCAGGCGCGCGCCGCCTGGTTCGGCCTCACCACGGCCGCCGAACGGGTCAAGGCGCTGCATCGCCTGCTGGGTTCCACCCAGGATCGACTGGGCGCGACGCGCCTTGGGGTCGAGATCGGCGATCGCACCACGCTGGATCTGCTGGATGCGCAGGCCGAGTTCCTGCGCTCCGGCACCGAGCTCCAGAAAGCGCAGTCCGAGTGGCTGCTGGCGGACCTGCAGCTGTCGGCGGTCGCGGGCGCGCTGTCGGAGGCGGACCTGGCACGCATCGACCGCTACCTGATCGAACGACGTCCGGATGCCAAATGACCCATCTGGCCACGAACTCAACACGGGGGAACCCATGGCACACATCGTAATCATTGGCGCCGGTGTCGGCGGAATGCCAGCGGCCTATGAACTGAGGGGCAAGCTGGATGCCCGGCATCGGATCACGGTGATCAACGCCGTGGACTACTTCCAGTTCGTGCCTTCCAATCCGTGGCTGGCGGTGGGTTGGCGGGATCGCGCCGGCATTTCATTCCCGGTTGCCGGATATCTCAGGCGGCGTAAGATCGACTTCATCGCACAGCGGGTGGACAGGATCGATGCCGCGGTCAACACCCTGACACTGGCGGATGGTGCAA
>DATJYR010000099.1:0-10517 GCA_035499515.1 Steroidobacteraceae bacterium | reverse complement strand
CGAGCGCCAGCCTTGGAATCCTAAAGGCCATAAGCCCCCCTTAACTGAATGGATAGAGTCGGACCGGGAGCGATGCTCCACGCGGTACCAGATTCACCACCGCACAACAGGGACGACTCCGGGTCCCCTTAGCTCCGACCCCTTGGCGGGTCAGCCAGCCGTGCAACGGCAACGCGATCCTGATCGTTGTTTTCCCACCTGACACCACCCCCGGGTGGTACCCGGCATGCCGGGCAGGATTAATATTACCAACAAAGCAACGATTGTTGCTATTTACTCACAAAACTTGACGGATTTGCCCCCAAATGAGGCGCCAATAAGACAACTGGGGGTCCGTTCAGAGGCCCGCCAGCCGACTGCGGAACATGAAGAACACCGCCCCGAGGATGCACAGGCCGGCCCACAGGTAGTCGAGCTTGAGCGGCTCCTTCATGTACAGCCATGCGAACGGCACGAACACGCTGAGCGTGATGACCTCCTGCAGGATCTTGAGCTGGCCGAGGCTGAGCGTGGTGTAGCCGATGCGGTTCGCAGGGACCTGCAGCAGGTATTCGAACAACGCGATGCCCCAGCTCACCAGCGCCGCGATGATCCACGGCTTGCTGCGCAGTTCGCGCAGGTGCGCGTACCAGGCGAAGGTCATGAACACATTGCTCAGCGTGAGCAGACCGGCGGTAGCGAGCACGGCGCGCATGCTCAGCCCTGTCGTCCGGCGCCCGCCGCCGGCGCGGCGTCGGCGGCACGGCAGGCGTGGAAGTTGGACTGCCGCCAGCCCGCGGGCGTGCGCACCCAGACCTGCGTGACCCATGCCTCGGTGCTGACCGGATCGGGCTTGTCCACGCGCTTCATGGTGTTGCTCATCCTGCCGGTCATGATGGCCACGTCGCCGCGCACTTTCACCGCGAGCTCCGAGCGCGTGACGCTCAGGAACTGCAGCACCTCCATCACGTAGTGGATCAGCTCGGCCTTGTTCATCCGGTTGCCGGTGGTGTGGATGTGCACCAGATCGTCCGGGAACAGCGCGTCGAGCTGCGCGCGGTCGCGCTGCACCAGCGCTGCGCCGCGGCGCTGTTCGAGGGCAATCAGCTCGGCGATGGTTGCGGCTTCAGTCATGTTCAGCTCTCCCGATCAGGATGGCGCGGAAATCGTTGACGTTGGTGCGCGTCGGGCCGGTGACCAGCAGATCGCCGAGCGCGCTGAAAAACCCGTACCCGTCATTGTCGACCAGCAGCGCCCGTGCTTCCAGGTTCGCGGCGGCGGCGCGCGCCAGCGTATCCGGCGCGAGCAGGGCACCGGCGTTGTCCTCGGTGCCGTCGATGCCATCGGTGTCGGCGGCCAGCGCCCAGATGTCGGGCGCACCCTGCAGCGCGAGCGCGAGGCCGAGCAGGAATTCGGCGTTGCGGCCGCCCCGTCCCGCGCCGCGCACGGTCACCGTGGTCTCGCCGCCCGAGATCAGCGCGCACGGCGCAGGGAGCGGCACGCCATGCGCCGCCACGCTGCGTGCGATGCCGGCGTGCACCACGGCGCACTCGCGCGCCTCGCCCTCGATGGCATCGCCGAGGATCAGCGGCCGGTATCCGGCCGCCGCCGCGCGCTTGGCCGCCGCCGCCAGCGATTGCAGCGGCGTCGCGACCAGCGTGTTCTGCACGCCCGCCAGACGCGGATCGCCGGGCTTCGGTGTTTCAGATGCCGGGTCGCGCAGCCAATGCCGCACCGTGGCCGGCACCGCGATGCTGTAGCGCTCGAGGATCTCGAGTGCCGCTGCGCTGGTGGTGGGATCGGCCACCGTGGGGCCCGATGCGATCACGGACAGATCGTCGCCGGGCACGTCGGAGATCACCAGGGTCACGACTTTCGCGGGCCACGCGGCCAGCGCCAGGCGCCCGCCCTTGATGGCCGACAGGTGTTTGCGCACGCAGTTGATCTCGGCGATGTTGGCGCCGCTGCGCAGCAGTTCGCGATTGATGTCGCGCTTGTCCGCCGGCGCGATCGGCAGCGCCGGCAGGCTCAGCAGCGAGGAGCCTCCGCCCGAGATGAGGCACAGCACCAGATCGTCGGCGCTGAGGCCGCGCAGCAGTTCGAGGATGCCGCGCGCCGCGCGTTCGCCCGCCTCATCGGGCAAGGGATGGCCCGCTTCCACGACCTCGACCTGCGAGCAGGGCACGCTGTGCCCGTAGCGCGTCACCACCAGTCCCGCCAGCGGGCCGTTCCAGTGCTGCTCCACCGCGGCCGCCATGGCGGCCGCGGCCTTGCCCGCGCCGATCACCACGGTACGGCCGCGCGGCGCGGCGGGCAGGTGCGGCGGCACGCATTGTGCCGGCGAAGCCGCGGCCACGGCAGCGGCAAACAGCGCGCGCAACAGGTCCGGCGGCGGCATGGACTCAGCCAGGATTGGCCACCACGTGCTCGCCCATCTGCTCCAGCACCTGCACCAGCGCGGAGTGATCGCGATGGCCAAGGCCGGTGGCGCGCGCCGAGTTCATGAGCTGCGCGCAGCTTGCCGTGTGCGGCAGCGAGAGCTGCAGCGCCCTGGCGCCTTCCAGCGCGAGGCCCAGGTCCTTCAGGTGCAGCTCGATGCGAAAGCCCGGATCGAAGGTCCGCTTGATCATGCGCTCGCCATGCACCTCGAGGATGCGCGAGGCCGCGAAGCCTCCCATCAGCGCCTGGCGCACCTTGCCCGGATCCGCGCCCGCCCTGGACGCGAACAGCAGCGCTTCGGCCACGGCTTCGATGTTGAGCGCGACGATGATCTGGTTGGCGACCTTGGTGACCTGGCCCGCCCCCACCTCGCCCACCAGCGTGATGTTCTTGCCCAGCTTCTCGAACAGCGGCCGGGCGCGCTCGAACGCCGCGGCGCTGGCGCCGACCATGATGGTGAGCGAGGCCGCCTTGGCGCCGACTTCGCCCCCTGAGACCGGTGCGTCGACGTACTCGCAGCCGAGCCGGCCGATGCGCGCCGCGAATTCCCGGGTGGCGATGGGCGAAATCGAGCTCATGTCGACCACCAGCTTGCCGGGCGCCAGGCCATCGGCCACGCCGTCCGGGCCGAACAGCACCTTCTCGACATCGGGCGTGTCGGGCAGCATGGTGATGATGATGTCCGACTTGCCCGCGACCTCGCGCGAGCTGGTGCAGGCATCGAAGCCCTGCGCCTTGAGCGCGTCGGAGCTCTTGCTGCGTGCGTAGACATGCACCGTGTGGCCGGCGGCCCGCAGGTGGCTGGCCATGGGCGAACCCATGATGCCGAGGCCGATGAATCCGATCTCTGCCATGATGCGTGATCCCTCGTGAGTGCGTTGAGCGTTGGACGGCGTTACTTGATGGGCGAGAACGCCGTGGGCAGCAGGATCTTCGATTCCTGCAACATGATGAACGGCATGCCCTTCCTCAGGTACTCCTGCCAGACGGGCTCCGCCAGCAGCAGCGCACGGCGCCGGAGTCGGTCCTCGAAGCTCTCGTAACCCCACAGGTGCACGAACTGGTTCAGCGTACCGGCTTCGACCGTGAAGTAACCGATGAGGTTGCCGAGGATGCGACGCTGCAGTTCCAGCGCCTCGGGCAGGTAGACCTTCATGAATTCCGCAACGGTGCCGGGATGCAGCGTGTAGGTGCGATGCTCGACGATCATCGGTACAGCTCCTGTAGTTCTTCGGTGGCGCCGCCCATGCGGCTCACGCTCAGGCTCACGACGGTCTGCGCGTCGCCCAGCTCGGCGATCACGGCCCAGTTGCCGGCGAGGTAGATGGCCTGCGCGCCCTGCACCGCGGTGGGCTCGCCCCAGCGCGCCAGCACCTCGTCGCGGCTGTCGCCGAGGCGCACGCCATCCAGGTCCACGGCATCGCGGCTCAGCAGATAGATGCCGGTGACTTCCGCATCGCGGGTCGAATACACCAGGCCGAGCCCGCGCTCGCTGTACAGCAGTCCCTTGAATCCGCCGTCGAGGTCCTTTTTCTCAGGCGGCGGACCCAGCGATTTCTCGACCTCGCTGCGCTCCTCGCCCAGATGCACGCCGCCGATCACCGGCGCCGCGTCGCCTGCTTTCCAGGGAAAATGACCGTCGGCGGCCCGCGTCGCGGCGCTGCACGCCAGACCCAGCGCCAGGCCCAGCACGACGCCCGGCACGCGGCCGGGCGCGAAGCCATGTAGCCGGCGAAGGTTTGCGGTGCGTTTCATCGGCTCACCATAGCCTCATCGACACGCCTTGCAAACCGCCGCGACGAACGCGTCCACCACGGGCGGCGACCGGCCCGTCAACGCTGCGCGCTCGGGCTGGAAGAGCGTGGCGACGAAGAACGGGTGACCGTCGAGCTCCACACCGCGAATCTCGCCCTGCAGGTCATGCGCGGTGGCGTGCAATGCACCCGCGGTCAGTTCGGCCGCCAGCCGCGGATTGATGCCGTAGCTGCAGTGGTAACCCTCTTCGATCTCCCCCACGCCGTAGGCCGCGAACAGCCGCGAACCCGGCGCCAGCCGCAATGCGCCACGCGCCTCCACCAGCGCGCAGCCCAGCGGCGCGATCACGGCGAGCGGCGCATCGGGCTCCGTTTCGGCATGCGCCGCCCCGCGCCAGCCCAGCACCGAGCGCGCGTAGTCCAGCACGGCATGCTGGAAGCCGCCGCAGGTGCCGAGGAACGGCACACCGAGCTCGCGCGCGTAACCGATCGCCGCCATCGCGGCTGCGCCGTTTCGATAGGGACTGCCGGGCACGCACCACAGTCCATCGATTCCCCGCAGGGATTCCGGCGCCTGCAACGTGGCCGTTGCGAGCCACTGCGGCTGCAACCGCACCCCGTGGGCGCGGGCCGCGAGCTGCAACGCGCCTGGAATCGCCTGGTGCGCGAGGATCGCCGGGTTGTAATCTCCGATCAGCCCGATCGTGAGCGGCTGGGGTGTCATAAATAGGTCGCTTCACGTAAATTTAAGGGCGGTAGTACCTGCCAGATGGAATCATAGTCGAATGTGGATTGTCCGAGTAGCGCTCAGCCGCCCCTACACTTTCATCGCGCTGGCGCTGCTGATCGTCCTGCTGGGTGTGTTCACCATTCTACGCAGTGCGGTCGACATATTCCCCAGCATCAGAATTCCGGTGGTGGCCACCGTCTGGGGCTACGCGGGCCTGCCGCCCGAGGACATGGCGCGCCGGATCGTGCTCAATTCCGAGCGCACCGCCCAGGTCACCGTCAACGACGTCGAGCACACCGAATCGCAGTCGATCAACGGCACCGGCGTGGTGAAGTATTTCTTCCAGCCCAGCGTCAATGTCGACCTGGCCTACGCGCAGATCACCGGCATTTCCCAGACCCTGCTGCGCAACGTACCGCCCGGCACCACGCCGCCGCTGGTGCTGGCGTACGACGCGTCCAGCGTGCCGGTGGTCCAGCTGGTGCTGTCCAGCGACACGCTCTCCGAATCGCAGCTGTTCGACTCCGCCAACAACGTGATCCGGCTCGGACTGTCGGGCATCTCGGGCGCGTCTTCGCCGTATCCCTACGGCGGCAAGCAGCGCCAGATCCAGGTGGATCTCGATCCCGACGCATTGCGCGCCAAGGGCCTGTCGGCCATCGACGTGTCCGCCGCGATCAGCGCGCAGAACCTGATCCTGCCGGCGGGGACGGAGAAGCTCGGCGACCTCGAATATTTCGTGAAGCTCAACGCCGGCGTGGTGAATCCGGCCGATTTCAACGACCTGCCGATCCGCACGGTGAACGGCGTCACCACCTACGTGCGCGACGTGGCGCACGTGCGCGATGGTTCGCCCCCACAGACCAACCTGGTGCGCTTCAACGGCAAGCATGCGGTGCTCATGAGCGTGATCAAGACCGGCAATGCATCGACGCTGGGCGTGATCAAGGGCGTGAACGACAAGCTGCCCGAGATCCGCAGGTCGCTCCCCGATACGCTCAGGATCGGCACCTTCGGCGACCAGTCGGTGTTCGTGCGTTCGGCGGTGAAGGGCGTGATCCGCGAAGGCATCATCGCCGCCGCGCTCACGGCGCTCATGATCCTGCTGTTCCTCGGCAACTGGCGCAGCACGCTGATCATCGCGGTGTCCATCCCGCTGTCGGTGCTGGCCGCCATCGTGTGCCTCTCGGCGCTGGGCGAGACCATCAACATCATGACGCTGGGTGGCCTGGCGCTCGCGGTGGGCATCCTGGTGGACGATGCCACGGTGACCATCGAGAACATCAACTGGCACCTGGAGCAGGGCAAGGAGGTCGAACCCGCCATCCTCGAGGGCGCGCAGCAGATCGCCGTGCCCGCGCTGGTCTCGACGCTCGCGATCTGCATCGTGTTCCTGCCGATGTGGTTCCTCGACGGCATCGCGCGCTACCTGTTCGTGCCGATGGCCGAAGCGGTGGTGTTCGCGATGCTCGCTTCCTACGTGCTGTCGCGCACGCTGGTGCCCACGCTGGCGAAGTACTGGCTCAAGGCGCACGACAGCAACGCCGATCACCGCGCCTCCTCCGGCCTGCTGGTGCGCTGGCAGCTCGGGTTCGAGCACGGTTTCGAGCGCCTGCGCGAGCGCTATCACCGCGTGCTGGAACGCGCGCTGCGCATGGGCCCGAAGTTCGTGCTGCTGTTCCTCGGCGCGGCGGCGGCTTCGGCGCTGCTGGCGTTCCCGATCGGGCCGCTGCCCGGCCTGGGGCAGGATTTCTTTCCGTCCGTGGACGCCGGCGAGATCAAGCTGCACCTGCGTGCCCGCGCCGGCACGCGCATCGAGTCCACCGCCGTGCTGTGCGATGCCGTGGAGAACACCGTGCGCCAGCTGATCCCGGAGCGCGATCTGGCCGGCATCGCCGACAACATCGGTCCGCCGCTCAGCGGCATCAACATGGCCTACAGCACCTCCGCGCCCATCGGGCCCGGCGACGCCGACATCTTCATCTCGCTCAAGCCGGGCCACAGGTCGTCGCAGGAGTACATCACCGCGCTGCGCGAGCAGCTGCGCACGCAGTATCCCGACACCAGCTTCGCGTTCCTGCCGGCCGACATCGTCAACCAGATCCTGAACTTCGGCCTGCCCGCGCCCGTGGACGTGCAGGTGGCGGGGAGCGATCTGGAAGGCAACCGCGCCTGGGCCTACCAGCTCATGCAGCAGCTGCGGCTGATCCCGGGCGCGGTGGACGTGCGCATGCAGCAGGCCTTCGACGCGCCGCAGCTCGACGTCGATGTGAACCGGAGCCTGGCGCAGCGGCTCGGCTTCTCGCAGCAGAACGTCGCGAGCAACCTGCTGGTGACGCTGTCGGGGAGTTTCCAGACCACGCCCTCGTTCTGGATCGATCCCAGGACCGGCAACAGCTACACGGTGTCCACCCAGGCGCCGCAGTACCGCGTCAACTCGCTCAACGACATCAAGTCGGTGCCCATCACCGCCGGCACCGGCGGTTCCGAGCAACTGCTGAGCAACCTCGCGAGCTTCAGCCGCTCCTCCGGACCGGCGGTGGTCAGCCACTACAACTCGGCGACCGTGGTGGATCTGTATCTCTCCGCGCAGGGCGCGGACCTGGGCTACGTGGCCGCGGCCGTGGATCGCGCCATTGCCGCCGCGAAGGACAAGCTGCCCAAGGGATCGACGGTCACGGTGCGCGGCCAGGCGCAGACCATGCGCACATCCTTCAACGGGTTGCTGCTGGGTCTGGTGGGCGCCATCGTGCTGGTGTACCTGCTGATCGTGGTCAACTTCCAGTCCTGGACCGATCCGTTCATCATCATCACCGCACTGCCGGCGGCGCTGGCCGGCATCGTGTGGATGCTGTTCATCACGCACACCACCGTGAGCGTGCCGGTGCTCACCGGCGCCATCATGTGCATGGGTCTCGCCACCGCCAACAGCATCCTGGTGGTGAGTTTCGCGCGCGAGCGCATGCGGCACGGCGACAGCGCGTCGCAGGCGGCGCAGCAGGCCGGCTTCACCCGCCTGCGGCCCGTGATCATGACCGCGCTGGCCATGATCATCGGCATGCTGCCCATGGCGCTGGGTCTCGGCGAAGGCGGCGAGCAGAACGCCCCGCTCGGCCGCGCCGTGATCGGGGGACTCATTTTCGCAACGGTCGCCACGCTGTTCCTGGTGCCGGCCGTGTTCGCATTGGTGCATGGCCAGAAATCGGAGCGCAGCATGGATCCCCGGACTTCATCGAGCGGCATTGGCCGAATTCCCCTGTTGATCCTGCTGGTGGTGCTGGTGCTGGCCGGGCTCGGCACCTGGGCGCGCATCGCGTCGCGCCATACCTTGAGCGCGCAGACACGCAGCGCGGCGGTGCAGGTGGTGAAGGTCGTGAAACCGTCGGCGGGCACCGCGGGCGATGAACTGGTGCTGCCGGCTTCATTGCAGGCCTTCACCGATGCGCCCATCTACGCGCGCACCAGCGGCTATCTCAGGCGCTGGCTGGTGGACATCGGCACGCCGGTGAAAAAGGGCCAGCTGTTGGCCGAAATCGACACGCCGGAAGTCGACCAGCAGCTGCGCCAGGCCGAGGCCGACCAGGGTACCGCCGAAGCGGCGGCGAAGCTGGCCAAAACCACGGCCGATCGCTGGCAGAACCTGCTGTCAAGCGGTACGGTCGCGAAGCAGGACGTCGACGACAAGGTCGGCGATGCCGATGCCAAGGCCGCCGCGCTGCGCTCGGCGCAGGCCAACGTGGCGCGCCTCAATGACCTCGAGTCCTTCAAGCGCATCGTCGCGCCGTTCGACGGCATCATCACCGCGCGGCACACCGACGTCGGCGCGCTGGTCAATGCCGGCAGCGGCAGTGGCGCCGGCGAAGAGCTGTTCCACATCGCGAGTTCCGGCAAGCTGCGCGCCTACGTGAGCGTGCCGCAGGTCAACGCGCGGCAGATCAGGCGCGGCCAGGAAGTGTCGGTGGTGCTCACGGGCGCGAAGCGCCGCGAGTACCAGGGCGTGGTGGCCTCAACCGCCGAGGCCATCGACACCACCAGCGGCACGCTGCTGGTGCAGCTCGAGGTCGACAACCCGAACAATGAACTGCTGCCCGGCGCTTACGCCGAAGTGCATTTCAAGCTGCCGCAGAGCGTCGGCGTGCTGCGCGTGCCGTCGAATACGCTGCTGTTCCGCGGCGACGGGATGTTCGTGGTGACCGTGAAACCGGACGACACGTTCGACGTCAAGCGCGTCACGCTGGGCCGCGACTTCGGCAGCGAAGTGGAGCTGCTGAGCGGCGCGGCGGCAACGGATCGCGTCGTGCTCAATCCGCCGGAGTCGGCGACGGTGGGCCAGTCAGTGCAGGTGTCGACGGATTGATCAAGGCGACTGGCCGGCCGGGCTCGGCCGCCGGCACTTCCAGCTGCAGTTCCGTGCGCTTCTGCTGCCGCATGATGTGCAGCCTGAGCTTGGCTCCGGCCGAATAGGAACTAAGGATCTGGAACGCGTTCGCGACGCTGGCCGGCACGCGGCCGTCGATGTCGAGCAGCACATCCCCGTCCTGCAGCTTGAAGCGCGCATCGCTGGGCGCGCGCACCACCAGCAGACCCTTGTCGGTGCCGAAATACTTGCCGAGCCCCGGCGACAGCTCCACCAGCTCTGCTGAACCCAGGCCGCTGAAGCGGCTGTTGCGCAGCGAGAACCAGCGACCGTCGGGCAGCGTCTTGAATTCCGCCAGGCGCTTCGTGTCCTCTGGCGACAGCGGCTCGGGCACGTTCAGTGGCTGTCCATCCGGCAGCATCACCAGCGGCGCTGCCCGGGTCATCACCTGCACCTTCTGCAGTTTGCCGTCGCGCTGGAACCCGATCGTGACGGTGGCGCCCACCTTCACCTCGCGCATCCACGCCAGCAGCTGCTGCTGCGCCGGCTGCTCGGGCGTCCCCTGCAGCGGCTTGCCATCGAACGAGACCAGCACATCGTTGGCCTTCACGCCTGCGGCATCCGCCGGACCTCCGGGACTGACGCTCACCACGCGCACGCCGACGCTGCCTGGCAGCGCGGCCGCGTCCAGCGCCGCGAAATTGATGCCGAGCAGGGCGCGCGGTGCACCGGTGCGCTGGTAGCGCTGCACCTCCGCGTTGTCGAGATTGGCCATCGACAGGCTGAGCGCCGCGACTTCCTGCGCCGATTTTTCGAGCTGCTCCTGCGCCTGCTGCAATTGCTGCTGGGCCGCTTCGCGCGCCTTCTGGGCCTGTTCGCGGCTGAGCTGCGATTGTTCGCGCGCGAGCTGCGCCTGCTCCTGGGCCTGCTCCTTCGCCTGCTGGGCCTGCTCCTTGGCCTGCTGTTTGGCCTCACGCGCCTGCTCGCGAGCCTGTTCTCGCGCCTGTTCACGCGCCTCATCGCGCGCCTTGTCGCGCGCCTTGTCGCGGGCCTCCTGCGCTTGCCGGGCCTGCTTATCCTGCGGCGCTGAAGCCTGGGGCGTGGCGGATTCTGGCGTTGCGGATTCGGTCGCGGCGCCAGCCGTGTCAGGCGCATCGGCCGCTTTGGAGGCGGCGATCACGACGAAGCAGAACACGGCGGCGGCATAGAGGATTCGGGTGCACATGTCAGATGGCTCCGGTGAGGGTTTGGGTGTCGG
>DATJYR010000098.1:0-18895 GCA_035499515.1 Steroidobacteraceae bacterium | reverse complement strand
AGAAAAAGGACTCACTATATATTGAACGTGTCGCGCACGTTACCAATCTACCAAAAGACAAGCTCCGTGCATTTTTTGATCTAGCCAGTCAACAATCCAACGTCTTGCTCAACACAACGAACGACTGGCTAGAATCGAATAATGAATCCTGCATAGATCCAAAGAAGACTCGCGCGAAAACCTTAGAAGCGGGACTCCACCTCTTCGCCTTTGCGAGTGCTAACAAGTAAAATGATTGCTCATGAGCGCACTCCACAACACTAATCCGACCTTTTGGGTGGGATGACACCTTCTAACTCATCCCTCAACGCCCTCCTCAATATCTTCCCCACATTGGTCTTCGGCAGCTCATCCCGGAAAATGATCCGCTTGGGCATCTTGTAGCTGGTGAGCGACCGATGGCAGAACGCCATCAGCGCCTCCGCGGTCAAGCCCGGATCCTTTCGCACCACGAACAGCGCGACGCTCTCGCCCGAGTGTTCATCCTTCTGCGCGACGGCGGCGCATTCCAGCACGCCCGGGTTGTGTGCGACCACGTCTTCGATTTCGTTCGGAAAGACCTTGAAGCCCGAGACGATGATCATGTCCTTCTTGCGGTCTTCGATGTACACGAAACCCCGCTCGTCGACGCGGCCGATGTCGCCGGTGCGCAGCCAGCCGTCGGGCAGCATGACCTTGTCCGTCTCGTCGGGACGCTGCCAGTAGCCGCGCATGATCTGCGGGCCGCGCAGACAGATTTCGCCCACGTCGCCCAGCGCGAGTTCGCGGCCGTCGTCGTCGCGGATGCTGAGTTCCGTGGAAGGGACCGGCAGGCCGACCGAGCCATTGAAGCCGGTGTCCGCCAGGTGCCTTCCGAGCAGGGTGCAGCACGCGACCGGCGAGGCTTCCGTGAGGCCCCAGCCCTGCCCCATGACGCAGCCCGTGCGTTGCTGCCAGCGCTCGGCGACCGCTTTCTGCACGGCCATGCCGCCGCCGACCGCGGCGGAGAGGCCCTGCCAGTTGATCGCGTCGAAACCCGGGGTGTTCATGAGCGCATTGAACAACGTGTTGACGCCCAGGAAAAAATTCGGCGACCACTTGCGCAGGTCGGCGACGAAGGCCTTGAAGTCGCGCGGGTTGGTGATCAGCAGGCCGGTGCCGCCCAGTGAACTGAACAGCAGGCAGTTCGCCGTCAGCGAGAAGATGTGGTACAGCGGCAGGGCGCAGACGTAGGTGGCGTTGTCGAGCGCGACCTGCTGGAACCAGGCGCGCGATTGCAGCAGATTGGCCACCAGGTTGCGGTGGGTGAGCATGGCGCCCTTGGCCACGCCGGTGGTCCCGCCGGTGTACTGCAGGAAGGCGATATCGGCGTGATTCACGTCCAGCGACCGCAGCTCGCAGCGACGCGCCTGCGCCATCACGTCCTTGAACAGCCTGGCGCCGGGGATGTTCCACGCCGGCACTTTCCGCTGCACGTGCCGCACGACGAAATTGACCAACGCGCCTTTGGCCATGCCCAGCATTTCGCCCACGCTGGTGACGATGACGTGCCGCACACCGGTCTTCGGCAAGGCCTGCTGCAGGGTCGTGGCAAAATTCTCCAGCACCACCACGGCGCTGGCGCCGGAATCGCGCAACTGGTGCTCGAGTTCGGTGGCGGTGTACAGCGGATTGGTGTTGACCACCACCAGGCCGGCGCGTAACGCGCCGAACATGATCACCGGATACTGCAGCAGGTTCGGCAACATGATGGCGATGCGATCGCCCTTTTTCAGGCCGGCCTGCTCCTGCAACCAGCCGCCGAAACGCGCCGAAAGCCTGTCGAGCTCGGCGTAGGTGAGCGAACGGCCCATGTGCACGAAGGCGGCGCGGGTGGCGAACTGCGTGCAGCAGTCCTCGATCAGGTGCTTGAGCGAACGGAATTCGTCGGGATTGATTTCCGCGGGCACACCCGGCGGATAAGACTTCAGCCAGATCTTTTCCATTCTGTCCCCCGTCTAGCGTGCGGCGGTCTTCCTGCGCAACAGCGGCGCAGTGACCGGCCACACATTGGCCAGCACCTGCGGCTGGCCGGCCTCGTTCGGATGGATGCCGTCGGCCTGCATCAGTCCCGGCACCGTGGCCACTTTATCCAGCAGGAAGGGCACCAGGGGCAAGTGGTATTTCTTCGCGATTTCAGGGTACATGGCTGCGAAGTCGGCGACATAACGGGCGCCGTAGTTGGGCGGCATGCGGATGCCGAGCAGCACGACCCTGGCCTTGGCCGCCTGCGCCATCCTGACCATGTTCTCGAGATTCGCCCGCGCGTCCGCGATCGGCAGTCCGCGCAGGCCGTCGTTGCCGCCCAGTTCCAGCAGCACCACCGCGGGCTTGTGCTGATCGAGCGCACGTTGCAGGCGCGCCGCGCCACCGGCCGTGGTTTCGCCGCTCACGCTGGCATTCACCACCTGGAACCCGTACGCTTCTTCGGTGATTCTCTGCGCCAGCAGCTGCACCCAGCCCTGTTCCAGACGGATGCCGTAACCGGCGCTGAGGCTGTCGCCAAACACCAGGACCACAGGTCGCTGGTCCGCCTGCGCCGGTTGATCCGCGCCAGCGAACCGGACCGGCGCCAGCGCCAGCCATGCCATCAGGATAACGATGAATCGCGACATAGTTCTGAAAGCCGAAAATCTGTCCCGCGTGGTGAGCAGTCCGGAAGGCCCGTTGAGCATCGTGCGCGATGTCTCCCTCGCTGTGCAAGCGGGCGAAACCCTTGCCATCGTAGGACCTTCGGGCGCCGGCAAATCCACCTTGCTGGCGCTGCTGGCGGGTCTGGATCTGCCCAGCGCGGGACGCGTGCTGATCTCCGGCAGCGATCTCACCCGGCTCGACGAGGATGGTCGTGCCGCCCTGCGCGCGCGTCATGTCGGATTCGTGTTCCAGTCGTTCCATCTGGTGCCTTCGCTGACCGCGCTCGAGAACGTGATGCTGCCGCTCGAACTCGGCGGCGCCGGCGATGCGACGGCTCGCGCCCGGCAGATGCTCGGCCGCGTGGGTCTCGCGCAGCGCACCGGCCACTATCCGCGCCAGCTGTCCGGCGGCGAGCAGCAGCGCGTCGCGCTGGCCCGCGCCTCGGTGGCGCGTCCGGCATTGCTGTTCGCGGATGAGCCCACCGGCAACCTCGATTCGGCCACGGGCGCGCGCGTGTGCGATCTGCTGTTCGAGCTCAACAAGGACCTGGGCACGACGCTGGTGCTGGTCACGCACGATCGCCAGCTCGCCGATCGTTGCGAGCGCGTGCTCACCATGGACGGCGGTAGCCTGCAGTGAGCGCGCTCAGGCTGGCCCTGCGGTTGCTGCTGCGCGAATGGCGCTCGGGCGAACTCGCGGTGCTGCTGCTGTCGCTGACGGTGTCGGTGGCGGCGCTCACGGGCGTGAGCTTCCTGGTCGATCGCATCGGCCGCGCGGTGGAAGCGCAGGCCAGCGAGGTGCTGGCCGCCGACCTGCGCGTCGAGGCCGACGTGGTGTTGCAACCCGCGGATCTGGCGCAGGCGAAGCAGCTTGGCCTGCGCACCGCCAACGTGACCACACTGCTCTCGGTGGTGTTCAACGGCGACGTGAGCCAGCTCGCCAACATCCGCGCGGTCACCGACGGCTATCCGCTGCGCGGCCAGCTCACGGTGGCTGACAGCGCGTTCGCGGCCGGCACGATCGCCAGCGGCATACCCGCGGCCGGCGAGTGCTGGCCCGACTCGCGGCTGGCGGCGGCGCTCGGCGTCGGCATCGGCGGCCAGCTCAATGTCGGCCAGCAGACCTTGCGCGTCACCCGCATCCTGATCTCGCGGCCCGACCAGAACGCCACGTTCGTGGAGTTCGCGCCAGCGCTGCTCATCAATGACGCGGATCTCGCGGCCACGAAGCTGGTGCAGCCGGCCAGTCGCGCACGCTACGCACTGCTGCTGGCCGGCAGTCGCGGCCAGCTCGGGAAATTCCGTGCCTGGCACGAGTTGTCGGGCGCCGCGGCGGAGCGGCTCGCGGATGTGAGCGATGGCAGTCCGCAGATCGGCACCGCGTCGAAACGCGCGGCGCGCTTCCTGGCGCTGGCCAGCCTGGTGGCGGTGCTGCTGTGCGCCGTGGCGGTGGCCATGAGCGCGCGCAGCTACGTGCGACGGCATCTCGACGTGGTGGCGCTGCTCAAGACGCTGGGTGCGTCGCGCCGCTTCGTGCTGTCGGTCAGCCTGCTCCAGCTCACGGCCATGGCGGTCACGGCGTCGGCCCTGGGTGCGCTGTTCGGCTGGGTGACGCAGATCTGGCTGGTGAAGTTGCTGCAGGGCCTGCTGCGCTCGGACCTCCCCGCGGCGGGCGCATTCCCCATGCTGATCGGCTTCGCCATCGCCGTCGCGATGCTGGCGGGATTTGCGCTGCCGCCGATGTGGCAGCTCACGCGCGTACCGGCGCTGCGCGTGCTGCGCAAGGACGTGTTGCCACCCTCGCCCGGCTTGCTGCTCGGGCTCGCGCCGGCGGTGATCACGCTCGCGCTGGTGATCTGGAGCGTGCTGCAGGATGCGTGGCTCGCGCTGTGGTTCGTGATCGGGTTGGCCAGTGCCTGCGGCATCCTGCTGCTGGCGGGCATGGCGCTGGTGCGATTGACTGCGCGGCTGCGCGGTGGCGCGGGCGCCGCGTGGCGCTACGGCATCGCCAATCTCGCGCGGCGCCGGCGTGACAGCCTCGCGTTGCTGGCGGCGTTCGGCCTCGGCGCACTGCTGCTGATGAGCCTCGGCATCCTGCGCGCCGACCTGGTCACCGACTGGCAGCAGAGCCTGCCGGCGAACGTACCCAACTATTTCTTCGTCAACATTCCTGCCGGCGAGCGCGACGCGTTCAGCGCGGCGGCGGCCGCGCAGGGCGCGAAGCTCGAGCGCATGCTGCCGATGGTGCGTGGCCGGCTCACGCTCGTGAATGGCCAGCCGCCCGTGGAGCGGCGCGGCGCCCCCGTGGGACGGCCCGGCGGACAGCAGGGCGGACCGGGACCTTCACAACGCGAGCAGAACCTGACCTGGACCGACGATCTCGGCACCGACAACAAGATCACCGAAGGCGAGTGGTGGGGCGCAGCGGGCAAGGGCAAGCCGCTGGTGTCGCTGGCCACGGAATACCAGCAGATGCTCGGCCTGAAGCTCGGCGACCAGCTGACGTTCGACATCGCCGGCGAAACACAGGTGGTCACCATCGCGAGTTTCCGCCAGGTGAAATGGGACAGCTTCCGCCCCAACTTCTTCATCGTGTTCCCGCCGGGACTGCTCGATGGCGCCGCCGGCACCTACATGACCAGCGCCTACTTCGAGCCGAAGAGCGCTTCCTCGCTGGCCACGCTGGTCAGGCAATTCCCGAGCATTTCGGTGTTCAATATCGGCGATCTGCTGGCGCAGGTGCGCGGCGTGATCACGCGCGCGGTGAACGCGGTGCAGAGCGTGTTCCTGTTCACCGTGCTGGCGGGCCTCACCGTGCTGCTGGCCTCGGTGCAGGCCAGTCGCGACGAGCGACGTTTCGAGGCCGCGGTGTTGCGCGTGCTCGGCGCGGGCCGCGGCATGCTGCGGCGGGCCGCGCTCGCGGAATTCGCCACGCTGGGATTGCTGGCGGGGCTGCTCGCGGCAGCGGGCGCGTCGATCTCGGGCTGGTTGCTGGCGCGCAACCTGGATCTGCACTACCGCTTCAACCTGGTCGTTTGCCTGGTGGGCATCTTCGGCAGCGTGCTGCTGGTGGGACTGGGTGGCTGGTTCGCCACGCGCAAAGTGATCAACCAGCCGCCGCGCGCGGCGCTGAGCTAGCTTCGGACACGCCCAGGTTGCGCGTCGTCGTGGAGTTGCCGCCGGTCCGTCAATGGACGACTTCCACCGTCACCCAGGCCTGCGGCACGGCCTCGCCTTTCCAGTTGAGGCCTTCCAGCGTGAGCTGATAGAGACCGGGTCCGAGCGCAGACGTATTGAACGCGATGTGCACCTGGCCGTTGGAATCGCGCAGCGCCTGGTAGATCACGGCCACGCGTCCCTGGTCGATGCGATCCACGGTGACGCGGAAGTTGGTGAACGCGGACCAGGAGACGTCCACCTTCAGGTCGGCCATCTGGGCGTTGATGCCGCCGAGCGCGACGGCGGCCCGGCGTGAAGGCGCGGTGCGGCTGGGCAGCAGGATCACGCTGTGCGTGGCGGTGGCGGGCGAGAGGGGCTGCGCCTGCACCTGCTGCGCGAGCTGCCTGGCCCTGCGTTCGCTGGTGCCGAGCCGGCTCGCGAGTGTGAGCGCGACCACGACCAGCGCCAGCGTCGCCCCGAGCAGCACGTAGCGCACCGCCGGCCGGTCCCACAGCCGCTGCGGCTTCTCCTCCCACGGGGTCGGCCGCCCGCCCGCCTCGAGCAGCCTCAGGCCGGCGTTGATCTGCGTCGGCAGGCCCAGTTCATCGAGCACTTCCGGATGGTCGCGGCAGTAGTTTTCGAAATCCTGCTGGCCGCGCAGCGGCAGCCGTCCCGCCAGATAGCGTTCCACGATCTGATTGCGCAGAATGAACCCCAGGTCCATGGTGGACGGCGCCGGGGACGGGGCCGTCGGCGGGGCGGGCGTGGTGGCTGCGGGTGCGGCGTTCATTTGGGTCTATGGTGCCCGCGGTTGACCGGTCTGGGTGCGAACCCTATCGCATTTTATGTCTGAACGGGGCGAACTGAGATGCAGGACAGCTTTTTGAGGCCGGGACTGCTGTTGCTGGCCGCGCTGGGGCTCTCGCAGCTGAGCCGCGCCGGGGCCGATGCCACGGCCATCACCCTCTACAGCTCCCAGCAGCCCGGCGCGATTTCAGCCGATTTCTACCGACCCCTGCCGGGCGAGGCGGTGCCGCAGGCCAGCGCGGTGCCGGGCTATGCGCTGGTGCGGCAGGATCGCGATGTGCACCTCGACGCGGGCCACACCACGCTCAGGTACAGCGACGTCGCCGGGCTCATCGATCCGACCACGGTCACGTTCACGGTGCCATCCGATCCGCAGGTGCGCGTGCAGGAGCAGAACTTCCAGTTCGACCTGGTCAGCAACGCCAGGCTCCTGCAGCGGTATATCGACCGGCCTGTCACGGTGGACGTGAATGCCGGCAACCAGCGCATGACGCTCAGCGGCACGTTGTTGTCCGCCACCGACGGACTCGTGCTGCGCGAAGCCAATGGCACGCTGCACGCGCTGCGCGATTACGCCGCGATCCATTTCGCCGAACTGCCGGGTGGCCTGATCACGCAGCCGACGCTGGTGTGGGAGCTCGAGTCGCCGACGGCGGGCGACAAGCGGGCGCGCGTCACCTACCAGACCGGCGGCATGACGTGGTGGGCCGACTACAACGTGATCTTCAGCGATGGCAAGACCGCCGACAGCGGCTTCATGGATCTCTCGGCGTGGGTGAGCATCATCAACCAGTCGGGCGCAGGCTTCACCGATGCGAAGCTGAAACTGGTCGCGGGCGATGTGCACCGCGCGCCGGCGCCGGCGGCCATGCGCAAATCGAACCGGCTGGAAGAGGTGGCCGTGACGGCCGCCCGTGCGGGCTTCGCGGAGCAGAGCTTCGACGAGTTCCACCTGTACACGCTGGGCCGGCCGGCAACGCTGCCCAACAACTCCACCAAGCAGCTCGAGCTGTTCGATCGGGCGCGACAGGTGCCCGCACGGCGCAAGCTGGTGTACAACGGCAGCGACGCGCCGATCTATGACCAGCCGTTCACGGGCCGCGATCCGGGAACTTCCCCCAACACCAGGGTCGAATCGTTGCTGGTGTTCCGCAACGATGCGGCATCGGGTCTGGGCATGCCGCTGCCGGCCGGACGGGTGCGGGTGTCGCGCCTCGACCCCAATGACGGCAGTCTCGAGTTCGTGGGCGAGGACGTGATCGGGCACACCCCCAGGGATGAAACCCTGACGCTGCAGCTGGGCACGGCGTTCGACGTGGTCGGGGAGCGCAAGCAGACCGATTACGTGCTCAACAGCCGCGAGAAGTGGCTCGAGGAACAGTTCGAGATCCGGATCCGGAACCACAAGTCGCAGGCGGTCAACGTCGAGGTGCGTGAACCGCTATATCGCTGGAGCGGCTGGAAGATCGTCGATGCCAGCCAGAAGTGGGACAAGGACAGCGCGCGCCAGATCCATTTCGATGTGGCGGTGCCACGCGACGGGGAAACAGTGCTGCACTACCGGGTGCGTTACAGTTGGTGACATGAGCGACACGGATCCCAAGGACAAGCCCGGCCGGCCGCCGGGCGGCGTGCGGCACGACGGGCGTGGCAACGCCGTATGGCAATGGGCGGCGGAATCCGGACGCCATCTGATGGACTCCACCTCGCGGCTGCTCAAGCGGCTGGAGGTGCCGGGGCTGAGCGTCGAAGGCGACGAGCCGGAACAGCCAAAGCAGCGCAAGGCCAGCGGCTACAACCCGTACGAGACCACGCAGGGCGCCGCCAACCCGCGCGGCGCGGGCCCGCGTCCGCCGGCGTCCGGCGCGGCGGGCCGGCAACCGCCTGCGCAGCCGCCAGCCGCCGCCAAGCAGCCGGCTGCAGGGCAGGCGCCGGCCCGATCCCTGCCGCCGGCGGTGAAACCATCGCGTTCGTGGCTGGGCAAGATGTTCAACAAGGACTAGAAAACCGGGGAGCCATCGTGTACCGGGCACCACTGCAGGAATTCCGTTTCGTGCTGCACCAGCTGCTGGACAGCGGCCGCCTGGCGGTTCTGCCACGCTACAGCGACTATTCCACCGAACTGGCCGATTCCATCCTCGAGGAAGCGGGTCGCTATGGCGAGCAGGTGCTCGAGCCCACCAATGTCGTGGGCGATCGCGAGGGTGCGAGTTGCACGCCTGATGGCCAGGTGCACCTGCCGGCGTCGTTCCGCGCGGCCTACGAGCAGTTCGTGAGCGGGGGCTGGCCGCTGCTGGCCGTGGACACCGCGCAAGGCGGGCAGGGGTTGCCGCTGATGGTGGCCACCGCGGCGGAAGAGATCTGGTTCGGCTGCAACGTGGCGTTCACGCTGTGCCCGCAGCTCGGACGCGGCGCGGCCGAAGCGTTGCAGGTGGCCGGCTCCGGGATGCTCAGGACGCGCTATCTGCCGAAGCTCGTGAGCGGTGAATGGACCGGCACCATGAACCTCACCGAGCCGCAGGCCGGCTCGGATCTGGGCGCGATCCGCACGCGCGCGGTGCCCGATGGCGGGCAGTACCGGCTGTTCGGCCAGAAGATCTTCATCACCTACGGCGAGCATGACCTGGCGGAGAACATCCTGCACCTGGTGCTGGCGCGCATCGAAGGCTCGCCGGCCGGCGTGAAGGGCATTTCGCTGTTCCTGGTGCCCAAGTTCCTGGCCGACGACACGGGCAAGCCGGGCGCACGCAACGATGTGCGCTGCGTGTCCATCGAACACAAGCTGGGCATCCATGGCAGTCCGACCTGCGTCATGTCGTACGGCGATCGCGACGGCGCGATCGGATTCCTGGTCGGCGAAGCCAACCACGGCCTCGAGTACATGTTCATCATGATGAATTCCGCGCGGCTGGCCGTGGGCGTGCAGGGCGTCGGCCTCGGCGAGCGCGCCTGGCAGCAGGCCGACGCGTGGGCCAACGAGCGCATCCAGGGCCGCCCGCTGGGCCAGAGCGGCGAACAGCGCCTGCCCATCGCGCGCCACCCGGACGTGCGTCGCATGCTGCTCACGTTGAAATCAGCCACCGAAGCGATGCGCGCGGTGGCGTTGTACGCCGCGCTGCAGTTCGACCTGGCACGCGCGGAAGCCGGCGAGCAAAGCCGCGCCGCTGCACTGGCGCGTGGCGAGCTGCTGATTCCGATCGTGAAGGCGTGGTCGACCGAGCAGTCGGTGGAACTCGCCTCGCTCGCCATCCAGGTGCACGGCGGCATGGGCTACATCGAAGAAACGGGCGCCGCGCAGACGCTGCGCGATGCGCGCATCACCTCGATCTACGAAGGCACCACGGGCATCCAGGCCAACGACCTGGTGGGGCGCAAGCTGGCGCGCGATCGCGGCGCGAGCATGCTGGCGCTGCTCGCGGATGCCGGCGCCGAGCTCGAGGGCGAGCTTGGGGGCGAGGCAAAAGCCGATCCGCTGCTGCAAGGCGTGCTGGAAGCGGCGTTGAAAGCGCTCGGCGAAATGAAGTCGGCGACTGGAGCGCTGTTGCAGTCGGGCAGCGCTGGCGCCGCGGCTGCGGGCGCCCACGCCGCGGGCGCGGGCGCGGCGGCCACCCTGGCGGTGGCGGTGCCCTACCTCATGCTGTGCGGCCACGCGCTGGGCGGCTGGCTCATGGCGCGCGCTGCCTGCCTCGCCACGCGGCGACTGGAAGTCGACCCGGCCAATGCCACGTTCTACCGGTCGCGCCGCGAGAGCGCGCGCTTCTACGCCATCCACCGCCTGGCCGAAGTCCACGCGTTGCACGCAGTGGTGACGCAGGGCGCGGCCAGCATCCTGGAAGCGGAAGTCGCGGTCTGAGGGTGCGGCATAAGGAACTCTTAAGGCCCGTTCCCTAAGCTGCCCACTGCCCAATTCTCCAGGGATGAATCCGTCGTGCGCGTGCTGCTGGTGGAAGACGACATGCTGCTGGGTAAAGCCGTCAAGATCGGCCTCGAGCAGCAGGGACATGCCGTGGACTGGGTGCGCGACGGGCAGAGCGCGGAGAGCTTCGCCACCGGCAACGAGTATGAGGTGATGCTGCTGGACCTTGGGCTGCCGCGTCAGGACGGCATGACGGTGCTGGCCACTCTGCGCCGCCAAGGCTGGGCCGCGCCGGTGCTCATCATCACCGCGCGCGACCAGGTGCTGGACCGCGTGCAGGGCCTGGACGCCGGCGCCGATGATTTCGTGGTCAAGCCGTTCGACCTCGAGGAGCTGGGTGCGCGGCTCAGGGCCGTGGTCCGCCGCGCCAGCGGCCGCGTGCACACCGTGATCGCGCACGGCCCGCTGCGGGTCGACGTCGCGGCGCGCGCCGTGACCCTGGGCGGCGCGCCGGTGGCGCTCACGCCGCGCGAATTCACGCTGCTGGTGCAGCTGCTCGAATACCGCGGCCAGGTGCTGGGCCGCGCCCGGCTCGAGGAATGCGTCTACAACTGGACGCGCGAGATCGAGAGCAACACCGTGGAAGTGCACATCCACCATCTGCGCCGCAAGCTCGGCAAGGATCTGATCCGCACCGTGCATGGGATCGGCTATACGGTCGATGCCCTCGTCCAGTAACAGTGCGGCGCCGCGCCGCGGTTCGCTCCGGCGACGGCTGCTCAACTCGCTGCTGGTGACGACGCTGGGGCTGTGGATCGTGGGCGGCGCGGCGTACTACCGCGTCGCGCGCCAGCAGAGCCGCGAATTGCTCGATGCGTCGATGGGCAGCACCGCCAACCTGCTGCTGCGGCTGGTGCAGCACGAAGTCGGCGAGCACGGCATGAAGCTCGGTGCCGAGCTGATCGGCGCGCAAACCGCGCGCGCGCCCACCGACCTTCGCCTGCAGCTCTGGCTGCGGCCGCAGGCCAGTGCGCCCGCGCAGTTGTTGTTCCGCTCGCAACGCACGCCGGCCACGGCGCTGCAGTCCGGCGACGGCTATGGCTGGCAGGTCCTCGACGGCACCCGCTGGCGCACCTTTGCGCTGTGGAACGCCGATCACACGCTGCAGGTCCAGCTCGCCGAATCGTTGCAGCGCCAGCGCGCCTACGACCTGCGGCTGCTGTGGTGGCTGTGCCTGGCGGCGATGCTGCTGTGGCCCACCACGGCCGCGCTGGTGTGGTGGATCATCAAGCGCAGCCTCAAGCCGCTGGAGCTCACGGCCGAAGCCGTGGCGACGCGCACCACCGACGACCTGCGTCCCATCGTGCCCACCGCCGGTGCGCCGGCGGAAGTGCTGCCGCTGCTGGGCGAGCTCAACCGCCTGCTGGATCGCGTGCGCAACGCGCTCACGTACGAACGCCAGTTCACCGCCGACGCGGCGCACGAGCTGCGCACGCCGCTGGCCGCGATCCGTGCCCATGCGCAGGTGCTGCGCGGTGCGCGCAGCGACCAGGAGCGCGAAGGCGCGGCGGGCGATGTCATGGCCGGTGTCGACCGCGGCGGCCGTGTGGTGGACCAGCTGCTGGCGCTGGCCCGGGTCGACGAGCACGCCGACCTCGTCGCCGATGAAGACTGGGTGGACCTGGAGGAGCTGATCCGCAGCCAGTGCGACCTGCAGGCCGATTTCGCGGCGGCGCAGGGCGTGGCGCTCGGCACCGAACTGTCCGCGGCGCGCATCCACGGCAACTGGGCCAACCTCGCCATGCTGCTGCGGAACCTGATCGACAATGCGCTGCGCTACACCCCGCGCGGGGGCGCGGTGAGCGTGGGCTGCCGGCGGACGGACAGCGGCGTGGAGCTGTGGGTGCAGGACAACGGGCTTGGGATTCCCGAGCCGGAACGCGAACGGGTGTTCGAGCGCTTCTATCGCTTGCCGGGACAGGAGCAGTTCGGCAGCGGCCTCGGCCTCTCGATCGTGCGGCGGATCGCCGAGCTTTACGGCGCCACGGTCGTCATCGAGGACGCCAATCCGGGCGCGCGCTTCATCGTCCGCTTCGGCTGAGCACCGGCACCATCTGCGCGGCCAGGAAGTCGATGAATCCGCGGATGGCGGGTTCATCGGCCCGGCGCGCGTCGCAGACCGCGCACAGCTCGGGAATCTCGGCCGCGCGCCAGCCGGCCAGCACCTGGTGCAGGCGACCCATGGCCAGCCCCTGGCGGCACAGGAACTCCGGCAGCACCCCGATGCCGAGGCCGGCCGCGGTGCTGGCATGGACCACCTGGGGATCGGCCACCACCAGCCGCGGCGTGATGGCGATCCCGCGCCGCTCCTGGCCCCGCACCAGGCTGATCTGGGTGGTGTGCGCCGGCGCTGCGATCAGCAGCGCATGATCGGCCAGGTCCGCCGGGGACGCGGGTGCGCCCTGCGCCTGCAGGTAGCCGGCGGTGGCACAGAGCAGCAGTTCCGGCCTGCCGAGCGGGCGTACGGCGAACGCTGCGCCCTCTGGCGCCCCGTTGCAGACCAGCACGTCCCAGTCCGCAGCGGGCTCCGTCGGCCGCTCAGGCACCACCTCGAGCTGCAGTGGACGTGCCGGATCGAGTTCGAGGAACCGGGGTACCAGCGGCGTGAGCAGCAGGCGGCCCCAGGCGCTGTCGGCGATCACGCGCAGTTCGGCCCCGGGCCGGCCCGCCGGACGCATCAGGCGCACCGCCGCCTCCGCCTCGGCGGCGATGCGCTGGCAGTGGGGCAGCAGCAGCGCGCCCGCCGCGGTCAGTGCGATGCGCCGCGTCGTGCGCTCCAGCAGCCGCACGCCGAAGCGCTTTTCGAGCGCCACCAGGCTGCGGCTGACCCGCACCTTGGGCACACCCAGCGCTTTGGCAGCGGCGGTGAAGGAGCCCAGTTCGAGCACTTTCGCGAAACAGGCCAGTTCTTCTGCGACTTGCATGAGGGGTAAAATCTGATCCAATATCCGCGTTAAGGCAAGCTTTGTTTCAAATAGACACACAATATCCCTCCGCCTGAGGGAGGGTGAAGACCGGGCGCGTGCACAAATCTTCACATCGCTAACCAGTGCGCGGCGCGGGATTGGTTAATTTCGGAGGTTGGTCGGTCACCGACTGCGGAGCGCGATCGAAGCATGGGTTTCACGGACACTCGCGAACACGCCTGTGAGCTCAAGTGCCTGGTGGACGCGCGCACCGCCGCGGCCGTCCGGCACTGGGCGCGTGAGCGCATGCAGCCCGACGCCCATCTGACGCCGGGCTCGGAACGCTACCTGGTCACGAGCCTGTATTTCGATACGCCCGACCAGGCCGTGCTGAACCGGCGTGGCTCGTACAGCCGCAGCAAGTACCGCGTGCGCCGTTACGATGCCGCGGACAACGTGTTCCTCGAGCGCAAGACCAAGACGCGGCTGCTGGTGAACAAGCGACGCGAGCAGCTGCCCCTGGCGCAACTCGCGCCGGTGCTGCGGGCGCCCGCGCAGGCGGGTGCGAACGGCATGGCCGCGCCCGGTGGCTGGTTCCGCCGACGACTGGAACTGCGCCAGCTCGAGCCCGCCTGCCTGATCAGCTACCAGCGCCTGGCGTGCGTCGGCACCTCCCCCGCGGGTCCCCTGCGGCTCACCCTCGACGATGCGCTGCAGTGCTGGCCCAGCGCATTCCCCGGGTTCGAACTGCACGCGGCGCCACTGTTGCTGTTGCCAGGACAGCAGATCCTCGAACTGAAATTCCTGCACCACCTGCCGGCGCTGTTCAAGAGCCTGGTGGCGCAGTTCGGGCTGCAGACCACCAGCGTGTCAAAATACCGCCTGGCCGCCACGGCGCTCGCGCGCCGCCCGGTTTCGCCGTCACAAGGTGTCCATGCCGCCATTTCTTAGCAGCGCCATCGCCCAGGAATCCGGCCTTGCGCCATGGGTGGTGCTGGTGCGGCTGCTGCTCGCGCTGCTGCTGGGCTGGATCATCGCCTGGATCTACCGCCGCAGCACCAGCGAGCTGGAGCCGGGTTCGTCATTCCCGCTGACGCTGGTGCTGCTGTGCGTGTTGATCGCGATGGTGACGCAGGTGATCGGCGACAACATCGCGCGCGCCTTCAGCCTGGTCGGCGCGCTGTCCATCGTGCGCTTCCGCACCGTGGTACGCGACACGCGCGACACGGCATTCGTGATCTTCGCGGTGATCGTCGGCATGGCGGTGGGCGCGGCGCATCTGTGGGTGGCGCTGCTGGGCCTCGCGGTGGTGGGACTCGCCACGGTGGTGCCGACGTTCGGTGAGCGCGCCAGGATCGACGAACACGCCTGGGAGCTGCGGCTGCGCGTGGCGCTGGGACAGGATCCGGAGCAGCTCGCGGGCGCCACGCTCAACCAGTTCGCGCTGCGGCACGTTCTGGTCGGGGTGGCCAGCGACCGCAGCGGCGCGGCGCTCGATTACAGCTACCAGCTCTCGTTGCGGCCCGGGCAGGGGATGGACGCGCTGGTGCGGGCATTGGGTCTGGTCGAAGGCATCCAGGAGCTGCGTTGCAACCGCGGCGAGGGCGACGGCCGATGAAGCCGATCAGGCGCAGTGTGTGGCTGGCCACCGCCGCCGTGCTGGTGGCCGCGATGTTGCCCGCGTGGGCGCAACGCTGGTCCGATGAAGACGAGGAAACCGCCATCGTCGCGCGCTTCGACAAGGATGGCGACGGCCGGCTCAACGCCAGGGAGCGCGCCGCCGCGCTCGCGGCCTGGGAGCGCGGCGAATGGTCCTCCGGCCGCGGCGGTGGCTTTGGCCGGCGCGGCTTTGGCCGCTCCGCCACCTCGGCCGCCAGCTATGTGCGCAAGTACACGCCCGGCCAGGTGAAGCGCTACGGCAATGAGCCGCTGTTCGATCCCCAGGTGCTGCGCACCCTGTTCCTGCAGTTCGAGGACAGCAATTGGGAATACGAAATGGTGGCCTTCAAGGGCACCGACGTGAAGGTGCCGGCGACGGTGACGGTGGACGGCAAGGTGTATCGCGAGGTCGGTGTGCATTTCCGCGGCCAGACGTCTTTCATGGACACCAGCGACGGCGAGAAACGCTCGCTGAACCTGAGCTTCGACGATGTGGTCGACAAGCAGAACCTGCTGGGTTATCGCGGCCTGTCGTTGCTCAATGCCGCCGGCGATCCCACTTTCCTGCGCAATGTGCTGTACATGCAGATCGCGCGCAGCTATTTCCCGGCGCCCAAGGGCAATTTCGTGCGCGTGGTCATCAACGGCGAGAGCTGGGGCATCTACGTGAACCAGCAACAGTTCAACTCGGACTTCACGCGGGAGGCGGGCGGCCTGAAGGGCCCGCGCTGGAAGGTGCCCGGCTCGCCGCGCGGCCGCGGCGGCTTCGAGTACTTCGGCGACGACCCGGCGCCCTACAAGTCGATCTACCAGATCAAGAGCGCCGACAAGCCCGAGTCCTGGGCCGCATTGATCAAGGTCTTCAAGGTGCTGAACCAGACGCCGCCCGACAGGCTCGACGCTGCGCTGGAGCCCCTCCTCGATGTGGATGGCACGCTGCGTTTTCTCGCGCTCGACAATGCCATGGTCAACGGCGATGGCTTCTGGACCCGCGCCAGCGATTACAGCATCTACCAGGACAGCAAGGGCCGCATGCACGTGACGCCGCACGATGCCAACGAAGTCATGCGGCCCATCGAGATGATGGGCTTCGGGCGGCGCGGCGGACTCGACAATGGCGCGCCGCCCGGCACCATCGCGCTGGATCCGCTGGTGGACCAGAACGATGCCAGCAAGCCGCTGCTGTCGCGGCTGCTCGCGGTGCCGGCGCTGCGCAAGCGCTACCTCGGCTACGTGCGCGACATCAACGATCGCTGGTTGTCGTGGCGGGCGATCGAGCCGCTGGCGCGGCAATATCAGGCGCTGATCCGCGACGACGTGCAGCTCGATGCGCACAAGCTGTTCCCGTTCGGCGATTTCAGCCGCGCGCTGGACGGCGATGGCGGCGCGCAGGAACGGGGCGGCATGACGGCTTCGCCCGACATCAGCCTCAAGGATTTCCTGGAACAGCGGCACGCCTGGCTCGCCAACTGGTTCGCGAAAAACAGATGACCGACACCGCCACCCTGGCCCGCCTCGGCCGACGCAGGCGCACGCGTATCGCCACGCTCGCGGCCGCCACGTTGCTGCTGGCCAGCGGCGCCCTGTGGGCGCAACGCGAGTTCCGCGAATACGAGCCGCTGGAGGGACGCGACTCGGAATCGGCGCTGCCGCCGGACTACCAGCAGCCGGCCGAGTTCGTGGTGGGGCGGCTCATGTACCCGTCCGGCCAGGGCGATTTCACGCAGGGCCGCACCAGCTGGACCATCGACTATCCGCTTGGCGATCGCAACTTCGCGCGCCTGCTGCGCCGCCTGACCACGGTGCACGTGCGTTCGGTGGAGCAGCCGGTGAATCTCGATGACGGCGACGACGTCTACAACTGGCCGTTCCTGATCGCGAGCAACGTCGGCAGCATGGACCTCACGCAGGCGGAAGCCGACAAGCTGCGCGACTACCTGCTGCGCGGCGGCTTCCTGGTGGTGGACAGCTTCTTCGGCACCAACGAGTGGGCCGGGTTCGAGGCCAACCTCAAGCGCATCTTCCCCGACCGCAACGTGGTGGAGCTGCCCGACGATCACCCGATCTTCCACGTGCTCTACGACCTCGGCAAACGTACCCAGCTCTCCAACTGGCGCTCGCTCAAGGGACGCGGCGTGCCGTATCGCTCCGACGGCGCGGTGCCGCACTGGCGTGCCATCCTGGACGACAAGGGCCGCGTCATGATCGCGATCTGGTGGAACAACGACATGGGCGATGCCTGGCAGTGGGCCGATTCGCCCGACTATCCGCAAGCCGATTCCAACCTCGGCATCCGCATCGGCGCGAACCTCGCGCTCTACGACATGACGCACTGACCGCGCAGGTCGTAGGTGTCGGACCCCGTGATCTTCACGTCGGCAAAACCGCCGGCCCGCAGTCGCTCGTCCGCCGCGACGTGCACCACGCCGTCGATGTCCGGCGCATCACCCGCGGTGCGGCCGATCGCGCCGTTGGGCGAAACCTGGTCGATGAGCACGCGCGCGATCTTGCCCACGCGCGCCTTGAGACGCTGCGCGCTGATGGCGCCGGCCGTCTCCATGAAGCGCGCATAGCGTTCGTCCATCACGGCCTGAGGCACCGCGCCTTCGAGCGCGTTCGCGGTGGCGCCTTCCACTGGCGAATACTTGAAGCAGCCAACGCGATCGAGCTGCGCCTCATCAAGCCAGGCCAGCAGCTCGTCGAACTCGGCGTCGGTTTCGCCGGGGAAACCGACGATGAAACTGCTGCGCAAGGTGAGCGAGGGGCATTGCTCGCGCCAGCGATGGATGCGTGCCAGCGTGTTTTCCGCATGCGCGGGGCGGCGCATGCGCTTGAGCACGCTCGGGCTGCCGTGCTGGAACGGAATGTCCAGGTAGGGCAGGATCTTGCCTTCCGCCATCAGCGGGATGATCTCGTCGACGTGCGGGTACGGGTACACGTAGTGCAGGCGCACCCACGCGCCAAGCTCGCCGAGCCCGCGCGCCAGATCGGTGAGCCGCGTTTCGCGCTGCTGGTCGCGCCAGTCGACTTTCCGGTAGCGGATGTCACTGCCATACGCGCTGGTGTCCTGCGAGATCACCAGCAGCTCCTTCACGCCACTCTTCACCAGCATCTCCGCCTCGCGCAGCACCTGGTCCAGTGGACGGCTCGCAAGGCGGCCGCGCAACGAGGGAATGATGCAGAAGCTGCACTTGTTGTTGCAGCCCTCGGAGATCTTCAGGTACGCGTAGTGGCGCGGCGTGAGCCGGATGCCCTGCGGCGGCAGCAGGTCGGTGAACGGATCGTGCGGGCGCGGCAGGTGTTCATTCACCTTCTCGAGCACCTGCTGGTAGGCGTGCGCACCGGTGATGCCGAGCACTTTGGGATGCCGCGCGAGGATACGCTCGGGGTTGGCGCCGAGGCAGCCGGTCACCAGCACCCTGCCGTTCTCCTCCAGCGCCTCGCCGATCGCATCCAGCGATTCGTCGATGGCCGAATCGATGAAGCCGCAGGTGTTCACCACCACCAGGTCCGCGTCCTGGTAGCCCGGCGCGATGTCGTAGCCGCGCAGCTTGAGCTCGGTGATGATGCGTTCGGAATCCACCAGCGCCTTGGGGCAACCGAGGCTGACAATGCCGACGCGCGGGTCGCGACCCTTCGGCACACGCTTGGTTGGCTGTCGATTGGCGGCCGTCTTGCGCACAGGCGCATGGCTGGCGGTTTTCGTCATCACAGTATCCGATCTGGAATTACCGGCGGCGCCCAGCTTCGGCCATGGCGCCTGCCCTGGCGAGGGCCCTCTCGCCATCGCGGTGCAG
>DATJYR010000097.1:0-5238 GCA_035499515.1 Steroidobacteraceae bacterium | reverse complement strand
GTCCACCGGGTCGCCGTCGCCGGCGATGGTGTGCGGGATGTACCCGTAGTTGCAGGGATAGTGCATCGCAGTCGACATGAAGCGATCGACGAAGATCGCGCCGGTCTCCTTGTCGACTTCGTACTTGATCGGGTCCGCGTTCATCGGGATTTCGATGATCACGTTGAAGAAATCCGGGGCATCCTTGCCCGGCGTGACGAGATCGAGGCTCATGCAGACTCCGTAGGTGACCGGCGGCGGGAACTGGTGGGCGATTCTAGCGGTGCGAGAGCAGCCAGGTCAGCACACCGGCGCTGAGGACGAATCCGCTCCACGCCAGCGCCGACTGCCAGCGCGCCCGGCGGCCCACGTTCGCGAGCCGGTCGGCCGCCACCAGGAACGCGCGGCCGTCCCTGGGGCGCGACAACAGGTTCAGGCCCGGCTGCGCTTCGGGCTGGCTCTGTTCGGCCCGGACCTGCGCGCGTGCCGCCGCGCGCGCCGCCTCCCATTCCTGCGCGCTCAACACGCCGTCACGGTTGGTGTCGAAGCGCTTCGTGAGCGCGGGCTGGTCGCGCTTCCACTGGCGCAGCAGCGCAAGCACATCGTCCTCGGTGTCGGCCGAGGCCGCATCGCCCAGCGTGTGGAACTCGCCGATGATCTCGAGCCGCGCCTGCTCCGGAATGCACAGCTCGGTCATGCGGCAGGCGCCGGAAACCGGTCCCAGCAGCCGCAGCACGCCCATGCCCGGCGGCGTGCCCGCTTCGCCGTACCAGACCTGCTGCTGCGCGCCGTAAACGGCGGCGCCTTCCGGATCCACCGCGCAGAAGCAGCCCTCGTCGGTGAGCAGGAAAGTGTCCTCGCTGACCCGGTGTTCCACCGTGTGCCAGCCGCGGCCGCGCTGGTTGGGCTCCTCGATCGTGTAGGACCACCACACCGCGGCCCGGCGCGACAGCGGCGCCGGATTGGCGCCCGCCTTGCCGGCGCCGTTGCTGGCGATGCCGCACACTTCGATGTAACCCTGGGCGGCCGAGCGCAGCCGCGATGCCGGCGTATTGGCGATCAGGGTCGCGGTGCGCCAGCGCTTCAGGCCCTGCCAGAAGCACAGCAGCAGCGCCAGCGCGCTGGCGATGATCCAGAACACCCGGTTCTGCAGCAGCGCGTCCACCGCCCGCCCTCAACGCTGGCTGAACAGCGCCCCGACGTCGACGTCGGCCTTCTCCGCGGCCGAGAATTCCAGCAGCGGCTTCGCGACGAAGCCGTAGCGTTGCGCGATCAGCACTTCCGGGAACTGCGCGATGCGCGTGTTGTTGATCCGCACCTGCTCGTTGTAGAGCTCGCGGCGATCGGCGATCCCCTCCTCCAGCCCGGTGATGCGCGCCTGCAGCTGGCGGAAGGAATCGTTGGCCTTGAGGTCGGGATAGTTCTCGGCCACCGCGTAGAGCTGGCCGAGGCCACTCCGCAGCTGCTGCTCCGCCGCGCCGAGCTGCACCACGCTGCCCGCATCGCGCGCCTGCAGCACCGCGCCGCGCGCCTGCATCACCTTCTGCAGCGTCTCCTGCTCGTACTGCATGTACTGTTTGCAGGTCTCGATGAGCTTGGGCAGCTCGTCGTGGCGCTGCTTGAGCAGCACGTCGATGTTGGCCCACGCCAGCCTGATCTGCTCGCGCAGCGCTACCAGGCCGTTGTAGACCCCGACGAAGTAGATCACGGCGATCAGCAGCAGCGCCAGGATGACGATCAGGATGACCATGGGCCCTCAGCTCCTTTGACGGGAATTATGGTTTCGAATCGAGCCCGCGGTATTCCATGAGCGGACCGATGTCCGCCGGTTTCCCGTAGAACTCCTCGAACAGCTGCTGCGGCTCCTCCGAGCGGCCGCGCGAGAGGATCTTGGCGCGCAGGTAGTCGCCGTTGGCGCGCGAGATGCCGCCATGCGTGTGCAACCATTGGCCGGTGTCGCGCGCCAGCACTTCGCTCCACAGGTAGGCGTAGTAGCCGGCGTCGTAGCCGCCCGAGAAGATGTGCAGGAAGATCGGCGAGCGGTAGCGCACCGGGACGCCCTGCACTTCGGTTCCCGACTGCTTGAGCGCCGCGGCCTCGAAATTCATCACCTGGTCGGCGGCTGGCGCCTGCTGCACGCCGATCTGGTGCCAGGACTGGTCGAGCATGGCTGCGGCCACGTACGAGGTGGTGATGAAGCCCTGGCCGAACCTGGCGGCCGCCAGCACCTTGTCGAACAGCTCGGACGGCATCGGCTTGCCGGTCTGGTAGTGGTGCGCGAAATGCGCCAGCACCGCCGGCTCGCGCGCCCACATTTCGTTGAACTGCGACGGGTATTCACCGAAATCGGTGGGCACGTTGATGCCCGACAGCGTGGGGTACTCCACGTTCGAGAACAGACCGTGCAGCGCATGGCCGAATTCGTGGAACAGCGTGGTCACCTCATCGAAGGTGAGCAGCGTGGGCTGGCCGCTGGCGGGCTGGTTGAGGTTGACGTTATTGACCACCACCGGCAGCCGGTGCAGCAGGTGGCTCTGGTCGACGAAGGTGTTCATCCACGCGCCACCCTGCTTGTTGTCGCGCGCGTAGTAGTCGGCCAGGAACAGGCCGAGCTTCGAGCCGTCCGCGTTGGACACTTCGAACACGCGCACGTCGTCGCGGTAGGCCTTGAGATCCTTGCGTTCCCTGAAGGTGATGCCATACATCTCGTGTGCGGCGTAGAACAGTCCGTCCTTGAGCACGTGTTCCAGCTCGAAATACGGCTTGACCGTGTTCTGATCGAAGTTGTAGTTCGACATGCGCACGTGGTCCGCGTAGTAGTCCCAGTCCCAGGGCTGCAGCTTGAAGCCCGGCCGGCCCGCGGCTTTGGCCTCCTCGTCGATGATCTGCTGGATCTCCGCGCCTTCGCGCCGCGCCGCAGCCGCCGCGATCGGTGCGATCCTGCCCAGCATGTCGTTCACCGCCGCCGGCGTCATGGCCATGTTGTCCGCCAGCACGAACGCCGCATGGTTCGGGTAGCCGAGCAGCTGCGCGCGCTCGGCGCGCAGGCGGATGGTCTCGGCGATCACGGGACGGTTGTCGGTGGCGCCGCTGGTGGCGCGGTTTTCCGAGGCGTGGAACACGCGCTCGCGCAAGGCGCGATCGCTGAGGTTCGCGAGGATGGGCTGCATGACCGTGTTCTGCAGCGTGAGCAGGTACTTGCCGGTGAGGTTCCTGGCCTTGGCGGCGGTGGCGGCCGCACTGATCTGCGCCGGCGAGAGTCCCGCCAGTTCCTGCTCGCTGTCCACCTGCACGGCGGCGTCCTGCGTGGCCTTGAGCACATTGAGCCGGAACTGCGTGGCGAGCGTCGCGAGGCGCTCGTTCATGGCGCGTAACCTGGCCTTGTCGGCGTCGTCCAGGCGCGCACCGGCGCGCACGAAGCCGAGGTAGTAGCGGTCCAGCAGCTGCTGCGACTCAGGATCGAGGTGCAGGGTGGCGGCATGTTCGTGCAGCGTCTCGAAGCGCGCGAACAGCTTCGGGTTGAGCCAGATCGCGTCCTGGTGGACGCTGAGCTTCGGCGCGATCTCCTGCTCGATCTTCTCCATCGCCGGGTCGGTGTTGGAGCTGCTGAGATTGAAGAACACCTTGTTGACGCGATTGAGCAACGCGCCGCTGCGCTCCAGCGCCACCACCGTGTTCGCGAAAGTCGGCGCGGCGGGGTCGTTGGCGATGGCTGCCACTTCCCTGAGCTGCTGCGCCATCCCGGCGGTGAACGCCGGCAGATAGTCCGCGTCGTGGATCTGCGCGAACGGCGGCAACTGATAGGGCAGCGTGCTGGGCTGGTCGAACGGGTTGTCTTTCATGGCGGTCCGGGCGGGGGATGGTACTGTGGCGGCCGACACTCCTTGCGCGAGGGCAAGTGACAGCACGCCGATCCATAGGTGGCGCATGGTGGGCTCCTGCAATCGGGTTGCGTCAGGCAAGGACGCGTGCGCGTATTCTAGCCGGTCCCGGAGTCATTGCGGAGCAGGCACCGGCCATGCCCCGGAAAACCGGCATGGCCGGCCATACCGGCGTTTCCATCCTACCCTTCCAGGATCTCCTTCAAGTAGGCCACGTGCTGTTCGAAGGCGCGCCGTCCGTCACGGCTGATGCTCACCCGCGTCCGCGGCTTTTTGCCGACGAAGTCCTTGGCGACGGCGATGTAGGCCGCTTTCTCGAGCGTCGCCAGGTGCGCGCCGAGGTTCCCGTCGGTGGCGTCGACGATCGCCTTGAGCCGCGCGAACTCGATGCCTTCCTTCTCCGGGTGCGCGTTGAGCACCGCCATGATCTTCAGCCGCAGCGGCTGGTGGATGAGCTCGTTCTCCTGGCCGCGCATGCTCAGGCCCTCCGCATCCACGCGCCGGTGAGGAGCAGCGCGCCGCCGCCCGCCAGCGCCATCCACATCAGGAAATGGCTGGGCAGCAGCGCATAACCTCCCAGCGTGAGCGCGAACAGCGCCAGGCCGAGCGTCAGCCAGCGCGCGCCCGCCAGCAGGCCGACCAGCGAATACAGCAGCGCCATCATGAGCGCCGGCATGGCGGCGTATTGCTTCGAGGCCGTGGGCGCCAGGACGTAGTACGTGGCGACCAGGAATCCCGCCATCAGCAGCACCGCCGCGCCGATCTTCCAGCCGGCCGCCGTGGCGGTGCTCCCCGCGGCCATGCGCTGCCGACGCGCGATCAGCATCGAACCGATCCAGCCCGAAACATCCAGTGCCAGCCAGACCCAGTTGGCATATTCCGGACGCAGGTCCGTGAGCGCATAGCCCAGCATCCAGATCACGCCCCACAGCCAGAAGTGCGGTGCGCTGCGTTCGTAGCCGCGCACCAGCCGGGTACGATGCTGGGCGCTGCGCACCGCTTCGAGTGCCTTGGCGGCATCGTCATGGGAAATCGACATGTGACCTCCTCGCCCGAGCCGGGCCAGCCGTTGCAGAGGGATATACTCTGCATCACAGAGTACTCTGTGTCAAGTCGGCCCTTGCCGCTCAGTGATGCAGGTAGCCCAGCAACGCCGCGAACACCGGTGCGGCGCACCCTTGGGTCAGCGCAGGCGCGCAATGGTCGAGCTGCTCGCGCATCTCGCGGCGCACGACCGCGGAGAGTTCCCAGCCCAGCGGCAACTCGGGGCCATCCTGGTACAGCACGAGGTCGAACTGTCGGCCTGTGACGGCGCCGGACAGCGTCAGCTCCTGCAGGAAATCCACCGCCTGGCGGCCGCGCCCATCCGCCGCATTCA
>DATJYR010000096.1:0-31187 GCA_035499515.1 Steroidobacteraceae bacterium | reverse complement strand
GAATCGTCCACCGCTATCTCGACTTTCGCCCGAGGCCCGTAGTCCGCTTCATATACTTCAGTGACCGTCACGCCCTGCACCCCCAACTGGGCGATGGCGTGCCGCATCTCGTCCAGCTTGAAGGGCCGGACGATCGCAGTGATGATCTTCATGACGTACATGTCGCAATGCAGCGGGCCTTGTTCGTATCCATTGCCTGGTCTGACGGAACGCATGAACCAACCGGTTCGGCGCCCAAAGGACTAGTGCAGAATCCGTGCCACGGCCCCTGCGCCCGATCGGCCGGCCCTATACGCGGGCGGGTGTCACAGTGGCGCACACTTTCGGGCAAGCGCACGAAGTTGGTGCACTGACTTGGTGCACACGGGTTGAGGAAACTGCCCCGAGAGGGCCGAGGATCCACGATGAGCACGAGACTGGATGTTGAAGGACTGGTGCGGCGGCTGACCGAGGATCTGCCCGCGTCGCTGCAGGCTTTCCGCGCGGATCTCGAGGCGCATGCCGGACGCGTGCTGCGCGATGCCACGCGGCGCCTCGACCTGGTGTCCCGCGAGGAGTTCGACGCGCAGTCGCGGGTGCTGGAACGCAGCCGCGAACTGCTGGCGGCGCTGGAAGCCAGGGTTGCCGCGCTCGAGGCCGGCAAACCCGGTTAATCGCGCCATTGCGGCAGATAGAGCGCTGGTGCGCGCTCACCCGCTACACCCACACTGGCGCCGCATGGGGTTCGCGGAAGTTCTGAGCCGGGCGCAGTCGGGACTGCTGGCACCGCTGGTGCGGGTCGAGGTGCACCTGGGCAGCGGGCTGCCGACTTTCAGCATCGTCGGGCTGCCCGCCCCGGCGGTGAAGGAGAGCCGCGAGCGGGTGCGCGCCGCGCTGGTCCATTGTGGTTACGAGCTGCCCGCCGGACGCATCACGGTCAACCTCGCGCCCGCGGATCTGCCCAAGGAGGGCGGACGCTTCGACCTGCCGATCGCACTTGGCATCCTGCTGGCTTCCGGACAATGGCAGCCCGGCTGCGATGTCGGCCGCACCGAGTTCTATGGTGAGCTCGGACTCACCGGCGAGCTGAAGGGCGTGCCCGGCCTGCTGCTGGCGGCGCTGCATGCCGCCAGCAGCGGCCACTGCGTGGTGGCACCCAGCTGCAACGCCGCGGAGCTGGCTGGCGTCACTGGTGGCGTGCTGCTCGGTCTTCATCGCCTGCAGGATCTTGCGGACGGCACCGGCATGGTCGCGCCCCAGGGCGCGTTGCCCGGGAGCCGGTGCGAGCCTGCCGCCGCGCCGGGGCCGGACCTCGCGGACGTCCGTGGCCAATGGCAGGCGAAACGGGCATTGCTGATTGCGGCGGCCGGCGGGCACAGCCTGCTGATGGAAGGGCCGCCAGGTTCCGGCAAGACCATGCTGGCGCAGCGCCTGGCCGGTCTGCTGCCGCCGCTGCAGCCAGCCGAGGCCCTCGAGGTCGCGGCCATCAGGGCGGTGGCCCAGTCACTGCCCGGCGCGGTGCCTGGCGGCGCGCGCCTGGATGCGGCCCCGCCGTTCCGCTCGCCGCACCACACGGCCTCGGCACACGCCATCGTCGGCGGTGGCACTGCGGTGCAGCCTGGCGAGGTGAGCCTCGCCCATCACGGCGTGCTGTTCCTCGATGAGCTGCCGGAGTTCGACCGGCGCGTACTGGAAGCGCTGCGCGAGCCGCTCGAGTCCGGACGCGTCAGCGTGGCGCGCGCCAACCAGCGCGCCGACTATCCCGCCTCGTTCCTGCTGGTGGCGGCGATGAACCCCTGTCCCTGCGGCCGCGCCGGCCAGGTGCGCCCGCCCTGCCGCTGCCAGCCGGCACAGCTGTCGCGCTACCGGGCACGCGTGTCCGGTCCGCTGCTGGACCGCATCGACCTGCAGCTGCGGCTCGCCGCCGTCGATGCCGGTACATTGACCGGTGGCGGCGGCGAGCCGGGCATGAACTCATCGCAGGCGCGGGAATTGGTGGCCTGCGCGCGGCGGCGCCAGCACCTGCGCCAGGGCAAACTCAACGCGCGCCTGCAGGCGGCAGAAACACTGGAGTCGTGCGCTGCCGAGCCGGCAGCACTGCAGCTACTGCGCCGCGCAGCGGCCCAGCGCGGCCATTCAGCGCGCAGCCTGCACCGCATCCTGCGGGTGGCGCGCAGCATCGCTGATCTGGCGGACCGCGACGCCGTGCTGGCCGATGATGTCGGCGAAGCGCTGGCGCTGCGCCGCGAGGACTGAAGCAGCCGCGCGCGGTCGTTCAGGCCCCGACCAGGGAAACCATGTGGTCGACGGCCTGCTTGATGAGATCGTCGCTCAGGTCCGTCCTGCCGCCCTTGGGCGGCATGGCGCTGGTCGGACCGCTCGAAAAGCCCTTCAGTGCATGCTGGTACAGGGTGGGTTTGCCCTTGGCGATGCGCGGCGCCCAGGCAGCCTTGTCGCCGGCCTTCGGGGCATTGGCAAGGCCGGTGCCATGGCAGGTCTTGCAGACGTTCTCGAACACTTCGGTGCCGTTCTTGAACGTCACCGCCACGGGAGCCGTGGTGATTGCGGCCACCGGCGCGATCGTCAGCGCGCTGTTGTCCTGGCCCGCCACCGCGACGCGCGCGGGGCTGCCGACCCGCTGCTCGATGCTTTGCTGCAGCATGGGATCGATGAGAAGATCCGCCGCCTGATCGTGCTTGCCGACATAGTGCGCGAAGGCGAAAACACCGATCGCGAAGGCCATCAGCAGGCCGAGCACGACACTGAAGATATTGAAGAAATGGGAATCTTGCTTGCTCACGGGGGATCCGGTCAGATGGGTCGCCAGCCGCGGATTATAGCCCGGAAGGGCCCCATTGGTGTCGTGGCAGGGAACTGTTGCCCGCGCGGCGGTTCAAATATTGATGGGCCGCAGCGTTCTGGAAACGCCGGCCGGAACTAGAATCCGAGGGGCCATGCGAACCGCGATGAGAGCCGTAATCCTGCTGACCCCCCTGAGCCTGGCCGCGGCACCGGTCCTGTCCCAGACCCCGGCCGGCGCACCCACGGCCGACGCCCGCTGGGAGGTGTTGCAGACCTACTGCACCCACTGCCACAACGCCACCGACTGGGCCGGGGGCGTGGCTTTCGACACGATGAGCCCGGCCGACGTGCCGCATGACATCGACATCTGGGAGGCCGCGGTGCGCAAGCTGCGCGGCAACCTGATGCCTCCGCCGGGCAACCAGCAGCCCACGCAGGCGCAGAAGGATGCGCTGGTGGGCTGGCTCGAAACCAGCCTCGATGCGCGCCAGGAAACACCGCGCGCGGGCCACGTCACCGCGCAGCGCCTGAGCCGCACCGAGTACGCGAATGCGGTGCGTTCGCTGCTCGGCGTGGAGATCAAGGTGCAGGACCTGCTGCCGCCCGAGATCGAGATGGATGGCTTCGTCAACATCGCTGATGCACTGACCGTCTCGCCCTCGTTCCTCGACCAGTACATCGGCGCCGCGCGCTACATCGCCAGGCGCGCGGTGGGCAATGCCAACGCCAAGCTCAGCAAGACCGAGTACAAGGGTTCCTCCAGCGACGCCGGCGAGATGCCGCTGGGCAGTACCGGCGGCATCGCGTTCCGGCATTTCTTCCCGGCCGATGGCGAATATCACCTCAGCGTCCTGGATGACCTGACCGGCGGCCTGTACGACACGGTGTCGGCGTTGCGCCGCACACTGGTGTTCTTCATCGATGGCCGCGAAGTGTTTCGGGGCGACATCGGCGGCAAGGACGACCTGGGCCTTGCCGACAAGGAAGCCCAGACCGGGCGCGACAAGGTCATGGCGCGCTTCCGCGACGTGCCGGTGAAGGTCACTTCCGGATCGCACGAAATCGTCATCGCCTTCGTCGAGCGCGCGCATGTGCTGTCCGACGAGAATGTCGGCGGTGGCGGTGGCGGTGGCGGTGGCGGTGGCGGCGGCCGCGGCATCGGCGCGGTGGAAGTCGCCGGCCCCTACGGCCCCACCAGCATCGGGCACTCGGTCAGCCGCGACAAGATCATGGTGTGCTACCCGAAGAGTCCGTCCGAGGAGCGGCCCTGCGCCGAGCAGATCGCGCGCCATCTGGCCACGCGCGCCTATCGCCGACCGGCCACGGATGCCGATGTCGCGAAACTGATGGCGTTCTTCGATGCGGGCCGCAAGGAGATCGGCGACTTCGACGGTGGCGTGCAGGAGATCGTGATGGGCGTCATCGGCAGCCCGGATTTCCTGTATCGCATCATCCAGCCCAGGGGCGACGACACGAAGCCGCAGCCGCTGGCCCCGCTCGAGCTCGCCTCGCGCCTGTCGTTCTTCCTGTGGAGCGACCTGCCCGACGACGAGCTGCTGCAGCTGGCCGAGAACGGCAAGCTCGCCGATCCGCAGGTGTACACGCAGCAGGTCAGACGCATGCTGGCCGATCCGCGCGCCGAATCGCTGGTGACCGAATTCGCGATGCGCTGGCTGAACGTGGATGACCTGAAGGCCGTCGAACCCGACAAGGATCTCTACCGCGGCTTCAACGACGCGCTGCGCCAGGATTTCTCCACCGAGATCCGCATGTTCCTCGAGGAAGTGCTGCTGCAGAACAAGAACGTGGTGGAGCTGCTGTCGGCCAACTACACCTATGTGAACGACCAGCTGGCGCGCCACTACGGCATCCGTGGCGTGCTCGGCTCGCAGTTCCGCCGTGTGGAGCTCACCGACCCGAACCGCTTCGGACTGCTGGGCAAGGCTGCGGTGCTGCTGCGCACCTCGTACGGCAACCGCACCTCGCCGGTGCTGCGCGGCGCGTGGGTGCTGGAGAAGCTGATGGGCACGCCGCCGACCCCGCCGCCACCGGGCGTGTCCACGAACCTCGATGCCAAGGACGGCGCCAAGCCCACCACGCTGCGCGAGCGCCTCGAGTTGCATCGCACGAACAAGACCTGCAATCAGTGCCATGGCGTCATCGACCCGATCGGGCTGTCGATGGAGAACTTCGACGTGACCGGCGCCTACCGCACGCGCGACTCCGGCCTGCTGGTCGACGCGAGCACGGTGCTGCCGAACGGCCAGCCGGTCAACGGCGTGGCGGGATTGCGCGAGGCGCTGCTGTCGCGTCCGGACCAGTTCGTCGGCGCCATGACCGAGAAGCTGCTGATGTACGGCATGGGCCGCGCCGTGCAGCCGGCCGACATGCCGCAGGTGCGTTCCATCGTGCACGCCGCGGCGAAGGACGATTACCGCTTCTTCGACCTCGTGATGGGTGTGGCCACCTCGGACGCCTTCCGCATGCAGGCGCCGGCACAGGAGGCGCCGCCGGGCAAGGACCTCAAGAAGACCGTTGCCGCCGCTCAATAACGGAGCCGAACCATGTTCCTCACCAAGAAACACATCTCCAGGCGCGCGACGCTGAAAGGCCTCGGCGTATCGCTGGGCCTGCCGCTGCTCGATGCAATGATCCCGGCAGGCACCGCGCTGGCGAAGACCGCGGCCAATCCCAGGGCGCGCGTCGGCTTCTTCTACCTTCCCCACGGCATGATCATGGACAACACGCCGTACGGGAAGGAAGTGGATGCGTGGACGCCTTCCGGCGAAGGCGCCACCTTCACGCTGAACAGGATCATGAAGCCGCTGGACAAGTACAAGCAGCAGCTGCTGTCGTTCGCGAACCTGCTGAATGCCGCCAGCGAGGGTTCGGTGCATACGCTCCAGCCGGCCACCTGGCTGTCCGCAGTGCGCCCGGCCAGTGGTTCCGGCGCCAACATGTCCATCACGCTGGACCAGGCCATCGCGAAGGTGATCGGCCAGGAGACGGCGCTGCCGTCGCTGGAGGTGGCGGCCGAGACCACCGTGCAGCAGGCCTCCGGCGGTGGCTACTACAGCACCACGCTGTCGTTCCGCGACGAGCACACGCCGCTGCCGATGGAGTACAACCCGCGCAAGGTGTTCCTGCAGCTGTTCGGCGAGGGCGACACCGAAGCCGAGCGGGCGCTGATCACGCACCAGACCACCTCGCTGCTGGATCTGATCTCCGACCGCACCAGGGCGCTGCGCGCCGAGCTGGGCCCGGCGGACCAGCGCGTGATGGATGGCTACCTGGATACCGTGCGCGAGATCGAGCGGCGCATCGAGAAGGCGCAGTCCGGCAGCCTGGGCAGCATCAAGCTGCCCGATGCGCCGGTGGGCGAGCTGGAGAAGTTCGACGAACAGGTGGCGCTGATGTACGACCTGCTCGCGCTGGCCTACCAGGCCAACCTCACGCGCGTGGCCTCGTACATCACCGTCGCCGAGGGCACCAACCGCCCGTATCCGTTCCTCAGCGTGCCGGATTCCTTCCATCCGCTGTCGCACCACGCGAACGATCGCGAGCGCATCCGCAAGCTGACGCTGGTGCAGACCTGGCACATGGAGCAGTTCGCGAAGTTCATCGACAAGATGGGCACCACGCCCGACGGCGACGGCACGCTGCTCGACCACTCGATCTTCATGTACGGCTCGAACATGGGCAACAGCGACCGGCATGACAACTACCCGATACCGGTCATCCTGGTCGGCGGCGGTTCGGGCACGCTGAAGGGCGGCCGTCACATCGTGCCGCCGGCGCGCACCAGCATCGCCAACCTGCACCTGACCGTGCTGAACAAGCTCGGTATCGACGCCACGAAGTTCGGTGACAGCACCGGCGTGCTCGCGGGAGTGTAGGCGCATGCGGGGAGGGCTGGTGAACCGGCGCGGCGTGCTGCGCGGCGCGCTCGGGGTCGCGGTGGCCGCGGCGTTGCCGGGCTGCGCGTCCACACGGTCCGGCGCCCGCACGCCGGTTGTCTCCACTGCGCTGAATGAGCGGTTGCTGCTGGTCAGTGGTCTCGGCGGCAATGTGGTGGCGCTGCACGGGGAAGGAGGCCTGCTGCTGGTGGATTCCGGCGCGCCGGGCGCCACCGCAAGGCTGCAGAAGGAACTTGATCGTTTCGCCCATGGCGCGCCGGTGCGCACGCTGATCAACACCCACTGGCACGCGGCGCAGACCGGCGGCAACGAGACCTTTGGCAAGGCCGGCGCGAAGATCATCGCGCATGCCAAGGCCGCGCAGCGCATGGCCGTGGACCAGTACGTGCCGTGGGAGGATCGCTACACCAGGGCGATGCCGACGGCAGCCGTGCCCACCGAGGTGTTCTACGTCGGCAGCAGGGAACTCGCCTTCGGCGGCGAGCACATCGAATACGGCTACCTGCAACAGCCCCACACCGATGGCGATCTGTACGTGTACTTCCGCGACTCGAACGTGCTGCTGGTGGGCGATGCCGTCGCGCCGGTGTCCGACCCGGTGATCTGCTGGTACGAAGGCGGCTGGGTCGGCGGGCGCGTGGACTCGCAGGCGAAGCTGCTGGGCATTGGCAACGAGCAGACGCGCATCATCGCCGGCACCGGTGGCGTCATCTCGCGTGCCGAGGTGAAGACCGAGCACGAGGCGATGGAAAAGGTGTTCGACCGCATGTCCGACGCCATGCGCAAGGGCTTCACCACCGAGGACATGCAGAAGGCAAAGCTCCTCGACGGCCTGTCGCGTACCTGGAGCGACCCCGACAAGGCGATCTATGACGCCCACAAGAGCATGTGGGCGCACTACAACAAGCTGTCGCACTCCATCGTGTAGTGCCATGCACGCGCCGCGGCACCTGCTCGACGCGCTCGCCGCGAAGGTGGCCGGACGCGACAACCCGGCCGGCGAGGAAATGATGAAGCTGACCAGCGCGGCCGCCGGCGCGTGAACCTCGCCAGAGGTTCGATCCTGGTCGTGATGGCGCTGCCGCTGGAATCCGGCGGCGCGCTGGAGCGCCTTGGCGTGCCGCTGCTGTACACCGGTGTCGGCAAGATCAACGCCACGCATGCGCTGACACGCGAACTGGTGCGCCGTGCCTCGCGCACGGAGCCGCCGCCCGAACTGGTGCTGAATCTCGGCACGGCCGGCAGTGCGCATTTCGCCGCCGGCACGCTGGTGGAATGCACCCGCTTCGTGCAGCGGGACATGGATGCCAGTCCGCTGGGATTTGCCGTCGGCGCAACGCCATTCGACGCGCATCCACCGGTGCTGCAACGCGCCGCGCGTTTCGCGCATCTGCCGCGTGCCGGCTGCGGGTCGGGCGATGATTTTTGTGTCACGCACGACGCCCGGCAGTTCGAGGTGGTGGACATGGAAGCCTATGCATTTGCGAAGGTCTGCCACATCGAGGACGTGCCCTTCGCCTGCGTCAAGTACATCACCGATGGCGCGAAGGACGGGGCCTCGGCCGGAGAATGGCAGCGCGCGGCCCATGTTGCCGGCGAAAGGCTGGCAGAATTCCTGCGGAGCGCCGGGTTTTCCTGAAGAAGCGTCCCTGGCGCTACCATCCGTCCTTCCGCGGAGGTGATCATGGACCTTCTGAAATTCCTCCATGCTGAACCCATGGGCCAGTCGTGGCTGCAGTTTGGCGAGCTCGCCCTCGCGCTTGTCCTGTCATCGCTCATCGGCCTCGAGCGCGAGTTCAGGGCAAAGAGCGCGGGGCTGCGCACGCACACCCTGGTAGGTGTGGCCGCCGCGCTCATCATGCTGGTGTCCAAGTACGGGTTCGGCGACACCATCACGCCGTATGCGGTGGTACTGGATCCGTCCCGCGTCGCCGCGCAGATCGTCTCCGGCATCGGCTTCATTGGCGGCGGACTCATTTTCGTGCATCGTGATGTCGTGCGCGGTCTCACCACCGCGGCGGTGATCTGGCTGAGCGCAGCCGTCGGCATGGCCTGCGGCGCCGGATTGCCGCTGCTGGCGATATTCGTCACCGCCACCCACTTCCTGGTCGTGTATGGCTATACGCCGTTGACCCGACGCATCCTGTCCGAACATGCCGAGGTGCAGGTGCAGTACACCCCCGGCAGGGGCGTGGTCGAAAAAGTCATGCAGATGTGCACCGGGCGCGGTTACCTCATCCAGGAACTGGCGGTCGGGCCGGAACTGGCCGCAGGCGGCACACGCGCCATCCAGCTGCACCTGACTGGAAGGCGGGGGGTCGAAGCGCTGCTGGTCGCCATCGCGGACATCAGGGGCGTGGTCGCGGCGCGCGCGGTCCCGGCGCGGCAGAAGGAGTGACCGCGGGCCCCGGCGAGGCAAAGTCAGCCTTGCGGCGGTTCCTGCGGCTCGTATGCCAGCGCCTTGCGCAACTCCAGCCGCGCCCGGCGCCGATCCTCGCGAAAGCGCGCGTCCCGCTGCAGCATGTCGATCAGCAGCGAGGCCAGGATCCGGCCGGCTTCAACGTCCGACGGAAAGTGCACTCCGCTGGTCACCCGTGCATCGCCATACTCCCGTCCGAATGCGCACAGCGCGGCGCGCTGCTCCGGGACCATCTCGGCCAGCAGCATCGCAAGCATCGAGCCGACGAATGCGTGGCCACTGGGATAGGAGGAGATATGGGACGTGTCCGCAGCCGGCGCCGTGCAAGGCAATTCCACCTGGGGGGGTAGGGATTCCCTGGGCGCCGGCGCCGGCGCGGAACGCAATCGGGTACTGGCCAGTGAACGCTGCAGCGGCGTGAGCGTGGGATCCACGACGAATGGACGCCGGCGGTTCCAGCCATCCTTCGTTGCCCGCAGGTACGGCAGGCTGGTGCGATACACCCGCTGCAGGAAGCGCGTGGTTTCCGGCACGTTCCCGGGTGCAAAGCGCGGGCCCAGCACTGCCGTGAACAGAAATACATCCACCACGCTGTTGGCCTCTGCCTCTGCCGTCTGCGCGGGCGTCCGCGACTGCTGGGCGGCACGTACCGCCTCCAGGTCGCGCTGCGCGGCCTCGTCGGCCGGTGGCGGCGGCAGCAGGCTCACCGGGTCGAAGATTGCCGGCACCGCATACACCGATTCGTCGCTGCACGCGGTCTCCTGCCGCGCAGCGGCGGCCATACCGGGATCGTTGCCGCCGCTGGCGCACATCAGTGCCGGAATTTGACGCCGAGGGTGAAGCGCCGCCCCAGCAGGTCATACAGTCCCGCGTTGGTGCCACCGTTGCCCGTCTGGACAAGACTTGCATCGAACAGTGCGGGGACCACCGGCGGATCCCGATCCAGCAGGTTCTGGATTTCGGCATACAGCTGCAGCTTGCCGCCGTGCAGATCCCATGAATAGCTGCCGGACAGGTTCAGATACGTCACCGAGCCCACCGTGTTGTCATCGATGTCGGGACGCGTCGCCGCCGGCAGGTTGTAGCTGACGTTGTTGATGCCATTGCCGATGAAGCGGGCGGACAGTGTCACGCCGAGAGGCCCCAGGCCGTAGTTCAGTTCCGCCGTGACGGAGTCATCCGGCAGGCTGGTCAGGCCGACCTGTCCGGCCGCGTCCACGTAGTTCGGCGGAACCTTCGAGGGATTGGAGCGATCAGCGGTGGTCGAGTCCTCCATGAGGTGGGACCAGAACACGCGCAGGCCCAGGTTCTCCCCGCCGTCGCGGAACACGCGGACCGGATGGCGGTAATCCAGCTCCACATCCACGCCCCGGCCGGCCGCCGCGGCGATGTTCTGGGAGATGTTGCGCACCTGCGCTACATAGCCGGTGGCCGGATCGAAGGTGATCAGCCCGCAGGTGCTGGAGGTGCTGTCGGCATGGCAGGCATCGACGATGCGCTGCAGGCCGAGGGTACCGATCGCGCCGCTGATGTCCACGTCCCAGTAGTCGACCGAGGTCGAAAAGCCCGTGAGCCAGTGCGGCTGGAACACTACGCCATAGGTGTAGGTCCTGGAGGTTTCCGGGTCGAGATCGGGATTGCCGCCGGTGCGGGTCGACACGGCATGCGTCATGCCTCCCTCGTAGGGATCCTGGATGCTGCCGGCGCCGCCGGTCTGGTTGTAGCGCTCCAGCAGCGTCGCGGCCCGCAGGTCGCGCGAGACGGTGCCGCGCAGGCGCACGTCATCCACCACCTGCCAGTCCAGGCCCGTCTTCCAGGACCACACTCCGCCGCTGCCCTGGTAGTCCGCGTAGCGGGCCGCGGCCAGCAGGCTCAGCTGCCTGGCCGCGGTCAGGCCGGTGAGCAACGGCACCTGCCACTCGTTGAACACTTCCTTCACGTCGTAGCTGCCGTGCACGTTGGCCACGGTGGAGTTCTGGATCATCGAGCTGCGCGTGGCGAAGTAGGAAGGCACGCCGCGCAGGTCCGGATTCAGCGCCGCGCCCGCCGGCAGGATGTTCGGATCGCTGGCCGGGTTGCTCGGGTCGTAGACGATCTGCTCGATTTCTTCCTTGCGGTAGGTGACGCCGAACGCCGTGGCGATGGGGCCGGCCCAGCCATCCACGACCTTGCCGTTGGTGGACAGCTCGGCGAGCTTCTGTGTGGTCGTGGTGTTGTAGACCTTGCCGGTACCGCTGGTGAAATCCACCGTCTGGCCACTGGCATAACCGTCGGGCTGAAAGAACAGCGGCGCGGTGATCTTCTGGCCCGCGGTGAATTGCGTCGCATAGGCAATGGCCGCGGCGGAGGCGTTGCCGCGTCCGAACAGATCCAGCGGCACGCAGTTGCCGTACCTGGCCGGATCCACCAGCGCCGCGTGACACACGACCTGGCCGGGATGAGCCGGATCGGCCACCGCGTCGACGGCCGCGAGGAAGTGATCGATGACCAGCCCGGTCTGGTAACCCTTGTTGTCCGCGGTGCCGTACTGGGCGTAGCCGTCCACATGCCAGCCCTGCAGCGCGCCCTGCGCGATCTCCCACTTGAAACCGGTGGTGCCCGAGTAGGTGTGGTTGTCCTGTTCCACGTGGCTGTCGCGGCCCAGGCCTTCGCGGTCGCCGACCAGGTTCATCTGGAAGGAGGTCAGGCCCTCGCTGTCCATGATCTGCGCCACCGCCGCCGGCAGGTAGGGATTCTCCCGGTAGATGGTGATGTGGGTGTCGATGCCGGGCACGTTGGCGAAGCGCCCACCATGGTCGCGCTGGTCGACCATGCTCTGGCCGGCGAGGCCCTGTACGTAGAGGTTCAGGTTGGGCGTGGCGTCGTAATCCAGATACAGGAAGGCATTGCCGCGCTGTGCCTCGGGCGCGAGATCCAGCAGGTCGGCCGTCGTGTCGTCGCCGCTGCCGCCGTTGAGGATCGACTGCGCGCTGGTCGCCGTGCCATCGCCGGGCACGAAGGGCGCGAGCGTGCCATCGGGCTGGAAATACCGGCGGTACAGCGCCGAGGTGGTGGGTACGCCGCTGTTGATCAGTCCGCCGAAGGTCGCGATGGAGGACACCACGTCCGGCCGGGTCACGTAGCGGGGCGACGCGGGATCGGTGCTTGGATTGTTGATCAGCGCATAGCCCTTGTACCAGCCGCGATCGGCGTAGCTGTCCACGCGGTCGGCATGGTAGTACTCGCCGCTGAGCAGCAGGTGCGCGCGCTCGCCCAGCTGTGTGCCGAACACGCCGGAGTAATCGGTGTTGTCGTGGTCGCCGCGGCCAGTGGTGCCACCCTGCGCGCCCAGCTGCCAGCCGTCGTACTTGGTATCCAGGATGAAGTTGACCGCGCCGGCGACGGCGTCGGTGCCGTACGCGGCCGACGCTCCGCCGGTCACCGTATCCACGCGCTTGATCAGCGCCTGCGGCAGGATGTTGATGTCGACGCTGCCATAACCGGTCGCAGGCACCACGCGGCGACCGTCCAGCAGCGTCAGCGTGCGGCCGCTGCCGCCGGTGTTCAGGCCGCGCAGGTTCAGGTTGCCCTCGCCCGGCGAGCTGAAAAAGCCGGTACGTACGTCGTTGGTGGTGTTGCCGTAGAACTGCGGCAGCTGGCTCAGCGCCGAGATCAGCGTGCTGGGCGACAGCGCCTGCAGCTCATCGGCGGACAGGGCGGTGACCGGAGTCGGCGTCTCCATGCCGACGCTCGACGCGATGTGCGAACCGGTGACGACGATTTCGCCGAGCTGCTGGTCATCCTTTGGAGCGTTGCCGGATTCCGCATCGGCCGCCGGCGCGACCTCGGCCAGCAGTCCCAGCAAGCCCGCGCCGAGCAACGCGCATGATCCACGATTGACGATGCCCATGGTTTCCCCGCCCTGAATCGTTCTGATGGCGGGGGCAGCGTACGGAGCGTGCGCGAGAGCTTGTAGAACCAGTCCGCGCGGGATTCATAAGTCCAGTTCCCGGCGCAGGACCTTTGCGAGCGTGGCCACCGCCGCGGGAATGCGTTCTTCCGGCGTGGAGGCAAAGCCGATGATCAGGCCTGCCCGCGGTGGCCCGACATGGCACACCGACAGGGGATCGACCTTGATACCCGCCGCGAGGCAACGGTCCGCGATGCGCAGGTCATCGGTGGAGTGCTTCAACGTTGCCGTGACGCGCAGGCCGCCTTCCGGAATGCGCGGCACCTCGAGGAACTCGGCCACCTGCGCCTGCAGCGCATCCAGCAGCGCGGTGCGACGCTTCACGTACAGCGTGCGCATGCGGCGCATGTGCTGCCCCATGTGCCCGGCGGCGTTGAAGCGCGCCAGCACCAGCTGCGTCAGCATCGGCACCAGCGTCGGCCGCAGCGCCAGGTTGTCCATCAGGCTTTCGGGCATTACCAGGTAGTTGGTGCGCAGACCGGGCGCGAACGGCTTGCTGACGCTGCCGCAGTAGAACACGCGCCGCGCGCGCGACAGTGTGTAGATGGGCGCGATGGGCTGCGGCATGTAGCGGTAGTCGCCATCGACCTCGTTCTCCAGGATCCATGCGCCGGTGGACTCGCACCAGTCCACCAGCAGCTCGCGCCGCGCCAGCGACAGCGTTGCGCCCGTCGGGTACTGATGGGTGGGTGAAACGATTGCCAGGCGCGCGCGTGGCGCGCGCCGCAACGCCTCCGGGACGATGAGGCCCTCGTGGTCGACTTCCACCGGCACCGGCATCACCCCGGCTCCCGCCAGGATGCTGCGCACCCATGGTCCGGCCGGTTCCTCGATCCATGCCGCGTCGCCGGCCAGGGCGACGCGCCCCACCATGAATTCCAGCGATTCCAGCGAACCCGCGAGCACGACGACCTGGCTGGCGCTGCAACGAATGCCGCGCGCGGCGGCCAGGTATTCCGCGATCGCCTGGCGCAGTTCCAGTTCGCCCTGCGGGTCGCCGTAGCCGATGGCATTGAGCGGCCGCTCGCGGCAGATCTGGTTCGTGAGGCGCGCCCAGGTGGACCACGGAAAGCGGTCGATGGCGGGCATGCCCGGCGCGAGCGGCAGCTGGTAGCTGCGGGCGTCGAGCCGGGCGACGGCGTTGCGCGCGGTGGTGTCGGAGGACGCGGCGATCGTGGCGGGCGGCGCAAACTGCTGCGGCGGGACATCCGCCACGAACACTCCCGCGCCGGCACGCGTGACGAAGTAACCTTCCTCGACCAGGCGGTCGTAGGCTTCCACGGCCGTGGTGCGCGAAACGCCGCAATCCAGCGCCAGCTGCCGCGACGAGGCGACACGCTGGCCGCCGCGCATGCGGCCGTCGGTGATGGCTGCGCGGAAGAATCGCACGATCTGGTCCTGCAGCGAGACACCGCGGTCGCGCTCCAGCGCGAGGCTGCTCCACAACGGCGGCACATTGGCTTGCGGCATGTCACTCCCCCCGAAGATCTCTGCTATCGTCCCACAGTGTCGCGCAAGGCGGACGGGGGAGCCGTGCAGGGCAGATCGAAGCCACATCATGGCTACTACGTGTTGGCCATATTGGCGGCCGGATACGCGCTCAATTCCCTTGACCGGTCGATCCTGAGCCTGCTGCTGGAGCCGATCCGTCACCAGTTTCACCTGGGCGATACGCAGCTTGGCCTGTTGAATGGCCTGGCCTTCGCCGCTTTCTATTCCACGCTGGCGATTCCGGTTGCGACGCTGGCCGACCGCTGGCATCGCCGCAACGTGGTGGTCCTGTCGGCGGTGGTGTGGACGTTGATGACGGCGTATTGCGGACTGGCAGGCAGTTTCGCCGCATTGCTGGTGGCACGCATGGGTGTGGGAACCGGTGAAGCCGGCGCCGGCCCCGCCTCGCACGCGCTGCTGGCCGGGTACTTTCCGCCAGGGCGGCGCGCCATGGCGCTCGGCCTCTTTGCCCTCGGCGCCCCCCTTGGCACGATGCTGGCGGGAGGCGTGGGCGGCTGGGGAATCGATCATCTGGGCTGGCGCGGCACGATGCTGCTGGCTGCCGCGCCGGGCCTGCTGCTGATCCCCCTGCTGCTGGCGACGGTGGCGGAGCCACCGCGTCCGCAGATGGAAAAACTTGCAGCAGCCCCGCCGTTGCGCCTCGCGCTGTGGTCGCTGTGGTCGCAGCCGGCATTCCGCCATCTCTGCATTGCCTGCGGACTGCATTCGGCCGCGATGTATGGAGCACAAGGCTTCAACCCGGCCTATCTCACGCGCACGCATGGATGGAGCGGAGCCGAGGTCGGAGAGCTGGTGACGGCTACCGGCCTGACAGGCCTTGCGGGCGTGTTCCTCGGCGGTGTGCTGTCCGACCGCCTCGGCGGCAGGCGCGGGGATCCTCGCTGGTCGCTGTGGGTGCCGGGTCTGGCGGCGCTGGCGGTGATTCCGGTGCAGCTGCTGGGTTATCTCGGCGCCGGAGCGCCGATGGCCGCGGCATTCGTGCTGGCCAGCCTGCTGAACCTGATGTTCTTCGGCCCGGCTTACGCGACGGCCCAGACGCTGGCGGCGCCGCGCACACGGGCGGTCGCCGCCGCCGCCATCCTGTTTTCCAAGTCGATGGTCGGAATGGGATTCGGCCCGCTGCTGATCGGCGCGGCCAGCGATCTGCTGGCGCCGGTGGCCGGCACGCAGTCACTGCGGCTGGGATTGCTTCTCGCGCCACTCTTCAACCTGTGGGCAGCCGTGCACTTCTTCCGCGCGGCACGCCACGTGCAACACGCCGGTCCGGCGCAGGCACCGCACGGCACGCCGGACCCGCGCGTCACGTAGCGATCCCGGGCGCGGCCGCTCCGCGAACTGGACTTATCAACTCTGCGCAGATTGGCCCTACAAGGGCGGCGGCACGCTTCGTAACCTCCCCGGCAGACCGCGGTGCGTCATCACCGCGGTGAGCCGAACAAGACATACATCTCGGGGAGTCCAAAGTGTTCAGAAACACTGCATGCGTATCGCGCGCGCGCGCTTCGCTGGCCGTTGTCATGGGTGGTGCCGCCCTTTTGCTGTGCTCGTCCGCGCTGTTCGCCGCGGAGGACAAGGCTGCCACGAAGGACGATGACCAGGAACTGGCCGAGGTGCAGGTGACCGGCACGCGCATCCAGTCGCCCAACGTCACCGCCGCGAACCCCATCACCTCGATCAGCGGCGAGGAAATGCGGCGCCTTGGCATGGTCAATGTCTCCGATGCGCTGCTGCAGCTGGTACCGCAGAATATATCGACTTATCAGCCGGGACTGACCGGCGACATCCAGAACAGCGGTGCCGCAGAAATCGGTCTCATCGGCGGCGCGGGCACCGGTGCCAGGGCTGTCGATCGCGGTTCGTTTTTCATCGGCAATACCATCGCCAACCTGCGCGGCCTTGACCCGCAGTTCGGCACGCGCACACTGACGCTGGTGGACGGCCGGAACCAGGTGTCCACTTCCAGCCAGGCCAACGTCGTCGACCTGAACATCATCCCGTCGAACCTGCTGGAACGCATGGACGTGGTGACCGGCGGCGCCTCGGCGACCTACGGTTCCGGCGCGATGGCCGGCGTGGTCAATCTGGTGCTGAACCACCGGCTCCAGGGCATCAACCTGGACATGGACTATGGTGTGACCCAGCGGGGTGACGGCGGCAGCCCTCACGTTGCACTGTCAGGCGGCACGTCGATGTTCGAGGGCAAGGGCCACATCCTGCTCGGCGGGGAGTGGCAGAAACAGTCGCCCATCCGCAACTGCGCCGCGGCCCGCGACTGGTGCGCGCGGTCGCTGGGCATGTTCACGAATTCGAGCAGCGATACGTCGGATGTCACCGCTCCGCTGCAACCCTATCCGCCGGTGCCGGGCTTCGGCGACCTGAACGGCGACGGAATCAACGACCTGCCCGCCCATTTCGAAGTCGCGAACGTGCGTTACAACCAGTTCTCGCCCGAAGGCGTCATCTACAACAACAACACCAGCACAGACCCGAACACGCTGCCCACGTACGGGTACCGCTTCACGGCGGATGGGACCGGTGTCGAACAGTTTCCCTACGGCTATCGGGGCGCCACGTCTGCCAGCACCACGATGAACGGTGACGGGCCGCTGGTGACCACCGGCACGACGCTCCTGCCGAGCAGCCAGCGCAAGACGCTGTTCGAGAATTTCGAATACGACTTCACCCCGACGACCACCGCGTATCTGCAGGGCAATTACGCGGCGACCAACGCCACCAACAGGAATCCCTACACGACCAGCACCGCCTGCGTTCGTTTCAACACGCAGGGTGTCGCGTCGCTGCCCGGTGCGGCGGTGGTGGCGGGGCAGCGCGTCCAGTTCGGCACCTACGGCGAAACTTTCAACGTGAACGGCGCGGCTGCTCCCCAGACGCCGGACGCCGCCTGGAACAACGCGGCGTTCCGCGCGTTCGTGGGCGCATCCCTCACGGTTCAATCCGGCAGCACCAAAAGCAGTCTGGATGCCGCAGGCAATACTCCCTCGAGCGGTGGGCTCACGAGGAGAAGCGCACCCTGGCTGATCCGGCCTGCGGATGTCACCAACAGCGCCAGCCAGGACACGGGCGGCGCATTTGGCAGTACCACGACGGCTCCGCCAAGCACCTACCAGTTCTCTTCGAACGTGAAGGAGGCCCACTGGCGGCTGACCACCACCGCCAGCGGCGGTATCTACTGGAACCTCGACTACATCATCATGGCCCAGCCATTCAATGACCCGGGCACGCCGCAGGTATTGCCCACGCTGGGGCCCAATGCCTACGCCTTCCTCGGTCAGTTGAGTGCCGATGCGCTTTATCAGGTGGAGGCGGCTAACAACCGCTCCCCGGGCACAGGCACGCAGAACAACGCCACGAACGGCCTGTTCGGCACCACCCCCTGCGCCGGTTTCACCGCCATCAAGAAGGTCTGGAACCCCCAGATCCAGCAGTCGACCACCCAGACTTCGAATACCTGGGGCGCCACCGCAGGCGTGCGTGGCCGGTTCGGGGCTGACTGGAAGTGGGAGGGTTATTACCAGTACGGCGCGACCGACAGCAACTCGACGCAGTACAACGCGGCTACCAATCTCAGCTTCGATTTCGCCATGGACGCGGTCATCGACAACCGGGCGACTGTCGACGGCCAGCCCAACCCCACTTACAACCAGCCGGTCTGCCGGGTGACACGCGACGGCGTGCCGATTCTCGACACCACGGGCGTGCCGATGAGCGATCCGGAGGGACTGGCGCAACTGGTTGCGGGCTGCAAGCCGCTCAATATTTTCGGCACGACTTCCGTCGCCGGCTTCGGAATGACCGCCGCGCAGATGGCCGAGTTGCAGAAGGAGGCGCTGGCATATGCTTTCAAGAACAGCGTTTCCGACGGCTCCACCAATCTCCAGACCCTGTCTTTCAATACCAATGGCACACTGTGGCAGGGTTGGGCCGGGCCGCTGACGGGTGCGTTCGGCGCGCAGCTCACGCAGAACACCGTGGACAACAGCGGCACGCAGGGCCCGTTCTACGAACGCGCCGACCTGAGCACCTGGGGCGATGCCTTTGGCGGCAAGACCCGTACCGCGGAGGGGTTCACGGAGTTCAACATGCCGCTGGTCAACGGCCAGGACGGCATCAACCTGTGGTCGGTGGATGGCGCGGCCCGCTACACCTCGTACTACGACAAGGGTGGGGCGGGTACCACCGGTGCCCATGCCACGCAGGAGACGCTGAACTGGAAGTTTTCCACCGAATTCTCGCCCTTCGACTGGGTCCGGTTCCGTCTGACTCGTTCGCGCGACCTGCGTGCGCCGGACTATCGCGATCTGTTCCTGAACCAGCCGTCGCTTCCCGACCAGGCGAGCGGCACGAACTACTGGCGCGATGCCACGGACGTGAGCAACGAGAACCAGACCGAGCGCTGGGGACTGGTGCGGGTTGGCAACCCCGATCTCAAGCCCGAGAAGAGTGACACGCTGACACTGGGCCTGGTGCTGCAACCGGGTGGCTGGGCGCAGGGCATGAATTTTTCGGCTGACTACTACACCATCGTGGTCAAGGGCGGCATCTACACGCCGTACAACTTCGTCGATCCAACCGGCAACCAGGCCGGGTCGTGCTGGTACGACAGCGGCAACTCGTCCGATCCGGACAGTCCCAACTTCGGCAAGAAGCTGTACAACCCGGATCTTCCCGAGTGCCAGGCCATTACCTTCGCGCAGCTGAAGGATGCGGATGGCAATCCGATTCCGGGAAGCCGCGATCTGACGGACATCGTTTCAGTGACCGCCACCAAGCCTGCCAATGGATTCCCATACCAGCGGCGCGGCATCGATCTGGCGCTGAGCTACAACTTCCCGCTGAACAGGGCCTTCGAGGGAGTGCCGGGGTCGCTGTCCCTGACCGCGCGGGGTACGCGGGCTCTGGAGGCCTCGGGTGAATATCAGACCGCGAACTGCACCAATTTCGTGACCATCGAAGGCACCACGCAGTGCACGGACTCGCTGCGCTTCATTGATCTGGTTGGCCAGATCCGCTCCAGCACGTTCATTCCCGGCGTGTCGGCCACACCGAAGTGGACGGGCAACTTCGTCACCTCTTACCTGTATGGCAATCTCACGACCAGCCTGTCGGCGCGTTACATCGGTGGCGCGAAGTTCGACAACACGTGGAGCGCGCCAGGTGATCCTGGTTACTACGTGGTGGCGCAAACCGGACAGATCCTGCTCTCGAATGGCAGCGTCGACAACAACACGGTCAAGCCGTACTTCAACTTCAGCCTGAATGCGTCCTACAACCTGAAGGTCGCCGAACTGAAGCAGTTCCAGGTATTCGGGACGATCAACAATCTGTTCGACAAGGATCCGCCTTTCACGGGTGGCGGCATTTCGGGCGCCAGTGCCGGCTTCAACGACACGCTGGGTCGCGCCTTCCGCATGGGCGTGCGCATGAAGTTCTGATCCGGGCCGGGACAGGACATCGTTTTTCGAGGGGGAGTGCATGAATTCGCTATTTGGTTGTTTCCGGGTCGTGGCTGCCGCCCTGTGCGGCGTCGCGTTGGTGGCATGCAATGCCGTCAGGAGTGTGGACAGTGAGCCCACCATTGCCAATCCGGCGCAGAAGGTGGTCCTCGGTGGCAAGATCACCGGACTGGGTACGCGGCGTCCGCTGGTGCTGCAGAACAATGGCCAGGATTCCTGTGTCCAGCCCAAGGACCCCAACAACCCCTCCGGCGACCAGATCGTCGGTGAGTGCTCGTTCTTTGGTGTCTTGAACCAGCCGACCTCCGACTTCAGTTTCGGCGCACTTCCGGTCGGCAGCACCTACAACCTCACGGTGAAGCGGCAGCCGTTTGCCAAAATCTGCACGATTGCCAACGGTTCGGGCACTTTGGGGGCCACCGGTCCCGCCACTCCCATCCAGATAAGCTGCACGGATGACCCGGCCGTGACGCACTACTCCGTCACCGTCGGCATCGCCGCCGCAGCCTCCAGTCTCCCGGGCCTCAAGCTCACGCTGACGACCGAGAACGGGTCTTGGGACGTGGCCGCAACCGGCCTGACGAGCTATACGTTCGCGGATACTCCGGGCAATCCCGGCTATGTATTCAACAGCGGATCAAGCCCGCCCGTGATGGGATTCAGGGTGACCGCCACGATTCCCGGCGCCACCCCGACCGATCCTGTGATCAATTGCTTCGTGAACAACAACGACACGACCACGCCGAGGCTGCTGGTAACGAACACTGGCGGAAACATCGACGACAGCACCACGCCGCCGGCGGCCGCCATAGCGCCGTCCCGCAACGTGGACAGCACATATGGAATACAGGTCGTTTCGTGCGGATTCCAGGTCCGCGCCGCCGCGGAATACAGCGCGCGTACAGGAGAGACCGCTCCGACCATTGCGAGCGGCGATGGCGTGACGCTGTTGCTGCGCAAGCAGCCCTCCGAAGTCGACGTGGCGACGGTCAAGCTCACCTCGTTGAATGGTGCCCTCACGCCATTCCTGGCTCTGGATGCGGCCGGCAATGCGACCACGACCCCCTATCAGGCTACCAGCGACGCGAACGCCTTCTATGAAGTGGTAGTCAAGAGTTCGCCCGCCGGGATGGCCTGCATACCGGGCTATAGCACCACCGGGGGTAACGCACCCGTGGTCACCGCGACTCCAGCCCTCCCTGCAATTGGGAAGGTGACAGATGCCGGCGCCGTGCTGTTGATCAAACCGGCTTCCACCGAAGTTGCAGGCAGCTGGATCGTCGATCGCGTGGTGCGCTGCAGGACAGTTCCCGCGGCATCTGGCCAGTTGCGAGGGGTATACCAGCAGACCGGCACGACCACGACTACGACCACCATAACGACGACCGCTCCCGCGACCACGGTCGCGGCCAGCACCGCCGTGAACCGCAATTTCCTCGCGCTCTTCGAGGATGGCACCTATCTTTTCGGCGCCCATGCTTCCAGTGTCCTGAGCAGCGGTGTGGAGCAGGGGTTCTACGTCTACGATCCAGCAGCGCACTCGATTGTCTTCACCGCCCTCACCGACACCAGCGGTTCCGGAGGAATGAATAATGCGGGAGCCGCCGAGACGATGAGCAATGTGGTCAAATCCGCGGGCGGAAGTCCCGGCACCATCACTGGGCATTACAGCAACAGCACCACGACCGGCCTGGTCCTGGGCAGCGGCGCCCTCACCGTGGCCTATAACGGTGGCACTGCCACCAACGTGACCGCGGCCACGTACGCCACGGCCGCCGCGCTGGCCGCGGCCATCAATACCGCCGCCACGGCTGCGGGCGCCGGATCAACCGCGATTGCGGTCGCAACCAGCGCCAATGAGATCCAGATCACCGCACCGGCCGGCGGCGGCGTGGTGGTTGCAGGATCCTTGGCCGCGGGCCTGGGTCTCGGCACGGTCGCCGCTGGCGCGACGGCCGTTTCCACCGGCGTGGCCAATGCCACCAAGACGGTAAGGACAGACATGGACTGGACCCTGACCGAGGTTGGGCCGGACACCACCGACCATACCGCAACGCTGCTGGATGGCGGCTGGGTCACCTGGGACGTCAACCGGTTGACCGAGGACCGGCGCCGCGTGTTCATCTACCAGCACGGCAAGTACCAGGCCGTCCATATCGGAGTCAACGGGATCGGCAACATGCAGGACGCATGCTATGTCAGCGACATCGGTGAGTCAGGCACATGGGTGCGGCAGGGCGCGAGGTCAGGATGCTCGCTGCCGGTCGTCACGACCAAATCGGATGGCTCGGCGCCCACGAGCAGCGGACTGGCGTCCCTGGATGTTCCCAATCCGACCACGTCCCCCGCCCTCACTCCGGGCTTCCAGGGCAAGTGGCCGCAGTCCACCGATCCCACCTACAGCGATGGCAGGCCGTATTCGCCCGTGGACTTCGAAGTCAGGCCGGCGGGCACAGTGGCGAATGATCCGGTTTGCCCGAACTCGGACAAGCTGACGGTGTGGGACACGAAGAACGGGGTGCGCCTGGATCAGCTCACTCCGCCAATTCCTCCCATCGTACTGTGCCGGGTAACTGCCAACTGAATGCGCTGAGATGCGCATGAGATGCGCATGAGATGGAAATGGACATGACCCGTTTGAAGAGCCACGTTCTTGCTCCGCTGTTGCTGGGAATTGCGACCTGCGCAATGGCGGCCTCGGCATCGGCCCCTGCCACGAGCGCGGAATCGGACGCCACGACACCCGCGGCGCAGCCTCGGGCCACGCGTCCTGCCCAGAGCGGCTATCTGTCCGCCGATGCCGTCGACATGCTGGCGGTGCTGCCCGCCGCGCCCCGTCCGGGAGAAGCGCGCTACGAGAATGACCGGCGCATCTTCCGTGAAACGCGCGCGCTGCAGGGTTCACCGCGCTGGCAGCTGGCTGCCGACGACGCCGACCTCAGCGCGACTGCCATGCTGAGGGATTTTTCCTGCAGCCTCGACATCGAGCTCACGCCGCAGCAGGCGCCGCGCCTGGTGCAGCTGCTGCAGAAAGCCACGCACGACGGCGCGCAGTCCATGCTGAAGGCCAAGGAGTACTACAAGCGGCAGCGGCCTTTCTGGATCGATGAAGGTCCCATCTGCCGCCCGCGCGATGAGCTGGGCAAGACCTATGACTACCCCTCTGGTCATACCACCGCAGGCTGGACCTGGGCGCTGGCGCTGGCGCAGGTGGCGCCCGAACATGCGACCGCCATCTTCGCGCGCGGCCGCGCCATCGGCGACAGCCGCATCGTCTGCGGTGTGCACAACGCTTCCGCGGTGGAGGCCGCGCGCCTGCTGACCAGCGCGGTCATGTCGCTGGTGACCATTACTCCGGCCTACCAGCAGGATCTGGCGGCGGCACGCGCGGAACTGGCCGGGTTGCGCGCGGCCAGCCACCTGCAACCGCAGCCGGCGCGCTGTGCGGCGGAGGCGCAGCTGATACGCGTTCCCTGAGGATTGCGGTAACGGATAGCCAGACGTCTACGTCTATATGTGGCGCGCCCGGCGCGATTCGAACGCGCGACCCCTGCCTTCGGAGGGCAGTACTCTATCCAGCTGAGCTACGGGCGCTTGCGGTGGGGCTGCAAGCCTACTAAACCACGGCCCCAGCGGCCAGCATTACGAGCAAGGCGCCCTACAGCCACCCCTTCTGCCTGAACCACAGGTACGGCACCACCGACGACACCACCATCAGTCCGATCGCGCCCCAGAAACCCCACGGCTGCGCCGAGGTGGGGATGTGCGTGAAGTTCATGCCGAAGATGGCGCCGATCACCGACGGCGGCAGCATGAACACGGTGACCACCGAGAAGATCTTCAGGATGTTGTTCTGGTCGATGTTGATCATCCCCAGCGTGGCATCGAGGATGAAGTTCAGGTTGGTGGCGAGGAAGCTGGCGTGGTCGCTCATGGCCACCACGTCGTGCGACAGCGTGCGCAGGCGCGTGCGCACGTCCTGCGGTATGGCCAGCTGCGACTGCTGCACGAAGGCCAGCAACCGCGACAGGCTGGCGAGGCTCTCGCGTGCCTTGGCGATGAGTTCGCCGCTCTGGCCCACCACTTCGAGCACCTTGCGGAAATCGCGCTGGCTGCGGCGCGCCTTGCCGCCGGCCGGCATGCGGTGGCTGAACACCTCGACCGAGGCGCCGTCCATGTCGCTGCTGACGCGCTCGATCACATCCGCGATTCGCTCGACGATGGATTCGAGCAGGCCGGCGAGCACCGCCTGCGCGGTGGTGTTGGCCAAGGGATGGCGCTCGGTGTGCGCCACGAAGCGCCGCAGCGGCAGCGGATCCACGTAGCGGTTGGTCACCAGCCGCGCGCCGCGCAGGATGAAGGTGATCTGCGCGTTCTCCGGCAGCTGCGTATCGAGCTTGGTGACCACGGTGGCGGTCAGGTACAGCGCGCCACCTTCCTCGTACAGCCGGCTCGAGGATTCGATGTCGCGCATTTCCTCGCGCGTCGGGATGTCCAGACCCAGCCGCTGCTCGACCAGCTTTTCCTCTTCGAGCGTCGGCTCCAGCAGGTCGAGCCACACGGCCTCTTCCGGCAGCGGCGCATTGGTGTTGCGCTCGAGCGGCCGCAATCCCGTGGGCGTGAGGCAGTAGACGGAGAGCATGCGCGAGCGGCCGCTGGCGTCCCGCGCCGCGGGTCAGTGATTCTTCTCGGACGCGGCCAGGTCGTTGACGAGCTGGATGAGCTGCGTCGGTCCGCCGGCCATGCCCACGTCGGTGCGGTACCTGCCGTTCACGATGAAGGTGGGTACCGAGTCGACGCGGTACACGCGCATCAGTTCGTTGGCATGCTGCAGCTTCGTGCTGACCGTGAAGCCGGTGGAAGTCTGCTGGAAGTCATCGGCCTTGATGCCGTTCTCGACGGCGAAGGTCTGCTGCAGCTGCTGGGTTTCCGCGTCGGTCTTGCCCACCAATACATTGCCCTTGCGGTGGATCTCGTCGAAGGCCTTGGCCACCAGGTCGTCGCGGCCCAGCGCCTCGATGGTGTAGAACAGCCGCGCGTGCGAGGTCTTCACCGCATCCCAGGTGACGTGCTCCTGCACGAACTTCACGTACGGAGGCAGTTTCTTCTTCCACGCCTCCACATAGGGATTCAGCTCGTAGCAGTGCGGGCAGCCCAGCCACAGGAACTCGATGACCTCCACCTGGCCGGGATCGGCGTTGGTGGGCTGCGCCGGCACCACGGCTTCATAGTTCTTGCCGATCTGCCAGTGGCCCGCCAGCGTCTGCGCAATGGGCGCGTTCGGCGCGGCTGGCGTCACGGCGGTCTCCGGCGCGGCCGGGGTTGATGGCGCAGCGGCCGGCGCGGCATCGGCGGCCGGTGAGGTGGCGCTGGCGGCCGGCTCACTGGAACTTGCAGGAGCAGGTGCCACCGGCTTCTGCGAGCAGCCGGCCAGCGCAGCGGCCGCGAGACCCAGGGCGAGCAGCAGCGGTTTCATGTCAGCGCAGGCCCTGGATGTAGGAAGCCAGGTTGCGCCGGTCCTCGGCGCTGAGCCGCGCGGCGATGGTCGCCATGATGGGCGCGTTGGGACTGGCCTGCGACTTGCCCTGCGCATCCTTGTTGTAGCGGGTGCCGCTGGCGTAGCTGTCGAGCTGCTTCATCGTGTACACGGCATGCTGGGCCTGCAGGGCGGGATAGCCGGCCGCGGGAACGCCGCGACCCACCGGGCCATGGCAGCTCATGCACGCCGGGATGCCGCGCGTGCCGTCGCCATCGCGATACAGCCTTTCGCCGGCCTTCCAGTAGGAGGGATCGGCCTCGTTGCCGGTCGGCGTCTGCACGGCGAAGAAAGCCGCCACGTCCGCGATGTCCTGGTCGGACAGATCCTGCACGATGGGTTGCATCAGCGGATTCGGGCGCATGCCGGTCTTGATGCGCCTGACCTGGTCGCTGACGTAAGCGGCGTTCTGGCCGGCGATCACCGGCCATTCCGGATTGGTGCTGTTGCCATTGAGGCCATGGCAGGCCACGCAGACCGCTGCCTTGGCCGAACCAGCCGTGGCATCACCATGGACGTCGGCGGCGAGGCCGCTCCCGGCGCTGAACCCGAGCAGGAGAAGAGCGGTGGCGAGAATGCGATGCGACATGAGACCTCGAAGCTCCCAGAAAGACCGGTGCAGTGAGCGCGGGATTGTACACTAACGCCTTGATTTTCAGCCCGTTGTGTCCCCGGAAAGCGCCGCCCTTGACCCAGTTTCCCGAAGTCCAGTTCCTCAAAAGCGTGGCCGCCCCCGGCCAGTTTCCGCCCGACGAGGGCTGGGAGGTCGCGGTCGCCGGGAGGTCCAATGCCGGCAAGTCCAGCGCGATCAATGCCTTGCTGGCACGCAGGGGAATGGCGCGCACCAGCCGTACGCCGGGTCGCACGCAGCTCTACAACTACTTCCAGCTCGCACCCGGCCGGCGGCTGGTGGACCTTCCCGGCTACGGGCATGCGAAGGTGGACGCGGCCACGCGCGCCAGCTGGGAACCGCTGGCCGAAGCCCTGCGCAGCCGGCGCAGTTTCGCAGCGATGCTGCTGGTCGTGGATGCACGCCGCGGCGTCGGGGATCTGGATCTGGCCATGCTGGAATGGGCCGGCTGTCAGCCCGCGGCGACGCATGTGCTGCTGGCCAAGGCGGACAAGTTGCCGCGCGGTCAGGCACAGCAGGCGCTGCAGGCTGCCGAACGTGTGCTGGAGGGGCGGGCGAGCTGCCAGCTTTTTTCCGCGCATCGCGGCGACGGGGTCGACGCGGCGCGCGCGGTGCTGCGGGGATTCCAGAAAGAAATAACCCCGGCGGAAAACCGCCGGGGTTGAAGTGCCGTCGGGCAGGTCTCGATGCCGGACGGCGAACCCGCTCAGGGAGGGAAGCGGGAAGCGCTTTGCGGCGCTCGAATGTTTGGAGCAGGAGTGCCCCGGTAAGTTCCGTCGTCGGGCGCGCGAATCGTTAAGAAATCGTTACCCGTTTGCGGCGCAATGGCGCTGCGTTGCCGCGAAACTGAATGCGAGCTTAACGCCGCCGGGCTCATCGCCAGCGGCGCGAGATCGCACCACTCCACGCCGATTCCCCATTGATCCTGTCGCGCAACGAATCCCCATGTGCCCGCCGCCGGCAAGCCGGCATTGCGGCCGCGCGGAATCTGCACACACACCATGCCCAGCGATGGCAGGGGCAGCGACGTTTCGATGAAACCTCCGCTGACACTGAGGTTGCGAAGTATTCCGGTGCCGGTGAAGCCTGCGCCGCTGATGCGCACCGGCAGATCCACGGCGATCCTGTTGCCCCAGCGATGTTCCATGTTCGTTCTCCATCGCATATGCCCGGGCGGAGCATCGCACCGTGGCGCGGCGGCGGACATACGAAGGAATACCTAAGGGTCGGGGAGCGGCCGGCGAGCGCCCGAGAGTGCGCGCTTCAGACATCCCGGGTGTCCAGCACCATCCGCACCAGTTGCGCCACCGAACTCGCGCCCATCTTCTCCATCACGTGCGCGCGGTGGATCTCCACGGTGCGCTGCGAGAGCCCGAGCTTCGCGGCCATGACCTTGTTCTGCATGCCCTGCGTGAGCAGTTCCAGTACTTCCTTTTCGCGCGGCGTCAGCGACTCCAGGCTCGCGCGGATGCCGTCGTGCTTCAGCAGCGCGGTGCGGTTGTCGCGGTCGCGGGCCAGCGCCTTCTGGATGCGGTCGATCAGGTCCTGGTCGCGGAACGGCTTCTGCAGGAAGTCGAAGGCCCCGTGCTGCATGGCCTCCACCGCCATCGGTACGTCACCGTGGCCGGTGATGAAGATCACCGGGATGATGGCGCCGCGCAGGTTGAGCTGCTGCTGCAGTTCCATGCCGCTCATCGAGGGCATGCGGATGTCCAGCACCAGGCAGCCTGGCTGGGATGCATCGAAGGCGGCGAGGAATTCCGCCGCCGACGCCAGCGGCGTCGCGGCAATGCCCACGGAACGCAGCAGCAGGCGGATGGACGAGCGCACTCCGGCGTCGTCATCGACGATGAATACAACCGGCGGCTTTTCCTTCATGCGACGTTCCCGGCGGCGGGCAGGGTGAGGATGAAGCGGGCGCCGCGCGGCTCGACCGGCTCATGGCGCAGGCTGCCGCCATGGGCCTCGGCGATGGTACGGCTCATCGGCAGGCCGAGGCCGGTGCCCTTCTGCTTGGTGGTCAGGAACGGATCGAACATCCGGTCGAGAATCTCCGGCGCCACGCCGGGTCCATTGTCGCAGACCTCGATCTCGCAGTCGCCTGCATCGTTGCGCCGGCTGCGCACCAGTACTTCACGCCGGCCGGCGGCGTCGCCCGCGGTGGATTCCAGCGCATTGCGGATGAGGTTCAGCAGGGCCTGCATGATCTGCGTGGGATGCACGAACACCTCGGGCGCGTCCGCGTGCAGGTCGAAGCGGATGCTGACCCCGTGCATGCGGGCATCGGCCAGCGTCAGCAGCCGCAGTTCCTCGACCAGGCGCGCCACCGGGGTGTTTTCCCGCGCCTCCTCGCCACCACGCACCAGCTCGCGCAGCCGCCGGATGATGGCGCCGGCGCGCAGGGCTTCGCCCGCAATCTCGCGCACGGCCTCGCGGACCTCGTCGAGCTCGGGCTCCGGCATGGCGAGGAAGCGCTCGCTCGCGCGGGCGTAGTTGGCGATGGCGGTCAGCGGCTGGTTGAGCTCATGGGCGATGCCGGCGGCCATTTCGCCCATGGTGGCCATGCGGCTCACATTCATCAGGCGATCCACCGAGCGGCGCGCCTCGTGCTGGACGTCGGCGATGTGTTCGTGCTGGGCGGTGGTGTCGCGGATGAAGCCGACAAACTGCGGCGGCTCGGCGCCGGCCACGCGGCCGACCGACACGAAGGCAGGAAACGCGCGGCCGTCGCGCCGCTGTGCCTGGAGCTCGCGGCCGATGCCGATGATGCGCGACACGCCGGTCTGCAGGTAGCGCGCGATGTAGCCGTCGTGCGCACCGCGGGCGGCTTCAGGCATCAGTACGCCGACATTCCTGCCGGCCAGTTCGCCGGGCGGCCAGCCGAACATGCGCTCACCGGCCCCGTTGACGGCCTGGATGCGACCGGTCTGGTCCATCAGGATGACCGCGTCGACTGCGGCATCCATCACGGCTAGAAGCTGGCTGGAAGGCATGGCGCAGTATCGCCCGCCAGCGGGAATTTCCGCCTACGCATTTTCCGCAATTGCTGGCGACCGTCCGATCAGCTGGCGAGCAGCGACTGGATCATTCCGAGCAGCTCATCCGCGTTGATGGGCTTGCTGGTCACGCGCAGGTGCTCGTCGCGCCGCAGGCCGGCGATCGCCGAGGAGGTGTCGCCGGTGACGAGGATGGCGCCGAAGTCATCGCCGAGTTGCGCGCGTACCGCCGCGATCACGTCGGTGCCACGCGTGCCGCCCTCGAGATGGTAATCGGAGATGACGAGCCGGATATCCGGGCTTTCCTGCAGGCGCAGCAGCGCCTCTTCCTGCGTGGCGGCCGTGGCCACACGGTAGCCTTCGCCCTTCAGGAACATGCGCGTGGCGTTGCGTACCCCGGGGTCATCCTCCACCAGCAGCAGGTGGTTCGAGCCGCCGCCCCGCGCCGGGCGGGCGCGCCGGGTGCCGCTGGTTGCAGCCGCCTCTTCGCCTGCGGCATTGCTGGCCGGCATTTCCAGCGCGAATGTCGAACCTGCGCCCGGCTGCGAGCGCACGTCGATGCGCAGGTTCAGCAGCCGCACCACGTGCTGCACGATGCTGAGGCCGAGTCCGTAGCCGTCGCGCGAGGTGTTGGTGGCCACGCCCACCTGGTAGAACTCGTCGAATATCAGCGGCAGGTTTTCCGGCGCGATGCCGACACCTGTATCGCACACCTCGATGCGCACCAGCGAGCCGCTGACGCTGGAACGCAGTTGCACCCAGCCGCGGCTGGTGTACTTGATCGCGTTGGAAACGAGATTCTTCAGCGCCTGCGCCACCAGCGCCGGGTCGGAGCGCGCCCTGGCGCCGGTCGGCTCGACCACCAGTTCCAGGCCCTTGCTCGCGGCCAGGCCGGCGAACTCCCGGCGCAGTTCGTCGAGCAGCTGCGCGACCTTGAAGTCGGTGATGTCCGGCTTGATCGCGCCGGATTCCAGCTTGCTGATGTCCAGCAGCGCGTTCAGCAGGCGCGACATCGCGGTCACGGCCTCTTCCTGCTGCTCGAGCACCTCGCGCGCATCCGCGTCGTTGACCAGCCGACGCAGCGCGCCATTGAGCAGCGCCAGCGACTGCAGCGGCTGGCGCAGGTCGTGGCTGGCTGTGGCAAGGAAGCGGCTCTTGCCGAGATTGGCGCGGTCGGCCGCCGCGCGTGCCTCGCGGATCTCGCGCTCCACGCGCATGCGGTCGGTGACGTCGCGGATCGCCGCGGCCACCATGACGCGGCCATCCTGCTCGATGGGACTGAGACTGATCTCCACCGGGAATTCCGAGCCGTCCTTGCGCAGTGCGAACAGGTCCAGCCCGTTGCCCATCGGCCGCGTGCGCACGGACCGGGTGTAGTTGCTCCGGTGTGCGACGTGCCGCATGCGGAAGCGCCCCGGCAGCAGCTTCTCGATGGGGTAGCCGATGACCTCCTCTCGTTCGTACCCGAACAGCGCCGGCACCTGCCGGTTGGCAAACAGCACCATGCCGGCATCGTCGATGACGATCATGGCATCGGGAGCGGATTCCAGAACGCTCCGAACGAGATCGGCGGGCAGCATCGCTCGGGCCCTGAGGAAGGAAGCGCCATAGCACCACGATTCCCACGGCCGCACAAGCGCCGCCTGTTGCTGGCAGCGGCGCTGGAGATTACGGATCGATTACGGCGCAGCGAGCCGAGCGCTGACCTTCGCATCGATCAGTGTCACGAGGTCCGACACGTCATCGATCACGGAAGCGGAACTGATGAAGTCCACACCCGGGAGTTTTTCCCGACCGGAGCTGGAAGTCATGACATCTATGACCCGAGCGGGATCGGGCAGCCGCGCAAGGAAAGCGCTCACGGCACGCGGCGGCGAGCCGAATTCCCAGCCATGCACGATGACGATGGCCTGCCAGTCCGTGCCGTTGATGTCACCCAGGTCGGTGACGTCGACGACCTTGACGTAGCCAT
>DATJYR010000095.1:0-45777 GCA_035499515.1 Steroidobacteraceae bacterium | reverse complement strand
GCCGCTGACGCGATGCACGCGATCCTTGAAGTAGGGCTGCCGGATCAGGTTGCCTGCGAACAGCAGCCGCGTGCCGATGCGGTGCTTCGACAGGAAATCAGTGAGTTGTTCGCGGCTGCGCGTCTCGCCCGGCTGCAGCGTAATCGGGAAGCCGAACCAGGATGGATCGCTGCCCGGCGTCGCCGTCGGGAGTAACAGGCGGTCAGCGATCGGCTGCAGCCGCTCGCTGAGGTGGCGGAAGTTCGCGCGCCGCGCCGCAATGAACCCTTCCAGACGTTCGAGCTGCGCGAGTCCGACCGCGGCCTGCAGGTCGGTGATCTTCAGGTTGTAGCCCAGGTGCGAATACGTGTACTTGTGATCGTAGCCCGGCGGCAGATCGCCGAGCTGCCACTTGAAGCGCTTGCCACAGGTGTTGTCGCGTCCCGGCGCGCAGTAGCAGTCCCGACCCCAGTCGCGGACCGACTCGATCGCGCGCCGCAGCGTGTCGTCATCGGTGAACACCGCGCCGCCTTCGCCCATGGTGATGTGGTGGGCGGGATAGAAACTCAGCGTCCCGACGTGGCCGAACGTGCCGACCTTGCGGCCGTCGTAGGTGGAACCGAGCGCGTCGCAGCAGTCTTCCACCACCCACAGCTCGTGCTGGCGCGCAAAGGCCATCACGGCGTCGAGATCGAAGGGATTGCCGAGCGTGTGTGCGATCATGATGGCGCGCGTGCGCGGCGAGAACGCGGCCGCCAGTTTCGTGGTGTCGATGTTGTACGTCGGCAGCGTGACATCGACGAACACCGGCACCAGGCCGTTCTGCAGGATGGGATTGACGGTGGTCGGAAAGCCCGCGGCCACCGTGATGACTTCATCGCCTGGTCGCAGCGCGCGCTCGCCCAGCAGCGGCGACGTCAGCGCGGTGAGCGCCACGAGGTTGGCCGACGAACCGGAATTCACCGTGCGCACGAAGGCGCGGCCGAGGAAGGCGCCGAGGCGCTCTTCGAAGGCATCGTTGAAGCGGCCGGTGGTGAGCCAGCCATCGAGCGAGGCCTCCACCAGCAGCTCGAGCTCGCGCGCGCCGATCACCTTGCCCGACGGGGGAATCACGCTCCTGCCCGGCACGAATTTCTGCGCCCGGTGGGCGATGGCCGAATACTGCCGCGCCTCCTGCGTGCAGAGCAGGCGATGCACCTTCGCCATGACGGAGGGACGCAGCGTGCCGAGCGCTTCCGCGTCCTGCAGCTGCTGCCAGCCCGTGCGATCCAGCCGCAGCCATCCCGCGCGACCGCCCGATTCGAAATCGCCGCTTTCCAGCAACAGACCGGAGCCGGCAGCGGATGCGCCCGGGCGCGGCGCTGCGCCTGCGGCCGCGGCCACCAGCGGCGCACAGCGGGTGTAGCCCTCGGCATCCGGCGCGCCCAGCGCCAGCAGCGTCGCGCCCGCGGCCTGCAGCACGCTGCCCGCCGCCCAGCGTTGTTCAATCGTTGAGGTCATGCGTATACGACTCGATCTGCGAAAAAGTGAGCTGGCGCACGTCGGTCCCGGACCGCTGCTGCCGGTACCAGGCGATGCTTTCGTTCACGGCCCGGGCCAGCGGCCACGGACTGGCGAAGCCCAGCTCGCGCACGGCGAGGCCCGAATCCAGCCCGAGCACCGGCGCCTCGTGCGGATGATCACCTGCCGCCGGTTCCCAGCGCGCGCCAGCGCCCCAGGCCGCGGCGGCGGTTTCGATCACGGCCGACACCGGATGCGTGGCGCCATCGACGGGTCCGAAATTCCAGGCCCGTGCGAACCGCGGGCCGTCGCGCAACAGCGCCTCCGCCAGCGCGCAGCATCCGGCAAGCGGCGCCAGCGCGTGCTGCCACGGCCGCGTCGCCGAGGGGTTGCGCAGCCGCACCGGCTCGCCCGCCGACCAGGCGCGCACGGCATCGGGCAGCAGCCGATCGGCGGCCCAGTCACCGCCACCGATCACGTTGCCGGCGCGCACGGTCGCCACCGCCACACCCCGGGCTGCCAGGAAGCTGTCGCGCCAGGCAGCGCTCACGAGCTCCGCGCAGGCCTTGCTGCTGCTGTAGGGATCGAAGCCGCCCAGCGCATCGGCTTCGCGGTAGCGCCGTTGCGATCCGTCGTTGGCGTAACACTTGTCGCTGGTCACCACCACCACCGCGCGCGTCGCCGCGCTGTCGCGCACGGCTTCCAGCACATGGGCCGTGCCCATCACGTTGGTGTCGAAGGTGGCCAGCGGCGTCGCGTAACCCTCGCGCACCAGCGCCTGCGCCGCGAGATGGAACACGAGGGTCGGCCGGGCGACGGCGAGCGCGCGCTTGACGGCCGCGAAGTCGCGCACGTCGCCGCGCAGGTCGTTCAGGTCCTGCGCCACGCCCGCGAGTTCGAACAGCGAGGGTGTGGTGGGCGGGTCGAGTGCGAAGCCCGTGAGCTCGGCGCCGAGCCGCCGCAGCCACAGCGCCAGCAACGCGCCCTTGAAACCGGTGTGCCCGGTCAGCAGGACGCGCTGTCCGCGCCAGAATTGCGGGTTCGGCACCATGCGCTCAGTCCCACACCTTCCACGGCGCGTGCCCGCTCGCCCAGAGGTCCTCGAGGTAGTTCTTGTCGCGCAGCGTATCCATCGGCTGCCAGAAACCATTGTGCCGGAAGGCGCGCAGCTGGTCGCTGGCCGCCAGCGTCTCGAGCGGGCCGGTTTCCCAGACGGTGTCGTCGCCTTCGACCAGGTCCAGCGCCTTGCGTTCGAGCACGAAGAAGCCGCCGTTGATCCAGCCACCGTCGCCGCGCGGCTTTTCCTTGATGTGCTGCACGCGATCGCCGCTGACGTCGAGCACGCCGAAGCGGCCCGGCGGCTGCGTGGCCGTCACGGTGGCGAGCCGGCCGTGGGCCTGGTGGAATTTCACCAGCGCGCCGACGTCGATGTCGCCGACGCCATCGCCATAGGTCATGCAGCACGCTCCCTCGTCCAGGTAGGCGCGCACGCGGCCGAGCCGGCCGCCGGTCTGCGTGTGTTCACCGGTGTTGACCAGCGTGATGCGCCACGGTTCGACCACCTTGTGGTGCACCTCGATCTGGTTGGTGGCCAGATCGAACGTCACATCCGACAGGTGCAGCAGGTAGTTGGCGAAGTACTCCTTCACCAGGTAGCCCTTGTAGCCCAGGCACACCACGAAATCGTTGATGCCGTGGTGCGAGAAGATCTTCATGATGTGCCACAGGATGGGCCGGCCGCCGACCTCCACCATGGGCTTGGGACGCGCCACGGTTTCCTCCGCCAGGCGCGAGCCGATGCCTCCGGCCAGGATGACTGCTTTCACTGCTGTTCCACGCTGTTCATGATCTCCTCCGCCGGATTCTCGCAGGCCGAGAGCGGCACCGGCCCCACGCCGATGGCGTGCGGTGCGCGCATCATGCGCTGGATCGGGCCGGCGCTGATATGGGCCACGTAGTGCGGCGGATACGTGCCGCACGAAGCGCCCACCAGCGTGCCCTCGAGATTCGCGGGCCAGCGTGGAAAGCGCACGGCGCGCGCGATTTCCTGCAACGGCGTGACCGCGCCGATCACCAGCAGCAGCGGCAGCAGGACGTTGCGCACCAGCGCCCGCCGCCCGGTCGCGGGCTCGAACAGCGCCAGGCAGCTGTCGATGGCGAGCACGGTGAGCGCGGGAATCGAGGCGCGCATCACCAGGTCGTTGCTGGGGCCGAGGTGCACGAACGGCAGCCCCGCGAGGATCAGCAGCGCCAGCACGCACAGCGGCTCGGGACGGATGGCCAGCACGGCGAAGCCGATCAGTCCCGCTTCGAGCAGGAAGAACTGCGCCAGCCGCAGCAGGCGCAACGCGTCGACATTGCTGGCCAGGCCCTTGTCGATGCCGCCCGAATCCAGCGTCAGGTACGCCGCGACCAGCACGCCCGCCAGCAGCGCGGGCAGCCACACCTTCGGATGCAGCAGGCGGAGCGATCGCTCCCGCAGCGCGCCCGAGCCGGCCTGCCACAGCACGAACGGCGCGAGGCCTGCCGCGGTGAGCGGCGACCACAGCAGCACCGCCACCATCAGCAGCGGCAGCAGCGCATCGAGCGCGCTGTCGCGCCGGTGGCGCAGCAGCAGGCCGATGGCCAGCCAGCCCGCGAGCGCATGGTTCGGCACCCAGAACAGCTGCGTGGTCATGGAGGAGTACTGGTAGAACAGCGCCCACCATTCCAGGTGCATGGTGGGCGTCCAGTGACGGATGAAGCGCTCGCCGTAGCCCAGCAGCCACCCGATCACATCGAGACCGCTGAACAGCACCACCACGAGCAGCGCCAGCGACGCGCCACGCTTCGCCGGCAGCAGCGACTGCACCTGCAGCAGGAACAGGCTCGTGCCCAGCGCGGTCCAGACCATGAGCGCGTAGTGGGCTGCGCCGACCCCGAGCAGCTTGCCGAACAGCGCCGCCGGCAGGAAGTAGCCGAGCGTGGTCCGCAGCAGCGAGTCGGTGCCTTGCCACGGACCGTAGCCCACCGGCCACGGTGCGACCACCAGGTCGTGCAGCACGGCGTCGCGCGTGTGCCAGTCGGCGTTGGCGTAGAACAGGTGCGCCGTGCCGCCGAGCACGGTCCACACGCAGGCCAGCGTGATGGCCATGATCTGCGGTGAGCGCAGGGCGCGGCGCGGCAGTTCGCGCCAGCCCGTGATGACGGGCAGCAGGGTGTAGGCCAGTGCCGCCAGCAGCGGCACCCACAGCCAGAGCTGGAACCAGCCCGGCAGGAACAGCAGCAGCGGCAGCGCCACGTAGGCGAGGGTGAGGCGATCCAGCCAGCCGAGGGCGGGCGATGTGGAAACTGAAGTGGCTACAGGCAAGGTTTTCAGCAGCTTAGAGCCAGTGAGGGAGCGCAAGTTACCAGATTATGTCCATGCTCCCCGTGCACAGGTCTCGATCCCTTCCTAAAACTGCGTGAGCCCCAGCACGAACTTGCGCAGCGCGCGCCAGACCACCAGCGGCAATTCGTGGCTGCCATCGAAAGGCAGCCACTGCACCTGCGCGCCGCCCGTCACCAGCGCATCGCGCAGCGCTTCGCCGGCCTGGAAGGCGAGGTCGGGATCCTCTCGGCCGTGGGTGAGGAGCACCCGCTGGCCATGCAATCGCGCATACGCCTGCTCATCGGCCGCGATGCGGGAAGCGGAGAGCAGTGCGAGGCCGGCAACCTCGCGCGGGTGGCGCAGCAGGGTGTCGCAGGCCAGCATCCCGCCCTGTGAAAATCCACAGAGGATCAATGGCTTGCTTTCGATCTGCAGAGCGTCGAGGAAGGCGTCGAGCCGTTGCCTGGCCTGCGGCAGATCCGGCGGATGCTGCGTCGCAAAATCCCGCGGGCCGCGGGCGATGGCGGCTTCACGGGCCTGCGCGTCGATGTGCCACCAGGCGCGTCCGCGCGGCTGCGCGGCCAGCGGCGCTTCAGGGATCACGAACCAGGCATCGAGCGCGATCGAATACGCGAACGGCGCGAGGTCCGCGGGTTCCATCTGGAAGCCATGTAGCAGAACGATCACGCAGCCCGCCGTGGCGCGATCGCCCACCACCAGCGTGCGCAGACCCGCGATCTCCGTCCAGCGTTCGGAGGCGGCCGGCGCGGGCATCACGAAGTTCCCGTGGCGGTGTCCGTATCGCCCAGCGCGCGATCCAGCACCTGCCGCAGCGCTGCGTGCGACCACAGCGGCGTGAAGGTGTGGTCTGGGCCATCGATGGTCCGGATCGTGAGCGTCCCGCGTCGCTGCAGCTTCGGGAGTGCGGAGCCCGCCTGGGTGCGCAACAGCGCCAGGCCCGGATCGTCGCCGGCAAACACGAACTGCAGATCGATGCGCCGCCCCGACACGCTCTCCAGCTCCGCGCCCAGGTCCGCGCGCCACGGGAGGCCGACGCGTCGCGAGGTATCACGCGCCCAGTGGAGGACGCGGCTGGCGCCGTAACGCGCCACGGTCTGCGCCGCACGCCACACGTTCACCTGTCCGCGCAGCGCCTTGCGCCACTTGCCCGCATCGAGCGCGGCGCGGCCGTAGTGGCCGGCGTCGGAGGCCACCTTGAACGCCGGAAAATCCAGCGACTGGTCTTCGGTCCAGAAGAAGGTCAGCGGGTTGATCACGATCACGCCCGCGAGCGCGTCGCCGTGCACCGCCGATTTGAGGGCGTGGTAAGCGCCGGAGCACAGCCCGATCGCGCGCAGTTCGCGCACCTGCGGCTGCGCGCGCAGAAAGTCCAGTGCCGCCGTGGCATCGGCCAGCGCATGGTCGGAGTACACGATGTTGTCCGGCTCGCCCGCGCGCGTCGCGCTGTCGCCGATGCCGGACTGGTCGACGCGCAACACGAGGTAGCCGCGCGCGGCCCAGTGCCGCGCCAGCTGCGTGTACAGGCGGTTGGGTCCGATGCGCGGCACCGCTCCGGCGTTGAGCAGCAGCAGCGCGCGTCCGTTGGGCGGATGCGTTGCCGGCAGCGTGAGGATGCCTGACAGCAGGCCGCCGATCGTCACGGCACGCTCGATCACGGCGCCGAAGCGTGCCGTGTCGCGCAGCACTGGCACTGGCACTCGCACTGGCACTCGCACTGGCGCGGCCTCGGCCGCGCCAGCGGCGGCAACGGGCGGCAACGCCGCCAACCAGCGCATGGCGGCCTGCACCATCGCGGTGGGCACCACCGCCTTGTGCGGATCGAACATCATCTCGACGTAGCCCGGCAGCCGTTGCGCCGTCAGGTCCACGCCTGAGGCGCGCAGCGCCTCGAGCCAGCGATCGGCTGCGGGCAGATCGTCGCGATCCAGCACCAGCACGCGCGGCGCGGGAGCGGCGCTTGCCTCGGCCAGATCGAGTGCGCCCAGGGCGGCGCGCGTTTCGGCCGTGAGCGCGAAGCCGATCGCTTCCTGCAGGTCCGGATCCGGCGCAAAGTCCGAGGGCGGGGCGCCGTGCCCGAGCGCACCCTGCATGAGCTTCAGCTCGCGCACGTAGGCGCGGCCGGACACCACCGGCGCGATGGCGATCAGGGCCGACACGTCGTTGCGCGCCGCCGCCGCGGTGGCCGCCAGCAACGCGCCGAGCCGGATGCCGAGCAATGCCACCTGCACGACGCCCGCGTCGGCTTTCGCGAATTCGATGGCGGCCCCGACGCCGGCCAGCCAGGCGGGCACGCGCCCGGGATCGAGATCATTGCCGGCACTGTCGCCGGTGCCATCGGCATCGAAGCGCAACGCGAGCCAGCCTGCCTCGCAGGCCGCTTCCGCCAGCGCGCGCACCGTGCGATGCGAGCACACCGCTTCGTATCCGAATGGCTTGACGATCACCAGGGCGCCACGCGGCGCGCCGGCCGGCCGGTGCAGCCAGCCGAACAGGGCTCGCTCCGCGGGGCCGAAATAGCACGGCACGCCGTTCATGGCCGCACGATGACGATGGGCGTTGCGGCCATGGCGTTGAGCGCCTGCACGTGCCCGACCAGCGGCGGGAACGGCTGCGAGGCTGCGTCGCGGCGCAGCCCAAGGGTGCGCGAAGCGCCTGGCGCCAGCGAAAAATAGTTGTCCTCCGGCGTGTAGCCCGCGATCTCGATGGCCACCGATTGCGCGAAGCGGCGGGTGCCGAGCACGAGTTCGGCGACGCCATCGCGCCACTGCGCGCGCGCCTCGAGCGCCAGCGCTGCGTCGGGTTCGGCGGAACGGCCGACCGGATGGTGGAACGCTTCGGCACCACGGAAACTGGCGTGCACCAGTTCGCAGGGCGGCGGTCCGAACCGGTAGGCGTAGGAAAGATCGGTGAACCCCTCCAGCAGCTCGCAGGCCGCGATTTCCAGCGCGCCATGCGCGGGCACCTCGATGTCGCGCACGCCGCCGCCCACCGCGACCTCGCCGCCACGCCACAGGTCGAGTCGCAGCGGCCCGCGCACGGCAGCGGGGCCGTCGTTGACGACATGCAGCGCCAGGCCATTGCCGCCCTCGTCCGAGATATGCAGCGCGAGCGGCGCCAGCGCGCGGCGCAGCGCCCACCACGCGGCCTTCGGGAGGCCGTCGGAGTCGACCACCCCCCACCCATCGCACGGCCACAGATCGCGCAGGAACCAGATCAACGCGCCGCGGCAGGTGGAGCGCAGCCGGCGCCATTCGCCGAACGTGTCCGCCATGACTTCGCCACTGGTGACGCGGCTCAGGGCCGCATAGCGTGCCGGATCCGCGGCCCGCAGTGCCGCCGGGTCCACCTGGAACAGCAGCTTCAGGTAATGGTCGCGCACGTCGGCGAAGTCCCAGCCCGCGCCGAGATCGCGCGGCACGCGGGCCGGATCGCGCGCTGCGCGGCCGAGATTCGCGAACGCCAGGCATTCGGTGGCGAAGCGCAGTCCACAGCGCCGCGCATCCTCGAGCGGTCTGAGGTAGGCACCCACGCCGTAGTAGGACGTGGTGCCTTCACTGGCGGTATGCGGAAACGCGCCACCATGCGCGCTCGACGGCCAGTAGGGCACGTCGGGCCGCCGGCTCGCCGCGCACTGCGCCAGCGTTTCCTCGAACAGCGGCATGCGCCAGGCCTCGCGTCCCGCGCCCCACATCGCCGCCTGCTGTTCGCCCTCGCTGTTGCCGCAGAGCACCGCGAGCGAGGGCCGTCCGTCCCAGCGCGCCAGCTCCTGGGCCGCCTCGGTGAGCAGCAACGGCGCGAGTTCCGGGGGGTAATCCATGTTGGCGCACATGAAGTCCTGCCATACCAGGATGCCGAGTTCGTCGCACAGGTCGCGGAACGCGTCGGATTCGTAGACCGCGGTGCCGCTGACGCGCAGCATGTTCATGCCCGCGGCGCGCACCTGTTCGAGCGCGGCGCGCAGCTGGGCCGTGGATGCCTGCAACGACACCACATCGAGTGGCATCCAGCACGCGCCGCGGCAGAACACATCCACGCCATTGATCGCGATCCCGAAGTCGCCATTGCGCTCGACGCTGCGAAAGCCCACGCGGCCCGCCGCGCGGCCCTCGATGCGCACCTCGTAGAGCGCGGGATCGCCATGCGTATGCGGCCACCAGCGGTCTGGCCGCGCAATCTCCACGCGGCCCGCGCCGCGGATCCGCGTGCCACCGCGCACGACTTCGATCGTGCCCGCGGCTTCGACGATTCCCGTGTCGCCGGACAACCAGGCCCGCGGCCGCGCCGGCGCCGCATCGGTTTCGAACCTGACGTCGCGCCAGGGACCGACGGCGGCGGCGGGCGGCGACCAGCCCGGCGTGCGGCCGAGCAGCGTGGTGCGAAACCAGCGCAGCTGCTGCTGCTCGAGCATGGGCACGCGCCAGCGCGGCCGCGGCCGGCGCGTGGCGAGCGCGGCATCGAGCGCATGGCAGTGGATCAGTAGTTCATTGTCGCCCGCGAGCTGCACGGGCAGCCGGTGCGCGATGAACATGCTCTCGCTGTGCAACAGGTGCGACCCGTTGAGCGTGACGTCGGCGAGCGTCGCGAGGCCGTCGAGGCACAGCGTGCCCGCGCCCCGGCCGGAGAACCGGGCGCGCCACCACCAGTCTTCGGCGTCGAAGCGGCGCGCGGGACGATCCAGGTTCCACTGTCCCAGCGCGCGCAGCGTGGCGGCGGCCGTGGCGGGAGCGGCGCAGTCCTGCCATGCATCGGGTTCGGCGCCGGGCGGGCTCGCAGCGATCTGCCAGATCGCTCCTGGAATCAACGCGACAGTTCCTCGATCGCGGAGCGGATCGCGGCAATGCTCTCGAACGAGCTGCGCTTGAGCATGCTGTCGGGAAACTCGAGGTCGAATTCGCCTTCCAGCGCCAGCATCACGTTGACGCTGGAATGCGAAGTCATGCCCGCCTGGTACAGATCCGCGTCCTCGGCCAGCGTGTGGGCGTCCTGGGCGAGGCGGGCGTGCTCCTTGAGGATCTTCCTGATCTGTTCGGTCATGCGGCGATTCCGGTGCGGGTGAAAGCTAGTTGGGTGATGACGATGGCCGTGGCGTAATCGCCTTCGTGGCTCAGGCTCAGGGCGAGTTCGACGGCGCCGGCCTGCGCGGCCGCACCGTGCAGCCGCAGCTCGGGTCCGACCGCGCCGTGCAGCACTTCGATGTCGCGCCACCCGACGCCGCGCCCCGCGAGGCCCAGCGCCTTGAGCGCCGCTTCCTTGGCCGCGAAGCGCGCCGCGAGCCGCTCGGTGGTCAGCGCCGGCGCCGCGCTGGCGTACGCGATCTCGCCCGCGGTGAAGACGCGGTTCAGGAAACGCGCGCCGAACTGCTCGAGCGATTCGGCGATGCGGCTCACCCGGACCAGATCGATTCCTACGCGCATCATGAGGCGGCTCCGATTGCGTCCATGCCGCGCTGCCAGGCGGCGGCCATCTCTCCCAGCAGTGCACTGGCATCCAGTGGCTTGCGGCTGTTCACCGAGCGCGCCGCCTTGAGGATCAGCGCCTTCGAACCGGTGCTGATCGTAGCGAACGCGGCCGCCGCTGTCTCGAGATCACCCCGCCAGTTCAGGTGCGCAGCGAGCAGTTCCGCGGCGGCGCCGAGCTGGCGGATCGTCGCGAACGCCCAGGCGTGGTAGTAGTCGAGTCCGGCGGCCTGCGTCTGCGGCCAGTCGGCCGCCAGCCGCTCGCCGAAGCGGGTGACGGGGTTGCTGGCGGGCCGCCTCGCCAGGTGGCGCGCCAGCATCGGACGCGCGAGCTCGAGCAGCTCGCCATGCGAGCGGCGCGCGATGCGCTCGAAGCGGATGGTTTCCGCGAACAACGGCAGGAAGGCGGGATCCGCGGCAAAGCCGACGCGGAAGGTCTGCACGAAATCCTCGTCCTGCAGCGTGTGGTAGGAGGCGTTGTGGAAATAGCCGAGCTGGCTGCGCCCCAGGTCCAGGTCGGCGAGCACGATGGTGGTCTTGGTGTGCTGGCGCCGGTAATCGGTGCCCTGCGTGTCCGGCAGCCAGAAGGCGTCGGCTTCAGTGGAGATCAGCGTGCCGCGTGCCAGGTGTTCCTGCGCATGGGCGAGCAGCGGACGCCAGACGTTGAGCTCCTGCACATCGACGCCGTACAGCTCCCACAGCTCCTGGTGCGGTGGCTTGAAGAACGTGAACTGGTCGCCTTCGAAATCGATGGCCACCGTGCAGGCCAGCACGGCCAGCGGATCGAGCTGCAGCGCGTGCAGCACTTCGATCCAGATGTCGATGTAGCAGTTCTTCTCCACCCACACGTTGCGGTCGGCGTGCAGCGCGTGCGGGCGATAGCCTGCCGCATCGATGGGCAGTGCGCAGGCGCGGCTCACGGCCACAACTTCGCGCGCACCGGCGCCGGCCACTCCTTCGGCTCGAAGCCGTGGTGACGGAACAGCGCCATGACACAGCGCTCGAGGCCGAAACCCAGGCACGCGGTGTGCGCCACCTGGCCGTCGGCGGTGTGGATGCCGAACGCCTGGGCGAACTTGTCGGTGTGGTAGTTGAACGAGCAGCAGGCGGTGGGATTCTCGAGCGAGATCACCGGCACCTGCACTTCGAATTTGAGCTTCTGCGCCTTCTGGCCATCGGCCAGGATCCGGCCGACGCGCCCGAAGAACGGATCGGCGGCCACGTCCGCCTCGGCGGGCAGGCCGAGCCCGCGCAGCAGCCCGGTGCCGCGCGCAAGCCAGCCATCGCGCCAGGCCAGCACGGCGTCGGGCGATCCCGCGCGCACGAATTCGCGCACGCGGAACGACTGCATGCGGGTGGGCTCGGGCGAGGGTTCGTGGCGATACACCCAGTTGGTCATGGTCACGGTGCGGCCGCCCTCGGGCAGCGTGCCCGCCAGCGTCGGGTACAGCGGGTAGCAGGCGGCCGGATTCAGGCACACGTCGGTCATGCCCTGGAACTCCGCCCACGGCTGGCCCGCGTGCACGCGCTCGGAGAGCTCCCTGGCCTGCCGCTCCTGGCCGAAGAAGCTGAACACGGTACCGGCGAGCTGCGGGAAGGAATCGAGATAGCCGGTCTGCTCGATGATGCTGCGGTCGATGACGGGCGGGAACGCCAGCGTCTGCGCCGCATCGTCGGCCGCCAGCCGCGTGATCAGGCCGTTGAGCCGCTCCAGCACATCCTCGAACACCGGGCCGCGACCGAACGCGCCCGGCACGCGCACCGGGATGATGAGGCCGTGCGCCACCAACCCGTCGTAGAAGTCCTGCATGTCGAACGCCGGCTGGTCACTCATCCTTGTACACCAGCAGCATCGAGGCGTTCTTCGACAGCACCCGGTCGTTGCTGATCATGAGCGAGGCCGAGAGCGAATCGCGGTAATTGCGGCCGATGGCGAACCTGCCGTCGTTCTTGTAGCCCGCGATGCCGACGATCTGCAGCGCTTCGTGGCAGATCTGCGGCGCCATCCGCGAGGCCGCCACCTTGAGGTTGTTCATCTTCAGCGCCCAGCCGATGGTGAGCAGCTGTTCGCGCTCGTTGGCTTCCTGGCCCAGCGCGTCGAATTCGGCGGCCATCGCCGCCACGCCGTTGCGCATGGTCTGCAGCATGACGTGCACTTCCGCCAGGCGCGCGGCCTGCGGCGGCACGGTGCCGGGCTGCTTGCGCGCCTCGCCGCGCACGTACGCGGCCGCGCGCGACAGCGCATCGGCGGCGATGCCGGTCCACACCGCGGCCCAGAGGATGTGCGAGTAGGAGACCATGGTCTGCGCCGAAGCATCCGCGAACGATCCCGGCACCACCTGCTCCGCGGCCACCCGGGAGGTGAGCTTGAAGCCCGGGCTGCAGGTGCCGCGCATGCCGAGCGTGTCCCAGGTGGTGGACTGCTGCAGCTGGAAGTCGCCCTTGCGCATCAACACCAGGATCTGGTCCGACGCCGGCGCCTCGTTGTTGCGGCGGCAGGTCACGAGCAGGTCGTCGGCGTGCGCGCCGTAGCTGACCGTGGTGGCGTCCTTGTCGAGCCTGCCGTCTTGCTGCAGGGCGCAGATCGACGAACGCGTGTCGCCCCACACACCCACTTCGGAGGTCACGGAGGCGATCAGGATCTGCCGCTTGGCCACCTCCTGCAGGTAATTGCGGAAGTACGCGGAATCCAGGCCATGGCGCGCGATGCAGGCCACCTGGATGTGATGCATGGCCAGCACCATGCCGCTGGCCGCGCAGCCCTGCGCGAGTTCCATGCAGCATTCGGCGAGCTCCTGCAGGTCGGCGCCCGCGCCGCCGAGCGCTTGCGGCACGGCAGCGGACAGCAATCCAGCCGCGCGCAGCGCGGCGATGGACTCCGAGGGAAAACGCGCCTTGGCATCGACGTCGGCCGCATTGGGGGTGGCGACCTCGCTGGCGATGGAGCGGGTTTTGGCGATGACTTCCGAGCGGGGTCGGGTGGCAAGCAGGCTGATCACGGCGGCGGACTTTAGCGGAAAGCGCCTTCTTACGGAAACATTAAGGCCGATAATTCTCCGCCGTAATATTTACAACGTTGATTCGTCATAAGTCCTTGAATCGGCGTATTTTTCGGGAGCGGCTGCTGGATGCGCCGCATCCACCGCGAGACTGCCAATCAGCTCTCATCGATAGGGAGCACTGTGCCCGCAATCCGCCTCAAGCCGTCGCGCGCCGCGCCGATTTTTCCGGCTAACGGCGTCAGAAGGAATCCATCAGCGTGAACGCGGCGGCTCCTGCCCAGAGCTTCGCAGGCAGGCAGGCTCTGCGGGTCCTCATCATTGACGATGAGCCCGTGGACCGGGAACGCTGTGTCCGTTTCATCAAGCAGATCCCGGGCGTCGACAGCAACGTGATCGGCGTCGAGACCATCGCCGAGGCCGACCAGCAGCTGCGGCTTGGCCGTTTCGACTGCGTGATCACCGACTACCACCTGTCCGATGAGACCGGGCTGGATTTTGCCGCCAAGCACCACGATGACGGCGATCCGCCCATCATCCTGCTGACCGGCAACGGCAGCGAGACCGTGGTGCTCGAGGCGCTGCGCACCGGCGTCGCCGACTACCTGATCAAGTCGTCGCTCACGGCCAATGGCCTGCAGCGCGCCATCCAGAACGCGGTGGAGAAATCGGATCTCAGGGATTCGGTGCGCGCCCGCAACGAGACCATCGCCCGCGCCAACCAGACGCTGCAGAAGCGCAGCAACGAGATCCAGCGCTTCTACCACACGGTTTCGCACGAGCTCAAGACGCCGCTCACCGCCGCGCGCGAATTCATCTCGCTGGTGGTCGATGGCGTGGCGGGCGACATCAACGACCAGCAGCGCGAATTCCTGGTGCACGCGGTGGACTGCTGCGACCAGCTCGCGATGCATTTCAACGACCTGGTGGAAACCGCGCGCTTCGAGACCGGCAAGCTGCAGCTGCAGCGTCGTCCCGGGCGCATCGAGAAGGTGGTGCTGCGCGCCGTGTTCTCGGTGTCGGCGCAGGCCAACGACCGCGGCGTCACGCTGCTGCATCACCTGCCGCCGGAACTGCCGGACGTGTACATGGACGATGGCCGCATCCTGCAGGTGGTCGCCAACCTGCTCACCAATGCGATCAAGTTCACCGAACCCGGAGGGCGCATCGAACTCACCGTGACCCGCGCCGACGCCGACCACGTGCAGGTGAGCGTGCAGGACAGCGGCTGCGGCATCGAGCCCGAACACCTCGACCACATCTTCGAACGCCTCTACCAGGTGCCTCGCGCCGAGGAGCACGCCACCGGCGGCGGCCTTGGGCTGGGGCTTTGCATCGCCAAGGAAATTGTTGAGCTGCATGGCAACCGACTGCAGGTGACGAGCAAGCGGGGGCAGGGAAGCACGTTCTACTTCTCCGTTCCCGTCGCGCACCCCCACTTGCCCAACCCCGAGGAAACCTTCCAATGAAAACCGTGCTTCTGGTCGAAGATGACAGCAACATCGCCCTGGCGTTCGGCGTGCGGCTGAAATCCATGGGCTACGCCGTGTTCACGGCCAAGGATGCCGTCAGTGCGCTGTCGCAGGTGCGCAAGTGCAATCCGGACGTGGTGTTGCTCGACATCTCGCTGCCGGGCGGCGATGGCTTCACCGTGGCGGAGCGGGTGCGCAACATGGTGGGCTCGGCCGCGACACCGGTGATCTTCATCACCGCCAGCAAGAAGCCCGGCCTCAAGGAACGCGCCCTGCAGCTCGGTGCCGTCGGATTCCTGACCAAGCCGTTCGATGCCACGCAGCTCGCCGACGCCATCGAGATGGCGCTCTCGCCCGGCGACAACTGGCAGCCCCACCTCCAGCCGGCGCAGCCGCAAAGTGCCTGAACGCGCCCGGAAAATCCGGCGCACCGCGGGCGTTGCGGCAGCGGAGAGGGACTTCGGTGTGCCGCCGTGGATGCGGTCACTGGCCGATACGGTGCCGGTGGGCATGGTCGTGATCGATCGGGCCGGATTGATCGTGTGGTGCAACAGCGAGCTGCAGCAGCAGTTCCGCTACCGCAATTCCGAGCTGATCGGACAGCGCATGGAGGTGCTGCTGCCCGAACGCTACCGCGCCGATCAGGGCGGGCTGCGCGCCGGCTACGCCAGCGAGGCGGTCGCGGGCGCGCTGGGCAAGAGCCGCGAACTGTTCGGCCGCCGCCAGGATGGGCAGGAGTTCCCGGTCGAGATCGGGCTGCGGCCCTTGCCCGGCGGCGATAGCACCATGTTCGTCGCCACCGTGCTCGACATCTCGGCGCGGCGGCAGGCCGAGGCCAGCTTCCACCGCGTCATCGAGGCCGCGCCGTGCGGCATGATGATGGTGGATGCGACGCGGCGCATCACCCTGGTCAACGAGCACCTGCTGCAGCTGTTCGGCTACGAACGCGCGGAACTGGTCGGGCAGTCGCTCGACCTGCTGATCCCGGCGCGGCATCGCGACCAGCACGCCCTGCACGTGCGCGACTATGTCAGGGATGCCACCACGCGCGCCATGGGCCAGGGCCTGGAACTGACCGGCCTGCACAAGGATGGCAGCGAGTTCGCGGTGGAGATCGGCCTGAACCCGGTGCAGGTGGAGTCCGGCACGGCGGTGCTGGCCACCGTGATCGACGTGTCGGGGCACAAACTGGTGGAGCAGCGCCTGCGCCGCGCCAACGCCGATCTCGAGGAATTCGCCAACGTCGCGTCGCACGACCTGCGCTCGCCGTTGCGCGGCATCGCCGACCTGGTGGACTGGATCGCGCAGGATCTGGGCACCGATGTGCCCGGCACGGTGCTGCACAACATCGATCGCATGCGCGTGCGCACGCTGCGCATGGAGACGCTGATCGAAAACCTGTTGCACTATGCCAAGGCCGGCATCGCCGCCACCGAAGCCGAAACGGTGGATGTGGCGCATTGGCTGCAGGAGGAGATCGACCTGCAGACCGCGCCCGCGCACGTGCACTTCAAGGTCACCACGCAGATCATGCGCATCTCGATCCTCAAGACGCCGCTCAGCACCGTGCTGCGCAACATCATCTCCAACGCCATCAAGCACAACGACATGAACCCGGGGCAGATCGAGATCGACGTGCGCTCGGAAGGCGCGTTCCTGGGGTTCACGATCCGCGACAACGGCCCGGGCATCCCGGAGGATTCGCGCGAGCAGATCTTCAAGCTGTTCCAGCGCCTGTCGACCAAGCGCGAGGGCAGCGGCATGGGCCTGGCGCTGGTCAAGCGCATGGTGGAAGCGCACGGCGGCATGGTCAGCGTGGGCGATCGCACCGACGGGCTGCGCGGTGCGCAGTTCCGGGTGCTGTGGCCGCGACGCGTGCGGCAGGGCCTGCGTTAGCGCATCGTCACCAGCTCTTCGGCGCTCGTGGGATGGATCGCCACCGTGTCGTCGAAATCGCGCTTGGTGGCGCCCATCTTCAACGCCACCGCGAAACCCTGCAGCATCTCGTCCGCGCCCGCGCCGATGACGTGGAGCCCCACGATGCGCTCCTCGGCGCCCACCACCACCAGCTTCATCTCGCAACGCACCTTGCGCGCCGTCACCGCGTGGTACAGCGGCATGAAGCGCGTGCTGTAGACCTTCACCGCCGCGCCGTGGCGTGCCCGCGCCTCGGCTTCGGTGAGCCCGACCGTGCCGATGGGCGGATGGCTGAAGATCACCGTGGGTACATTGTCGTAGTCGAGCCTGCGCTCCGACATGCCGCCGAACAGGCGATCGGACAGCCGCCGGCCGGCCGCGATGGCCACCGGCGTGAGCGGCAGGTGGCCGGTGACATCGCCGATCGCGAACAGGCCGGCCACGCTGGTCTGCTGCCAGGGATCCACCTGCACGAAGCCGGCCGCATCGAGCTGCACGCCCAGCCGGTCGAGGCCCAGGCCATCGAGGTTCGGGTGGCGGCCCACGGCCCAGATGAGCTGCTCGAACGGGCCAAGCGTGCGGCCGTCCGCGGTCTGCAGTTCCAGCATCCCCTGCGCATTGCGCAGCAGCGCCTGCGGCACCGCCTGGGTGGCGATCTCCATGCCTTCGTCGCGCATCACCTGCATCAGGTGGTCGCCCAGCATGGGCTCGAAGCTGCGCAACACCCGGTCATGTCGCAGCACCAGCGTGGTATGCGAGCCCAGCGCCGAGAACACACCCGCGAGTTCCACCGCGACGTAACCGCTGCCGACGATGGCAACGCCGTTGGGGCGCGCACCCAGCTCGAAGAATCCGTCCGAACTCAGTCCGAGCTCCGCCCCGGGGAGGTGCGGGAAGGTGGGCGCGCCGCCGGTGGCGATCACGATGCGCGAGGCACGCAGCGTCTGGCCGCCGACCTCGATCTGCTGCGGGCCGGTGAGCCGCGCGCGACCGCGCAGCAGCGTGACGTTGCGCTTCTCGAGGTTCTTCTCGTAATGGCCGTTGAGGCGGTGGATGTACTCGTCGCGGCGGCGCTTGAGGTGCGCCCAGTCGTGGCCGGACAGCGTCAGGTCGAAGCCGTAGTCGGCCGCGTCGTGGGCGCCGTGGGCCAGCGTGGCGGCGTTCCACATGATTTTCTTCGGTACGCAGCCGACGTTCACGCAGGTGCCGCCCAGCCGGTGCGACTCCACCAGCACCACGCGCGCACCGTATTCCGCCGCACGCTGCGCGCAGGCGAGGCCGCCGCTGCCGCCGCCGATCACCGCCAGGTCATGATCCAGGGTTGCCATTTCACCATGTTACACCCCGCATACCGGCTAAAATGGGCGCTCTTCCATAACCGTCCGGGCCATAGCTCATGTCAGACAATCCCCTGCTGGCCGATGATGTGCTGCCGCGCTTCGCGGCGATCCGCCCCGAGCACGTCGAACCCGCCATCCGCGAGCTGCTGGCGGAGCAGCGCGCCCGCGTGGCCGCGATCGAGCAGCTGGCCGAGCCCACCTTCGACACGGTGGTACGGCCGCTGGAGGAAATGCGCCACCGGCTCGGCAAGGTGTGGTCGCCGGTGGGCCATCTCAACGGCGTGATGAATTCGGAGCCGCTGCGCGCGGCGTACAACGCCTGCCTGCCGCTGCTGTCCGAGTATTCCACCGATCTTTCGCAGAGCGAGGCGTTGTATCGCGCCTACCAGAGCATCCACGAGCGCGAAGCCGCCACGCTCGATCCGGTGCAGCGCGCGGTGCTCGAGCATGCGCTGCGCGACTTCCGGCTGGCGGGCGTGGCGCTCGATGGCGAGAAGAAGGCGCGCTTCAAGACCGTGATGATGGAGCTGTCGCGGCTCGGCGCGAAGTTCGAGGAGAACGTGCTCGACGCCACCAACAGCTTCGCGCACCACGTCACCGACGCGGCCGAAGTGCGCGGCATCAACGCCGGCATCCTCGAGCAGGCGGCGGCGCGCGCGAAGGAGCAGGGCCTCGAAGGCTGGCTGTTCGGGCTCGACCAGCCCACCTACGTCGCGGTGGTGACGGATTGCGACTCGCAGGCCATGCGCCGCACATTCTATGAAGCCTGGAGCACGCGCGCCTCGGACCAGGGGCCGGGCGCCGGCAAGTACGACAACACCGCCGTGATCGAAGCCATCCTGCGGCTGCGGCACGAGAGCGCGCAGCTGCTGGATTTCAGGAGCTACGCCGAGTACGCGCTGGCCGATCGCATGGCGCACACGGTGGGCGAAGTCACCGACTTCCTGCAGCAGCTGGTGCAGGCCGCGCGCGGCGTGGCCATGCAGGACCTGGCCGAGCTCGAAGCCTTCGCGGGCCGCAAGCTCGAAAGCTGGGACATCACCTATTACTCCGAGCGCCTGCAGCAGCAGCGCTATTCGGTGTCGCAGGAGGAATTGCGCGACTACCTGCCGCTGCCCAGGGTGCTGGCCGGCATGTTCGAAGTCGCCGAACGCCTGTACGACGTGCGCATCATCGAGCGCACCGACGTGCCGCTGTGGCATCCGGATGCGCGTTACTTCGAAGTCCACACGCGCGAGGGCGCGCCGCTCGCGGGTTTCTACCTCGACGCCTACGCGCGTCCCAACAAGCGCAGCGGCGCGTGGATGGACGACTGCGTGGGGCGCAAGGCGCTCGGCGGCCAGGTGGTGCTGCCGGTGGCGTACCTGGTGTGCAATTCGCTGCCGCCGGCCGGCGACCGGCCGGCGGCGCTCACGCACGACGATGCGGTGACGCTGTTCCACGAATTCGGCCACGGCCTGCATCACATGCTCACGCGCGTGAACTACCCGAGCCTCGCGGGCATCAGCGGCGTGGCGTGGGACGCCGTGGAACTGCCGAGCCAGTTCATGGAGAACTACGCCTGGCTGCCGGAGGTGCTGACGCGCATTTCCTCGCACGTGACCACCGGCGCGGCGCTGCCTGAGGATCGCCAGCAGCAGCTCATCGCCACGCGGCGCTTCCAGGCCGGGCTGCAGACGCTGCGGCAGGTGGAATTCGCGCTGTTCGACATGCGGCTGCACGCCGAGTACGACCCGGCGCGCGGCGGCAGGGTGTACGAGATCCTGCGCGAAGTGCGGCGCGACGTGGCCGTGATCCCGATCCCCGACTGGAACCGCTACCCGCACAACTTCGGCCACATCTTCGCGGGCGGCTACGCGGCCGGGTACTACAGCTACAAGTGGGCCGAAGTGCTGGCGGCCGACGCCTTCACGGCATTCCTCGAGCAGGGCAGTTTCGACCGTACCACCGCGCGCCGTTTCCTCGACAACATCCTCGCGCGCGGCGGCAGCCGCGATGCGCTGGAAGCGTTCGTGGAATTCCGCGGCCGCAAGCCCGACGTCACCGCGCTGCTCAGGTTGTACGGCATCGCGGCCTGAGGCCACGGCCGCCGCCATGCGCATCGCCACCTGGAACGTCAATTCGCTGCGCGTGCGCCTGCCGCAGGTGCTGCGCTGGCTCGCCGATCACCAGCCCGACGTGATGGCGCTGCAGGAAACCAAGCTCGTCGACGAGCAGTTCCCGTTCGCCGAGTTCGCGGCGGCGGGCTACCAGGTGCTGTTCAACGGCCAGAAAACCTACAACGGCGTGGCGGTGCTGGCGCGCGGCGCGCTGGCCGATCCGGTGCGCGAAATCCCCGGGTTCGAGGATACGCAGCGTCGCGTGCTGGCGGTGACCTGTGGCGGGGTGCGTGTGATCGATCTGTATGTGCCCAACGGGCAAGCCGTGGATTCCGACAAGTACGAATACAAGCTGCGCTGGCTGGCGGCGCTGGCCGGATGGCTCGCCACGGAACTGGCGCGTGGCCTGCCGCTGGTGGTGCTGGGCGATTTCAACATCGCGCCCGAGGACCGCGACGTCTACGACCCCATCGCCTGGGCGGGGCAGGTGCTGGCGAGCGATCGCGAGCGTGAGGCGCTGGCGCGCATCCGCGCGCTGGGCCTGGTGGATGTGTTCAGGAATTTCGACCAGCCCGAGCGCAGCTTCAGCTGGTGGGATTACCGTGCGGGTGGGTTCCGCCGCAACCAGGGCCTGCGCATCGACCTGATCCTCGCCTCGCAATCCCTGGCGTCCCGCTGCCAGGGCTGCCGCATCGAACTGCTGGCCCGCGGCAACGAGCAGCCGTCCGACCATGCCCCGGTGCTCGCCGACTTTGACATATAGGCGGCGTCCCCGACCGCCGAATTGAGGAATGCGTTGTTGGCTGTCGCGCGGCGCGGGCCTAGACTGCCCTCCCAATGGCCACCCCGGCAGACCACAGCGGCGCGCAGACCAGCGTCCGCCGCAGCGACTACGACATCACCGACACGGTGCAGGTGAGCTCGCCGCGCGCGGTGCTGCGGGCCGTCGGGCAACTGCTGGCTTCCGCCTGGCCCACGCTCGACCAGCGTCCGCTGGAGCGCGCGTTCACCGACTTCGACCTGCTGTTCGCCGGCCGCTTCCCGGGCTACTCCGGAGTCGAAACCGTCTATCACGATCGCCAGCACACGCTCGACGTCACGCTGACCATGGCGCGTCTGCTGGTGGGCTATGAGCGCCAGGTGGAGAAGATCTGGCAGCTCGGCGCCGAGCGCAGCCTGGTGGGCGTCATCCTGGCGCTGTTCCATGACATCGGCTACCTGCGCCGCGCCGGCGATCCGGCCAACATCCACGGCGCCGAATTCACCCGCACCCACGTCAGCCGCGGCGCGGAGTTCCTCGCCGGCTATCTGCCGCAACTCGGGCTCGGCGCGTGGCAACCGGTGACCTCGCAGATCATCCACTTCACCGGCTACGAACGGCCGTTCACCGACATCGTGGTGGAGGACGCGCGCGACCTGCGGCTCGGCCACCTGCTGGGTACCGCCGACATGGTCACGCAGCTTGCCGACCGCTGCTACCTGGAGAAGTGCCGCGACCGGCTGTATCCGGAGTTCGTGCTGGGCGGCATGGCCATGAGCCAGGAAGCCAGTGGCCGCTGGATGGTGCGCTACGCCTCGGGGCTGGACCTGCTGCGGCAGACGCCGGGCTTCGTGGCGGAAACGCGCCGCTCGCGCCTCGATGGGGAATTCCGCGGCGCCTACCGCTATCTCGAGATCCTGTTCGGCGGGCGGAACCCGTACATCGAAGCCATCGATCGCAACATGCAGTTCCTGCAGCGCGTGCTGCGCAGCGAAAACTGGCAGTTATTGCGCCGCAGTCCGCCGTTGTCGGCCGCGAGCCCGGAGGCGTTGTCCGACACGCGCATCCGCATGCTCAACTATTTCAAGAAAAGCTGGCTGCACGACTGAAGCCGGCGGGCTCGGCCACCCCCCTCACGTAGCGTTGGTGCAGGTCCGGCAGCTGCGCCAGCACCTGCGCCTTGCCCTGGATATCGGCGCCCTCGAGCGCCTCGCGCAGCACGTCGGCGTCGAGCGCGGCCAGCGCCGGCACCGCGAGGTCCGCATAGCTCAGGTGCCAGGGTTCCGGCTGCACGCCCCCCCGCCAGGCATCGTAAGGGCGGAAGAAGCCGAATTCGCCGCAGCGCGCGTCCAGCCACGCGGCCAGCCGTCCGAACGGACCGCCGGGCAGGAATTCCTCACGGGTCAGCCGGGGGCGATAGCCGCCCGCGAGCGCCTGGCCGTCCACCACGTCCAGATCGCTCCCCCAGTGATGCCGGCTGGCGCCGGGCAGTGCCGACCACACCAGGATGGCGCGCACGCGCTCCGCGGCGTCGAGCGCCCGCATGTCCACGGGGCGTCCCTCCGCGTCCTGCACCGGCCTCTCGCCCAGGAACTTGCCGTTCCAGAGGGTGCGCTGGCGCTCGAAGTCGCGGAAGCTGGAAACCGGCAGCAGCGTGAGGCCATCGTCGGCGGCCGCGGCACACATATCGTGCAACGCCGGCACCACGCAAGGGTGCAGCACGCAGGCTGGCGCGGTCACTTCCTGCACGTGCTGGCTGTCGCGCCCCGTGAGTTGCCGGGGCGTCAGGGCAGGAACCAGACTGGCCGCGCGACGGTCCATGGGGCATGATTCTAGGACGAATCACCGCTCGGGTTGATCCAGTTTGCAGAGTCCGCGCCTCAGAATAGCCCTCATTTTGCTCTGCAGTCTGGCGGGCGCGACGGCCGTGGTGGACGGCAGCCGCTCGTTCGCCGAGGGCGGCCTGCAGACGCTGCTGATCTTCTGCGGCGTGATGGTGGCGTTGTCGCTCGGCGTGGCACTGGTCTGGCTGTGGCGCGAGAACCGCAAGCAGGAAGTGACCATCCGCGGCCTGATCGCGGCCGCGGGCCAGCTGAGCCGCGGCGAGTTCACGCAGCCGCTGCCGAGTTCGCAGGCCGACAAGCTGACCGACCTGCGCGGCGCCTTCGAGCGCATGCGCGTCACGCTGCGTCATACCACCTACACGCGCGACTACCTGCACAGCGTGCTCAACGGCATGACCGAGGCGGTGTTCGTGACCGCGCCGGACGGCTCGATCCGCGTCGCGAACGACGCCGCGTTCCGCCTCACCGGCTACAGCGAGGAGCAATTGCTGGGCATGAACGTGCTGGGCCTGCTCGACCAGCCCGAACGGCTCGGCCCCGATGCGCTGCGCATCGCGCGCGACGCCGGTGAGACCGTGCTGCGCACCTCGCAAGGCCAGACCATCCCGGTGTCCTTCATCGGCTCGCACATCGCCACCGACGATCCGCAGTACGCCGGCGAGATCTTCGTGGCGCGCGACATCACCGAGCGCAAGCGCGCCGAACGCCGCATCCGCTATCTCGCGCGCTACGATGCGCTGACCAAGATCCCGAACCGCATGCAGTTCCAGCACCTGCTGCAGCAGGCCATCGCGCGTGCGCTGCGCGGCAATTACGGCGTGGCGCTGCTGTACATCGACATGGACAAGTTCAAGGAGGTCAACGACACCTTCGGCCATGCCTCGGGCGATCGCGTGCTGGAAGTGCTCACCGAGCGCCTGACGCGGGTGCTGAGCTCCGAGGCGGTGCTGGGTCGGCTGGCCGGCGACGAGTTCGCGCTGTTCCTCGATGGCGTGAGCGGCAACGCGGAGGAGGCTGCGGAGCAGGTGTCGCAGCTCGCCCGCACCGTGCTCGAGGCGGCCGGCGCGGCGTTCCATGTCGACCAGCAGGAAGTGTTCCTCACGGTGAGCATCGGCATCGCGTACTGCCCGCGCGACGCCGAGAACGTGATCGACCTGATCAGGAACGCCGACGCGGCGATGTACTACTCGAAGCAGAACGGCGGCAACACCTACACCTACTATTCCCAGGAAATGAACGCCGCCGCGGTCGAGCGGCTCATGCTCAAGAGCAAGCTCAGGCGCGCGGTGGAGCGCGACGAGTTCGTGATCCGCTACCAGCCCAAGATCGACCTCAGCGACGGCCGCATCGTCGGCGCCGAGGCGCTGCTGCGCTGGCGCCTGCCGGGCCACGGCGACATCCCGCCCGCGCAGTTCATTCCCCTGGCCGAGGAGAACAACCTCATCAACGTGATCGGCGAGTGGGTGCTGGATCGCGTGTGCCGCGATTTCCAGGCGCTGCGCGCCGACAAGATCGATCCGGGCCGCATCGCGCTGAACCTCTCGCTCAAGCAGCTCAAGCAGGCGAGCTTCATCCTCGACTGCCGCTCGGTGTTCGAACGCCATGGGGTGAAGCCCGAGCATCTCGAGCTCGAGATCACCGAGACCACGCTGATGGCCGATCCCAAACGCACGGTGCGCATGCTGAACCAGCTCCATCTCATGGGCCTGCACCTGTCGATCGACGATTTCGGCACCGGCTACTCGTCGCTGTCGGCACTGCAGCAGTTCCCGATCAGCACGCTCAAGATCGACCAGTCGTTCGTGCGCGACTCCGCCACCGACCCGGCTGACGCGGTGCTGGTGCGTACCATCATCGACATGGGCCACAGCCTCGGCATGAGCGTGGTGGCCGAGGGCGTCGAAACCAGCGCCCAGTTGCAGTACCTGAGGCAGAACCACTGCGACATGGTGCAGGGCCAGCTGTTCGGCGAGCCGCTGGTCCTCGAGCAGTTCCAGCAGCTGCTGGCCGCGCAGCAGGTGGGCGCGCCGGCCTTTGCGGCGTTGTTGCCGCCGGCCGCGGGCGCGGGCATGGCGCAGGCAGGCTGAACCACGCCGCTCGACCCGACGCCCAGCGATACTTGAAATTTCTTCGCACTGCGATGCGATCGGCTGGCTACAGTAGCCGCCTGTACCGGGTGTCTTCAGGGGGGCACATGAACCGATTACTGTTGAGCCGGCTGTGCGCGGCCGGCGTGCTGCTGGGCGGCTGCGCCACGGTGATGGCGCAGGTCGAGAAGCTCACGCCAGCCGAGCGGCAGCGCTCGCCTGGCGGCGGCGGGCCTGGCGGTCCGATGCGCAATGGCACCAGCGTGCCGCCTTCCACCGATCCGAAGAACTTCGCCGGCACCTGGCGCATGGGCGGTGGCCCAGGCGGTCCCGGCGGCGGCCCCGGGGGTCCGGGCGCCCCCGGTGCGGGCGGACCGGGCGGCGGGGGTCCCGGCGGCGGTGGCGGCGCACCGGGCGGTGCAGGCGGCCCCGGCGGGGGTGGTGCACCCGGTGGGGCTGCTCCGGGTGGCGGTGCTCCCGGTGGCGGCCCTGGGGGTGCTCCTGGGGGTGCTCCTGGCGGTGGTGGCCCCGAGGGCGGTCTGCCGCCCGAGGCGTTGGCCTCGCTGAACGGCGCCTCCGCCGGCGACATCCTGCCCGGCGGCAGCAAGTCGCTGTGCCTGCCGCAGGCGCCCGTCACTTCCGGCGTCGATGGTCCGCTGCTGCTGGTGCAGACGCCCGAGCAGATCACCTGGGCTTCGGAAGAGATGCATCACATCCGGCGCATCTACCTGACCGGTACCTTCACCCCGAACTTCAAGCCCAATTACGAAGGCGAGGCCATCGGCCACTGGGAAGGCAACACGCTGGTCATCGAGACGCGCGGTCTGCGCTCGCAGAAGGGCGGCGTGATGATGGAGCGCTGGACCAAGGCCGCCGACGGCTCCTCGTTCGAGGACGAGGTGAGCTACCTGGACGCCGCGGGCAAGCCCGTCGGCAAGCCGCGCACCAGCAAGTTCAGCTGGGCCAACGGCGCCAAGGTGCTGGAGTGGATCTGCGAGGATTACAACGAACTGTTTCTGCCAGGCGCGAAGGTGCAGCAATGAAAACGATCAAGATGATGAAGATCGCGGGTGTGGTCGCGGCGACGCTGGGCTGCGCGGTGGCCAGCGCGCACCACTCGGTGGCGTCGTTCGACCGCGCCAACCCGGAAGCGGTGAGCGGCGTGGTCAAGGATTTCAAATGGACCAATCCGCATAGCTGGATCACGCTCATGGTTCCGGATGGCAAGGGCGGCGAAGAGGAATGGGACCTGGAAGGCGGCTCGGTGAACATGCTGGTGCGCTCCGGCTGGACCACCAAGACGCTGCAGCCCGGCATGAAGGTCAAGCTCATGGTCGCGCCGCGCAAGGACGGCAAGATCGGCGGCGAGTGGCTGCGGGTGCTCGAGCTCGACGGTCAGCCGTTCGAAGTCAAACCCCTGCAGTAGCGCGCACCGGAGCCATCACCATGAACATGAAATTCGGTGCGCTGCTCGCACTGGCGCTGGGTGCTGCCGTCACGGCGCAGGCGCTCGAACCTCCCAGCCCGCGCGAAGCGGCGTTGAACGGCGTGTGGCAGCTCGCCACGCCGGTGGGCAAGGCGCTGCGCACGGCGGACGGCAAGGCGCCGCCGCTGCTGCCAGCCGCGCAGAAGCTCTACGACGAGCGCAAGGCCATGCTGGCGAAGCACGACACCTCGTTCGATCCCACCTACCGCTGCAAGCCGATGGGCTTCCCGCGCTCGCTGTGGGATGGCGCGCCGTTCGACCTGCAGCTCCAGCCGACGCTGGTGTTCATGGGCTTCACCTGGAACCGCCAGCACCGCGCGCTGGATTTCGCGGCCAAGCTGCCGCCCTACCAGGGTCCGCGTTACTTCGGCACCGCGGTCGCGCACTGGGACGGCGACGTGCTGGTGGTGGAATCGGAAGGCTACAACGATCCGACGCTGCTGGATTCCTCGGGGCTGCCGCACGCGGAGAACATGCACCTGCTGGAGCGTTACAGCTCCGCGCAGGGCGGCAAGGAGCTGGACGTGCGCCTCACGATCACCGATCCGGCGAACTACAGCAAACCCTGGGATGTGGCGCTGAAGTACACGCGCGTGCCCGGTGGGCGTATCCTCGAGGACGTCTGCGAAGACCGCCTCGGACTGTACAAGGACGTACGCACCATTCCCGATTGAGGAGTGGCAGGAGAGCCAACATGCTGTGGATCGAACTGGTGACGCTGCTGGCCGTGGGGCAGTTCTTTGCCATGGCCGCGATCGTGTCGAAAGCGCGCGGCCGGCTCGGCGTGCCGGCGCCCGCCACCACCGGCAACGCGGAATTCGAGCGCCATTTCCGCGCGCACATGAACACGCTGGAGATGCTGGTGATCTTCCTGCCCGCGCTGTGGATCGCCGCGCGGCATTTCGCGCCGCAGTGGGTGGCGCTGGTCGGCGTGCTGTACCTGGTCGGCCGGCACATCTACTTCTACGGCTACGTGAAAGCCGCGAACCAGCGCGGTCTCGGCTACGTGCTGAGCGCGGTGCCGACCGCGGCGCTGCTCATCGCAGGCGCGGTCGGCATCCTGCGCTCATGGTTCGCCAACGGCCCGTAACACCGGCGCCGTGTCCGGGCGCACGCCGCGCCACAGCCAGAAGGCCTCGGCGGCCTGTTCCACCAGCATGCCCAGTCCCATGACGGCGCGCGCACCGCGCGCGCGCGCCCAGCGCACGAACACGGTGTCCTGCGCGCCGTAGGCCATGTCGTAGCAGAAGCTGCGCGCCTGCAGCGCGCTGTCGGCCAGCGCGGGCAGTTCGCCGCCCAGGCTGGCGGCCGTCGCGTTGATGATCAGGTCCCAGCCGCCCTGTGCCGCCAGCTCGAAGCCGCCGCCCGCCAGCGTGGCGCCCGCCGCGAACTGCGTGGCGAAGGTGTCGGCCAGCCGTTGCGCGCGATCGGCGTTGCGGTTCGCGATCACGAGCGTCGCGGGTTGCGCTGCCAGCAGCGGCGCGAGCACCCCACGGGCCGCGCCACCGGCGCCCAGTAGCAGGATGCGCTGGCCGCGCAGCGGCAGCCCGAGGTTGACGGTGAGATCCCGCAGCAGCCCGGTGCCATCGGTGTTGTCGCCGCGCAGTGCACCGCCCTCGCCCGGCAGCAGCGTGTTCACGGCGCCGGCGCGTTGCGCACGTTCGCTGAGCGAGTCCGCCAGCAGGAACCCCGCCTGCTTGTGCGGCACCGTGAGATTCAGGCCTTTGCCGCCGCCGCGGAAGAAATCCCGTACTGCGCCGTTGAACTCGTCGGGTGCCACGTCGAGCGCGACGTATTCCATGTGCTGCGCGCACTGCGCCGCGAACTGCGCATGGATGAACGGCGAGCGGCTGTGGTGGACGGGGTGGCCCATCACCGCATAGCGGTCAGGCGGCTTCATGCACGATCCAGCGCTGCGTGCTGCCGCCACCGTGCCGGGCCGCGCCCAGTATCGTTGCCAGCTCCGCGAGCCACACGGACTGGGCGGCCTCGAAGCCGTACGGCGGATTCAGGAGCAGCAGCCCCGAACCGTTGAGCGCCACGCGCGAATCGCGTGGATACAGCCACAGCTCGGAGACCAGCGCCGGCACCTGCAGCTCGCGTTCCGCGCGCCCCAGCCACACGCTCAGCGGCCGCTCGTCCTTGATGGGATACCAGATCGCGATCACCGCGTTGGCGAGCCGCTGCAGGATGGTGCCGATCGCCGCCAGCGAAACATCGAAGTCGTCCCGCATCTGCTCATAGGGCGGGTCGATCAGCACCAGTGCGCGCCGCTCGGTCGGCGGCAGATGGGATTCGAGCAGCTTCATGCCATCGGTGCACACCGCCTGCATGCGTCGCCAGCCGCCGAGCGCGCGTTCCAGCGCGCGACATTCGGGCGCCTGGATCTCCGCGGCGATGCCGCGATCCTGCGGGCGCAGCGCACGGGCCGCGAGCAGCGGCGAGCCCGGATAGAACTGCACGCCGCCCGCCGCCGCCCGCAGCGCCTGCACGGCTTCGAGGTAGTGGCCGATCTCGGGCGACACCGGCGAGGCCTTCTCGACCAGGCCGATGCCGTGGCGCGCCTCGCTGCCGTGGTTGGCCTGCGCGGAGCCGAGGTCGTACAGGCCGCGGCCGGCGTGCGTCTCCAGGTACAGGAACCCCTTGTCCTTGCGCTGCAGCCCGGCGATCAACGCCAGCAACGCGACGTGCTTGTGCACGTCGGCGAAGTTGCCGGCATGGAAACTGTGGCGGTACTTCATGGCCGGCCCGCCGCCTGCACTCAGGCCGCCGCGCTGCTTTTCTTCTTGGCCGCTGCGGCCGGCGATTTCACCGCCGCGGCCTTGCGCTGCGGCGACGTCCTGGCCGTTGCTGTCGTCCGAGCGGGCGCCGCCTTCGCCGCAGCGCGCGGTCTCGCAGCGGGCTGTGACGCCGCCGCCGCCTTGGTGCCGGCGGTCTTGGGCGATGCAGCTTTCGGTGTCGCGGTTTTCGGTGCGGCGGTTTTCGGTGCAGTGGCCTTGGCTGGAGTCTTCTGCTTCGCTGTGCCCTTCGCCGCCTTGGCCGCCTTCGCGGCCGGCGTCGCGGCCGCCGGACTCGCCGCCGGCGCGCCCCGCTTCGCGGCGGTCTTGCCCTTGGCGCCGAAGCGCCGGCCGAAGCGGCCGGTGCCGCGCGCCGGCGCCGCTTCCAGCAGCGCGCGGCACTCTTCGATCGTGAGCGACTTCGGGTCGCGGTCCTTCGGGATCTTGGCGTTCTTTTCCTTGTTGGTGATGTACGGGCCGAAGCGGCCGTTGAGCACCTGGATGCCATCCGCGGGGAAATCGCGGATCAGGCGGTTCGCGTCGGCCTCGAGCTTGGCGCGCACCAGTTCCAGCGCGCGCTCGTGCGTGATGGTGTAGGGATCCTCGTCCTTGATCGACACGTATTTCGCGCCGAACTTCACGTACGGCCCGAAGCGACCGACATTCGCCACCATCTCTTCGCCATCGGCGCTGAGCCCGAGCTTGCGCGGCAGCTGGAACAGGTCGAGCGCCGTGGCAAGATCGATGCTGTCCATCTTCTGGCCGGGACGCAGGCCCGCGAACTTCGGCTTCTCCTCATCGTCCTTGGTGCCGATCTGCACGAAGGGCCCGAACCGGCCCATGCGCACGGTCACCGGCTTGCCGCTCACGGGATCGGTGCCCAGCTCACGCGCCAGCGCCACCATCTCGCGCGTGACGTTCTTCTCGATGTGCTCGACCTGCCGGATGAACGGTTCCCAGAACTTGCGCAGCGGTTCGGTCCAGGGCTCCTCGCCGCGCGACACCGCGTCGAGCTCGTCTTCCATGTCGGCGGTGTAGCCGTACTCGACGTACTTGTGGAAGTGGTCGGTGAGAAAGCGGCACACGATCTTGCCGATGTCGGTGGCCGTGAAGCGCCGGCTCTCGATCTGCACGTACTCGCGGTCGCGCAGCGTGGAGATGATCGACGCGTAGGTGGAAGGGCGGCCGATGCCATGCTCCTCGAGCGCCTTCACCAGCGAAGCCTCGGTGTAGCGCGGCGGCGGCTCGGTGAAATGCTGCTCGGGATGCAGCGCCACCATGCGCACCGCATCGCCTTCCGTCATCGCCGGCAGCACGTGGTCGGAATCGTCGTCGGCCTTGTCGTCGCTCCCTTCCTGGTAGACGGCGATGTAGCCGGGCTTGACCAGGGTGGAGCCGTTGGCGCGCAGCAGGTGTCGCTCGGGACCATCGGGTCCCGCCACCATGTCCACGGCCACCGTGTCGAACACCGCCGGCGCCATCTGGCAGGCCAGCGCGCGTTTCCAGATCAGCGAATACAGCCTGAACTGGTCGGGATCGAGGTGCCGTTCGATGTCGGCGGGCAGGATGGCCGCCGACGTCGGGCGCACGGCCTCATGCGCTTCCTGCGCGTTCTTCGACTTGGTCCGGTAGACGCGGATCTCCTCCGCCAGCGCTTCCTTGCCGTACACGCGCTCGATGGTGGCGCGGATCTCGGTCACGGCCTCGGCCGCCAGCGACACCGAATCGGTGCGCATGTACGTGATCAGGCCGACGTTGCCTTCGCCGATGTCGACGCCCTCGTACAGCTGCTGGGCGAGGCGCATGGTGCGCTGGGCCGAGAACCCCAGCTTGCGCGCCGCTTCCTGCTGCAGCGTGGAAGTGGTGAACGGCGGCGAGGGGTTGCGCCGGCGCTGCTTGCGCTCGATCGCGACCACCTGCAGCGCGCCCGGAGCGCCGGCGGTCGCGGCCGCGGCCGCCCGCAACGTGCCTTCGACCGCGCGCGCCTGCGCTTCGTTGACGAAGCTGAACTGCTCGACCTTCTGGCCGCCGTATTCCACCAGCTTGAGCGGGAAGGTGGTGTTGCTGTGCTCGCCCTCGGCATCGATGGTCCAGTATTCCTGCGGTACGAACGCCGCGATCTCGTCCTCGCGCTCGCAGATCATGCGCAGCGCCGGGCTCTGCACGCGGCCGGCCGACAGGCCCGGACGCACCTTCTTCCACAGCAGCGGCGAGAGATTGAAACCCACCAGGTAGTCGAGGGCGCGACGCGCCTGCTGGGCATTGACGAGTTCCAGCGCCAGTTCGCGCGGGTGCGCGACCGCGTCCTTGATCGCGTTCTTGGTGATCTCGTGGAATACCACGCGGCGCGATTGCTTGCCCTTGAGCGCGCCACTGTCGGTGAGGATCTCGTTGAGGTGCCAGGCGATGGCCTCGCCCTCGCGGTCCGGGTCGGTGGCCAGCAGCAGCGTGCTGGCCTTCTTCAGCGCCCGCGCGATGGCCTCGACATGCTTCTCGTTGCGCTCGATGAGCTGGTAGCGCATGGCGAAACCGTTGTCGGTCTCCACCGCGCCTTCCTTCGGCACCAGGTCGCGCACGTGGCCATAGGAGGCCAGCACCTCGTAGTCCTTGCCGAGGTACTTCTTGATGGTGCGCGCCTTGGCCGGCGATTCGACGATGACGAGATTTTCAGCCATGTTGATTTGCAGTCACACCTTGATCTTTGTCGCCGCAGACAGTCTCCAGCTCAATGCGCGCAGTTCCCCGCGAGCCGCTTCGCACGGCGCACTCTCCAAAAACGAAAAACCGCGGACGGACCGCGGGTAGGAGGGACCGCGTTGCCGGACGGGCCCTAATGCGCGACGCCCTCGGGCAATTCGAACACCAGGTCTTCCATGCGCGCGTACGCCGCTTCCTGGCCCGGCTGGCTGGAGAGCACCATCAGCGCCACCCATTTCACCTTCTCGACATCGAGGTCCTCGACGTCCAGCGCCATGAGCCGGTCGATCACGATCTCGCGCTGGTGGGCGCTCAGGATGCCGTTGTGCTCCAGCGAGATCAGCAGGCCGCGGCACTCGGCGTTGAGGCGCGCCGCTTCCTCGGCGGAGAAAATGCGGAAGCCGCGCGCGGCGTCGGCCGCGGCCGGGCGCTCGCGCTCCTGGGCCAGGTCGGCCAGCCAGTCCAGCGCCCGCTCCACGTTCGCGCCACCGAAACCCGCGCTCTCGAGATCGCGCGCAATCGATTCCCGCTCGGCGCTCGCCGGCAGTTCCTCGAACATGTAGTGGTCGAAGACGTAGATCAGGATGTCGAAAACGGTGTTTTCCATGCTTTCAATAATGCAGTGCGTACTTCATAACCGCAGGTAGCGTCCCCCTGGATGCGGGGCCACACGTCCTTCCAGCTCGAGAATCAACAGCATGGAGGCCACGGAATGGCTCTGCAGGCCGGTTCGCTCGACCAGGGCATCCATGCCGGCTGGCTCAAATCCGAGGGCATCTAACAGGATTTTGTAGTCCTTGTCCAACGTCGGGGCTTCTGCGCCGCTTTGCAAGCCACCGGCGGGTGGATGTTCAAGCTGTTGTTTTGAAAAGGGAATCCTGAGCTCCACGAGCACATCGCCGACCTCTTCGACGAGTTTTGCGCCACTTTTGAGGAGTTGGTGGCACCCGCGGGCCAGCGGGTTGTGGATGGAACCGGGGAGGGCGAAGACCTCGCGGCCCTGCTCCCCGGCCAGCCGGGCGGTGATCAGGGACCCGCTGTGGCGGGCCGCTTCGACCACCAGCACCCCGAGCGCCAGGCCGCTGATCAACCGGTTGCGACGGGGAAAATGCGCCTTGAGCGGCGGCGTGCCCGGCGCAAACTCGCTCACCAGGGCGCCGCCCGCCGCGATCCGGTCGGCCAGGGGCCGGTGTTCGGGCGGGTACAGGCAGTCGAGCCCCGAGCCCAGCACCGCCACCGTGCGGCCGCCCGCGTCCAGGGCGCCTTCGTGGCTGGCGGCATCGATGCCGAGCGCGAGGCCGCTGGTGATCACGAGGCCGGCGCGCGTGAGGCTGGCGGAAAACTCGTAGGCCGTGCGGCGGCCGACTGCCGTGGGATTGCGGCTCCCCACCAGCGCGAGCTGCGCCGCGAGCAGGCAGTCCGGCGCGCCTTGCACGTACAGCGTGGCAGGCGCATCCGGGACCTCCTGCAGCAGCGGCGGATAGTCGGCGGCGAGGCAGTGCACGATGCGGGTGCCGGTGGCGCCAAGCCAGCGGCAGTCGGCCGCCACCCGCTCCCGATCCGGCGCGCCGAGCCAGGCGATGGTGGACGGCGCAAAACCAGCCTCGCGCAGCAGGTGCGGCGGCGCCGCGAGCAGTGCGCGCAGTGCCGCGTCTTCAGGCGCGGCGCCGGCGCAGGCAGCGCCCGAGTCGCCCAGTGCCGCGAGTGCCGCGCGCAGTTCGCGGGCCGTCAGCCGCGGCGCGCGCGCGAGAATCGCCCAGTGCTGCAGATCCTGCATGGTCGCGGCAGGCTAAAACAAAAGGGCCGGCGCAACGGCCGGCCCTTTGGCATCGAAACAGGCTCAAATCAGGGATTGCGCACGCGATCGCCGATCGACAGGGGGCGCGTCACGTCGAGCACCAGCGCGTAGCTCATGTCGTCGTAGGTCTTGAACACCAGCAGCGTGCCGGAGACTTCGGCCGGCAGCTTCACCTTGTGGCCGATGCGGCAGGCGTAGGTGTTGGCGATGTCGGCGCAGTGATCCACCACGGTGTTGCCGGCCTGCTCCGCCTTGAGCACGTCGCCCGGTTCGAGGCCCGCGGCCGAACCGCGATTGAGCGCCACCACCTGCCACTGCCCGGCCAGCAGCACGCCGTTGACGATCGCCATGACTTCGCCGCTGACCTGGCGCGTCGGCGCGTGCGGCACCAGCGCCACCACCGTGCCCGACAGATCCGGGATCAGCACGTCGCCTCGCTTCACTTCGCGGGCGCTGTCCGTGAGCACCAGCAACGCACTGTCGCCGGCCCGCTCGACCTGCGCCGCGCCGGCGTAGATCGCGAGATAGCCGGGGCTGCGGCCGCCCTGCGGATCCTTGAGCTTCTGGTCGAGATGCATGACGAGGAAGCGCTCGCCCGCGCCCGCCTTGAGCCTGCGCGCATAGAATTCGCGGCCCTTGCCCGCGATCTGGTGATCATCGGCCAACGCCAGCACGTAAGGAGCGCTGTGCGCCTCCTGGTTGCTGAGCACGCCGGGCTTGGAGAAGAAGCCGGCGATCGAGTCATAGGGAATGGTGGAGATCGGGCCGCCGAGGTCGGTGCTGCGCAGCTGCGGATGCAGGCGTGCGGCGCTGCCGCGCTCGAGCTGGATCTGGGGTTTGCCGTCGGCGCCGTAGGCCAGGTGCAGCGTGTCGCCGGGATAGATGAGGTGCGGGTTCTGGACCTGCGGGTTGACGTACCAGATCTCGGGCCACAGCCAGGGATCCTTGAGGAACATGGCGGAGATGCCCCACAGCGTGTCACCGCGGCGCACAACATAATCCTTGGGCGCGGTCGGATTGAGCATGCCCGAGGCATCGCTGATGACGGTTTCGGAGCCACTGGTATCGGCGTTCCCCGGGCCGCTTTCATCGGTGGCCGCCTCGGTGGCGGTGGGCTCGGGCGCGACGGTGACCGGGGCGCTGGCCACGGTCAGCGGAGCGCTGTTGGCGGGGCTTTCCACCGCCTTGTGGCTCGCGCAGGCGGACAGCAGGACCAGCAGCGTCAGGCTGCAACCAGTGCACCAATACTTGTTCAAGAGCATCCCTCACTCCTTGCGGGGTCGGGCGGGGTGATTAACAACGCCTATATAAACTCAAGGCCGCGGCCACCGCACAGGGTCTATGTCAACTTTGTGCGGTGGATCACGCGCGGGCCCCGATGGCAGTATAGTGGATATCCACCCCGCGTTAGCTGTACGGAGCGGATTGGGATCATGGCCAGAATGAACATCCTCGAATTCCCCGACCCGAGGCTCAGGACGCGGGCCGCCCGGGTCGAGCGGTTCGACGCCGAGCTGTCGCAGCTCATCGAAGACATGTTCGAAACCATGTACGCGGCGCCGGGCATCGGGCTCGCGGCGACCCAGGTGAACCGCCACATCCGCCTGCTGGTGATCGACATCAGCGAGGCGCGCGACCAGCGCGAAGTGTTCATCAACCCCGAGATCCTGAGCCGCGAGGGCGAGGTGGTCACGGAGGAAGGCTGCCTGTCGGTGCCGGAAATCTACGACGACGTCAAGCGCGCCGAACGGGTGCGGGTGCGCGCCCAGGACCGGACCGGCGCCGTGTTCGAGCGCGAACTGGACGGCCAGCTCGCCGTCTGCCTGCAGCATGAGATGGATCACCTCGACGGCAAGCTGTTCGTCGACTACCTCTCCAGCCTCAAGCGCGAACGCATCCGTCGCAAGCTCGAAAAAGAGCGGCGCGCCCCGCAGCGGGCCTGAGTCCCGTTGCGGCTCGCCTTCGCCGGTACGCCGGAATTCTCCGTTCCGGCCCTGCGTGCAGTGCTGGATGCGGGACACGAGGTGGTCGGCGTGCTCACGCAGCCCGATCGACCCGCGGGACGCGGACGTACGCTCACCGCCAGTCCGGTCAAGCAATTCGCGCTCGAACGCGGGATCGCCGTCGCGCAACCGCCGCGGCTGGCCACGGCTGAGCAGCGCGCGCCGCTGGTGGATTGGGCGCCCGCGGCGCTGGTGGTGGTCGCCTACGGCCTGCTGTTGCCGCCCGCGGTGCTGGCGCTGCCGGAATTCGGCTGCATCAACATCCACGCCTCGCTGCTGCCGCGCTGGCGCGGTGCGGCACCGATCCAGCGCGCGCTGCTCGCGGGCGATGCCGAGACGGGCGTGTGCATCATGCAGATGGATGCGGGCCTCGACACCGGTCCCGTGCTGCGCTCGAGCCGGCTTGCGATCGCGGCCGACGACACCAGCGCCACGCTGCAGGCGCGGCTCGCGGCGCTCGGTGCGACGCTGTTGTGCGAGACCTTGCCGTTGGTCGAAACGCGCCGCCTCACGCCGCACGCACAGCCCACCGAAGGCATCACCTACGCCGCCAAGCTGCAGAAGTCCGAAGCGCGCATCGACTGGCGGCAGAGCGCAGTGCAGATCGAGCGCCAGGTGCGCGCCTTCAATCCCTGGCCCGTGGCCGACACCCTGTTCAGAGGCGCGCAGCTGCGGATCTGGGAGGCGCAGGCCATCGCGGCAGGCGCAGCCGCAGCGCCGGGCACGGTGCTCGGCCAGCACGCCGACGCGCTGCAGGTGGCGTGCGGCACGGGCGTGCTCGCCATCCGCTCGCTGCAGCCCGCGGGGCGGCGCGTGCAGCGGGCGGCGGAATTCGCCCATGCCCACGAACTGGTCGGCCTGGGTTTCGGATGAACGACAACGCCCGCACACTGGCCGGGGCGGCGCGCGCCGTCGCCGCGGTGTTGAATGGCCGCGCGGCCGATGCAGTGCTCGACGAACACCTGGACGACCCGCAGCTCGCGAGCCTGCGCGCGCTCACGCTCGGCACGCTGCGCTGGTATCCGCGCCTGCAGTTCCTGCTGCGCCGGCTGGCGGCCGAGCCGCCGGTGCAGCTGCAGACCGAACTGGCGGCGCTGTTGGTCGTGGCCCTGCACCAGCTCGAGTATTCGCGCCACCGCCCCGAAGTCTGCGTCTCGCTCGCGGTGGATGCCGCGCGAGCGCTGGGGCAGCAGCGCGCGGCGGGACTGGTGAACGCGCTGCTGCGTCGTTACCTGCGCGAGCGCGACGCGCTGCAGGCGGCGCTCGCGCGCGATGCCGCGGCGGCCGCGGCGCATCCGCCCTGGCTGTACCAGCGGCTGCGCGAGGCGTGGCCCGAGCAGCTCGCTGCAATCCTGGCCGCGAACAACGAACCGGGACCGATGACGTTGCGCGTGAATCCCGCCCGGCAGTCGCTCGCGGCGTATCTGCAGCAGTTGTCGGCCGCGGGCATCGACGCGCAGCGGGTGGAGTGGTCGACCACGGCGATCACGCTTGCGACGCCAGTGCCCGTGGCGCAGCTGCCCGGTTTCGCCGCGGGCGCGGTGTCGGTGCAGGACGCGGCCGCGCAACTCGCCGCGCCGCTGCTCGATGCCCGGCCGGGCATGCGCGTGCTGGACGCGTGCGCGGCGCCGGGCGGCAAGAGCGGCGCGCTGCTCGAGCGCGCGCAGGGCCAACTCGAACTCACGGCGCTCGACATCGATCCGGCGCGCGTGCAGCTCATCGCCGACACGCTGCAGCGCCTGCAACTGCGGGCCACGCTGGTGAGCGCGGATCTGGCGGCGGCGCCGGCGTGGTGGGATGCGCGTCCATTCGATCGCATCCTGCTCGATGCGCCGTGCTCCGCCACCGGCGTGATAAGGCGTCATCCCGACATCAAGCTGCTGCGGCGCGCCGCCGACCTGCGCGCGCTGGCCGCGCGCCAGCTGGCGCTGCTCAAGCGCTGCTTCGGCCTGCTGGCGCCCGGCGGTCGCTTGTTGTACTGCACCTGCTCGGTGCTGCCGGAGGAGAACGCCGCGCTGGTGGCCACGTTCCTGCAGCAGGAAGCGTTCGCGCGCGAACTGCCGCTGCCCGCGCAGCCCTGGCCCGCGGCCACCGTGGCGCAACCGGTCGGAAGGCAGATTCTGCCGGGCGCCGGGACAGGGACGGACGGCTTCTATTATGCTTGCCTGACAAGAGGCTGAGAGTCTCGAAGGGGGACAGCCCGTGTCGTTTGCCCATCCAACAAGGCGCTGGTCGCTGCCAGGACGCTGGCTGCTGCCGCTGCTGCTGACCGCGTTGCCGCTGCTGGCCTGGCCGCCGCAGGTGCGGGGTGAGGACGGGCCACTGGACGGCGAATTCGTGGTGCGCTCGGCCAGCATCGTGATCGAGTCCGGCGTGCTGGACCTCGACGCGCTGATCCAGTATCCCGACAACGACCGCATCCGCGGCGAACTCAACGATGGCGTGACCCTGAGCTTCGAGATCGACATCCAGCTCGCCCGCCATCGCCGCTTCTGGTTCAACGAGGGTCTGCTGGACCTGCGCCTGGAGCGGCAACTCTCGTACCACGTGGTGAGCGATCGCTACCTGGTCCGCGAAGGCAGCGGCGAGGACGATCCGCAGGAATCCTATCCGACGCTGGAAGCGGCGCTCGAGGCGCTGGGCCGCATCGAGCACCAGCCGGTGCTGGTGGAAAAGCAGCTGCGCGGCGAGGGGCCCTACGACGTCAGCGTGCGCGCCGGCGTGCGCCGCGGCCACCTGCCCGCGGCGCTGCGCACGCTGGCATTCTGGCGTGACGACTGGTATCGCACCAGTCCCTGGTACTCGTGGACCTTGGTGCGCTGAAGCGCTGGGCGATCTGGGCGCTGTATGCGCTCGGCGTGGCCGCCGCCGCGGCCGCACTGCTGCTGCTGGCGCGCAGCGTCGAGGACTCCGCCGAGTTCAGCCGCTGGCAGCTGTGGATCCTGCTCGCCAACCTGCTGGCGGTGCTGGCGCTGGGTGTGCTGCTGGTCCGCAAGATCTGGCAGCTGTATTCGAACTACCGCCAGCACGTGCCCGGCTCGCGCCTCACGGTGCGCACCGTGGCGATCTTCGGCTCGCTGGTGATCGTGCCGCTGCTGGTGGTGTACCTGTTCGCCCTCGAGTTCCTCAACAACGGCATCGACAGCTGGTTTCGCGTCGAGATCAAGCAGGGGCTCAACGATGCGCTGGTGCTGTCGCGCTCGGCGCTGGAACTGCGGCTGCGCGAACAGTCGCAGCGCACCGCGCGCTTCGCGCGCGAGATCGCCGCCGACAGCCGCAGTTCGCTGCACCAGCTGCTCGAGGCCGAGCGCCGCGCCGGCGGCGCGAGCGAACTGCTGGTCTACAACGGCGACGGCAGCGTGCTCGCCTTCAGCAGCGGCGAGGAATCGCCGCCGTTGCCGACGCGCCCGCCCACCGAGATCATGCTGCAGCTCGCGAACGGCGGCGACTACGCCAGCCTCGATCCGCTGGCCGGCGGGCAGTACCTGATCGTGACCGCGGCGCCGATCGGCGCGGGCGGCGCGGCGCGCATCGACCGGCGCTTCGTGCTGGCGCGCTATCCGGTGCCGGCGGAGCTCGCGGCGCTGGCCGAAGCCGTGCAGCGCGCCTACTCGCAGTACGGCGACCTGTCCGCGTTGCGCCAGCCGCTGAAGTACAACTTCCGCCTCACGCTCACCCTGGTGCTGGTGCTCACCCTGCTGGTGGCCGTGCTGGGCGCGATCCGCTCGGCGCAGCGCCTCACGCAACCGGTGCAGGATCTCATCGCGGGCACGCGCGCGGTCGGCAAGGGCGATTTCGCCACGCGCCTGGCGCTGCCCTCGCGCGATGAAATCGGCTACCTGGTGCACTCCTTCAACGACATGACCAAGCGGCTGCGGCGCGCCAGCGAAGAGGCGCAGCTCAGCGGCCAGGCCGTGGAGCGCGAGCGCGCGCGGCTCGCGATCATCCTCTCCAGCCTGTCGAGCGGCGTGCTGGTGGTGGACCGTGAACTGCGGCTGCGCGGCGCCAACCAGGCGGCCAGCGCCATCCTGGGCGTGACGTTGCCGGTGCCGGCCGGACAGCCGCTGGATACCCTGCTGGCGGGCACCGTGGCGCCCACCTATTCCCGGTTCGTCACGGAACTCAGCGCCAAGCTGTCGGGCGGCGAACTGGAATGGCGCGAGCAGGTCACCCTGGCCGCGGAATCGGGCGAGCGGGTGCTGCTGTGGGCCTGCACCTCGCTGCCCGCGGCCGAATCCGGCGTCGGGGGCGACCTGGTGGTGGTGTTCGAGGACATCACGGCCCTGCTGGGGGCCCAGCGCGCCGCCGCCTGGGGCGAAGTGGCGCGCAGGCTCGCCCACGAAATCAAGAATCCGCTGACGCCCATCCAGCTTTCGGCCGAACGGTTGCAGCGCAACCTGCAGGACAGCCTCGGCGGGGAGCAGGCCGAACTGCTGCGGCGGTCCACCGACACCATCGTCCACCAGGTGGACGCCATGAAGCGCATGGTCAACGCCTTCAGCGACTACGCCCGCGCGCCGGACATGCAGGTCACGCGCTTCAACCTCAACGAGCTTGCGACGGAGGTTGTGGAGTTGTACCGGTTGCAGGACACTAAGGCAGAGATCCGGCTCGAGCTCGACCCGCGCCTGCCAGAAATAGAGGCCGACCGTGGGCGGATCCGGCAGCTGCTCGCGAACCTGATCACCAACAGTTTCGAGGCCCTGGCCGAAAAGGACGGGGCCTGGCTTTCGGTGGCCACGCACTGGCAGCCCCCGGACGGGACGGGCGCGGAGTCGGGAGGACAGGTGCAGCTGGCGGTCAGCGACAACGGACCGGGTTTCCGGCCGGAGTTGCTGGGGCGGGTTTTCGATCCCTACGTCACGAGCAAGGCGCGTGGCACGGGGCTGGGACTGGCAATCGTGAAACGCATCGTAGAAGAACACCGCGGCAGGATCGACGCGGAGAATCGCTCCGGGGGCGGAGCCCAGGTCGTCGTGACACTGCGCAGGGAACGGGCATGAGCAACAGTCATATCTTGGTCGTCGATGACGAATCCGACATCCGCCACCTGCTGCAGGAGATCCTGTCCGAGGAGGGCTACGAGGTCGAAGTGGCCGCCGACGCCGCCGAGGCGCGGCGCGCCCGCGCGCGACGCTCACCGGACCTGGTGCTGCTCGACATCTGGATGCCCGACGTCGACGGCATCACGCTGCTGCGCGAGTGGTCCGCCGATCCGGCGCACAACTGTCCCGTCGTGATGATGAGCGGCCACGGCACGGTGGAGACCGCCGTGGAAGCGACGCGGCTCGGCGCGGTGGACTTCGTCGAGAAGCCGCTGTCGCTGGCCAAGCTGCTGCGCACCGTGGAGCGCGCGCTCGACACGCGCCGCATGCCCACCGAATTCGGCCAGGATCTGCCCGCCATGCTGATCGGGCGCGGCCGCGCCGTGCAGCAGCTGCGCGCCGACCTCACGCGCCTCGCGCCGTTTCCGGCGCCGCTGCTGCTGGTGGGCGAAGCCGGCACCGAATGCGATGGTCTCGCGCGCTACCTGCATCGCGCCAGCGTGCGCGCCCAGGCGCCGCTGGTCGAACTGCGCTGCGCGACGCTCAGCGATCGCGACGCCGAGAGCGTACTGGTGGGCACGAAGGAGGCGCCCGGCCTGCTCACGCAGGCGGGCGAGGGCAGCCTGCTGCTGTCCGACGTCGAAGATCTGCCGGAACCCGCGCAGCGCCTGCTGGCCGGGTTGATGGGCAACACGGCGGTGCCGCTGAAGGCGCGCATCCTCGCCACCGCGCAGCCGCAGATCGAAGCGCGCGTCGCGAGCGGCGCGTTCCGCGGCGACCTGTACGCGCAGCTCTCGGTGCTGGTGCTGCGCGTGCCCGCGCTGCGCGACTACGCCGAGGACGTGCCCGAACTGCTGCGCCACCACGTCGACCAGCTCACCGAGCACGGCGGCCTGCGCTTCCGCCGCTTCAACGTCGCGGCCCAGAACCGGCTGCGCAATTATCCCTGGCCCGGCAACATCACCGAGCTGCACAACCTGGTGCGCCGCCTGCTGCTGCGCGCCGGTCCCGAAGAGATCTCGCTCGACGAACTGGAGCAGGAGCTGGCCGCGCGGCCGTCGAGCAGCGGCCCGCTGGTGAAGCAGGACCTGCTGTCGCTGCCGCTGCGCGAGGCGCGCGAGCATTTCGAGCGCGCCTACCTGCAGCAGCAGCTGCAGCTGTGCCACGGCCGCGTCGGCCTGCTGGCCAAGCGCGTCGGCATGGAGCGCACGCACCTGTACCGCAAGCTGCGCTCGCTCGGCATCGACATCGGCCGTACCGTCGAGGAATGACCGGAGGCGGCGGGTCTGGTGTGGGACCCACTGCTGCAGTCGATCGCATGAGCGCGCAGCCCGCCACATCGCGCATGCGCCGCGCGACGGCGGAAGACGCCGCCGAAATCGCGCGGCTCACTGGCGAGCTGGGTTATGCAGCCAGCGCGGAGGAAATCCTGCACCGCCTGCGGACACTGACTCCGGATGCCTCACAGCTTGTCCTCGTGATGGAACTCGCGCCTGGAAAACTGGGCGCGTGGATGCACGCCGGTGAGCGCCTGACGCTGGAGTCCGGTCTGCGTACCGAGATCATCGGCCTGGTGGTGGACGCCGCCTGCCGGCGACGGAAACTGGGCGCCACGCTGGTGGCCGAGGCCGAACGCTGGGCGCGGCAGCGCGGCGCTCCTGCACTGGCGGTGCGTTCCAACGCCACGCGCATCGAATCGCATGAGTTCTATCCCGCGCTGGGTTTCGCGCGCAGCAAGACGCAACATCTGTACTGGAAGGTGCTGGCATGAGCAATGGACCCGGCACGCCGGCGCTGGCGGCTTCGGCCTTGGCGCTGTGGCTGTGTTCCTGCGCCGTGAGTCCGCCACCGGCCAGCAGCGATACGTTACGGCAACAGGTCGTCGCCACCGAGACCGCATTTGCCGCCACACTCGCAGCGCGCGACTTCAAGGCGTTCGCGGAGTTCGTGGCGGAGGACGCAGTGTTCCTGAACGGCGGCAATCCGCTGCGCGGCAAAGCGACCATCCTCGTGCACTGGAAGAAATTCTTCGACGGTGCGCAGGCGCCGTTTTCGTGGAAGCCCGAGCTGGTGGAGGTGGTGGGCAACGGCGATCTGGCGGAATCCACCGGGCCTGTATACGACGCCAGCGGTACATTGATCTCGCACTACTATTCAACCTGGCGGCGCGATGCGCTGGGTCACTGGCACATCGTGCTCGACAATGGCTACGACGCATGTGCGTGCCAAGGTGCAGGGTTCAGGGGCGATCCGGACGGCGTCTAGCGTCCCGGCAGACTGGCCGAGTGCTCGGGGTGAACGTCAGACGTGGTCCGCAGCCGGATCGACTCCCAGCGACGCGAGCTGCATCGGTCTCAGATCGCCGATCAGAAAGATCCAGGAGAATGCGCCGGCCAGGGCGACCACGCTGACGAATGCCAGGGCGGCGACAAACGAACCGGTCGCTTGCACGATAACCCCGATGACCAACGGAATCACGATACCGGAAAGGTTGGCCGCTGCGTTGAACAGGCCGCCGACCAATCCCAGGCGATCTTTGGGGGCAATTTCCGACACCACCGACCATCCCGAAGATGACATTGCCTGACAGAAGAATGCCGATGACAGAATGCAGACCACAATCACGTTGCTGTGGATGAAATTGGCCAGAACAATGCTGCCCGCACCCAGCAGACCGACGATGACCGGCAGCTTGCGCGCGACATTCAGCGATATGCCGCGCTTGAGCATCCAATCCGACCACCAGCCGGCGAACAGGATGCCGAAGAAACCCGCGATATAGGGCAGGGCGGTGAATATGCCGACCTTGATCCAGCCCATGTGGCGCTCGGTGGCCAGATAGGTCGGGAACCAGGTCAGAAAGAACACGAAGGTGGAATACACCGCGAACTGCCCGATGCACAAGCCCCACATCTGGCGATGATTGAACAGTTCCGCAATGTGCTTCATCTTGAAAGCGGACGGACTGGCGATGGTCACGGCGCCGCCGCCTGCGGCGATGTAGTCAAGCTCAGCCTGATTGACGGCCGGATGATCGTTCGGGTCGCGATAGCGGCGCAGGAAGTGGAACGCGTAGAGCACTCCGATCGTACCCGAGATGGCGAACAGCGTTCGCCAACCATGCGAGTGCAGAATCCAGAACAGGATGGGACTCAGGAAACTCAGACCGACGTACTCAGCGGCCGTATAGACCGCGATGGCGCGCGCCCGTTCGCGCCGTGGGAACCACATCGCCACCACTTTGCTGTTCGCCGGGAAGCAGGGCGCTTCGGCCAGCCCCAAGGCGAAACGCAGTCCGAGCAGCGAGGCAACGCCGCCCACCAGTGCATGCAGCACTGTCACCACCGACCAGGCACCCAAGGACGCGGCGTAAATCGTCCGCGCCTTGAAACGATCCAGCAGGATGCCTGATGGAATCTGGCTCAGGAAGTAGGTCCACGAAAAGGCCGAAAGTACCAGACCCATGACCGCCGGACTCAGCGCCAGTTCAGACTGCATGGTTGGCGCGGCAATGCCCAGCAGGGCGCGATCCAGGTAATTGATGGTGACGCAGGCTGAAATCAACGCCAGCACGCCAAAGCGCGCGCGCGTGGGCTGTTGGGTGAGGTCGGTTGCTGGAGTTGGCATACTGTACAGATCGCCCAGATTGTTGACTATCCAGTCCAGCCAGTCCGGATCAACGAGCGCGCTGCGCGATCCGGTTCTGTGCCGCCAGACGTACGTTGGCGTTGACCTCGCCGTAGCGATCGTACTGGCCAATCCGCTGCACGATTTCGAAGAACATGCCCGCCACGTCGCGCGTGTAACAGTGAAAGAACTCTCCGCCGCGATCCAGATCGTAAAGAATTCCGTGCCGACGCAGAGCGTCAATCTGTGCGCCTGGCAGTTCGGTGCGTGCCGCGAGATCATCGTAGTAGTTGTCCGGAATCGGCAACAGGAAGCGGGCATCGATGCCGCGTACCGTCTGGAAGATATCCCGCGTGGCAATGGCAATCTGCTGCACGCCGCCGCCGCGCAGCTGTTCAACGAAGCGCTGTGAAGTCGTGCCCCAGTTGTGCGAGGTATTGAAGGACAATCGGAACGATCCGGACACAGTGCGCGCCAGGCGGCTGTACACCATGCCATTCGGGTCGACCAGGTCGATGATTTCTTCGAGCGACAACCCCAGCATGGCGCGATAAAACAATGTCGTTGACAGAAAGTCAGAATCGCGAACCGTCTCGGCGATATGGTCGATGCGGTGGATGCCGTTGTCGGCGGTCGGTGCTTGCACCGGTACAAAATCCACGTTTTCGAAGGCGGCGTCACGGTCCACGAAGTAGAACAACTGGCCCTGCAGACCGGCGACCGCCGGAATCTGCAGTTGCCCTGGCGGCGCCGTGCCTTCGTGCCAGGGGTAGTCGAGCCGTATCGCGCGTTGGCGCAGGACGTCGATGTCGTGGGTTCTGAGTCCCAGCGCGCACACTGAAGCGCCATGCTGGCGGTAATAATTGTAGGCGTAGCTGTCCAGCTCGGCATTGATCACGAAACGCACGCTGCCACGTTGCATCAGTCCCACGTCCTTGGAACGATGGCGATGTGTCTCGACAAAGCCCAGCGCGCCAAGCATTTCTGTCAGTTCGTTGCGGGTGCGGTCTTCCACGGCAAATTCGACGAATGCGATCTCATCGACGCTGTCCTGCGGTTTCAGGTGTGGCCGGTCGGGGGCTGCGGCGCGTTCCTGCAGCCAGACCAGGGAGCGCTTGGCGTCGAGCGCCGTCGGATCCAGACGTGAGGCGCGGAATTCATCGCTGAAAATTTCGTGCGACCAATAGCCGTCGTAGCCGGTTTGGTGAATGCGCCTCGCAAAGTCTTCGACTGGGAAGCTGCCCTGACCAGGGAAGCAGCGGTGATGCCGGCTGAGATACAGCACCCCTGTGTCAAGCCGTGGTGCGTCGGCCAGCTGCACCAGGGTGATTTTGTCTGGAGCCAGCTGAGCAAGTCCGGCTACGTCGCCGGATTTCACCAGGACATGGAAAGCATCGAGAACGATTCCCAGATTGTCATGATCGCCAGCGCCAACGATCCGCCACGCTGCCTGCCATTCATTGACGTGTCGACCCCAGGCCAACGCTTCGTAACCGATCCTGACGCCGTACTGCCTGGCGA
>DATJYR010000094.1:0-1236 GCA_035499515.1 Steroidobacteraceae bacterium | reverse complement strand
GCAGATTTCCGCCTCGCCCAGCATGCGCAGATAGCTGGCGTAATCGGCCATCGGCGCGAAGCTCTTGTGCGGGGTTTCCAGCGCGTCGAAGAAAGCCTCGTCGTAGAGCACCTGGAATTTCAGCCGCTCGCCCACGGCGCGCGCCACGTCGTTGATCGCCCCGATCAGCGGCGCCCAGTCCGCCTGGCGGTTGAGCGCGCCGAAGAACAGCGTCATCTGCTCCGGGTTCTGGAAATTGCGCGGCTGCGGCAGCTCGAAAATCCCGTTCGGGAACACGGCGACTTCCGGGTTTTCCTGCCGCAGCGCCTCGGCCAGGGCGCGGGTGCTGGTCTGCACCGCATGCACGCCGCGGAAGGTCAGCAGCTCGCCGCGATTCACCCCGCGCTGTTCCAGGAACACCGGGTGGTCGTCGAAGTCGCTGATCACGACATAGCCTTTTTCCAGCAACGCGCGCACGCGGGCGAGGCCGTTGGCCCCGGTGAGCAGCGGCCGGTGCAGCACGGCGATGCGCGGGGCATCGGGTAGCGCGGGGTGCAGCTTCGCCTCGTCCAGGATCACCCCGAACAGCGCGCTGTCGGTACGGAGCGCGCGCACCGGCTCCACCACGCGCACGTCGGAGACGCCCCCCTGCGGCGCCAGCATGGTGGCGCTGAGTTCCAGGCGCGGCGGCGCGGATTTGCGCGCCCGCCAGATGAATTGAAGCGGCCCGGCGCGGTTGAGATATTCCTGTGGATCGACCCCAACCGCGCGCAGCCCCGGCGCGATGGCGGTGACGAATTGCTCCGCCTGGTCGGTGGCGATAGGCCGGGGCGAGAGGTCGGAGAGTTGCAGCCCGGCATCGGAAAGCGCCTTGGCCATGGTGCGCGGCGTGAACCAGCGCAGATGGGTTTTGTCGAACAGCCCCTGCTCCTCATAGCCGAAGGAGCCGGTGAGCAGCCGCGCCACGAAGGACCAGTGCTCGATATTGGGCATGCAGACCAGGATGGTACCCTGCGGCGAGAGATGCTTGGCGTGCTCCGCCAGCAGCGCCCAGGGGTTTACGAGGTGCTCCAGCACGTCGCCATAAATGATGCAGTCGATCCCGTCCGGCACGCTGAACGGCATCGGCGTCTTTTCCACATCGCCGCAGAACGCTTCCGAGATCCGCTGCCGCGCGTGGCTGATCGCGTCCTCGTCGATGTCGATGCCGAGCACCCGGCAGTTCGGGTTGCGGCGCAGGTAATCCGCGCCCAGCGC
>DATJYR010000093.1:0-12239 GCA_035499515.1 Steroidobacteraceae bacterium | reverse complement strand
TCGGTGTTCACGCAGATGACGCCCGCGCCCGGCAGCACCGGTGGCCTGCTGAACGCGATCTTCGGCAGCGTGCTCATGACGCTGATCGGCATCCTGATCGGCGCGCCGGTGGGATTGCTGGCGGGCACCTACCTCGCCGAGTACGGCCGCGGCAGCGCCCTGTGCACCGTGATCCGTTTCATCAACGACGTACTGCTCAGCGCGCCGTCCATCATCATCGGCCTGTTCGTGTACATCGTCGTGGTGGCGCACATGGGCCACTTTTCGGCCATCGCCGGGGCGCTGGCGCTGGCCATCATCGCCATGCCGGTGATGGTGCGCACCACCGAGGACATGGTGCGGCTGGTGCCGGACGGCATCCGCAACGGCTCGGCGGGCCTGGGCGCGCAGCCCTGGCGGACCATCACGCACATCGTGTACCCGGCGGCGCGCAGCGGCCTGCTCACCGGTCTGCTGCTGGCGCTGGCGCGCATCAGCGGCGAGACGGCGCCGCTGCTGTTCACCGCCCTCAACAACCAGTTCTGGAGTTCCAGGCTCGGCCAGCCCATGGCCAATCTGCCGGTGGTGATCTTCCAGTTCGCCATGAGTCCGTACCAGGACTGGCAGAAGCTGGCGTGGGTCGGCGCGCTGCTGATCACGCTGTTCGTGCTGCTGCTGAGCGTGACGGCGCGTTCCATCTCGTCGCTGTTCGGTCAGCACGGCAACACAGCGGAGTAAAGTCGCGATGGAAAAGTCGGAATTGGGTCACCATATCGTCAGCCGCTACAACGAAGAGCTGGAGAAGCTGCGCGGCGAAGTGCTGAACATGGGCGGGCTGATCGAATCGCAGCTCCGCTCGGCGCTGGTCGCGTTCGAGGAGGGCAATACCCGGCTCAGCCATGAAGTGGTGGGCAGCGAGTACCGCGTCAATCTCATGGAAATGGAGATCGACAGCGAGTGCAACCGCATCCTTGCGACCCGCGCGCCCGCGGCCTCCGACCTGCGGCTCGTGGTCGCGATCATCAAGACCATCACCGACATGGAGCGCATCGGCGACGAGGCGCACAAGATCGGACAGATCGGCCTGCGTCATTCCGACCTGGTGCTGGGTTCCGACCGGCGCCGGATGGTGCGCCACCTCGGTCGTGCGGCGCTCGAGCTGCTGCGCCAGTCGCTGGACTGCTTCGCGCGGCGCGACGCGCAGGCCGCGCTTGCCGCGGTGAAGCGTGACCGCATCCTGGACGAGGAGTTCGACGCCATCCAGCGCCAATGCATCACCTTCATGATCGAGGATCCGCGCACCATCCGCGTCGCCATCGACCTGATGTGGATCGCGCGCTCGCTGGAGCGCGTGGGCGATCATGCCAAGAACATCTGCGAGTACGTGGTCTACATGGTCTACGGCCGCGACGTGCGCCACACCTCGATCGAGGACGTGGAGAAGGAACTGGGCGCGCAGGCGTCACGGCAGGATCCGGCGCCCCCGTTGCCGGCCAGCGCGGCCTCGTCCTCCTGAGGCCCGCGCGCGCGGCCGTTGTAACCGCGCGACATCCATCGTTAGCGTTGCGCCACGACGCCGGGGCGCCCGCGATGGCGCACGCACGCGCGAAACCAGCCAAATTGAAGCCTCGCGCGAACATTTCGGTCCTGTGACGCGCGATGTCATCCAACTGTCATGCACCGCGTGTAGCTTGCACGCATCGTTAAACAGCAGGAGCAGATTCGATGTCTAGCAAGATCATTGGCGCCCTCGTGGCGCTGGGCTGCGGTGTGGGCCTCGCGCATGCGGACACGGCCGTCACTGAGAACACCACGGTGGGCGGCAAGGCCTACATCGACTTCACCAACCTCGACAGCCAGGCCGGGGACGTGAAGACGGCGGCCAGCGGCACCGGCGTCGACGTCACGCGCTTCTACCTCACCGCCAACCACACCTTCGACGAAACCTGGTCGGCGAACCTGACCACGGATTTCAACTACAGCTCCAGCACCTCCGAAACCCAGCTGTACGTGAAGAAGGCCTACCTGCAGGGCAAGTTCTCGGATGCGCTGTGGGTGCGCGTGGGCTCGGCCGACATGCCGTGGATCCCGTTCGTCGAAGACCTGTATGGCAACCGCTACGTCGAGAAGACGCTGATCGATCGCACCAGCTTCGGTACCTCGGCTGACTGGGGCGTGCACGCCGGCGGCAAGGTGGCGGACGGCATGTTCGGTTACGCGCTGTCGATCGTGAATGGCAAGGGCTACAAGAACCCGACCCGCACCAAGACCATGGATTTCGAGGGCCGCGTCAGCGTGACCCCGATCAAGGGCCTGACCGCGGCGGTCGGCTTCTATTCCGGCAAGCGCGGCAATGAAGTGGAGCCGGTGGATCCGACCCTGCACACCGCTTCGCGCATCGACGCCACCGTGGCGTACGTGGCGAGCAACTTCCGCGTCGGCGCCGAATACGTCACGGCCAAGGACTGGAACAACGTGCTGACCGCCACCACCGACAAGGCCGATGGCTTCTCGGGCTGGGCCTCGTTCAACTTCACTTCGCAGGTCGGTGTGTTCGCGCGCTACGACAGCGTAAAGCCCAACAAGGACACGGCTCCGGACCTGAAGGACACCTACTACAACGCAGGTGTGTCGTTCAAGCCGCGCAAGAACGTCGATCTGTCGCTGGCTTACAAGCATGATGACAAGAAGGACAGCAGCCTGCCGGACAGCGCCGCGTCGCACACGAAGTACGACGAAGTGGGCGTGTGGGCCCAGGCCTCGTTCTGAGGTAGCGTCACAGCGTTGTAGCAAACCCCCGGTACTGTGTCGCGAGCCGATTTTGCGCACAGGACCGGCGGGTTTGCGGTATCTTCCAGCCTCATGAGTACGGATGGCCCCATGATGAACGCGCAGGTCGAATCCCATGGCACGAATCGTCCGCCGCTGCTGTCGGGGATGCCGCCGGCGACCGACATCGACACCGGCGTGCTGCCGGTCGACGCGGTGGCGGGGTTGACGCTGCAGACGGCGATGGCGCCGGCACGACGTTCGGTGGACCAGGACGCGGCCGTCAAGGCCAGCGCCGAAGACCTGAACTTCTTCTACGGCGAGAATCGCGCGCTCAAGGGCCTGAACATGCAGATCCGCGAACGCCAGGTCACCGCGCTGATCGGTCCCTCGGGTTGCGGCAAGAGCACGTTCCTGCGCTGCTTCAACCGCATGCACGACCTGCAGGCCGGCACGCGCTACGAAGGGCGCATCATGCTGCACCCGGAGAACATCAACCTGGTGGACAAGGGCACCGATCCGATCGAAGTGCGCATGCGCATCGGCATGGTGTTCCAGAAGCCCAATCCGTTTCCCAAGTCGATTTTCGAGAACGTCGCCTACGGGCTGCGCATCCGCGGCATGCGTTCGCGGCTGCGGCTCGAGGAGGAGGTCGAGAAGGCGTTGCGCTCGGCCGCCATCTGGGACGAGGTCAAGGATCGCCTGAACAGCTCCGGCCTGTCGCTGTCGGGTGGACAGCAGCAGCGCCTGTGCATCGCGCGCGCGCTCGCGACCAGCCCCGAGATCCTGCTGTTCGACGAGCCCACTTCGGCGCTCGATCCGATCGCCACCGCGCGCATCGAGGAGCTCATCTCCAGCCTGCGTGACCAGGTGACGGTGCTGATCGTCACGCACAACATGCAGCAGGCCGCGCGCGTGTCCGACTACACGGCCTTCATGTACCTCGGCGAGCTCATCGAATTCGACGAGACGAGCAAGATCTTCACCAACCCGGGCCGCAAGGCCACGGAAGACTACATCACCGGCCGTTACGGCTGAGCCCGCCACGGGTCAACCCCCGCCGGGTCCCGGCCAGTGTGACCCATTCCACATTTCGCAGTCCGGGGCTCCCGACGCCCTCGGCAACGGTCGGCGTTTTGTGACGCTGTCGGGTCTGGTGCACCCGCCTGCGCCTCAAGAATAGCTGCGCTCCGTCGAATCGCGCGGTTTACTGCCGCGTGGTCGCCAGCGGACGCCTGTTTCCGAGGGTTCTGGATGGCTCCGAATACTGACCGAAACACCAGTGCCGCCCCTGCCGGGACGCCCGGGCGACAGCCGCGTGTGGACGTCATCATCGTCACCACCGACGATGACCTGCTGATCGAGCTCGGTCCGGTGTTCGATGCCGGTTACCGCTCGCGCCCGCTGGAAAAAGTGGCGGAGCTGCCGGGGTTGCTGCAGGGCCGGCGCAGCGTCGTGGTGCTCGACACCAGCGGTTCGGCCGACACGCGCGCCGCCTATGCGCAACTCACCATGCACCATCGCGAGGTGCCGATCCTCGTGATCGCCAACGCCGCGAGCCGCGCCGCGTGGGAGAGCGCCCTGCAACGCGGCGCCATCCGGGCGCTGCTGATGCGCGACGAGGATCTGCGCAACCGGTTCGCGAAGGTGCTGCAGGGCGCGGCGCTGGTGGTCGCGCAGCTGCCGGCCGCCAACAGTTCCACGGCCGTCACCGATACGGTGCCCGCGCTCGCACCCGCCGGCACCGGCATGAAACGGGCGATGATGATCGGAGCCGCCGTGATCGTGTTGCTGTTGGGCGCCGTGCTGGCGTGGATGTGGCATGTACGTGCTGCGGGTCCGGGCGCCGCGACCGGGGTCGGCGCCACGCGCCGCGCGGCGGCCGCGGCCGCGCCGGGCAGCAGGCCGGCGCCGACGCAGAGCGTCTCGCAGCTCATGTCCGCGGCGCGCATGGCGTTCTCGGAACAGCATTACCTGGAACCGGCCGGCAGCAGCGCGCTGGAGGTCTTCACGCGCGTGCTGCAGATCGATCCTGGCAACGCGGAAGCCCGCGACGGCGTCATGCGGCTGTTCGGCATCATCCGCTCGCGCGCCGATCTGGCCATCAAGGCGGGCCATCTCGATGAAGCCGAGAGCCTGCTCGCGGCCGTGCGTGCCGCGGCGCCGGATTCGGACCTGGCAAAGGACCTCGGCAAGTCCATCGCGACCGAAAAGCCCAAGTGGTTGACCAACCAGTTCCACGTGCAACTCGCGGCCGGCGATCTGGCGGGCGCCACGCAGTCGTTGGCCGAGCTTGGCAACCTCGCCAGCGACAGGAAATCCCTGCAGGAACTGCAGCGTGAGCTCGACGCGCGCCAGCAAGACGGCCTGGCCGACTCCGAGGCCGCATCGATCCGCGCGCTGATCGCGTCGGGCAATCTGCTCGATCCGGTCGGCGGCAATGCCCAGGCCGCGCTCGCGAGCCTGTCCCCGACCGACCGGCGCAACAGCGCCATCCTGGCGGTGCAGCGCGAGCTGCAGCTGGCGCTGATCGCGCGCGCTCGCGATGCGGTGCGCGAGGGACGGCTCGATCTGGGCGAACGCTACCTGAACGCTGCGACCGAACTGGGGAGTGCTCCCGATCTCACCGAAGCGCGCCAGCAGCTCACGGCGGCGCAGGAAGCCGTGGAGCGCAACGCGGCGGCGACGCGCGCCGCAGCGGCGGCGGCCGCTGCGCCCGCGGCCGACACCGCGCCCAAGAGCGAACCCGTGTACGTGAAGTTCAAGGTCAGGCGCGCCGCCGAGGCGGCCTATCCGGCCGCGGCCAAGGCCGCCAGGATGCAGGGCTTCGTCGACGTGAAGTTCAACATTTCCCCGACTGGCAAGGCGTACAACCTCGCGGTCCTGCAGGCCAATCCGCCCGGCGTGTTCGACGCCGCGGCGCTGGAGTCCGTGTCCAAGACGCAATTCGAGCCCATCGTCACCGAGCCCGGGGCGGACGCGCCGCTGGCCAGGTTACGCATCAGTTTCAAGTTGCAGTGAAGTGAGCAGCTCATGAAAAAGAAGTTCCAGGTCCCACGCGCCCAATGGATGCCGGCGGCCATCGCCACCGCCTTCGCCCTGGTGCTCACGACACTTCTGGTCATGGGACTGCAGCGCGCCGTCCGCCTGCAGGCCGCGTCCTCCGCCTTGCAGAGCACCGCGGAACTGCGCTCGCTGCCGGATTTCTTCGGCGCGCAGCTGGCCCTGGTGCAGCGCAGCCTGGAGAGCAAGACCTACGTCGGCGATGCGCTGCGCAACATCCGCAGCGGCCGCCAGGATTTCGATCGCACGCTGCGCCAGGTGAGCGATGACCTGGCCGAGGTCGGGCCGCGGGGCGTCGCACCCGCGCGCCGGACCGCGGCCCTGCAGTCCGACTGGCAACTCATGCAGGGCCGCCTCGCCGATGTCGACGAGATTTCCGCTTCGCCCTACGACGACACCGCCACGGGATCCGACCTGAGCGCGTCCGGCCAGAAACTCAAATCCTCGATCGACGCCGCCCTGGAACGCCAGGCCGATGCGGCCAGCGGACTCAACGCCGGCGTGCAGGGCCTGAGCGACGACCTGCAGCAGGTGGTGATCAGCCTGAACCGCGAGCTGCGCGTGTTCCTGGTGGCCGGCGCCGCGGTCGCGGTGCTGTTGCTGGCGCTGATGATGTACTTCTCCTGGCGCTCGCGCGTCGCGGCGGGGCAGGCGGCCCAGGCCATGCGCCAGATGGCCGATATCCTCGGCACGGTGCGCGAAGGCCTGTTCCTGCTGGATCGCCAGCTGAACTTCGGCCGCGTGTTCTCCACCTCGTTCGAGAAGGTGCTGCGCAATTCCGGGCTCGGCGCCGGCAGCTTCCAGGAACTGCTGCGCCCGATCGTGCCCGAGAAGACCATCGTCACCGCGGTCAAGTTCGTCAACCTGCTGTGGCGCGAGAAGATCAACGAGGAGCTCATCGAATCCGTCAATCCGCTCAACCAGGTGGAAGTGCGCTTCCCGCGCAACACCGGCGGCGAGGAAACCCGCTACCTGAGCTTCGCGTTCAAGCGGGTGGTGCGCGAGCAGGGCGAGCGCGAATACCTGCTCGGCAGCGTCACCGACGTCACCGACCGCGTGCTGCTGGCGCGCGAGCTCGAGGAGAGCAAGGCGCAGAACCAGTCGCAACTCGACATGGCGATGGAGGTGCTGCGGGTCGACCCCGCGCAACTGCAGACTTTCATGCACGACGCCGATATGGCGCTGCGCAAGAGCAACGCGGTGCTCACGGTGCGCGGCCACGGCCAGAGCGATCTCAAGTCCAAGCTCAACGGCGTGTTCCGCGAGGTGCATGGCATCAAGGGCGAGGCCGCCGCGCTGCGCTTGTCCACCGTGTCGACACGCATCCACCAGCTCGAGGACCAGATGGCCCAGCTGCGCCAGCGCGAGCAGCTCGATGGCAATGACTTCGTGCCGCTGGTGGTGAAGCTGGACGAGCTCATGTCGCATATCAACGGGCTGACCCAGTTCGCCGAGCGGCTGCGTGACGTGCAGGTGCCGGCGCAGCTGCAGCGCGAGCTGCCGCCGGCCGACGCCGATCTGGAGCGGGACGACACGCTCAGCATGCGCGTCCTGCCGCCCGCCGATCCCGCCACGCCTGCGGCGCCGGACATGGAGAACATGCTGGTGCAACTGACCCGCGAAGTGGCGGTGGCCGAGGGCAAGAAGGTCCAGCTCAAGACCAAGGGTCTAGCCAAGGTCCCCGAGGTTTATGTCAAGGCGGTGCGCGGCATGGCGGTGCAGCTGGTGCGCAACGCCGTGGTGCACGGCATCGAGCTGCCGGCCGACCGGGTGCAGCAGAGCAAGCCGGAGACCGGCACCGTGAGCCTGAGCTTCGATGACGAGGGCCAGACCGGCTTCCGGCTGCTGGTGGAGGACGATGGCCAGGGCCTGCGCTACGAGAAGATCCTCGACCAGGCGTTGCGCAGCGGGATGATTGCGCCCCAGGATGCGGCGAAAATGGACCGGGTGAGCGTCTACAAGCTGATTTTCCGGCCCGGCTTCACTACCGTCAGCACCGTGTCGGAGCACGCGGGGCGCGGCGTGGGACTGGACGCGGTCAGCCAGCTGCTGACCCAGGTCGGCGGCACCATCGGCATCGCCACCTCGGATGGCAAGTTCACGCGCTTCAAGATGACCTTCCCGCCGGCCGCTGGCCGGACTGCGAGCGCCGCATGAACCGCAACGGCTCCCGGCACGGTGTCAGCGCTTACCGATTGATGATCGTGGACGATTCGAATATTGTCCGCAAACGCATCGAGCGCACGCAGGAGATTCCCGATATCGATGTCGTGGGCACGGCGCGCAACGGCCGCGAGGCGCTGGAATTGCACGCGCGCGCCAAGCCGAACCTGGTGACCATGGACCTCACGATGCCGGAAATGGACGGCATCGAGTGTGTACGCAGACTCGTGGAGCGCGATCCCCTGATCAGAATCCTGGTGATCTCCGCCCTGGCGGACAAGGCGACCGCCATCGAAGCGCTGGAAACCGGCGCCAGCGGGTTCCTGTGCAAGCCGTTCACGGAGCGCCAGCTCAATGACGCGCTCGCCAAGCTGATCGAAGTCTGAGCGCCACAGCACCATGGCACAGGAAGCAGAAGTCGCGACCTTCGTTTCAGGCATCCTGAATTATTTCGACACCTCGTTGATGCACGCCGCGCAGGTGGGTACGCCATACCTGGCGCTGGGTCGGCCGCCGACCACGATGGACTACACCGGCATGATCCGCATCTCCGGCAGCCGCCAGGGCATGGTGTACTTCACCGCGCCCAAGAGCATGCTGAGCGTGATGCTGATGCGGATGCAGGAAAACGATCTCAGCCACGACAATTTCCTCGACCTGGTGGGTGAGGTGGCCAACACGCTCTCCGGCAACGCGCGGCGCGACTTCGGCAGCCAGTTCATGATCTCGGTGCCGAACGTGCTGCATGGCGCCGATGAGCAGATGAAGGACCTGCCCAGTGCGCGGCCGATCGTGATCCCCATCGATTGGCGCAATTATCACGCCAGTCTCATTGTTTGCCTGAGCTGAGAGGTTGCCAGATCAGGCGGTGGCGCGCCAGCGTCCTAATCCGCAGTGCGCAGCAGTTCGTTGAGAGAAGTCTTCGAGCGCGTCTGCGCATCCACGCGCTTCACGATGATCGCCGCGTACAGGCTGTGGCTGCCATCCTTCGCCGGCAGCGTCCCCGACACCACCACCGATCCCGGCGGCACGCGGCCCTGGTGGAACTCGCCGGTGGTGCGATCGTAGATGCGCGTGCTCTGGCCGATGAACACGCCCATCGAGATCACCGACCCTGCGCCGACGATCACGCCTTCGACGATTTCCGAACGGGCGCCGATGAAACAGTTGTCCTCGATGATGGTGGGGGAGGCCTGCAGCGGTTCGAGCACGCCGCCGATGCCCACGCCACCTGACAGGTGCACGTTGGCGCCGATCTGCGCGCACGAGCCCACCGTGGCCCAGGTGTCGACCATGGTGCCCGGGCCCACCCAGGCGCCGATGTTCACGTAGCTGGGCATGAGGATGGCGTCCGGCGCGACGTAGCTGCCGCGGCGCGCGATGGCCTGCGGCACGATGCGCGCGCCGCCGGCCGCGAAGCCGGCCGCGTCGGTGGCCGCGTACTTGAGCGGCACCTTGTCGTAGAAGCGCGTGAATCCGCCTTCGATCACCTGGTTGTCGTGGGTGCGGAAGTACAGCAGCACGGCCTTCTTGAGCCACTCGTGCACCTGCCAGCCGCCATCCCCGCCGCGACTCGCGATGCGCAGCTCGCCGCGATCCAGCAGCGCGATGCATTCCTCGACCGCCGCCAGCACTGCGGGCGGGGACTTGCTGGCGCTCAGCTGGGCGCGGATCTCGAAGGCGTCTTCGATGGTCTTCTGCAACGTGTCGTGTTTCATCGCTTCGCCTTCGTCAGGTGGATTGGACGGTCAGTGGGTCAGGAAGGCGCGGATGCGCTCGGCGCCCTGCAGGCATTCGGCCAGGTTCGCGACCAGCGTGATGCGCACCCGGCCGCGCCCCGGATTGCCCGCGGCGGTGTCGCGCGCGAGGTAGCTGCCGGGGATGAGGGTGACGTTCTGGTTCTCGTGCAGCGCGCGCGTGAACACTTCATCATCGCCGTGCACGTCGGCCCACAGGTAGAAACCCGCGTCGGGCCGTGCGACATCCAGCACGGGCTGCAGGATGGGCAGTACGTGGCGGAACTTCTCCTGGTACAGCCGGCGATTGTCAGCGACGTGTGTGGGTTCGGACCAGGCCACCAGGCTCGCCAGCTGCGTGGGCACGGGCATGGCGCAGCCGTGGTAGGTGCGATACTGCAGGTACTGGCGCATGAACTTCGCATCGCCGGCCACCAGTCCGGAGCGCAGGCCCGGCACGCTGGAGCGCTTCGACAGCGAATGGTAGACGATGCAGCGCTCGAAGCCGGTGCGGCCCGTGGCCAGCGCCGCCTGCAGCAGCGAGGGCGGCGCGACCGATTCGTCCAGGTACAGATCGGTGTAGCACTCGTCACTGGCAACGAGGAAATCGTATTGCTCCGCCAGCTCCAGCGCGTGGCGCAGGTAGTCCAGCGACAGGATGGTGCCGGTGGGATTGCCGGGCGTGCACAGGATGAGCAACTGGCAGCGCTCCCACACCGCGGCGGGCACGGCGTGCAGGTCGGGCGTGAAGCGCGTGGCCGCCGTGGTGTTGAGGTAGTAGGGTTCGGCGCCCGCCAGCAGCGCCGCGCCTTCGTAGATCTGGTAGCAGGGATTGGGCATCACGACCACCGGCGCCGTGGCGGTGGGATCGACCACGGCCTGCACCACCGAGAACAGCGCCTCGCGCGTGCCGCAGACCGGGAGCACCATGCTGTCCGGATCGATGAGCTGCCGCCCGCCGAAACAACGCCGCCCGAGGGCGGCCGCCATGGCCTGGCGCAGCTGTGGCAGGCCGCGCGTCAGCGGGTACGTGTCGAGCCGGTGCAGGTTGGCGCGCAGCGCTTCGAGCACCACTTCCGGTGGTGCGTGCCGCGGTTCGCCGATCGACATGCCGATATGCGAGAGCGACGCCGGCGGCTGCGAGCCTGCCAGCAGGGACGCCAGTCGCTCGAAGGGATACGACTGCAGGCGCGCGAGGCGGGGGTTCATGCCGCCAGGCGCTGCGCCAGGGCGGTGCTGAGACGTTCGCGCAGCCGGTTGGCCGCCGCTTCCTCCAGCGGCTGCTGGTTGCGGTCGGTGATGTAGAACACGTCCTCGGCCCGCTCGCCGAGCGTGCTGATGCGCGCGCCATGCAGGTCGACGCGTTCCTCCCACAGCACCTTGCCCACGTCGCACAACAGGCCCGGGCGGTCGGCCGACACCAGTTCCAGCACGGAGCGGCGGTTGCGCACGTCCTCGGTGATCGAGATCTGCGTGGCGGTCTTGAAGATGCGCAGCTGGCGCGCGGCACGGCGCGACACCGACAACGGCGCTTCCTCCGGCCGCTGGATCGAGCCCCACAGCGCGCGTTCGATTTCCTGCAGGCGGTCCTGGTCGGTGATGGGCGTGCCGTCGTCCTCGAGCACGTGGTAGGCGTCGAGCGAGAAGCCATTGCCGATCGGGGTGATCTGCGCGTCGACGATGTTGAGGCCGAGCTGGTCGAGCACCGCGGTGGCGCGGGCGAAGCCGTGCCGGCGGTGCGGGGCGTAGATGAGCACCGCCGTCGAACCGCGTTCGCTGTGCGCTTCCACCGCCACGCGCGCCTCGTCGAAATTCTCGCGCGCGGACAGCACGCGCGTGTGGCGCGCGATCTCCTCCGGCACGTGGCGCAGGAAGTAGGCCGCCGGCAGCTGCGACCAGGTGCGCTCGATGGCGGCGTCCGGGACGTTGGCGGCCTTGAGCAGCACGCGCGCGCTGCCCTGGTTCTCGCGCAGCAGCTCGTCCTGGTCCACCGGCGTTTCCAGGCCGCGGCGCAGCGCGCGCTTGACCTTCTCGTAGAATTCCTGGAACAGCGAGGCCTTCCAGGAATTCCACAGCTTGGGATTGGTGCCGCGCACGTCGGCGCAGGTCAGCACGTACAGGTAATCGAGGTGGCTCTCGTCGCCGACCCGCCGCGCGAAGTCGTTGATCACGCTCGGATCGCCGATGTCCTGCTTCTGCGCGGTGATCGACAGCACCAGATGGTTGGACACCAGCCAGGCCACCAGCCGCGCTTCGTAACGCGACAGGCCCTGCTCGAGGCAGAACGCCTCGGCGTCCACCGAGCCCAGCTCGGAGTGATCGCCGCCGCGCCCCTTGGCGATGTCGTGGAACAGCGCGCCCAGGTAGACGATCTCGGGCTTGGGCAGTTGCTGCATGATGGGCGACACCAGCGGCAGTTCGTGGTCGTATTCGGGCATGGCGAGCCGCCGCGCATTGCTCACCACGAACAGCGTGTGGGCGTCCACCGTGTAGGCGTGGAACAGGTCGTACTGCATGCGACCGATGACG
>DATJYR010000092.1:0-151580 GCA_035499515.1 Steroidobacteraceae bacterium | reverse complement strand
CGAAGGGCAGCGACAATACCCACTGTCGCAACGGACGCTCGGGCAACACCTCATCGGCCAGCAGCGCGGCCGTCTCGGCCATGCGCCGGCCACCGCACGAAGGACAAAACCCGCGCCTCTTGCAGCTGAACGCGACGAGCTTCTCGGCGTGGCAGCCCTCGCAGCGTACGCGCAGGAAGCCCTCCTCGAGACGACCACACTTCAGATAGGCATCGAACTCCTCCTGAACATGGTCGGGGAGCGACCGGCCTTGGCCGCTGCGCGCAGGCGGCCGCTGGCATGAAGCGAGTCCCGGAGGATGACAGGGATTACCCAGGCTACGCGGACCGTCGACGGCATCTGAAAGCTCAAAGGCTTGCATTCGTGCAGATATGCCGGAATCAGGGCTCCGAGCTGTGCAAATTCTTGAGAAACTGCGCCGGCGTGAGAATCGGAATGCCCTCATAGGCAACCGACTCCAGAAGGTCGCTGTCACCGCTGATGATCGCGTCGGCCCGCCCGGTCGCAGCGAGCGCAAGGAACATGTCGTCATCTGCATCACGGCAGATGCCACTCGCTGTTCCGGCATCCTCGAGCCAGATCGCAAGTTCCACCAATTCGGACAGGAACAGGTTCCAGGCCGCTGCCTCGCGGTAGCGATCGAACTTCGATCGACCAAGACGCGACACCAGCTCGGCGAAAGTCGCCTCCGACATCAGTATCTCGATGTCGTTGGCCAGAACAGCATCCACCAGCCGCCCCGCGGATCCGGCGGGCGAGATCAGCGCAGCGATCCAGACATTGCTGTCGAGGACCAGCCTTTCAGCTTTCATCCGCGAGCAGTTGGTCCAGCACTTCTTCGTTCATCCCTTGGGCAGCCGCATGCTCCCCCGCGCGCTGCAATGCCTGTCGCAGGCGCTCGCGAGCCATGCGCTGCCGGCGGGCATAACTCTCGGCGGAAATCATCACGACAGAGGGACGGCCGTTCCGCGTGATGCTGACGGGTTGGCGCTGAGCGGCCTCAAGCACTTCTCCGAACCGGTTCTTGGCTTCCAGGGCGGTAACGCTTTTCATGAAAGCTAGAATGGCTATTACGGCTGTTACGAGCAAGTTGGAGAGTATTCCATACCCTCCTTCAGGGTCCTGAAACCTCCCGGAGCAGGGATTATGTTGAAGGCCGGCCTGCCGTCCTCAGTGGCTGCGCCGCTCGGGTATTGCCGATTTCTTCCCGGAATCCAGACGCTGCAGTTCGTACGGCTCTCGCACACCATTAAGGGCCGCGATCCCTCACTCCCACTCAATCGTCGCCGGCGGCTTCCCCGACACGTCATACACCACCCGCGACAATCCCGGCACCTCGTTCACGATGCGCCGTGAACACACATCCAGCAGCTCATACGGCAGATGCGCCCAGCGCGCCGTCATGAAATCGATGGTCTCGACCGCTCGCAGCGCGATGACCGGTTCATAGCGCCGGCCGTCGCCCGTGACGCCGACGCTGCGCACGGGCAGGAACACCGCGAATGCCTGGCTGGTTTTTTCGTACCATCCCGCGCGGCGCAGCTCTTCGATGAAGATATGATCCGCGAGCCGCAGCGTCTCCGCGGCCTGCTTCGTCACCGCGCCGAGGATGCGCACGCCCAGTCCCGGCCCCGGGAACGGATGGCGGTTGACCATCCCGGGCGGCAGCCCGAGCTCCACGCCGATGCGCCGCACTTCATCCTTGAACAGCTCGCGCAGCGGCTCGACCAGCTTGAGCTTCATGTGCTGCGGCAGGCCGCCCACGTTGTGGTGGCTCTTGATCACGTGGGCCTTGCCGGTCTTGGCGCCCGCGGATTCGATCACGTCGGGGTAGATCGTGCCCTGTGCGAGGAACTCCACGTCCTTCAGCTTGGCGGCTTCCTCGTCGAAGATCTCGATGAACAGCCGGCCGATGATCTTGCGCTTGGCTTCCGGATCGGCCTCCCCGGCCAGCGCGCGGAAGAAGCGTTCGGCGGCGTTGACGCGGATCACGCGCACGCCGAGGTTCTCGGCGAACACCTGCATCACCTGGTCGCCTTCCTGGTGGCGCAGCAGGCCGTGGTCGACGAATACGCAGGTGAGCTGCTCGCCAATGGCCTTGTGCAGCAGCGCGGCGACCACCGAGGAATCGACGCCGCCCGAGAGACCCAGCAGCACCTTGCCCTGCCCCACCTGCGCGCGCACGCGCGCGCTGGCGTCCTCGATGATGTTGCCGGCGTTCCAGTCATTGCCGCAGCCGCAGATCTCGTGCACGAAACGCGCGTAGATGCGCAGGCCCTGCGTGGTGTGGGTGACTTCGGGGTGGAACTGCAGCGCGTAGTACTTGCGCGATTCGTCGGCCATGCCCGCGAGCGGCACATCACCGGTCGAAGCGATGAGCTTGAAGCCCGCAGGCAGATCCACCACGCGATCGCCGTGGCTCATCCACACGTCCAGCAGCGCATGGCCCTGATCGTTGTGGCGATCCTCGATGTCGGCCAGCAGCGCGCTCTGGCCGCGCGCGCGCACTTCCGCGTAGCCGAATTCCTTGACGCTGCCCGGTGCGACCTTGCCGCCGAGCTGCGCAGCCATGGTCTGCATGCCGTAGCAGATGCCCAGCACGGGCACGGCGAGCTCGAACACGGCACCAGGCGCGCGCGGCGAGCCGGGCTCGAGCACCGATTCGGGGCTGCCCGAGAGGATCACGCCGCGCGGCGCGTATTCGCGCACCGCCGCGTCGCCCATGTCCCAGGGATGGATCTCGCAATACACACCGAGCTCGCGCACGCGGCGTGCGATCAGCTGGGTGTACTGGGAGCCGAAATCGAGGATCAGGATCCGGTCGGCGTGGATGTCACGAGACACGATAGTTCGGGGCTTCCTTGGTGATCGTCACGTCGTGCACATGGCTCTCGCGCACGCCGGCGCTGGTGATGCGCACGAACTGCGGGCGGGTGCGCATCTCCTCGATGCTGGCACTGCCCGTGTACCCCATCGCGGCGCGCAGCCCGCCGGCGAGCTGGTAGAGGATGTTCACCAGGCTGCCCTTGTAGGGCACGCGGCCTTCGATGCCTTCCGGGACCAGCTTCTCGAGCTCGCTGCTGGTGTCCTGGAAGTAACGGTCGGCCGAGCCGTGGCGCTCCGACATCGCGCCCAGCGAGCCCATGCCGCGATAGGCCTTGTACGAGGCGCCCTGGTACAGCTCCACCTCACCGGGCGATTCTTCGGTGCCCGCGAACAGGCCGCCGATCATGACCGCGTGCGCGCCGGCGGCGATAGCCTTGGCCACGTCGCCCGAGTAGCGGATGCCGCCGTCGGCGATCAGCGGCACGCCGCTCTTGGCCAGCGCCTCGGCCACGTTCGACACCGCGCTGATCTGCGGCACGCCCACGCCCGCCACGATGCGGGTGGTGCAGATGGAACCCGGGCCGATGCCGACTTTCACGCCGTCGGCACCCGCATCGACCAGCTCCAGCGCCGCTTCGCGCGTGACGATGTTGCCCGCGATGATCTGCAGGCCCGGCCAGCGCTGCTTGAGCGCGGCCACCATCCGGAGGACGCCGATCGAATGCCCGTGCGAAGTGTCGACCACCACCACGTCGACGCCGGCCTCGTGCAGCGCCGCCACGCGATCCGGCGTGTCGGGCGCCGTGCCCACCGCGGCGCCCACGCGCAAGCGGCCGGTCTCGTCCTTGCTGGCGCGCGGGAACTCGGTGGCCTTCTGGAAATCCTTCACCGTGATCATGCCGCGCAGCTCGCCGGCATCGTTCACCACCAGCACCTTCTCGATGCGATGCTTGTGCAGCAGCTTCTGCACTTCTTCCTTGGGTGCGTTCTCGCGCACCGTGATCAGGCGCTCCTTCGGCGTCATCACCGTCGACACCGGCGCGTCCAGGCCGCGCTCGAAGCGCAGGTCACGGTGCGTGACGATGCCCACCACGCGCGAACCGCTCACCACGGGCAGCCCCGAGATGCCGCGCGCGCGCGTGAGCTCGATGACCTGGCGGATGGTGGCGTCGGGCGACACCGTGATGGGGTCGGCGATCACGCCGCTCTCGAACTTCTTGACCTGCGCCACTTCGCGCGCCTGGCCCTCGATGGGCAGGTTCTTGTGGATGATGCCCATGCCGCCCTCCTGCGCGATGGTGATCGCGAGGCGCGCCTCGGTGACCGTGTCCATGGCGGCCGACAGCACCGGCAATCCGAGCCGGATGTTGCGCGTGATGCGGGTGGAGAGGTCGACGTCGCGCGGCAGCACGTCGGAGCGCGCCGGCACCAGCAGGACATCGTCGAAAGTGAGGGCTTCCTCGAGAATTCGCATGCGGCGGGCATCCCAAAAAGAAGCACGCCATTGTACGCATCGGGCGCCACCCGGTAAACCCGATTCCCTGCAAATGTTGCCTGGATTGGCGTACGCTGCAGCGTCATGAAACGTCTTATGGTCAGAAATCCGGCCTGCGCCCGGCGCGGCGATCTGGCGGCCCGGCGGGCGGATCAACGGGCGCTCGCGGCTCGCACGGTCATGGTTCGCCCGGGCATGAAGGGTCTTGCGCTGGCCCTGCTGCTCTCGCTGGTCGGCGCCGGGACGCTGTCGCTGCTCGCCTCGCGCCCCGCAGCGGCCGCGGAGCTCAGCGGCTTTCCGCTGCTGTCCGCGTTGCGACGCGGTGGTTTCGTGGTCGTGATGCGCCACGCCAGTTCGCCGCGCGAAATTCCGGATCGCGCGCACGCCGACCCGCAGAACACCACGCCCGAGCGCCAGCTCGACGCCACCGGCCGCGATACGGCCACCGCCATGGGCAAGGCGCTGCGTGAGTTCGACATCCCGTTCACGCAGGTGCTGGCCAGCCCCGCCTACCGGGCACAGGAAACCGTGCGCCTGGCCGGATTGAGCGCCACCGCGAAGCCCGAGCTCGCGCAGGTGGGCGCCGACATGCAGCCCGCCACGCTCACGCAGCTCGAGTGGCTGCGGAACCAGGTGAAGATCCTGCCGAAGGGAGGCAACACGCTGATCGTCACGCACGCCCCGAACATCAGCGGCGCGTTCGGCGCCCAGGGCGCCAACATCGGCGACGGCGAGTCGCTGGTATTCGGCAGCGATGGCAAAGGCGGCAGTGCGCTGCTGGCCCGCATCAGGATCGAAGACTGGCCGACACTGGGTCAATGACCTGGACCCATGATGCCGGTAGCCCCTGAACCTCCCGCGCGCGAGATTTACAGCATCTCGCGCCTGAACCGCGAGGCGCGTGCGCTGCTGGAGCGCGGACTGGGCGCGCTGTGGGTCGAGGGCGAGATCTCCAATTTCGCGCGGCCCTCTTCCGGCCACTGGTACTTCTCGCTGAAGGATCGCGAGGCACAGGTGCGCTGCGCCATGTTCCGGCAGCGCAATATGCTCGCCGGATTCACGCCGAAAGAAGGCCAGGCGGTGGTCGCGCGCGCACGCGTCAGCCTGTACGAGCCGCGCGGCGACTACCAGCTGCTGGTCGAACACATCGAGGAGGCGGGTCTCGGTGCCCTGAAGCGGGCCTTCGACGCGCTGAAGGCGAAGCTGGCCGCCGAAGGCCTGTTCGACGGTGAACGCAAGCGCCCGCTGCCAGTCGCGCCGCGGCGCATCGGCGTGATCACCTCGCCCACCGGCGCTGCGCTGCGCGACATCCTGCACATCCTGGCGCGCCGCTTTCCGGTCACCGAAGTCATCGTCTATGCGGTCCCCGTGCAGGGCGCCGCCGCTGCACCGGCCATCGTGGCCGCGCTGGAACTCGCGGCATCGCGTGCGGAATGCGAGGTGCTGATCCTGGCGCGCGGCGGCGGTTCGCTGGAAGACCTGTGGGCCTTCAACGATGAAGCACTGGCGCGGGCCATCCATCGCTGCCCGATTCCGCTGGTCAGCGGCGTGGGCCACGAGATCGATTTCACCATCGCCGATTTCGTCGCCGACGTGCGCGCGCCGACGCCCTCCGCCGCGGCCGAGCTGGTGGTGCCGGATCGCCGCGAATGGCTGGAGCGGTTGCGCCTCTTCGGGCAGCGCCTCGGCAGCGCGCAGCGCCGCCGGGTGCAGCAGGCACAGCTCACCTTCGATCATCTCGCGCATCGGCTGCGTCGCCTGCATCCCGAGGCCCAACTGCAGCGCCAGGCCCAGACCCTGGATGGCCTCGAGCAGCGCCTGCAGCAGTCGGCCCTGCGGGTGTGGCAAACTCGCCGGGACTCGCTGGGTCGCCTGCAGCTGCGGCTGGCCGCGGAGTCGCCGCAGCGCCGCCTGTCGGAACGACAACTGCGCCAGGAGGCGCTCGGACTGCGATTGCACCACGCCTGGCGTTCGCGGCTGGAGGGGGCCGCGACGCGACTGGAGGTGCTGGCGCGCGCGTTGCAGGGCGTGAGCCCCCTGGCCACGCTGGGACGCGGATTCTCCATCCTCACGCGCGCCAGTGACGGCACTTTGCTCACGGACGCGCGTCAGATCGATGTGGGCGCGGAAATCGAGGCGCGGCTCGCCCGCGGGGCCTTGCGCGCACGCGTGCTGGGACGGACGGAAACATGACAGGGACAACTCGACTGCAACGCTCTCTCCCGCTGATGGTCGCGGCTGGCATCGCGATCTCCGTGGCGGTCACCGCAACGGCGGCATCCACTGCGGCCGCGGGTGCCGCCACCACCACTGCGGGCGCCGACGTCGGCAATCCCACGGCACTGGAACTGCCGGTCATTTCCGCGGTGCCCGGCGGCGTAGTAGCCCTGCCCATCGAGGGTGCTGCGACGGCACTGCCGGTGGTGAGCTACAACGGGCAACGCGCGCTGGTCGTGCGCGATGGCGACCACTGGCTGGCGCTGGTGGGCCTCGCGCTGTCGACCGATCCCGGTCCGCACAGCGCCGACATCCGCATTCCCGGACAACCCGCCGCGACGCGCAGTTTCGAGGTCGGCACCAAGCAGTACCAGGAGCAGCACCTCAACGTCGCGCCCTCGCAGGTCAACCCTTCGAAGCAGGCGCTGGCGCGCATCGCGCTGGAGCAGAAGCGCATGCGCGCGGCGCTGGCGATTTACAGCGCAGCACCCCCTGCCAGCCTGGTGCTGGCGCCGCCGATCAGCGGCCCGCGCTCCAGTTCATTCGGCCTGCGACGGTTCTTCAACGGCGAGGCGCGCAGTCCGCATTCCGGCATGGACATCGCGGCCGAGACGGGCCGCCCCGTGAAGGTGGCGGCCAGCGGCCGCGTGGTCGACGTCGGCAGCTACTTCTTCAACGGCAACACGGTCATCGTCGACCATGGCGAAGGATTCATGACCATGTACTGCCACCTGTCGGTGATCGGCGTGAAGATCGGCCAGGAACTCAAGGCAGGCGAGGTGCTCGGCAAGGTGGGCGCGACCGGGCGCGTCACGGGCCCCCACCTGCACTTTGGCGTGTCGCTCAACCACGCGTTCGTCGACCCGGCGCTGTTCCTGCCGGCTGAGACGGGTTCCGCCGCGCCGACTTGAACACGAGTGCAACGGCCGCTATTGTCGGCACGGATCCTTCACAACCGAAGCGGGGACACATGAAAAACAAGGTGGCTTTATGGTGCGCGGCCGGCGTCGTGACGCTGGCCTCGATCTCGACTGGAGTGGCCAAGGACGGTCCTCTGCTGCCGGGCGACAACGGCCCGATGAAGATGGGCGGCCCCGGTGGTCCGGGTGGTCCAGGTGGCCCTGGCGGCCCGGGCGGCCCCGGCGGTCCTCCCCCGGGCGGCGGCGGCCCGATGCCGGGCAGCGACGTGCCGGCGCTGCCCATTGAACTGGCGATCAAGGCGGCCCAGGCCATCGGCAAGGGGTGCAGTCAGTATCACTTTGGCGCGGCCATCGTGAATGCCAAGGGCGAGCCGATCCTGGTCTACATTCCGGACGGCGCCGGCCCCGACCACGGCTATACGGCCATCCGCAAGGCTTACACGGCGGTGACTTTCAATGTCGACAGCTCGAAGGTCGACCGCAAGGATGCCGCGGTGGCCGCCAAGATGCAGGATGATGGCAACCTGGTCACCATGTCGGGCGGGCTGCTGATCAAGTCGGGCAGCAAGCTGCTCGGCGCCATCGGCGTCAGCGGGGCGGAACCGGGCGGCCATGACGCGGAATGCGCCCTGAAAGGACTGGACGCGATCAAGGGCCAGTACTAACACCGCACGCGGCTGGCTGGCAGCTCCCTGGCGCGGAGCTGCCCGTCGGCGCGTCGTGGTGCCAGCGGCGACGCGGTGCGATCCGCGTCCCTTGCAACTCCGCCTCCGCTTCAACTCCGCGTCTGCCGTCCCGGCATCGTCCGCGCCGGACGGGGCGACCTGCGCTTGCCCGCCTTGAGCCGATCGTAGGGATTGGCGTCACCGCGGAATTCCACCGCCACCGGCGTCGCGTACAGGTCGAACGCTTCGCGGAACACATTGGCGAGGTAGCGCCGGTACGAATCCGGCACGTGCACGGTCTGGTTGCCGTGGATGATGATGCGCGGCGGATTGCGGCCGCCCTGGTGCGCGTAGCGCAGCTTGATGCGCCGGCCCTTCACCAGCGGCGGCTGGTGCGCCTCCATCGCCTTCTCCATCACGCGCGTGATCTGCGGCGTCGCCATGACGCGCATCGCGGCCTCGAACCCCTTGATCACATCGCGCACCAGCTCGCCCACGCCCGTGCCGTGCCGCGCGGAGATGAAGTGCAGCGGCGCGAACGGCACGAAGTCGAGCTTGAGGCCCAGCAGGTGACGGATCTGCTCGCGCTGGTCGGCGGCGATGCCATCCCACTTGTTGATCGCGATGAACAGCACGCGGCCGCGCTCCAGCGCCTGGCCCAGCACCGTCGCGTCCTGCTCGCCGATGCCTTCGTGCGCGTCCACCACCATCACCACCACGTGCGCTTCGGCGATGGCCTGCAAGGTGCGCGCGACGCTGGCGCGCTCCAGCGGATCGTCGACCTTGGAGCGGCGGCGCACGCCGGCCGTGTCCACCAGCAGGAATTGGCGGCCGTCGCGCTCGAAGGGCACCAGGATGGAATCGCGCGTGGTGCCCGGCTCGGGACTGGCGATCACGCGCTCCTCGCCCAGGATGCGGTTCACCAGCGTGGACTTGCCGACGTTGGGCCGCCCGATGATGGCGACGCGGATGGCGTCGGTCTGCATCGCGGGCGGCACCGGCTCGGGCAGGCCGCCGAGCACGATGTCCATGAGTTCGTGGCAACCCTGGCCGTGGCTGGAGGAAATCGGCACGGGATCGCCGATGCCCAGCGCGTGGAAGTCGACGCTGACGACTTCCGGATCGAGGCCCTCGGACTTGTTGATCGCGAGCACGATGGGTTTGCCCGCCCGCCGCAGCAGGCGCGCGATGAAATGATCCTCGCTGGTGAGGCCGGCGCGCGCATCGGCGAGGAAGATGATGTGGTCGGCTTCCGCCATCGCCTTCTCGGTCTGGATGCGCATCTGGCCGTCGAGTCCCTGGGGCTGCTCCACCAGCCCGCCGGTGTCGATGAGCACGCAGGGAATCGGCCCGATCTTCGCGTAGCCGTACTGGCGATCGCGCGTGACGCCCGGCACGTCGGCCACGATGGCGTCGCGGGTCCGCGTCAGCGCGTTGAACAGCGTCGACTTGCCGACATTGGGACGGCCGACGATGGCAACGACGGGCAGCATGGGTGGCTAGGGAGCGGGCGGCGGCGCGGCGGCAGGGGGCGTGGCGGCCTGCTTCACGCCGGGTTTCACGTCATAGGCCGACAGCTTGCCGGCGTCGTTGAGCACCAGCAGTTCATCGCCGATCGCCAGCGGCACCGCGCGCACGCGCGTGCCCGTTTCCTCGCGCGCCAGGAACGCGCCGCTGCCGGCGTCGAGCCAGTGCACCACGCCTTCCACGTCCGCCACCACCACGTAGCCGCCCTGCACCGCCGGCGCCGTGAGGCTGCGGCGTTCCAGCGCCTTCTGGCGCCACTGCTCCGTGCCGGTCTTGCGATCCAGCGCCACCACGTCGCCTTCGGCGGTGGAAACGTAGACCTTGTCGGCATCGACCGCGAGGCCCGCGTAGCTGGAGAGGTCGTGGGTCCACAGCACCTGGCCGGTCTGCACGTTCAGGCGCGCGACGCGGCCCTGGAACGCCACGGCATACAGATCCTCGCCGTCGACGACCACGGTGGAATCGATATCCACCAGCTTCTGCAGTTCGCTGCTGCCGCGCGCCTGTGCGATGGCGACGTCCCAGGCGGTGTTGCCGTTGATGAGCGTCACCGCCAGCACGCGGCCGTTGTCGAAGCCGCTCAGTGCGAGCTCCGGCGTCACCACGGGTTCGGCGATGCCGCGCAGCGTGAGCTTGGGCAGCGTCTCGGACGTCACCCACAGTTCGCTGCCATTGGCCGCGGAAAGCGCGTGCAGCTTGCCGTCCACCGAGCGCACCACCACGGTCCGGCTGCCGATGGCCGGCGCCGAGAGCAGTTCCGAAGCCAGCTTGGCGCTCCAGCGCTTCGCTCCCGTGCCCGCATCCAGCGCCACCAGATCGCCCTTGGAGCTGCCATACACGACCAGGCCTTCGCCCACGCCGGGGCCCGCTGACAGCGGCAGCTTGAGCCTGGTCTGCCACAGGCGCTTGCCGGTGCGCAGGTTGTAGGCCAGCGCCTCGCCCGAATGATTGCCCGCGAACACGACGCCATCGGCCTCGGCCAGGCCCAGTCCGAGCCGCAGCTTCGGCGCCGCGCCGCCGAGCGAGGCCTCCCAGCTGCGCGAGATCTGCAGCTGCGACTGGATCTTCTCCAGCTTCAGCGGCTTGTCGGCCTTGTCGGTGGCGCACGCGGCCAGCAGCGCCGCCATGCACAGCAGCGCCAGCGGCAGCCTGATCGGGGACAGGTTCAGGTCGGCTCTCACGTCAGGATTGCTCCAGCTCGTTGATCTTCAGGTCCAGCGTATCCATGTCCACCGCCGCATCGCCACTGGCGCGCGCGCTCTGGTAGGCCTGCAGCGCGCCCTTGCGATCGCCCTTGGCCAGCAGCGCGTCGCCGCGCACTTCGGCGATGCGCGCCGCGAAGGCGCCGGGATCGGCGACCTGCAGAGTCTGCAGCGCGGCGTCGGTCTGCCCCAGGTCGATCTGCACCCGCGCCAGCCGCAGGCGCGCGATCAGCGCCAGTCCCGGATCCGAGCTGTCGTTCATGACGCGCGCCAGGCGCACCGCGGCCTGCGACGACTGCTTGTTCTGCACTTCCGCGCTGGCGGTGATCAGATCGGCCTGCACGCTGTAGCCGGAATGGGGGAAATCGGTGCGCATCTGGTCGGTGAGTTTCTCGCCCGACGGCAGATCGCCATGCTCGTAAGCGGACACCACGGCGTTGTAACGCTCGTGGGCCTGCAGGGCCTGCGTGGTCTGGCGCGCCTGGTACCAGCGCCAGCCGAACACGCACGCCATGGCCAGCGCCACGCCCACCACCAGCCCCGGCAGGTTGTCCCTGAGCCACTGCTTGACCTGTTCCCACTGTTCCTGTTCGTTCAGGTATTCGTTCACTTCCCGCTCCTCGTGATCAGCCCGCCAACCCGCCCGGGCAGCTCCGCCAGCGCGCATTCGCTCTGACCGGCTTCCTCCAGCAAAGGTTTCAATGTTGCCACGCCACGTGCCAGCTCGGCCTCGCCCAGCACCACCGCCAGCCGCGCGCCGCTGCGATCGGCGCGCCGGAACTGGGTCTTGATGTTGCCCCCGCCCAGGTTGAGCTGCACGCCCGCTCCCGGCAAGGCGTCGCGCAGCTGTTCGGCCAGCCGCTGCGCCGCGAGCTCCGCCGCCGCGCCGCTGGCGATGACATAGACTGCGGGCGCCGCCGGCACCGGCAGGTTGCCGCCCTGCTCCAGCAACGCCACCACGCGCTCCACGCCCATGGCGAAGCCGATGGCCGGCGTCGCTTCGCCGCCGAGCTGCGTGATGAGGCCATCGTAGCGCCCACCGGAGCAGACCGCATCCTGCGCGCCCAGCGCATCGGTCACCCACTCGAACACGGTGCGCGAGTAATAGTCCAGGCCGCGCACCAGCCGCGGATTGATCTCATAGGCGATGCCCATGGCCTCGAGCCGTTCGCACAGCCCCGCGAAATGCTGCGCCGATGCCTCATCCAGCGAATCGCGCAGCAGCGGCGCGCCGGCAATGAGCTCCGCCATCGCCGGCTGCTTGCTGTCGAGGATGCGCAGCGGATTGCCGTCGAGCCGCCGCCGGCTGTCCTCGTCGAGCTGCGCATGGTGCTGCTGGAAATAGGCCTGCAGCCGCTCGCGATAGCCGGCGCGCGCTGCGGGCGTGCCCAGCGAATTGAGCGTGAGCCTGATGCGCGTGATGCCCAGTTCGCGCCACAGTCGGGCCGTGAGCGCGATGAGCTCGGCGTCGACGTCCGGCCCTTCGAAGCCGATGGCTTCGACGTCGATCTGGTGGAACTGGCGGTAACGGCCTTTCTGCGGCCGCTCGTGCCGGAACATGGGCCCGGAGGTCCAAAGCTTCAGGCGCGCGCCGCGCAGCAGGCCGTTGGAGATGATGGCGCGCACCATGCTCGCCGTGGCTTCGGGTCGCAGCGTCAGGCTGTCGCCGCCGATGTCGGTGAAGGTGTACATCTCCTTCTCGACGATGTCGGTGAACTCGCCGATGCCGCGCTTGAACAGCTCGGTGTGTTCCACCAGCGGCAGGCGCAGCTCCTGGTATCCGTACGACGCGAACAGGCGCTGCGTCACGGCTTCGAGGTGCTGCCACGCCGCGAGCTGCGCGGGCAGCACATCGTTCATGCCGCGCACCGGCTGGATCTGCTTGCTCAAGAAAGCTTCCCTTACTGGATTTCGCTGGCGCGGCCGCTGCGATCGAGGCTCAGGCGCACGTTCGGCGTGTCGCGCACCTCGCGCGAGAGATTCACGGGCCGGCCATTGACCGTCAGCTGGACGGCTGCGCCATTGCCGAGTACGACGCGCCACGGACCACTGCCGCTGAGCTCGTGCACGGATCCGGCGCTGCCCACGTCGTAGTACAGGCGGCTGCCGTCAGCGGCGTACACTTCGACCCAGCTGTCGTCCTTGAAGCGCAGCGCGAGCCTGTCGCCGCCGCCTGGAGCCGCGTTGGCGACCGGCGCGGCGCGCGCTGTGGGCGGCAGTGTCGTGGAGCCACTGCCCGTTGCCGGACCGCCGCTCGTCGTGCTGCCGCGCGGCGCGCTGGCCGGCGCAGCACTGGCCGGCGCCGCGCCCATCGGCGAGGCGTTTACCGCTGGAGTCGCGCCGGCCGCGGACGCGCTCGATGGCGCCGCCGGCACGACCGAGGCGACGCTCGTGGGCTTCGGAACCAGGGCCTGCGTCGTGGTGGTTCCCGGCGGCCTGGACACCGGCGCGGGCGCGGCTGCGCTGGTCACATCGCTCCCACCCTGTTTCGCAACCCCTTCCTGGGTGGGCGCGAGCGGGATGCTGGTTCCCGCCACCGGCAACTCCAGCACCTGCGTGCCACTCGGCGCGCGCGGCGCCTGCTGCATGGCCCACCACACCAGTCCGCCCAGCAGGATCAGCAGTCCGACGATGACCGTGGGCCAGGTGCCCAGCCGGGTCTGCCGCTGTTGCTGCGCGCCGCGGTATTTCTGCGTCACGATGCGCGTCAGGTCCGGCATGGCCTTGGGCGCATCGCCCGAACGGAACAGCGCTTCGATCTCGGCTTCGGACTCGCCGACCAGATTGGCGACGCGCCGCAGGTGCCCGCGCACGTACACCGGCGCGCCCACCGCACTGTAGTCGTCGGCTTCGATGCCTTCGATCACGCGCGGATTGAGCCGCAGCCGGTCGGCGACCTGCTGCACGCTCAGACCCAGCCGCTCGCGTGCGGCGCGCAGCCGCGCTCCCGGACCGGGCGCGCCGCCAGCCGGCTGCTCGTCGCGGCTCATGGCGGCGGCGTCTCGACGGATCGCGTGGCCGCCGAATCGGGGAATTCCTGGTGCAGCCGGTTGTAGAACTGGGTGGCCGCGGGCTCGTCGGCCTGCGCCTTGGCGATCCGCCAGCCGAGCTGCAGCATCTCCGGCGTGGCCGGGTTCTGCAGCAGCCAGGCACTCACGCGCACCCGCGCCTCGACCAGCATGCCCTGCATCAGTTCGAGCTCGGCCGCCTGGAAGACGGCCTCGGTGTAGGCGGGATTGGCGTTGAGCGCCAGCGCCAGTTCCTTCGAGGCCTCGTCGTTGCGCTTCTCGTTGCGCAGGCACACCCCGGCGTTGGTGTAGGCCACCCACGGGGTGCGGTACAGCTTGTTGGCCGCCGCCGTCTCGAACAATTTCACGCCTTCCGCGGTCTTGCCGGTGCGGCACAGGAACACCGCATAGTTGTTCTGCACGTCGGGGTTCTCGGGCGCGAGGCGCAGCGCGGTGCGATGCTCTGTATCGGCCTTGCGGTTGTCGCCCAGCCGCTCCTGCAGCACCGCCAGCATGGCGTGCACTTCGGCGTTCTCCGGACTCTCCTTGTTCGCCTTGTCGAGCACTTCCTTGGCGGCCGTCAGGTTGTTCTGCTGCATGTACGCCGCGCCGAGGCGCAGGTTGAAGCCGGCGGCGGCCTTGCGACCTTCCGGGGTCTTGCTCTTGTCCTGGTCACCGGTGGTGACGCAGGCGCCGAGCGTCGCGGCCAGCACGCCCACGACGATGACGCGCCAACCGGAAGAAAGTGTCGTGCGGTTCATGCCTGCACCACGATTGGAATGCGCCGGGCTCCCAGCCGCGTCACCACGCGGTCCTGTACGCGCCCGACCAGCTGGCCGCAGGCGGCGTCGATGTCCTCGCCGCGCGTACGGCGCACCGTGGCCATCACCTCGCGCTTGAGCAATTCGTCGCGGAAGCGGCGGATCACCTCATCGCTGGCGCGGCGATAGTCGGTGCCGGGGAAAGGATTGAACGGAATCAGGTTCACCTTGGCGGGCCGGCCCCGCAGCAGCTGCGCGAGCTGGCGCGCCAGCTCGGGCGCATCGTTCACGCCCTCGAGCATCACGTATTCGAAGGTCACGCTGCGGCCGTTCTGCTCGTCGAGGTAGTACCAGCAGGCTTCCAGCAGTTCCGCGATCGGATGGATGCGGTTGATGGGCACCAGCTGCGAGCGCAGCTCGTCATTGGGCGCGTGCAGCGAAACGGCCAGCGCCACGTTGCTGACCTGCGCCAGCTTGTAGATCTGCGGCACGAGGCCGGAGGTGGACAGCGTCACGCGCCGGCGCGAAAGATCGAACCCGAGGTCGTCGAGCAGGATCTGCAGCGCGGGGATCACGTTGCGGAAATTCGCCAGCGGCTCGCCCATGCCCATCAGCACCACGTTGGTGACGATGCGATCGCCGCCGGGCGCGAAGCCCAGCTCGCGGTTGGCGAGATACACCTGTCCGACGATTTCCGCCGCCGTGAGGTTGCGGTTGAAGCCCTGCTGCGCGGTGGAGCAGAACGAACAGTCCAGCGCACAGCCCACCTGCGAGGAAATGCACAGCGTGCCGCGGTCCGGCTCGGGGATGTACACCATCTCGAAGGCCTGCGAGGCATCGGCGCGCAACAGCCACTTGCAGGTGCCGTCGCTGGAGCGCTGCGTCGTGACGATCTCCGGCAGGCGCGCCTCGGCCGTCGCCAGCAACTGGGCTCGGAACTCCTTCGCGAGATCGGTCATCGCGTCGAAGTCGTTGCAGCCGCGCTTGTACAGCCAGTTCATGAGCTGGCGAGCGCGGAACGGTTTCGAACCCAGTGCGGCGACGAACGCCTCGAGCTCGGGACGCGGCAACCCCAACAGGTTGGTGCGCGCCTGTGCGACGACGCCCGCGGCCAGCACTGGGTCCGCCACGGCGTTCATGCGCGCGGGCAGATCTCGGTGCCGCTGAAGAAGAACGCGATTTCCACCGCCGCCGTCTCCGGCGCGTCGGAACCGTGCACCACGTTGGCGTCGATGCTCTGGGCGAAATCGGCGCGGATGGTGCCCTTGTCGGCCTTCTTCGGATCCGTGGCGCCCATGATGTCGCGGTTCTTGAGGATGGCGCCTTCGCCTTCCAGCACCTGCGCGATCACCGGGCCCGAGGTCATGAACTTCACCAGGTCCTTGAAGAACGGACGCTCGCGGTGCACACCGTAGAACGCTTCGGCCTGGGCCTGGGAGAGTTGCAGCATGCGAGCGGCGACGATGCGCAGGCCCTGGGATTCAAAACGGCGGTAGATATCGCCGATGTGATTGCCGGCCACGCCATCCGGCTTGATGATCGAAAGGGTGCGCTCCAACGCCATCAGAAATACTCCAAGCTTGCTGAAAAGGGCCGGAAGTGTACCTGATTATCAAGGGATTTCAGACGTTGAAGCTTTCACCGCAGCCGCATTGGTCCTTCACGTTCGGGTTGTCGAACCGGAACTGCTCGTTGAGTCCCTGGCGGACGAAGTCGACCCGCGTGCCATCCAGCATCGGCAGGCTGGCCGGATCGACGAAGACCTGGACCCCGTGGTCTTCGAACACCAGATCGTCGGCGCGACGCTCCTCGGCATAGTCCAGCACGTAGGCGTAACCGGTGCAGCCGCTGCTCTTGACGCCCAGCCGCAGGCCGAGGCCCTTGCCGCGCTGGGCGAGGTGGGTCTGGACGCGGCGGGCCGCCGCTTCGCTCAGGGTGATGGCCAAGTTGCTGTGCTCCGAAATTCCTCGATCTTGCCGCTATTCTACCGCTTCCAGGGCCAATCTGAGTGCGTCTTCGACCACAAACAGCCGACCCAGCCGCTCAATGGGGGCACCCAGTTCCCGAATCCAGTCTTCGGGCCTGCCGGGTAGACCCCTTCCGGGGCCTGTGCGTTCCAGCCAGTCGGCCAGCCATTCGCACGCGGCCAGGGTGTACGGGCAGCCATACGCCAGGTAGCGGGCTTCGACCAGCGCATCGCCCTGCCAGCGCAGGGCGAACTCGACTTCAGTGCCCTCGCTGCGCCGGCCCGCCCGGCCCCGCCGCACCCCCTCGCCCTCGGGCAATGCGCCCCCGTGCGTGGGGGAGCCGAACAGCTCGCGCACCCGCGCGGGCAGCGGATCGGCCGCGTCCGGGGTCACGGCGCCAGTTTCCGCAGCCGCAGCACTTCGCGGCGCACCGCCTGGATGGCCCCGTCGATGTCCTCCGCCGTCGTGAAACGGCCCAGGCTGAAGCGCAGCGAACTCTGCGCGGTCTCGGTATCGCGCCCCAGCGCCCGCAGGACATAAGACGGCTCGTCGCGCTCGGAATTGCAGGCCGAGCCGGTGGAGACCGCGAGTTCGGGCAGCCCGAACAGCAGGCTCTCGCCCTCCACGCCTTCGAACGACACATTGAGCAGGCTGGCCAGCCGCTGCGTGGGATGGCCGTTCAGCAGCGCGCCCGGCAGGTCCGCCAGGCCCTGCCAAAGCCGCTGGCGCAGCGCTTCCAGCCGCGCCGTGTCGCCGGCCATGTCCGCCAGCGCGACCTCGGCGGCGGCGCCCATGCCGACGATCTGGTGCACGGGCAGCGTGCCGGAACGCAGGCCGCGTTCATGGCCGCCGCCGAACAGCAGCGGCTGCAGCTGCGGCCGGCGCTCGGCCGCGACGTACAGCGCACCGACGCCCTTCGGCCCATAGAACTTGTGCGCGGTGAGCGAAAGCAGATCGACGCCCAGCGCGCGCACGTCGAGCGGCAGCTTGCCGGCGCTCTGCGCGGCATCGACGTGCAGCGCCACGCCGCGCTCGCGGCAGATCCGCGCCAGCGCGGCGATGTCCTGCACCACGCCGATCTCGTTGTTGGCGTGCAGGATGGAGACCAGCACGGTGTGTGGCCCGAGCGCGGCGTGCACGGCGGCCGGATCGATCAGGCCCTGCGCATCCGTCGGCAGGTAGGTGACCGCCACGCCCTCGCGCTCGAGCTGCCGGCAGGCGTCGAGCACGGCCTTGTGCTCGGTGCGCGCGGTGATCAGGTGGCGCTGCGTCTGGCGCGAGCCGCGCAGCAGCCCGAGCAGCGCGAGGTTGATGGCTTCGGTGGCGCCGCTGGTCCAGTACAGATCCTGCGCCGGCGCGCCCACGAGCTTCGCCACGCTCTGCCGCGCCCCCTCCACCAGCCCGCGCGCCTGTCGGCCATAGCTGTGGAGCGAAGCGGCATTGCCGTACGCACCGTCGCGGCCCAGGCAGGCAGCCATCTTCGTGACCACCCGCGGATCCACCGGCGTGGTGGCCGCGTAGTCGAGATAGATCGGCAACGGCTGGGCGCTCATGGTTCACCGGCGCGCCGGCGCTTCTTCTGCACCGATGTGAGGAAGCCGCGCAGGATGTTGGCTTCGTTGACGTCCAGTTCCGCGCGTTGCAGCAGGCGCTGGAAACGGTTCATGAGATTCGTGCCGCTCTGGGTGCGGTCGCGGAAGTCGATTTCCTCCAGCACGCTCTGCAGGTGTTCATACAGCCGCGCCATTTCCTCCGGCGGCGCCAGCGGCTGCTCGCGTACCGTGAGATCGGCCGCGGGCCGGGCGCGTTCGCGCCACAGTTCATAGGCCACGAGCTGCACCGCCATCGCCACGTTGAGCGAGGCGTACACGGCGCTGGTGGGAATGCGCAGCAGCGCGTGCGCGTGCTGCAGGTCCTCGTTGGTGAGGCCGGTGCGTTCAGCGCCGAACAGGATGCCCACGGGCGCGGTGGCGGCGGCCACCACCGCGCGGCGCGCCGCTTCACGCACGTCGAGCACGCGGAAGTACTGGTCGCGTTCGCGCGAGGTGGTGGCAAGCACGAAACCGCAGCCTGCGAGCGCCTCGGGCACGCCCGGCACCACGCGTGCGGCGGCCAGCACATCGTCCGCGCCGGACGCGCGCGCGATGGCTTCGGCATGCGGGAACAGCTTCGGCCGTACCAGCACCAGCTGGTCGAGCCCCATGTTCTTCATCGCACGCGCCGTGGCGCCGACGTTGCCGGGATGCGAGGTGTCCACCAGCACGATGCGGATCGGAACCGGGTTCATATCCTGCTATTCTAAGCCATGCATCCCCTGCTCAATATCGCGATTCGCGCCGCCCGCCGCGGCGGCGAAATCATCGCCCGCGCCATTCCCCGCCTCGAGTCCGTCCAGGTCCAGAGCAAGGGGCGCAACGATTATGTTTCGGAGGTCGACAAGGCCGCGGAAGCCGAGATCATCGCCATCATCAGGAAGAGCTACCCGGCGCACGCCATCATGGCCGAGGAAAGCGGCGCCAGCGGCGAGCACGAGACCCGCTGGATCATCGATCCGCTGGATGGCACCACCAATTTCCTGCACGGCTTCCCCACCTTCGCGGTGTCCATCGCGGTGGAGCACCGCGGCCGCCTGGAAGTGGGTGTCGTGTTCGATCCCATGAGCCAGGAACTGTTCACCGCCACGCAGGGCGGCGGCGCGCACCTGGACAACCACCGCGTGCGCGTCAGCAAGCAGCGCGAGCTGGAAGGCGCGTTGCTCGCCACCGGTTTCCCCTACCGCGCCACCGAAGAGCACATGGACGCCTACCTTCGCATGCTGCGCGCGATGATGATGCAGACCGCGGGCATCCGCCGTCCGGGCGCCGCCGCGCTGGATCTGGCGTACGTGGCCGCCGGCCGCGTCGATGGATTCTGGGAGATCGGCCTGAAGCCCTGGGATACCGCCGCGGGACAGCTCCTGATCCAGGAAGCCGGCGGACGGCTGGGCACGCTCACCGGCGCGGAATACCGCTTTGGCGGCAACCTCATCGCGGGCACGCCGAAGGTGTACGCGGCGATGGTCGAAGCCTTCGCCGCGCTGGTTCCGGAGAATCTGCGCAACGTGTAGAGTCGGCATCGGTCCCCACTGGAGCCGCGCGTATCCATGTCGAACCCCTTGCTGGCCACCAAGACCTTCGACCAGATCGAGACCGAACACACCGGCTCGCCGCTCAAGCGCGCGCTGGGCCCGTGGCAGCTGACGCTGCTCGGCGTCGGATGCACCATCGGCACCGGCATTTTCGTGCTCACCGGCCTGCAGGCGGCGCAGCACGCGGGCCCGGCCATCGTCCTCTCGTTCATCATCGCCGGGCTGGGTTCGCTGTTCGCGGGGCTGTGCTACGCGGAGTTTTCCTCGATGGTGCCGCTGGCGGGCAGCGCCTACACCTACAGCTACGCCACGCTCGGCGAGTTCGCGGCCTGGTTCATCGGCTGGGACCTGCTGCTCGAATACGCCGTGGCGGCCGGCACGGTGGCCGTGGGCTGGTCGCGCTACTTCGTGAAGTTCCTGCACCAGCTCCAGCTCGATCTGCCCGCCGCGCTGACTTCGGCGCCGTTCCAGGCCGTGACCGAAGGCAGCATGCGGCTCGAGAAGACCGGCGCCATCATCAACCTGCCGGCGTTCGCGATCGCACTGTTCGCGGCCGGCATCTGCTACGTCGGCATCAGCGAGTCGGCGCGCGTCAACGCCTTCGTGGTGATGCTCAAGATCAGCGTGATCGTCGCCGTGATCGGTTGCGGCGCGTTCTTCGTCAGCAGCGCCAACTGGCACCCCTTCATCCCGCCGAACACCGGCGCATGGGGCAACTTCGGCTGGTCCGGCGTGCTGCGCGCCTCGGGCGTGATCTTCTTCGCCTACATCGGTTTCGACGCGGTCTCGACCGCCGCGCAGGAAGCGCGCAACCCGCACCGCGACGTGCCGTTCGGACTGCTGATGGGCCTCGGCATCTGCACGCTGCTGTACATCCTCATGGCCGCGGTGCTCACGGGCCTGGTCCCGTATCCGCAGCTCAACGACGCGGCGCCGGTGGCGGTGGCGCTTGAAGCCCACCCGCAGCTCAAGTGGCTCAGCGTGTTCGTGGTGCCCGGCGCGCTGCTCGGGCTGACCTCGGTGATCCTGGTGCTGATCCTCGCGCAGGCGCGCATCCTGCTGGCCATGTCCACCGACGGCCTGTTGCCGGCGGGGTTCGGCGCCGTGCACGAGAAATTCCGCACGCCGCATGTCGCGACGCTGGTCACCGGCATCTTCGCCGCGCTGCTCGGGGGCCTGTTCCCGATCGGCATCCTCTCCGAACTCGTGTCGATCGGGACGCTGCTGGCCTTCGTGATGGTCTGCCTCGGCGTGCTGGTGCTGCGCTACACCCGCCCCGCGCAGCCGCGGCCGTTCCGCGTGCTGTGGCCCTGGTTCACCTGCCTCGCCGGCGCAGCCTCGTGCGTGCTGATGGCCGTCTCGTTGCCGAGCGATACCTGGATCCGGCTGGTGATCTGGGCGGTGGCGGGCATCCTGATCTATATCTTCTACAGCCGTCACCACAGCAAGCTGCGGCGGCTCAAGTCCGATCGCTGACGGAGCGCCGATGGCCGCGTCCGTCCACTTCACCGTCTTCGACACCGGCATCGGCCCGTGTGCGCTGGCGTGGAGCGAGGCAGGCGTCGTGGCGGTGCAGTTGCCGGAATCGGCTGCGGCTGAAACGGGCAAACGGCTGCAACATCGCGTGCCGCACGCCCGGCCCGCGAGCGACACGCCCGCCGAAGTCACGGGCGCCATCACGGCCATCCAGTCGCTGCTGTCGGGCGCGGCCACTGACCTGAGCGGCATCCGGCTCGACATGAGTGCCGTGCCCGACTTCCATCGCCGCGCCTACGATGTCGCGCGGCGCATCCCCCCCGGCAGCACGCTGTCCTACGGCGAACTCGCCGAGCGGATCGGCCAGCCTGGCGCGGCGCGCGCCGTGGGCCAGGCCATGGGCCGCAACCCGTTCCCGATCATCGTGCCCTGCCATCGCGTGCTGGCCGCCGGCGGCAGGCCCGGCGGATTCAGCGCGCCCGGCGGCCTCGACACCAAGCGCCGCATGCTCGAGATCGAAGGCTACGTGTTGCCCGGTCGGCGCGCCGCCGCGGGCCGGGCGCAGTCCGGACCCGCGGCACACCGCTTCGATTTCCATCCGCCCGCGGCGCTCAGGCACCTGCGCGCCGTCGATGCGAAACTCGCTGCCCTGATCGAGCGTGTCGGCCCGTTCGCGCTCGAGTTGCGGCCGCGCTCGGAATTGTTCCCGGTGCTGGCGCGCTCGATCGTCTACCAGCAGCTGCACGGCAAAGCCGCCGCCACCATCTTCGCGCGGCTGTCCGCGCTGTTCCCTGATGCGCCGGAGGGCTTCGGGCCCCATCACATTCTGAGCGCGAAAGACGGTCCGTTGCGTGGCGCGGGACTGTCGCGCAACAAGCTGCGCGCGCTGCGCGACCTGGCGGAAAAGACCGCGAGCGGGCTGCTGCCGACGCTGGAGGAGTGCCGTAACCTGGACAATGAGACGCTGATCGAGCGGATCACGCAGGTGCGTGGCATCGGGCGCTGGACCGTGGAAATGCTGCTGATGTTCGGGCTCGGGCGCGGCGATGTGCTGCCGGTGGATGATTTTGGCGTGCGCAAGGGATTTGCGGTGGCGTTCGGCAAGCGCGCGATGCCCACGCCAAAGCAGCTGCGGGACTATGGCACGCGCTGGGCGCCGTATCGCAGCGTCGCGTCCTGGTACCTGTGGCGGGCGGCGGATGGCGCGCCGCCGATGCGTGGCAAATCCAAAGCCAAGGCCAAAGCCAAGGCCAAGGCCAGAACCAGTCCCAGGCGCGTCACGTCCTCCAGGGCCAGGCCCGCGCGTCGCGCGCCAGCCAGACGCCCGAAGCGCTGACGCCCCATGAGCTGGCTGCAATCCTCGGTGCTGGTGTTCACCTCGATCCTGTTCATCGTGGATCCGATCGCCGCCGTGCCCTCCTACCTCGTGGTCACCGAAGGCCAGTCGCCCGTGCAGCGCCGGCACACGGCGCTGCGCGCCTGCGTGGCGATGACGGTGCTGCTGTTCCTGTTCGCGGCCGCGGGCGGCGTGATCTTCGAGACCTTCGGCATCACGCTGCCGGCGTTCCGGATCGCGGGCGGCGTGATCCTGCTGCTGGTGGCGCTGGACATGATGCGCGGCATGCGCACCACGCAGGAAGGCGGCGAGGAACTCATCGAGGGTCAGGCCAAGGACGACGTGGCGATCACCCCGCTGGCGGTGCCCATTCTCGCCGGTCCCGGCGCCATTTCGACCGCGATGGTGCTGGCCAGCCAGGCGCGCACGCCGCTCGGCAAGGGCGTGGTCTACGTATCCATCGCGCTGACGGCGCTGGTCTCGTACGTGGTGCTGTGCCTGGGCGAGCGCATGGTGAGCCGCTTCGGCCACACCGGCATCCGCGTGCTGACGCGCCTCATGGGACTGCTGCTGGCCGCGGTGGCCATGCAGTTCGTGATCACGGGCGTGAAGGAAGCGTTCGGGCTCTGAGCGCGCGGCGTTCAGCGCGCGGCGATGCTGAATCTGCCGTTGATCACACGGAAGCGGTTGTTCTCGCTGCAATCCGTCGCGATCAGGCGATCGAGATCGGTGACGCGATGGAAATGCAGCGTGACGTTCCAGGGTCGCGCCAGACGCTCCGGGTCCTCGATGGTCAACTCGTCCTGCAGCGTATCGTGATCGATCATCCGGAGCCGTTCCGTGAAATGGGCCTTTTCGCTCAGGTCCGGCGACAGGATGTGCGGCAGCCGGATGAAGGGACCCGCACGATGTTCGATGGTGTCGACCACCAGCGTGTCGCCTTCCCAGCGACCCACGGAATTTCCCATGGCCGTGGGCCACAGGTCTTCGGCCGGCGGATGCGGCCGGTCGGTGTAGAGGTGGCGCGACTGGCCGTTGGTGAACAGCAGCAGCGTTTCCTCGGGAGTGATGAACAGCTGGAACAGCGTGTCGAAGGGATTGTCCATGATCTCCGGAAAATCCCAGCCGCAGGCCATGATGCTGCCGGGCTTCACCGCCGACGCGGGCGTGGCACGGATCGCTTCGCGCCGACGCGCATACTCGAGCAGCCACTCGCGGTTGTACGGCGGCTCCTGGGCCAGCACCGTACGGCTGATCACGAACGACTCGGCGCTGCTGAGCACGCCGGGCGGGGCCACGAGCGGAATGCTGGCCGGATGCGCCTCGGCCTCCTTCAGCACCTTGCCGAAGGCGTCGGATTGCGTCTCGTGCGCCACCTCGCCTTCCCAGATGCCACTCCAGTCCGGCAGCGCAGCGAACTGCCGCACCCGCTCGGATACCGCCTGCGGCGCGGTATTCGCGGTCGGCGCGTCCTGCGCATTCGCGCTCACCGCGCCCAGGCCCAATGCCAGTGCCTGGGCCAGTGCCAGCCCGGACAGCGCGAGCAGCCGCTGCACCGGCTCAACCACCCTTGAGCGCCTTGCCATCCGGTCCGGTGCCGCCGACGTAGGCACCGCTGTGCCGTCCGTCGCGCGAAGGCTTGATCTGCACCGTGATGCTGTCACCGGGCTGCAACGTGTGGGGCCGCCAACCGACGCGATACAGGTCCAGCGGCGCGTTCATCTGCACGCTCCACTCCGTGGTCACGCCATTCTTCGGCACGCTCACCTGCAGGAAACAGTGCGGATTGGTCCACTGGAACTCCTTCAGTGTGCCGTGCAGCGTGACGATCCTGCTGGCATCGAACATGGCGAAGGTGTGGTGGGCCGCGGCGGGCAATGCTGCGAGCGCAAGCAGCGCTCCGGCCACCCGGCATGCTGCCATCCTTGACGGTTTTGACCCCACTGGTCTGCCTTGCGGTCCGGCGCCCTCGTGCCTGCAGCCGATCTTAGAACATCGCGCGGCCGGGTCAAGCCGCGCTCCCGGCGGCTAACGGGAAGGGGCGGCCGGCGCAGTGGCGCCGGCCGCGGGCCGCTTCATGCCGGCCTTTTCCCCCGGTTTCATGAACTTCACCAGTACGCGCTGGCCGATCAGGAATGGTGCGCCTTCCGCCGACACCACCACTTCCACCACGCGCTCATCGGTGGCCTCGTTCGCGGCGTCGGACTTGAGTTTGCGCGCGCCAAAAGTGGCGGCGATGCGCACCACCTTGCCCACCGCGACCACGTCGGGATTCGCTTCCGGGACGATCTCGGCCTCCTGGCCGACGTGCACGTCCGGGATCGCGCTCTCGATGATCTCGGCGCGGATGATGTGCGGGATCGCGGGTTCGAGGTCGAACATGGTCGACACGTTCAGCGTCGATGCGCCCGTGCCGGGATTGGTGTAGCGGCGCACGATCTTGCCGTTCATCGGCGCCCGCACGATCGTGAGCTCCTGGTTGTACAGCGCCTGCGCCACCTGCGCCTTGGCGGTCTCGACCGCGGCCTTCTGGATGGTGAGCTGCGCCTGCGCCGTTTCGAGCGCGTCGTTGCTCTGGTCCAGCGCCTGCTGCGAGATCAGGTGCTGGGCGATGAGCTGCTTGACGCGCTCGTATTCGCGTTGCGCGGTGCGGATGTTGAGTTCCAGCAGCGGTATCTGGCTCTCGGCCTGCAGCAGCGCGGCGCGCGCGCTGCCGGTCGCCAGCACCGCATCGCGATCATCCTGTCGCGCGAGGACCTGGCCCGCCTTCACCACGTCGCCTTCCTGCACCAGCACCTCGGTGACCACGCCAGGCCGGCGCGCGGCCACTTCGATGACGCCGCCTTCGACGTCGACCTTGCCATTGGCGATGGTGGCGTAGGGCGAAGGCGGCGCGACCACGGCGTTCTTTCCGCCGGCATCGCCGCCCGCCCGGTTGCAGGCCGTCAGCGAGAGGGTCGCGGCGAGGAGACCGGCAATCAGGAATTTCGCGCGGTGTACGTGCTTCATGCTTTGCGTCCGATGTGGCTCGGGTCGATGGCGGGCGGGTCGGTGATCATGCGATCGTCCAGGATCTTGCCGTCTTCCATGTGGATGACCCGGTCGGCGTGCTGCTCCAGGCGCGGATCGTGCGTGACCACGACGATGGCCGCGCCGCGTTCCCTGGCGGCCTGGTGCAGCAGCCGGATCACCACCTGGCCGTTGGTGGAATCCAGCGCGGAAGTGGGTTCGTCGGCGAAGATCAACCCGGGCGACTTGGCCAGCGCACGGGCAATGGCCACGCGCTGCTTCTCGCCACCGGAGAGTTCGGTGGGCTTCTGGTGCAGCCGCTGTCCCAGCCCGACCGATTCGAGCACTGCGGTGGCACGGCGCACCGAGTCGCGTTTGCTCACGCCGCAGTAGCGCAGGATCTGCACCACCTGCGCGGTGGCGTCCAGCGAGGGGAACAGGTTGAACCCCTGGAAGATGAATCCGAAGTGATCGAGGCGGAACCTGTCGATCTTGCCCCAGCGTTGGATCCACAGGCTCTCGCCCAGCACCTTCACTTCGCCCTCGTCCGGCCGCAGCAATCCCGACAGCGCGGCGATGAGCGTGGACTTGCCGGAGCCCGACGGGCCCATGACCATGGTGACCTGGCCGTGATAGGCCGTGAAGTCGACGTTCTTGAGCACCTGCTGGCGCGTTTTGCCGATCCGGTAGGCCTTGCTCAGGCCGCGCGCTTCGATGGCGAGCAGGCTCATGGCAGCGGCCTCATCGCAGCAGGTCCGCCGGCTGGCTCTTCTTCAGGACGCGCAGCGTCAGCGCCCCCGAAAGGATGGCGATCAGCAGCAGCGCGATGCCCACCGGCAGGTCGATGAACAGCGGGAACGCCATCGGCACGCCGAACGTTTCGGCCAGCGCCCAGACGATGCCCGTCAATATCGTGGTGAGCAAAAGGCCTGCCACGCCCACCCACAGGCTGAGCTCCATGACGATGCGCCTCAGGCTCCCCATCGAGACACCCAGCGCGCGCAGGCTGGCGAACTCCTTGATGTTGGCGAGGATCGCGCCCTGCAGCGTCTGCCAGGTGATCACGATGCCGATGAAAGCGCCGACCACCGCGGCGAAACCGATCATCACCACGATCCCGCCCTGCTTGAGCATGGATTTCTGGCTGGCCACCGAGAACTGCTGGCGCGTCCAGGCCTTGTACTGGCCCTTGGACAGCACATTGAGTTCCGCGACGACCTGCTGCGCCTTGAGCGGATCGTCGATCTTCACCACCAGCGCGCCCACGCGCGGGCCATCGTTGTACTGGTGCAGGAGCTTGGCGGTCTGGATCGAGACGAATACGAACGAGTTGAACATCGAGGCGTAGCCATCCACGATGCCGCGCACGTTGACGCTGGAACCGTTCATCTTGGCCTTGTCGCCCAGCTTCACGCCGAGCTTGCCCAGGCTGGAGCGGTCGATCACGACCGCGTACGGTTCCTGCAGGGCATCGATGATGTCGGGCCCGAAGTCGCTCGGCAGCGTGACCGCGCCTGGCGTGGGTTCGACCGCGACCACCTGCACGCCATCGCTCTTGGCGGCCTGGCCGTCAGCCGGGAAATTGGACCACTGCGCCCAGCCGAAATTCAGCGGCTGCACCTCCAGCACGTCCGACTGCACATAGATCTCGGGAATGATCCGGCGCGGTTGGCCCGAATCGTTGGAGAACAGGCTGTCGGCGGTGGGCGGCAGGATCATGACTTCGGCCGGCGAGCGGTCGATGGTGGCCGTGAACGAAGTCGCCATGCCCACGAACATGCCGGCCATGGCCAACACCAGCAGGCCGGCCACCGCCAGCGCGATGACCGCCGCCAGGTAGCGGCGCCACTCGTAGATCAGGGTCGACAGGGCGAGTGTCAAGCCACAGCCTCCATGCTGCACGGTTATAAACGATTACCCGGCCGCCGTGGGAAAGTTCCGGCGCGGAGGAAATAAAGGTCTCAGAACGTGACGACGCTGCGGATCGACTCTCCGGCGTGCATGAGCTCGAAACCGCGGTTGATGTCCGCCAGCGGCAGCACGTGGGTGATCAGATCGTCGATGTTGATCTTCCCGTCCATGTACCAGTCCACGATCTTCGGCACATCGGTGCGGCCGCGCGCGCCGCCGAACGCCGTGCCCTTCCAGACGCGCCCGGTCACGAGCTGGAACGGGCGGGTGCGGATTTCCTGCCCCGCGCCGGCCACGCCGATGATGATGGACTGGCCCCAGCCGCGGTGGGTGCACTCGAGCGCGGTGCGCATCAGCTCGACGTTGCCGACGCATTCGAAACTGTAGTCGGCGCCGCCGTCGGTGAGGCTGACCAGGTACGGCACCAGCTCGCCCTGCACCTCCTTCGGGTTCACGAAGTGCGTCATGCCGAACTTCTCAGCCAGCGCGCGCCGGCCCGGATTGAGATCGACGCCGATGATCCTGTTGGCGCCCACCAGCCGCGCGCCCTGGATGACGTTCAATCCGATACCGCCGAGGCCGAACACGACCACGTTCGCGCCCGCCTCCACTCGGGCGGTGTTGATCACCGCGCCGATGCCCGTGGTGACGCCGCAGCCGATGTAGCACACCTTCTCGAACGGCGCGTCCTCGCGGATCTTCGCGAGCGCGATCTCCGGCAGCACGGTGAAGTTCGCGAACGTGGAGCAGCCCATGTAGTGGTGCAGCTGCTGGCCGTTGATGGAGAAGCGGCTGCTGCCGTCGGGCATCACGCCCTGGCCCTGCGTGGTGCGGATCGCGGTGCACAGGTTGGTCTTGCGCGACAGGCAGGATTTGCACTGCCGGCATTCGGGCGTGTAGAGCGGGATGACATGGTCCCCGGCTCGCAGCGAGCTGACGCCCGGCCCCACTTCGACCACCACGCCCGCGCCCTCGTGGCCGAAGATCACGGGGAACAGCCCTTCGGGATCCGCGCCGGAACGCGTGAACTCGTCCGTGTGACAGATGCCCGAAGCGCGGATCTCGATCAGCACCTCGCCGAAGCGCGGCCCTTCGAGCTGCACGGTCTCGATGCTCAGCGGCTCACCCGCCCGCCACGCTACCGCTGCCTTGACGTCCATGGCGACTCCTTCGATGGTTGCCAGCGCGCCAGCGCGCCGAGCAGTGGAATGCGGTTCACGAATCGCAACAGGCCGTGGGCTTCGATCCACGCGGCGTACTCGGCATACACCGGGTCCTGCGACAGATGGCGCTCTTCGGTCTTGGCGCGCAGATAGTAGATGAAGTTCAGGCAGCCCAGCAGCACGCAGTGCCGGATCGTATCGGGCCAGTTGCCCGCGAACATGAACGGCATGGACACCAGCCACCACGACAGGTTCTTGGCGAGGTACGCCGGATGGCGCGTGTAGCGGTACGGGCCATTGGTGATGATGCCGCGGTGGGTGAGGTTGGAGAAACGACCGCCGAAGGCCACGGTGGCCCACACGTACACCACCACCAGCGCCAGGATCGCGCTGCCCCACAGATCGCTCGGGATCTCGTACTTGCCGAGCCAGTAGCCCCATTCATGCGGCGGCTGGTAATCCAGGTACGGCAGCGAATTGAAGGGCGGATAGCAGATCAGCGCGGTGGCCCAGCCGAGCAGCGTGGGCTCGGTGGAACGCAGGTGCGTGTCGGTCAGGCGCAGCGAAACCAGGTAGGTCATCGAGACCAGCGCGACGTCGATGAAGTACAGCGCGAACACGCTGAAGTCGAACAACGCATCCTGGTTGTCGAGCTGCGCGACGCGGGTATCCAGCAGGCGCACCAGGTCGTTGCAGAAGAACACGAACATCAGCGCCATGAAGAACGCCTTCACCAGCCAGCCCAGCAGCAGCTGTCCGACTTCGGCCGGCACCGCATCTGCCGCGTGCCCGCTCAGCGCGCGTCCCAGCTGCCACAGGCCGTCCTCGGCCACCGGCATGCGCCGGTCCACCCAGTAAAGATACGGCAACGCGGGCACCAGGATGAGCGGGGCGAGGATCCACAGCACCGACCAGTAATTGTGGAAGAAACTGTCGTCACGGTAGTACGCGGGGAACAGCCAGTAGATCAGGCCCACGAAGGCCAGGCAGCCGATCAGGCCGAGGTATTTCGTGGCCGTGCGTGCCCAGCTTCCGGCGCGCCGCACCTGCGCCAGCTCGCGGCGCTGCACCCGCTGCCAGCACAGGTCCGGGATGAAGACGCCGAGCGCGGTGCAACCCATCACCAGCAGCGCCAGCACGTAGATGCGGTCGCTGGGATGCCAGAGGCGCGCGAGCACCACGCCGACGACCAGGCCGAACAGGCCGCTGAACGCGACCAGCGCGTGCGTGGCCGAACGGGGCGGCTGCGCGCCCAGTCCCGGATGCGCGCCCGCCGCCGCGCTGCTGGAACGGGAAGCGGGCGTCGCGGGTTTGCGGTTCATGGTGGCAGCAGCTTCAGTGCGGCCGCTGGCGCCGCGCGTCCAGCAGCTTGCGCAGCCGCAGGTTGATCATCTCCACCAGCACCGAGAAGGCCATCGCGAAGTACAGGTAGCCCTTGGGGATGTGGAATTCGAGACCCTCGCCGATCAGCGCCATGCCGACCAGGATCAGGAACGCCAGCGCAAGGATCTTCACCGTCGGATGGCGGTCGACGAACTCCGAGATCGGGCCGGACAGCCACATCATCACGCCCACCGAGATCATGATGGCCACCACCATCACTGGCACCTGGTCCGCGCGCGCCAGGCCGACGGCCGTGAACACCGAATCCAGCGAGAACACGATGTCGATCACGGCGATCTGCATCACGATCAGCGCGAAATTCGCCAGCACGCGCGAGTGGTGCGCCCCGGCCGCGCCTTCCAGCGTGTGGTGGATCTCCAGCACGCTCTTGACCAGCAGGAACAGGCCGCCACCGGCCAGGATCAGGTCGCGGCCGGAGACGCCCTGCCCAAGCACCTGGAACCAGGGCTGCGTGAGCCGGATCAGCCACACGATGGAGAACAGCAACCCGATGCGCGTCAGCATGGCGAGCGCGAGACCGAGGATGCGCGCCTGCTTCTGGCGGCTGTGCTCCAGCCGGCCGACCAGGATGGACAGGAAGATGACGTTGTCGATGCCGAGGACGATTTCCAGCAGCGTCAGCGTGGCCAGCGCCAGCCAGGAGGAAGGATCGGAGAGCAGCTGAAGCACGGCCGCTCCCTGCGCCTCAGGGCAGATCGTCGATCGGATGCTTCACGGCGGTGGGCAGCAGGTGCTCGGCCTTCAGGCCCATGTCGAGCGCCGCCGCGCCGGCGATGTAGATCGAGGAATAGGTACCGACCAGGATGCCCACCATCAGCGCGGTGGAGAAGCCGAGCAGCACCGGGCCGCCGAACACGAACAGCATCAGCACCACCAGGAAGGTGGCGCCGCTGGTGATGACGGTTCGCGACAGCGTCTGGTTGATCGACTGGTCCATGACCTCCTGCGGGGGCAGGCGACGCGCGGCATGGAAGCGTTCGCGGATACGATCGAACACCACGATGGTGTCATTGAGCGAGTAGCCGATGACCGCCAGCGTCGCGGCCACCACCGTGAGATCGAAGGTGATCTGCGTGAACGAGAAGAAGCCGAGCACGATGATGGGATCGTGCAGCGCCGCGAAAATGGCGCCCAGCGAGAGACGCCAGGTGTGGAAGCGGATCGCCACGTACACGAAGATCAGCAGCAGCGTCGCGAACAGCGATTCGATGGCCCCGGTGCGCAGTTCGCTGCCGATCTGCGGGCCGATCACCTCGATCTGCTGCACCTCGGCGCCGGCATCGATCCCCTGCAGCAACTTGGTCATCTGCGCGCGGATCTGGTCCGAGCTCACCTTGTCATTGGCCGGCAGGCGGAACGACACATTGCGCGAGCTGCCGAAATTCTGCACCGGCGCGTCCTTGTAGCCCAGGCCCTCGAGCCCGGTGCGGATGGCGTCCAGGTTCGCGGTGGTCGGGAACGTGGCCTGCACCGTGATGCCGCCCGTGAAATCGACGCCGTAATTCAGGCCGCGCCAGGCGAGCGACACCAGCGAGCCGATCACCAGCACCGCGGAGATCGCATACCAGATCTTGCGCAGCGACATGAACGGGAAGTTGGTGACCCTGTGAAAGAATTCCATGGCGGTCAGGTCCTCAGATCGACAGCTTGGTGACGCGCCTGGAGCCGCCGTACATCAGCGTAACCAGCGCGCGCGAGCCGATGATGGCGGTGAACAGCGAGGTGGCGATGCCGAGCACCAGCACCACCGCGAAGCCGCGGATCGGGCCGGTGCCGAACACCCACAGCACCACGCCCGCGATCAGGGTGGTGACGTTCGCGTCCGAGATGGCCGAGAACGCCTTGTCGAAGCCGGCGCGGATCGCCGCCTGCGGCGACACGTTGTTGCGCAGCTCCTCGCGGATGCGCTCGTAGATGAGGATGTTGGCATCCACCGCCATGCCCACGGTAAGCACGATGCCCGCGATACCGGGCAGCGACAGCGCGGCGCGGATCATCGACATCAAAGCCACCAGCAGCATCACGTTGCTGATCAGCACGATGTTGGCCACCCAGCCGAAACGGCGGTAGTAGATGGCCATGAACCCGAACACGATCAGCATGCCCGCCAGCAGCGCGCGCTCGCCCTTGTCGATGTTGTCCTGGCCGAGGCTCGGGCCGATGGCGCGCTCCTCGACCGGGTACATCGAGGTCGCGAGCGCGCCGGCGCGCATCAGCAGCGCCAGCTCGCTGGCCTCGCCGGCCTGCAGGCCGGTGATGCGGAACTTGTTGGTCAGCAGGCTCTGGATCGTGGCCTGGTTGATCACCGTGGAGGTGGTGATGTCCTTCTCCACTTTCTGGCCATCGACCATCGTGGTCTGGTGGCTCGTCTCGATGTAGACCACGGCCATGAGCTTGCCCACGTTGAGGCGCGTCACGGCCATCATGGAGTCGCCGCCGCGGCTGTCGAGCGTGACGTTCACTTCGGGTCCGTCGGTGCCGATGCTCGACTGCGCGTTGGTGAGCTGGTCGCCCGAGGCGATCAGCTCGCGCTTGAGCAGCACCGGCGTGCCCGCCTTGTCCTTGTAGAGCTTGGCGCCGAGCGGCGCGCGGCCGCTGGCCTGCGCCTGGAAGGCGTTGTCGGTCATGTCGACCAGCCGGAATTCCAGCGTCGCCACCTTGCCCAGGATGTCCTTCACTTCGGCCGAATTCTGGATGCCCGGCAGCTGCACGTCGATGCGCTCCGCGCCCTGCTGCACCACCAGCGACTCGGCCACGCCCATCTCGTTGACGCGGTTGCGCAGGGTGGTGATGTTCTGCTGCATCGCGTAGGTCTTGCGCGCGGCGATCTGCGCCGGCGTGAGCGTCATCTGCACGGTGTTCGCGCCCTGCGCGTCCTTGACCACCGTGAACGCCAGGTCGGTATTGGCCGCCGCCAGCGCATCGCGGGCGGCTTCGGCGTTGGCGCCCGCGGGCAGCGCGATCACCATGGTGTTGTTGATCGGGCTGTCGTCGGTCTTGATGCGGGTGATTTCACCCGCGTCGATCCTGGCCGCGGTCAGTGTGCGGCGGAAATCCTGCTCGTAGGTGTCGAGCAGCTTGGTGACCGCGCCGTCCACGTCCACCTGGTAGAGCAGGTTCAGGCCGCCGCGCAGGTCCAGGCCCAGCGACATGGGCTTCAGGCCCACGGCGCGCAGCCATGCCGGCGCGCGCGGCGCGGTGGCCAGCGCCGAGGAATACTCGGCGGCGAATTTCTCGTTCACCACGTCGCGCGCCTTGAGCTGCGCGGGCACGGCGGCGAAGCGCAGCACCAGCCGCTCGCCATCGATGAAGCTGCCGGAGAACGCCACGTTGTCCCGGCGCAGCTCGTCCTCGATCTGCTGCCGCGCGGTGGCGTCGATGGCGACGCGGTCCTTGCGCACGATCTGCAGCGAAGGATCCTGCGGAAAGAAATTGGGCAGGGCGAAGACCAGGCCCAGGAGCGAAACCACCAGGACGAGGAGGTATTTCCAGCGCGGGAATGCCAGCATGGGAAGGTTTGCTCAGCTCTTCTTCAGGGTGCCCTTGGGCATCAACGCGGTGATCTGCGGCTTCTGCACCTTGACGCGCACGCCCTCGGCGATCTCCAGTGTCACGATGGCATCGTTCACTTCCACCACGCGGCCCAGCAGCCCGCCGGAGGTCACCACTTCATCGCCGGCCGCGAGCCGCGACAGCAGCGCCTGCTGGTCCTTCATGCGCTTCTGCTGCGGGCGGATCAGCATGAAGTAGAAAATGACGACAAATCCGACCAGGATCAGGATCTGGCCGTAGCCGGCGCCGGTGGCCACGCCGGTGGCCGTCTGGGCGTTCGCGTCACTGATGAACAGGTTCATGGCAAGGTGCCTCCCAAAAAAGGCGGGCATTATGCCACAGGATGCGTCGCCCGCCCGGAGTCAGCTGACCCTGCGGGGCCGGGCCAGAATCTCCCGCGCGAACGCCGCCAGGCGGCCCTCCGCGATGGCGGCACGGATCCCGCGCATGAGTTCCAGGAAGAAATGCAGGTTATGGAACGTGGCCAGCCGCACGCCCAGGATTTCGTTGCAGCGATCCAGGTGGCGCAGATAGGCGCGCGATGAGGTGCGGCAGGTCAGGCAGGTGCAGGCCGGGTCGATCGGCCCGGTGTCGCGCTGCCAGGCGGCGTTGCGGATGTTGAGCACGCCCTGCGAGGTGAACAGGTGGCCGTTGCGGGCGTGGCGGGTGGGGATCACGCAGTCGAACATGTCGATCCCGCGCAGCACCGCGGCCACGATGTCCTGCGGCAGGCCGACGCCCATGAGGTAGCGCGGCCGGTCGACGGGCAGCAGCGGCACCGTGGTCTCGAGGATGCGCAGCCGCTCCTCCTCCGGTTCGCCCACCGCCAGGCCGCCCACCGCGAGGCCGGCCCAGTCGTCCGCCAGCAGCGCGTCCACCGAAGCACGGCGCAGGTCCTCGTGCATGCCGCCCTGCACGATGCCGAACAGATGACCCGGCGGCGGATCGCGGTAGTAATGCGCGCGACTGCGCGCGGCCCAGCGCATCGAGCGGCGCATCGATTCCGCAGCCTGTGCATGCGTGGCGGGAAACGCGGTGCAGTCATCGAACGCCATGGCGATGTCGGACGCCAGCGCGCGCTGCACGTCCATCGCATCCTCCGGACTCATGTGGATGCGCGCGCCGTCCACGGGTGACTGGAACTGCACGCCCGCTTCCGTGATCCTGCGCAGCTTGGCGAGGCTGAACACCTGGAAGCCGCCCGAGTCGGTGAGGATGGGGCGCGACCAGCCCATGAAGCCGTGCAGGCCGTCCCGATGCAGCGCGACGATGTCGGCGCCGGGGCGCAGCATGAGATGAAAGGTGTTGCCGAGGCAGATTTCCGTCCCCAGCGCCTCGAGCTCCTGCGGTGTCATGCCCTTGACGGTGCCGTAAGTGCCGACGGGCATGAACACCGGCGTGTGCACCACGCCATGCGGCAGGTGCAGGCGCCCGAGGCGCGCGGCGCCCTCGCGCGCGAGCAGCTCGAAGGCCGGATTCACCGGCGCGAACCCGAGGCGGGCCAGATCAGCATGGCATCACCATAACTGAAGAAGCGGTAGCGCTGCCGGACAGCGTGCGCATAGGCCGCCAGCGTGGTCGCGGTGCCGGCGAACGCGCACACCAGCATGAGCAGCGTCGACTGCGGCAGATGGAAGTTCGTGATCAGGCCATCGATGACCCGGAAGCGGCTGCCCGGCCGGAGGAAGATGTCGGTCTCGCCACTGGCGGGCGCAGGATCGCCGGCCGCGTCGGCGGGCGTCGCCGTCGCCAGCGCGGCCGACTCCAGCGCACGCGCCACCGTGGTGCCGACCGCAATCACGCGCCCGCCCCGCGCGTGCGTGGCGCGGATCGCGGCCGCGGCCGCTGCGCCCACTTCATACCATTCGCTGTGCATCCGGTGCTGCTCCGGATCCGCGACGCGCACCGGCTGGAACGTGCCGGCGCCCACGTGCAACGTCACGAGCGCGCGGCCGACCCCGCGCGCCGCCAGCGCGGCCAGCAGCGCCGGGTCGAAATGCAGGCTGGCCGTGGGCGCCGCCACGGCGCCGGGCCGCGCAGCCAGCACGCTCTGGTAACGCTCGCGATCCGCCGCATCCGCCGCGCGGGCGATGTAGGGCGGCAGCGGCACGGTTCCGAATTCCTCCAGGAAGGCCAGCACGGGCGCCGGAAATTCCACCCGCCACAGGTCCTCCCGGCGTTCAAGCACGCGCAGCGTGCCGCCCGCCGTGGCGATGGCATCGCCGTCGCAAAATCCCTTGCTGGCCTTGAGCTGCACCAGCGCCTGGCGCGGCTGCAACGGACGTTCGAGGAAGATCTCCACCCGGCCACCCGTGGCCTTGCGGCCCTGCAGCCGGGCCGGCACCACGCGTGTGTCGTTGAAGACCAGCAGGTCGCCGGGCGCGAGCAGCTCAGGCAGGTCGCGGAACGCGAGGTCGCGGCGCTCGAAGCTCGCGCCGTCGAGCAGCAGCAGCCGGCTGGCCGAACGCTCGGGCAGCGGCTGCTGCGCGATCAGCTCGGCCGGCAGCTCATAGGTGAAGTCGCGAAGCTGCAGGGTTCGTCAGGTGGTGAAGCCGATCCAGCGGCCGAACACGATCACCAGCGACCAGCACAGCAGCGAAACCGCGCCGGCGACGCGCGCTGCAGCAGGCGTGGGGAAGGTGCTGTCCCACGAACCCACTTTGCGGTAGATGCCAAAGTGGAAAACCATCATGTTGATGCCCGCCAGGAACATGAAGAGGAACTTCAGGTCGAACTCGCGATTGTAGAAGTACGTCTGCGCCTTCGACATGAACAGCATGGTGCCGGAGCAGGCCGCGAGGATGAAGGCGACCCAGGTCCACGGCAGCACTTCACGCGACAGGCGCGAAACCAGACTGTCGCGCGAAGTCAGGCCGAGCAGCCGCAGGTCGACCATCACGATCGAACCGAACACCAGCGCGAGGAAGAACACGTGGAAGGTTTCGACGATGGGAAACAGCCATTCGTAACCCAGATCGCCGCGCACGGCCTGCGACAGGCCGAGATCCTGGATCTTGCCGAGAAATTCGTACATGTGCTTTCAGCCCTGCGCGTAGAAGAACCAGGTGTAGCCGATGAAACGGCCACAGGTGATGATCGCCAGCCACAGCACGGTGGACACCACCGCGAACGCCTTGGCCGATCCCGGGCGCGTGGTCGGGTTGTCCCACCGCGCCGCGTTGCTGCGCACGGAACGCGAGAACAGCAGCGTCATGATGGCCACCACGACGATCATGCCCATCTTGCCCCAGAACGCCGGCGTCACGAACTGGCGCACCGGCTCGGCGATGGTCTGGACCGTGCCGGTCAGCAGCAGCACGGCCAGCGCGCGCCACACCCAGGGGATCATGGTGTTCACGAGCTGCGAGATGCTGCGGCCGGAACTGCCCACGCCCAGCAGGCGCAGGTTGATCATGGCCACGGCGCCGAACAGCGTCGCGAGCGAGAGGATGTGGATCGACTGCGACAGCGGAATGATCCACAGCACGTTCTGGAACAACAGACTCAGCTTGGTCGTTGCGATCCAGTCAGCGAATGGCCTGAACATGAGCTACCCCCTCGCGCGACAGCGCCCGGAACATCCCATACGGCCCGTGGACCGTACACCCTCACCCTAGTTGTTTCACCGCTCTGGTGGCCTCGCTCGGAGTCGAACCGAGATGGGCAAGCCCGGTCGATTTTGAGTCGACTGCGTCTACCAGTTCCGCCACGAGGCCGGCTTCACAGCGCGCGTACCTTACCCGAAGGCGCGTCAAGGAACCACAGGCCCGCTTTGCTATGCTGGCAGGCACCATGAAGTTCTGTCCCGATTGTGGCGCAAATGTGGAGTTCTTGACGCCGGCAGGCGATCACCTGCCCCGCTGGGTGTGCACCGTCTGCGGGCACGTGCACTACGAGAACCCCAAGCTGGTCGTCGGCTGCGTGCCCGAATGGGAAGGCCGGATCCTGCTCTGCCGTCGCGCCATCGAGCCCCGCCACGGCTTCTGGACCCTCCCGGCCGGCTTCATGGAAAAAGGCGAGACCCTGCAGGAGGCGGCGGCGCGCGAAACCCGGGAGGAAGCCGAGGCCGAGGTGGAGATCGGCTCGTTGCTGGCCATCGTGCACGTGCTGCACGTGGCGCAGGTGCATGTCATGTTCCGGGCCCGGCTGCGGGCGCCGCGCTTCGGCGCCGGCGCCGAGAGCCTGGAGACGCGGCTGTTCGACGTGGCCGACATCCCCTGGCCGCTGCTGGCGTTCCAGAGCGTGCGCTTCAGCCTGCAACGCTATCTCGAGGATCGCGCGGCGGGCCGCGAGCCGCTGCACTTCGCCGACCTGCACCGCGATGCGGCGCGCTGAGCGCTTGCGCCGGGGCCGCTGTTTGGCTCAAATACGCACCCCTCGCCATCTGGGATCCGGGCTGGAGCTGCAATGACCTTTGTCGTCACCGAAAACTGCATCAAGTGCAAGTACATGGACTGCGTCGAAGTCTGCCCGGTCGACTGCTTCCATGCGGGCCCGAATTTCCTGGTGATCGACCCGGACGAGTGCATCGATTGCACGCTGTGCGAGCCCGAATGCCCGGCACAAGCCATTTTCTCCGAAGAGGAACTGCCGGCCGGCCAGGAACAGTTCAAGGCGCTGAACGCGGAGCTGGCGAAGAAGTGGCCCGTGCTGACCGAGAAGCAGGAAGGCCCGGCCGACGGCAAGGAATGGGACGGCAAGCCGGACAAGCTCAAGCTGCTGGAGCGTTGACCCGGCGGCCACCGCCCGGCGGCCGGCGCCGCCCGCGCCCGGTCAGCGGCTGGCGACCTTGAGCTGGTGCAGCTCTTCGATCATCTCGTCCGGCGGCACATAGCCCGGCAGCAGATCGCCATTGGATGTCACGATGCCCGGCGTGCCCGTCAGGCCCACGGCCTTGCCAAGCGCGTATTGCTGCGCCACGGGATTGTCGGCGCAGATCTTGTTGGTCAATGTCTGGCCCTGCTTGGACCGCGTCAACGCGGTCTTGCGATCAGCCGAGCACCACACCTGCTCCGCCTTGTACCAGGAGGAGGTGTCCGGCCCCGAACGCGGGAACGCCAGGTAACGCACGGCCACACCCAGGCGGTTGTATTCGGCGATCTGGCTGTGCAGTTTCTGGCAGTAGCCGCAGTCCATGTCGGTGAACACGGTGATGGTGTACTTGGGCGACGGGGGCGCGAAGATCACCATCTGCGATTCGGGCACCGCGGCGATGAGCTTGAGGCGCACTTCGCGGCGGCGCGGCTCGGTGAGGCTGGTCTTGGCGGTGAGATCGTACAGATCGCCGTCCAGGCCGTATTTGCCATCCTTCGAGAGATACACGATCTGGGTCCCGCGCCGCACCTCGTACAGGCCCGGGATTGGCGTGGTGCGGATCTCGTCGGGCTTGCCGCCCGCGATGGCGCCGGCGATCTGGTTGAAGGTGGCGGCGTCGACCCCTCCCTGGGCCGCGGCCTCCACCGGCGAGGCTGTGACGGCGGCGGCCGGCTTGACCGGCGAGCTGGCAGGCGCGATGGCGGTGGCGGAGGTCGTCACGGCAGCGGCGGCCGCGAGTGCGAGGCCGGTGCCGGCGATCAGGAGCAGTGCGGTGCGCATGGGGAAAGTCTACCAGATGGAGGATCGGGCCGAAGCTGTCGCCAGCCGCAGCCACCAGCCAGTCGCGCCCCCGCGACGTGCGGCGCCAGGCGGTCGCGCCGGGCCGCTTCAGCCGCGCGGATGGTGCTGGCCGTGCAGGTCCTTGAGGCGCTCGCGCGCGACATGGGTGTAGATCTGCGTGGTGGAAAGATCGCTGTGCCCGAGCAGCATCTGCACCACGCGCAGGTCGGCGCCGTGGTTCAGCAGGTGGGTGGCGAAGGCGTGGCGCAGCGTGTGCGGCGACAGGCCGTGCTCCACGCCCGCCTTGCGCGCGTAGCGCTTGATGATGTGCCAGAACGCCTGGCGCGTCATGCGGTCGCCGCGCCGGGTGGGGAACAGGTAGTCGGTGACGCGCTCGAGCAGGATTTCGTGGCGCGCACCGGACAGGAAGTTCTGCATCCAGCGCACGGCTTCCTCGCCCAGCGGGATGAGGCGCTCGCGATTGCCCTTGCCGAGCACGCGGATCACGCCCTGATTGAGGTTGACCTGGGAAATCTTCAGGCTCACCAGCTCGGTGACGCGCAGACCCGTGGCGTACAGCACTTCGAGCATGGTGCGGTCACGGAAGCCCAGCGGGTCGGCGATCAGCGGCGCGCCGAGCAGCGAATCCACTTCCGACTCGGACAGCGACTTGGGCAGCGAGCGGCCGATCTTCGGCATCGCGATCTGCACCGTCGGATCTTCCTTGACCAGGTTCTCGCGCGACAGGAAACGATAGAAGCGGCGGAACGACGACAGCTGGCGCGCAGTGGAGCGCGGCCGCGCGCCGCCATCGACGCGCGCGGCGAAGAACGACAGCAGATCGCCGCGTCCCGCGTATTGCAGATCGTTGCCCTGCTTGCGCAGCCAACGCGACAGGGCCACCAGATCGGCGCGGTACGCCGAGAGGGTGTTGGACGAAAGCCCGCGCTCCATCCACACTGCATCGAGGAAGCGTCCGATCAACGGATCGATGGCCTCCACGGACTCGGATTGGGTCATCACTGCGGCACGTTTGTTCAAGGCGGTGTCCCGGGGTAGTACGGACCGAGTATGCGGAATGGGTCGCCGCGGCAGATGTGATGCCCCTCACAACCACCCGCCACCGTTAACATAAAGAGAACTGGTTCACATCGCTCCGAGCTGACATGAAAATCGCGCCCTGGAAACCGCTCTACAGCCTGTACGCAGCGCTGGTCTTCCTGCTGCTCGGCTGCCTGGGCCTGCTGGTGATCCTGTGCATCCCCAGGCTGGCCGTGCGCCGCCGCTGCATCCGGGAACTGGGCCGCCTGATCCTCGCCCTGATCGGTATCCGCGTGAACCTGGTCGATGTCGCGAACCTGCCCGGGCCGTGCATCGTGGTCGCCAACCACATCAGCTACCTGGACGGCGTGGTGATGGCTTCGACCCTGCCGCCGCACTTCGGTTTCGTGATCAAGCGCGAGATGGCGAGCGTGCCCATCGCCGGGCTGCTGCTGCAACGCATCGGGTCACACTTCGTCGAGCGCAGCGATCGGGTGCGCGGCGCGGTGGACGCGCGCCGCCTGCTGCGTCATGCCAGCCAGGGCGACGCCATGGTGTTCTTCCCGGAAGGCACGTTCCACGCCGAGCGCGGCCTGTCGCGCTTCCACCTGGGCGCGTTCGCCATCGCCGCGCGCTGCGGCCTGCCGGTGGTGCCGGTGGCCATCACCGGCACGCGCGAGCGCATGCCGCCAGGCGGCGTCACGCTCGCGCCCGGAAGGGTCGTCATCAAGGTGCTGCCCGCGATCGGCGCGGTGCCCGACGGCGAGGACCCCCCGCTGTGGCTCAGGGATCGAGCGCGCGCGGCGCTGCTGGCCGAGCTGGGCGAACCCGACCGGGCGCTGCAGGCATAATGCCGTCATGAGCGAACGCGACAGCATGGACTTCGACGTGGCTGTGGTCGGCGCGGGCCCGGCGGGCCTGGCGGCAGCCATCCGCGTGCGCCAGCTGCGTCCCGACTGGAGCGTGTGCGTGATCGACAAGGCCGCCGCCGTGGGCGCGCACTCGCTGTCGGGGGCGATCCTCGACCCCGGGCCGCTGGATGCGCTGCTGCCCGACTGGCGCGCGGCGCCGCCGGCGCTGTGCGTGCCCGTGGTGGAAGACGACTTCCGCTGGCTCGGCCCCCGCGGCTCGCTGCGGCTGCCCACCCCGCCGCCGCAACGCAACCACGGGTGCTTCGTGGTGTCGCTGGGCCAGCTCACGCAGCTGCTCGCGGCGCGCGCCGAAGCGCTGGGGGCGGACGTGCTGCCGGGATTTGCGGCCGTGGCGGCGCTGTTCGACGCCGACGGCCGCGTCTGCGGCGTGCGCCTCGGCGACATGGGGCGCAACCGCGATGGCACCGAGGGCAGCGCGTTCACGCCCGGGGCGGACCTGCGCGCGCGCCACACGCTGGTGGCGGAAGGTTGCCGCGGCAGCCTCGCCAAGCAGCTGATCGCGAATTTCCAGCTCGACGCCGATCGCTCGCCGCCCAGCTTCGCGCTCGGCTTCAAGGAACTGTGGCAGCTCCCGCCGGGTCGCGTCACGCCCGGCCGGGTGCAGCACAGCGTCGGCTGGCCGCTGCGCCAGAACCAGTACGGCGGCGGCTTCCTCTATCACCTCGACCACGACCGCGTGTACGTGGGCTTCGTGATCGGGCTGGATTACGCCGATCCGCACCTGAACCTGTTCGAGACCTTCCAGCGCTACAAGCACCATCCCAGCCTCCACGCGCTGCTCAAGGGCGGCGAGCCCGTGGCCTACGGCGCGCGCGCCATTGCCGCCGGGGGCTGGCAATCGATGCCGCGGCTCGAAATGCCGGGCGCGCTGCTGATCGGCGATGCCGCCGGCACGCTGAACGTCGCGCGGCTCAAGGGCATACACCAGGCCATCCGTTGCGGCGCCCTCGCCGCCGAGCACCTGGCCGCGCACGATGACAGCGGGGGATTCGACGCCGCGTGGCGCGCCTCGCCTGGCGGTCGTGAGCTGCGCGCCGTGCGCAACATCAAGCCGGGCTTCCGCCTCGGCCTGCTGGGCGGCCTCGCCAACGGCGCGCTGGAGACGCTGCTCGGCGGGCGCACGCCATGGACGCTGGCCAACAAGGCCAACGACCAGACCCTGCAGCGTCTCGACGCGGTGGCAGGGGCGCCGCACGCGGCGGTCCCACGGGCCGGGACCGCGCGCGACCTCCCCGCCCGGGACCTGCCGCCGCGGGACCGCAACGCGGCGGTGTTCCTCGCCGCGATCGTCCATGATGAAAACCAGCCGGTGCATCTGCACGTCGCCGACACCAGTCTCTGCGCCGGGCGCTGCGCGCGCGAATATGCCAATCCCTGCACCCGCTTCTGTCCGGCGGGTGTGTACGAGATGGTCGACGCGCCCGGGGGCGGCCAGCGCCTGCAGATCAACGCCGCCAACTGCGTGCACTGCAAGGCCTGCGACATCAAGGATCCGTACCGGATCATCACCTGGGTGCCGCCGGAAGCGGGCTCCGGACCCAACTACCAGAATCTCTGAGCGTGGCGGCCGATCCTTCGCAGGCGCTGCACCAGCGCTACGCCAGCGCCGTGCGGCAGCAGGGCTACCAGCCGAGCGCAGCCCAGCTCGCGGCGGTGGACCGGCTGGAAGCGCTGCGCAGCGCGCTGCTCGAGCGGGCGACGCATTCCTGGCGGCGTCGCTGGCGCCGCTGGCTGCCCGCGCCGCAGGCCGACGCCGCGCACGGCCTGTACCTGTGGGGCGAAGTCGGTCGCGGCAAGACCTGGCTGGTCGACCTGTTCTTCGACTGCCTGCCGTTCGCCGACAAGCGTCGCGCGCATTTCCATCACTTCATGGCCGACGTGCACACCGAACTGCATCGGCTGCGCGCGGAACAGAATCCGCTGCAGAGCGTGGCGCGCCGCCTCGCGCGCCGCATGCGCGTGCTGTGCCTCGACGAGCTGCAGGTGTCGGACATCGGCGATGCCATGCTGCTGCACGGCCTGTTCTCGGCATTGCTGGACGCCGGCGTCATGCTCGTCATCACTTCCAACCGCCCGCCTTCGGACCTCTACAAGGACGGACTGCAGCGCGCGCGCTTCCTGCCGGCCATCGCGCTGCTGCAGTCGGAGCTCGAAGTGTTCCAGCTGCTGGGCGACAGCGACTACCGTTTGCGGCAACTGCAGTCCGCACCCGTGTACTTCCTCGGCGCCCCCGGCGACTGCGACGACTCGCTGGCAGGCGTGTTCGAACGCATGGCGGGCAAGGGACGCGCCGAGGATCCGCTGCTGGTCCTCAAGGGCCGGCGCGTCATGGCGCGCCGGCGGGCGGCCGATGTCGTCTGGTTCGATTTCCAGACCCTGTGCCAGGGTGCGCGCAGCCAGGAAGATTATGTCCAGTTGGCGGCGGGCTATCACACCGTCCTCCTGTCAGGCATCCCCGTGCTGGATAGCGACCAGGATGACGCTGTTCGACGCCTGATCGCGCTGGTTGATGAATTTTACGATCAAGGTGTCAAGCTGATCGCGTGCGCGGCGGCGGCTCCGGCGGATCTCTACCACGGCGAGCGGCTGCGGTTCGAATTCGAGCGCACCGCCAGCCGGCTGGTGGAAATGCAGAGCGTGGAGTACCTGGCCCGCCCCCACGGTCGCTGAGCTTTCGCGGAGTTCAGCAGCTGCAAACGTTATCTTTCTGTCAGGAACAGTTTGCAATTTATATTGTTCACGTGTAAATTGTTCCTACGGGAGGAACCTAATCGTGTTGACTGCGCAGCTCGTTGAGATCGATGCCGGAATCAATCGCGTCGCCGCCAAGACCGACGGAGTGCTGCCGGTGGAATCGGCCATGCTGTTCCGGACGCTCATCCTGCTGGGCCGCGAGCTCACCCAGGTGCTGGAAGGCGCCATCCGGCCGTTCGGACTCAACGAAACCGAGTACCGCGTCCTCATGATCCTGTTCTCGCAGCCGGATGGCATGGGTCATCCCACCGAACTGTGCGCGGGCGCCGCCCAGAGCCCTGCGAACATGACGCGCCTGATCGACTCGCTGGTGGCGCGCCGTCTCGTGGGCCGCTCGCCCGGCGTCGAAGACCGCCGCCGCACCGCGTTGCAGATCACGCCCGCGGGCGACGCGCTGGTACGGCAGGTGTTGCCGCACCTGGCGAACACGCTGCGCAACGTGTTCAACATGGGCGGCGCCGAGCAGCGCCAGCTCATCGCGCACCTGCAAGGGATCGCGACCACCATGGATTCCCTGGATCGCTCCAAGGTGGCCTGATGCGCCGACTGATCGCCGCTTGGCTGGCGCTGGCCACGGGCCTCGCCGCCTGCGTGCCGGTGCCACCCAGGACCGGCGAGCCCGCGCTGAAGCAGTCCACTCCCACGCTATCCGATGCCGACCTGGCCGTTGCCGGCACCGTCTGGCCCGAGGCCGCCTGGTGGCGTCGCTACGGGGATCCGACGCTCGACTCGCTGGTGGAGCGCGCGCTGGCCGGTGCGCCGGGCCTCGCCACGGCCATGGCCCGCGTCGACCAGGCGCAGGCCAACCTCAAGGAGGTCGACCTCGCCTCGGGCATCAAATGGGATGCCAATGCCAGCCTGTCGCGCCAGCGCCTGAGCGAGAACGGCTTCTTCCCCACCGATCTGCTGGGCATCACCTGGTACAACCAGGCCGACCTCAGCGTGCAGGGCAGCTACCGCTTCGACTGGTGGGGCAAGCAGCGACTCACGTTGCGCTCGGCCCGCAACAGCGCGCGCGCCACGCTGCTGGAGTCCGCGGCCGCGCGCCTCACCGTGGCGGCCTCGGTTACCGACGCGTATTTCGGCTGGCAGGCGGACCAGGCACGCCTCGCGCTGGCGCAGCACCGCATCGACCTGCTGGCGCAGGAACATTCGATCACGCAGCAGCGGCTCGACGCGGGGCTTGCGCGTGCCGACGAGTTGCAGCAGGTGCAGGTGCAGGAGGCCGCTGCGCAGGAAGCGCTGAGCCTGCTCAAGGTCAGCGCCGACATGCGCCGCGTGGTGCTCGCCGCGCTGATCGGCATCGCGCCTGATGAGTTGCCGGCACTCACGGCGCATCCGCTGCCGGCCGTGCGGGCCGCGGTGCCCGCGGGCGTCTCGCTGGATCTCGCAGCCCACCGTCCCGACGTGCAGGCGGCGTACTGGAGCGTGCGTTCCGCCGTCGACAACCTCGATGCGGTGCGCGCGGGCTACTACCCCGACCTCAGCCTGCATGCGCTGGCCGGCCTGTCGAGCATCCATCTCGGCAAGCTGTTCGAGATCGCCAGCGCCGACCCGAATTTCGGCGCCGCGATCCACCTGCCCATTTTCGACCTGGCGCAACTCAGGGCCGACCGCGCCACCGGCCAGGCGCGCCTGGGCGGCGCCATCGCCGCGTACAACAGCGCGGTGGTCGATGCCGCACGCGAACTCAACAGCGTCGCGCTCACGCGCGAGCAGCTGCAGCAGCAGCTCACCGCCCGCCTCGCCTCGCAGGACCTCGCCCGGCAGCAGTACGCGCGCGCCACCGCGCGTGGCCAGGCCGAGCTCAGCGATGCGCGGCCCGAGCTCAGCGCCGCGCGGCAACAGGTGGACGCGGACGATGCCGTGCTCACGATCGACGCGGCGCTGCTGGCCAACGACATCAACCTGACCCGCGCCCTGGGCGGCGGCTATGGCACCCGGACGGAAGCATCCCCATGAGCACTCCCGCGAATGCAGTGAACGCCAGCCCATCGCCCGACGCCGCGCCCGCCAACGGCAAGCGGCGCCGGCTGCTGCTGATCGTCGGCACGCTGTTCCTGCTGGTGGCGGTGGTGTGGCTGCTGCTGTGGATCTTGGTGTTCTCCTCGCGCGAGAGCACCGACGACGCCTACGTCGCGGGCGATCAGGTGGCCGTGGTGGCGCAGACCTCCGGCATCGTCACCGAAGTGGCGGCCGACGACACCGGGCGGGTCGACGCCGGCCAGGTGGTGGTCAAGCTCGATCCGGCCGACGCGCAGGCCGACCTCGAGCGCGCCGGCGCCGCGCTGATCGGCGCCCTGCGCCAGGCGCGCCAGCAGCGCGCCTCGGCCACGCAGCTCGACGCCGTGGTGCTCAGCCAGCAAGCCGAGCTCGCGCGTGCCGAGGCCGACCTGGCGCAGCGCGAGCCGCTGCTCGCCAGCCGCGCCATCGCCGGCGAAGAGCTGCGCCATGCGCAGACCGCGGTGGCGGTGGCGCGCGCCAACCTCGCGGCGGCCAGACGCTCCGCCGAAGCCGCGCACGTGGCGCTGGATGGCCGCGATTTCGCGCACCAGCCCGCGGTGCTGCAGGCCCGCGCCGCGTACCTGCAGGCCTGGCTGGCCCGCCAGCGCACCAACATCCTGGCACCCATCGGCGGCCAGGTGGCCCAGCGCAGCGCGCAGATCGGCGCGCGGGTGCAACCCGGCCAGTCGCTCATGGACATCGTGGCGCTGGACAAGCTCTGGGTCGACGCCAATTTCAAGGAAGCCCAGCTCGCCGACCTGCGCATCGGCCAGCCGGTGCGCATCACCACCGATCTGTACGGCAGCGGGTTCCGCTTCCACGGCCACATCGTCGGCATGGCGGCCGGCACGGGTTCGGCGTTCGCGCTGCTGCCGGCGCAGAATGCCTCGGGCAACTGGATCAAAGTGACGCAGCGCGTGCCGGTGCGCATCGCGCTGGACCCGGCCGAGCTCAAGAGCCATCCGCTGCGCATCGGCCTGTCGGTGACCGCGGTGGCCGACATCAAGGATCAGAGCGGCGCGGTGCTGGCCACCACGCCCGACGCCAACGCCGCGGCCACCACCGCGGTGTTCTCGGGCGAATCGGCCGCGGCGGCGGCCGCCGCCGATGCGCTGATCCAGGGCGAACTGGGCACGGCGCGCTAGGTCCTGGCGGTGAGCGAGGAGCTTCCCACTGGGCAGGACGCGCCGCAGTCGCAGCCCGAGCCGCTGCATGGCACGCAGCTCGCGCTGCTGACCATCGCCATCGCGCTCGCGACGTTCATGGAGGTGCTGGATCTCACCATCGTGAACGTGTCGGTGCCGGCCATCGCCGGCAGCCTCGGCGTGAGCCCCAACGAAGGCACCTGGACCATCAGCAGCTACTCGCTGGCAGCCGCCATCATGCAGCCGCTGACCGGCTGGCTGGGCCGGCGCTTCGGCGAAGTGCGCACCTTCGTGACGTCGATGAGCCTGTTCGTGGTCTTCTCCGCGCTGTGCGGCATGGCCAGCTCGATGCCGATGCTGGTCGCCTGCCGGTTGCTGCAGGGCGCGGTGTCGGGCCCGATGGTGCCCATGGCGCAGGCGCTGCTGATCCGCAATTTCCCGCGCGAGAAAATCGGCGTGGCGATGGGCCTGTGGGCCATGGTGATCTTCGTCGCGCCCATCTTCGGTCCGATCCTCGGCGGCTGGATCACCGACAACTATTCCTGGCCGTGGCTGTTCTACATCAACCTGCCGATCGGCGCGCTGTCGGTGTTCATGGTGGCGACGCTGCTCAAGGGCCGCGACTCGCAGCGCGTCAAGGTGCCGGTGGACGTGGTGGGCCTCGCGCTGCTGGTGATCGGCGTGGGCGCGCTGCAGTTCATGCTCGACAACGGCAACGACAAGGACTGGTTCAACTCCTGGCTCATCACCACCTCCGCCATCGCCGCCGTGGTGGCGCTCACCGTGCTGATCGTGTGGGAACTCACCGACCGGCACCCGATCGTGGACCTGGCGCTGTTCCGGATCCACAACTACCGGATCGCGGTGATCTGCATCTGCTGCGGCTTCTTCTGTTTCTTCGGCGTGACGGTGGTGTATCCGCTGTGGCTGCAGCTCGCGATGGGCTACACCGCCACCTGGGCCGGCCTCGCCACCGCGCCGGTGGGTGTGCTGGCGCTGCTGCTCATGCCCTACGTCGGCCGCACGCTCGATACCATGAACCTGCGCGTCGCCTCCAGCTTCGGCTTCCTGGCGATGGCGGGTTCCATGCTGTGGCTGTCGACCATGAACGAGCAGGCCAGTTTCGGGCAGATCATCGCGCCGCGCCTCCTGCAAGGCGTGGGCCTGGCCTTCTTCTTCCTGCCATTGAACAAGATCCTGCTGTCGCCGATGCGGCCCGACCAGGTGGCCTCCGCCGCGGGCCTCTCCAATTTCCTGCGCACCATGACCGGCAGCGTCTCCACCGCGGTGTGCATCTGGGTCTGGAGCCGCCGCACCGATTCCCACGGCGCCACGCTCAGCGAGCACATCACCAGCACCGGCAACTGGCCGGTGTATCGCTCCCACCTGCAGCAGTTCGGCGTCCAGGGCGTCGCCGCACTGCGTAGCGCAGAAGAGCTGATTCTGCAACAGGCGCGCACCATGGGCGCGAACGATCTGTTCCGCGCCTTCGGCTATGTTTTCATATTGCTGGCGCCGCTGGTGTGGCTGGCCCGGCCGCCGTTCAGGAATCCAGGTGGTCCCCCCGGCGCTCACTAGTCCCGCTGCGGTAGTGCTACGATTCCGTCCATGGAAAAGAGCCGCGTCAGCGCCCAGTTCGAGATCCCGTATTTCCAGCTCCTGAGTCCCGAAGGGACCGTCGCCGCCCACGCCCCGCCGCTGGACCGCGAGTTGCTGCTGGCGATGTACAAGGAGATGGTGCGGACGCGCACCTTCGACACCAAGGCCGTCAACCTGCAGCGCACCGGCAAGCTCGGCACCTACCCTTCCTGTCTCGGCCATGAGGCCACGCACGTGGCGGTGGGCGCCGCGATGCGCGCCGAGGACGTGCTGTTCACCGTGTACCGCGAAGTCGGCACCAAGTTCTGGCGCGGCGTGCCGATGACCGACATCCTGCTGTACTGGGGCGGCGATGAGCGCGGCACGATGTACCAGAAGAACAAGGAAGACTTCCCGTTCTGCGTGCCCATCGCCTCGCAGATGCCGCAGGCCGCCGGCTGCGCCATGGCGTTCAGCATCCGCAAGCAGCCGCGCTGCGCCGTGGCCTTCATCGGCGATGGCGGCACCTCGCAGGGAGCGTTCTACGAAGCCATCAATCTTGCCGGCGCGCGCAACCTGCCGCTGGTGACGCTGGTGGTCAACAACGGCTGGGCGATTTCGGTCCCGCTGTCGGAGCAGACCGGTGCGAAGACGCTGGCCCAGAAGGCCATCGCCGCCGGCGTCACGGGCGTGCAGGCCGACGGCAACGACGTGCTGGCCATGTACCACCTCACGCGCGAGGCGCTGGAACGCGCCCGCAGCGGCGGCGGCCCCACCGTCATCGAAGCGCTGACCTACCGGCTCGGCGACCACACCACCGCGGACGATGCCACGCGCTACCGCCAGGCCAGCGAAGTGGAAGCGGCGCGGCGCATCGAGCCGCTGCTGCGCACGCGGGCGCTGCTGGAAGCCGAAGGACTGTGGAGCGAAGCGGCGGAACAGGCACTGCGCGCCGCGGCCAGCGCCGAAGTCGAGGACGCCGTGAAGGCGTATCTGGCCACGCCGCGCCAGTCGAGCGACGCCATGTTCGATCACCTGTTCGCCGAATTGCCGCGCAATCTGCAATCGCAGCGCGAACAGGCGCGTCACTACGCGGGTCGTCACTGAAATGCCCGGAGCGACCAGCAGGCTGACGATGGTGGAAGCCATCAATCTCGCCCACCAGTGGGAGATGGCGCACGATCCCGACGTGGTGGTGCTGGGCGAGGACATCGGCGTCAACGGCGGCGTGTTCCGCGCGACGGTGGGCCTGCAGCAGCGCTTCGGCAAGGAGCGCGTGCAGGACACGCCGCTGGCCGAAGGCCTGATCGCGGGCGCGGCGATCGGCCTCGCGGCGCAGGGCCTCAAACCCGTGGCCGAAATCCAGTTCATGGGGTTCATCTATCCCGCGCTCGACCAGATCGCGAGCCACATGGCGCGGCTGCGCAACCGCACGCGCGGCCGCATCACCTGTCCGCTGGTGCTGCGCATGCCGCACGGCGGCGGCATCCATGCGCCCGAGCACCATTCGGAGAGCCTCGAAGCGCTGCTGTGCCACCACCCCGGCCTGCGCGTGGTGTGTCCCTCCTCGCCCGCCCGCGCCTATGGCCTGCTGCTGGCGGCGATCCGCGATCCCGATCCGGTGATGTTCCTCGAACCGGTGCGGCTGTACCGCCTTGCGAAGGAGGACATCGTCGATGACGGCACCGCACTGCCCCTCGACAAGTGCTTCCGGCTGCGCGATGGCGCCGACGTCACGCTCGTCACCTGGGGCGCGATGACGGTGGAGACCCTCAAGGCCGCCGAAACGCTCGCCGCCGAGAACATCAGCTGCGAAGTGATCGACGTCGCGACGCTCACGCCCATCGACTTCGAGACCATCCTCGATTCGGTGGCCAAGACCGGGCGGCTGGTGATCGTGCACGAAGCGCCGCGCAATTGCGGTGTGGGCGCCGAGATCGCCGCCACGGTGACCGAGCACGCGTTGTACGACCTGCAGACGCCGATCCGCCGCGTCACCGGCTACGACACCATCATGCCGCTGTACCGGCTCGAGCACGACTTCATCCCGGCCGCCGAGCGCGTGGTCAACACGGTCCGCGCCGCGATGGCCGAATAGGCCCATGGCGACTGTGCCGCCGGCCGCAATGCCTCAGCCTCATTCAGGAGGGTCGCCATGACCGTCTTCAAGTTGCCGGACCTGGGCGAAGGCCTTTCCGACGCCGAAATCCTGCGCTGGCACGTGCAGGTGGGCGACACCGTCAGCGTCGATCAGCCCATGCTGTCGGTGGAGACCGCGAAGGCCGTGGTGGAAGTGCCCGCGCCGCAAAGTGGCGTGATCACCGCGTTGCACGGCGCCGAAGGCGATCGCATCGAGACCGGCGCGCCGCTGGTGGAATTCGCCAGCGAGCAGACGACCCGGCAGACCAGCCAGGGCGACAGCGGCACCGTGGTCGGCCACATGCCGAGCGGCGCCGATGAATATGCCGTGGCCGCACTGCCCACGGACGACCAGGGCGCAGGCAGCGCGCAACGCATCCAGGCCGTGCCCGCGGCGCGCGCGCTGGCGCGCAGCCTCGGCGTCGATCTCGCGACGCTCACGGGCAGCGGCCGCAACGGCCTGATCACGCTCGACGACGTCATCACCGCCGGACTCCCCGAAGGCGCGCCCGCCGCCAACGCCAGCACGATGCGCCCGGCCGATCCGCCCATCGCCAGGGACGGCGCGATGACGGAGCTGCGCAGCCTGCGCCGCGCGATGGCCAACAGTATGGCGCTGGCGCGCGACAACGTGATGTCCTGTTCGGTGTTCGATGACGCCGACCTGCATCGCTGGAGCCCGCGCAACGACTACACCCTGCGCGTGCTGCGCGCCATCGGCGTGGCCGCGAAGGTCGAGCCCGGCCTGAACGCCTGGTACGACGGCAAGGCGCTGAGCCGCCGGCTGTTCGACCACGTCGATGTGGGCATGGCCGTGGACACGCCCGACGGCCTGATCGTGCCCATCCTGCGCGACGTCGGCCGGCGCGATTTCGCCTCGCTGCGCGAGGGCCTCGACAAGCTCAAGCAGGCGGCGCGCGATCGCACCGTGCCGCCGGCCGAGTTGCGCAACTGGACCTTCATGCTCTCCAATTTCGGCATGATGGCCGGCCGCTACGCGACACCGGTGGTGGTGCCGCCCGCGGTGGCCATCCTGGGCACCGGCCGGGTGCGCGACGACGTGGTGGCCGAGGACGGCAAGGCCGTGGTGCACCGGCGCATGCCGCTGTCGCTGACTTTCGATCACCGCTGCATCACCGGCGGCGAAGCGGTGCGCTTCCTGGGGGCGCTGATCAGCGACCTGGAGCTGGCGGAGTGAGCGCGCGCCGTCGGCATCGGCAGGATGCGCGGCGGCTCGAGACCGGGCTGCTGGCGGCCTGGCGCGCCCAGACGCCGAACGAGAACTGGCGCAGTCTCGGCCGGCCCGGCCTCGCGGCGGCGGCCGCGGCCGAAGTGGCCTGGGGCGCGCGCCGGCGGCGCGGCCAGACGCTGCTGCGGGTCTTCAATCCACCGCTCACCGAAGACGCCTGGCTCGGCGCGCACTCGCTGGTGGAACTCATCGCCGACGACATGCCGTTCCTGGTGGACACGCTGACCATGACGCTCGCGGCGCGCCAGCTGTCGGTCCGCTTGCTGATGCACCCCATCGTGTACGCCACGCGCGATGCCGGCGGCCGGCTGCTGACGCTCGAGCAGCACGCCGGCGAGCGGCGCGCGGCGCGCGCGGAATCCTGGCAGCGGCTGTGGATCGATCGCGTCGCGGGCGAAGCCGAGTGCAAGGCGCTGGCAGCGGCGCTGCGCGCGGCCATCAACGATGTGCGGGCGGCGTGCCGGGACTGGGAACCGATGCGCGCCGCGGTGCGCCGGCTGTGCGAGGACACGCTGGCGTCGCCGCCGCCGGTGCCGCGCGGCTTGCTGGCCGAGAGCGTGGCGCTGCTGCGCTACGTCGAGGATCACCACTTCACGCTGCTGGGCTACAGCGAACAACGGCTGGTGCGCAAGGGTCGCCAGCTCGCGTTGCGCGCCGTGCCGGGCTCGGCGCTCGGCCTGATGCGGCGCGTGGAGGCGGCACCGCACCGCGGGCCGGGACCGCGCTCGGCCGACATCCGCCGCCTGCTGGCCCGCAAGGAGCTGCTGCTGATCACGCAGTCCAACCGGCGCTCCACGGTGCATCGGCCCGGCTTCCTCGACTACATCGGGGTGCGCCGCTACGACGCGCGCGGCAAGGTTGTCGGCGAAGCGCGCATCCTGGGCCTGTGGACTTCGAGCGCGTACCACGCCGATCCGCGCCAGGTGCCGCTGCTGCGCTACAAGTACCAGCGGGTGGTGGCGCAGTTCCCGTTCAAGCCCGACAGCCACGATGGCAAGCGCCTGACCCACATCCTGGTCACGCTGCCGCGCGAGGAGCTGCTGCAGTCGTCGGTGAGCGAGCTCACGCGCTGCGCGCGCGCCGTGCTCACGCTGCAGGAGCATCGCAAGCTGCGGCTGGTCCTGCGCCGCGACGAATTCGGCCGCTTCTGGTCCTGCCTGGTGTTCCTGCCGCGCGAACGCAGCGACGAAGCGACGCGCCAGAGGATCGTCGAACACCTGCGCGCCGCGTTCCACGCCAGCCAGGAGGATTCCACGCTGACGCTGGCCGACTCGCCGCTGGCGCAACTGTACGTGGTGCTGCGGACCACCCCCGCCACGCCGGCCAGGATGTCCGCGTCGCAGCTCGAAGCCGGGCTGGCCGCACTCACCGTGAGCTGGGGCGATGAACTGCGCGCGCTGCTGCGCGCCAGCTACGACGAACTGCCGGCCGCGCTGCTGGCGCAGCGGTACCTGCCGCTGTTCAACGGCGCGTACCAGCAGGAGGTGTCGCCGCAGATGGCGGCCGCCGACATCGCCGCGCTCGGCAGCCTCGGCGCCGAGGAAGCGGCCATGCAGCTGCGGCTGTACCGTCCGGCCGGATCGCACGCGGCGCTGGTGCGGCTGCGGCTGGTCCGGCGCGGCAAGCCGCTGGCGATCTCCGAAGCCGTGCCCATCCTCGAGAACTTCGGGCTGCGCGTGCTGGCCGAGCATCCCTATGTGCTGGCCGGCCACACCGCCGGCGCGATGTGGATCCAGGATTTCGAGCTCGAGCAGGCGCAGCTCAAGGGCATCGACCTCGCCGCGGTCGAAGCCGAGCTGCTGGCCGCGTTCGCCGCGGTGTGCGCCGGCGCGCAGGAGAACGACGGTTTCAACCGCCTGATCGTGAATGCCGGCCTCGGCAGCGCCGCGGTGCAGGTGCTGCGCGCTGGTTGCCGCCACCTGCTGCAGAGCGGGTTGCCGTTCAGCCAGGCCACCATGGAGCGTGTGCTGGGCCTGGCGCACCCCGCCGTGGCGCGCGACCTGTGGCAGCTGTTCGTGGCGCGGCTGCACCCGGTGCTGGCCAACACCGCCCGGGCGCGCCGCCTGGAACTGCGGTTGCGGCACGCCATCGCCGCCATCCCCAATCCCGACGAGGACCGCATCCTGCGCTCGCTGCTGGCCGTGTTCATGGCCGCGCTGCGCACCAACGCGTTCGCCGACACCGGGCGCCGGCTGCCCGCGGCGCTGGCGATCAAGCTCGACGCCCGGCGCATCAACCACCTGCCCGAGCCGCGGCCGGCGTTCGAGATCTTCGTGCACGGCCTCGACGTCGAAGGCGTGCACCTGCGCATGGGCGCCGTGGCCCGCGGTGGCATCCGCTGGTCGGAACGGCCGGAGGATTTCCGCACCGAAGTGCTGGGGCTCATGAAAGCCCAGCACGTGAAGAACACCGTGATCGTGCCGGCGGGCGCCAAGGGCGGCTTCGTGGTGCGCAAGCTCGATGCGTTCACCGATCGCGACGCGCGGGCGCGCGAAGTGGTGGCCTGCTACCGGCTCTTCATCGGCGCGCTGCTCGATCTCACCGACAACATCGTCAAGGGCAAGGTGGTGCCCCCGGCGGCCGTGCACCGTCGCGATGGCGACGACCCCTACCTGGTGGTGGCCGCCGACAAGGGCACGGCCAGTTTCTCCGACGTCGCCAACGCGCTCGCCATCGAGCGGCAGTTCTGGCTCGGCGATGCGTTCGCTTCCGGCGGCTCGGCGGGCTTCGACCACAAGAAGATGGGCATCACCGCCCGCGGCGGCTGGGAATGCGTCAAGCGGCACTTCCGCGAGCTCGGCCTCGACATCCAGCGCCAGCGTTTCACGGCGGCCGGCATCGGCGACATGTCGGGCGACGTGTTCGGCAACGGCATGCTGCTGTCGCGCCACATGCAGCTCATCGCCGCCTTCGACCACCGCCACATCTTCATCGATCCGGATCCCGATCCGGCGCGCAGCTTCGCGGAGCGCCAACGCCTGTTCAGGTTGCCGCGCTCGAGTTGGGCCGACTACGATCGCCGCTGCATTTCCAGTGGCGGCGGCGTGTTCGAGCGCAGCGCCAAGCTCATCACGCTCTCCGAAGCGGCGCGCACGCGGCTGGGGCTGGCCGAAGCGCGCGTGGCGCCGGCCGATGCGATCCGCGCCATCCTGTGCATGCCCGTCGACCTGCTGTGGAATGGCGGCATCGGCACCTACGTCAAGGCCGGCAGCGAGCGGCACGGCGAGATCGGCGATCGCGCCAACGATGCGGTGCGCGTCAACGGCAGCGAGCTGCGCGCCCGGGTGGTGGGCGAAGGCGGCAACCTCGGCTTCTCGCAGCGCGGCCGCATCGAATATGCGCTCAAGGGTGGCCGCCTCAACACCGACTTCATCGACAACTCCGCCGGCGTGAACACCTCGGACGTCGAAGTGAACCTCAAGATCCTGATCGACGGCTCGCCGCGCCACCTCGGCGCGAGCGCGCGCCAGGCACTGCTCGCCAGCCTCGAGCCGGAGGTGGCCGAGCTGGTCCTGCGCAACAACTACCTGCAGAGCCAGGCCATCAGCCTGCTCGAACAGCGCGCCGCCGCGGAGCTCGGGCAGCAGCAGCAGCTGCTGCGCTGGCTGGAGCGGCACGGCGAACTCAATCGCGAACTGGAATTCCTGCCCAGCGACACCGAAATCGACGCGCGTCGCTCGCGCGGCCAGGGGCTCACGCGTCCCGAGCTCGCGCTGCTGATCGCGTACGGCAAGATCGCGCTCACGCACGCGCTGACCACCGCCGATCTCGGCGCCGATCCCGCGCTGGCGCTGGAGCTGCAGCGCTACTTCCCGGCCCCGCTGCGCCGCCGTTATGCGCGCGACATCCCGCGCCACCGGCTGCGCCGCGAACTGATCGCCACCGCGATCGCCAACAGCCTCGTGAACCGGCTGGGGCCGGATTTCATGCCGCGCATGATCGAGCGCAGCAGCGCCAGCGCGGCCGAAGTCGCGCGCGCCTACGTCATCGTGCGCGACAGCACGCGGCTGCGCGACCTGTGGCAGGCCGTGGAGGCGCTCGATTCGAAAGTGCCCGCCGCCGAGCAGTATCGTGCGCTGCTGGCCACCAGCGATTTCCTCGCCGCGCTGGCGTTGCGCCTGCTGGCCGGCGAGCGCGCCCTGCTGGCCACGGTCGGGCCCGCGGTCGCGGGCCTGACGCCGGCCTGGCGGGCGCTGGCGGCGGCCCTGCCCGCGGCACTGGCCGGCCTGGAACTGGACAACTACGTGGCCACGCGCGAGCGCTGGTTCAAGGCCGGTTTCCCGGCCCAACTTGCGGGCGAACTGGCGCGCCTGCCGGCCCTGCGCCGCGCGCCGGAACTGGCCGAGATCATGCGCAGGACGCGCGCGGGTGCGCCCACGGTGGCGCACGCGTGGTTCCATCTGGGTGCGGCCATCGGTCTCGACTGGCTGCACGCGGCGCTGGAAGCCCTGCCCGGCCAGGACAACTGGTCCGCGCTGGCGCGCGACCGGCTGGGCATGCGCGCACTGGATGCGCATGCGAAGCTGGTGGAGCACGCCCTGCAGGCCGCGGCGCGTGGCGCCGGCCGCGAGCCGGCCACCCTGCAGCGCTGGCGGCAGCTGCAGAACGAGCTCGGCAGCGTTGCGCATCCGGACCTGGCGGCGCTCACCGTGGCGGTGCAGGCGCTGGAGGACCTGGCGCGCGACGGGCTGGCCGGTGCGCTGGTGCAGCGCTGAGCGCCGCGGACGGATCAACCTCGACCCGCATCACACTCACCCGAAGCAACCTCACACGGAGCGATCGTGCCTGGAAAACTCGTGCTGGCCCGCCATGGCCAGAGCATCTGGAATGTCGAAAACCTGTTCACCGGCTGGTATGACATCGACCTGTCCGAACAGGGCATCGCGGAAGCGAAGCAGGCTGGCGCGGAACTGAAGGCGGCGGGCATCGTGCCCGACGTGGTGTTCACCTCGGTGCTGACGCGCGCCATCCGCACCCAGTGGCTGATGCTGGAGGCGATGGAACTGCTGTGGCTGCCGGTGGAGCGCAACTGGCGCCTCAACGAGCGCCACTACGGCGCGCTGCAGGGCCTGAACAAGACCCAGACCGTGGAGCGGCACGGCGCCGCGCAGGTGCAGATCTGGCGCCGCAGCTACGACATTCCGCCGCCGCCGCTGGAACTCGACGACCCGCGGCATCCGCGCTTCGACCGGCGCTACGCGGACGTGCCGCTGGCGGACCTGCCGGCCACCGAATCGCTCAAGGACACGCTGGCGCGCGTGCTGCCGTACTGGGAGACGCGCATTGCGCCGGCGCTCAGCGCGGGACGCAATGTGCTGATCGTGGCGCACGGCAACAGCCTGCGCGCGCTCGTCAAGATGCTGGACCAGATGAGTGAAGCCGCCATCGTCGAGCTGAACATTCCCACCGGCGTGCCGCTGCTGTACGAGCTGGATGCGCAGCTCAAGCCGCTCGGCAGCCGCTATCTCGGCGACCCGGAAGCGATCAAGGCCGCCGCCGAAGCGGTCAGGCGCCAGACCGAGCAGAAGGGCTGAGCGGCGACCCGGCTTTGGCTCCGGCGGGCGCGCGCTGGTAGTGCAGCACGAACTCGGCGATGTGCACGCTGGCGTCGGGACCGTCGGCATCGTGGAACGCGAAGCGCGCATCACCGCCGCTCCACGCATGGCCGAGGTGATCGATGGCGAGGCTTCGCACCAGCAATTGATCGCCGCTGCTGAAATCCTGCTGCTGGCAGCGCCGTCCGCCTTCGCTGTAGCTGCTCTCGCGCGCCTCGACCGCCGGCGCGCCTGCCGGCGCGAGCCGGGTGGCCACCGCGCACAGCTGCTGGATCAGCTGCGAGAAATTCACCGGATTGACCGCCGCGTCGGCGCTGCCATGGATCACGATGGTTGGCACGAACACCAGTTCCCCGGCCAGCTCCCGCACCAGGCCCTGCGCGGATTCCTCCGGCGTATAGTGCGCGCCGGAGCGCATCACCCTGAGCGCCTGCACCGCGCTCATCGCGGCGTTGAACATGATGCCGGAGTGGATGCCGCAGGCCGCGAACAGCGTGCTGTAGCGCGCGGCGAGCAGCGCCGCCATGGCGCCGCCGGCCGACATGCCCGCGACGTAGATGCGCGTGGCATCGATGGGCTGCCGCGTGCTGACGGCGTTGACGGCAGCCACGATCAACGCCGCTTCGCCGCCGCCGGCGATGGCATCGGCGTGGAACCAGTTCCAGCAGCGCTGGAAATTGGCGCGGCGGCTCTGCTCGGGATACAGCACCGCGAAGCCGCGCGCTTCGGCCAGCCGGTTCATGCGCGTGCCCGCGGCGAACAGCGCGGCATCCTGCTTGCACCCATGCAGCATCACCAGCAGCGGCACGCGCTCCGTCGCGCTGCTGCGCGTGGGCAGGAACAGGCGGTACGCCAGCCGGCCGGTGGGACCCGAGTGCACGCCTTCCTGCCACACGTCCGCGGCGCGATCGGGGGCCAGCAGCTTCTGGATCGAACGCACCGCCACCCGCGTGCGCAGCGGGCGCGCGAACAGCCGCTTCAGCCAGCCGGGCATGCCATCATCCTCGGGAAACTCGGGTCCACGGGATTAGTTTACAGTGTCAACCATCATGACCGCCCCCTGCCACGAACAGTTCCTGCGCAGCGCCGACGGCCTGCGGCTCCATGTCCGGTGCCATGACGGGCCGCGCCCGGACGCGCCGGTGGTGCTCTGCCTGCATGGCCTGACCCGCACCTGCCGCGACTTCGAGGACCTGGCGCCACGGCTGCAGCGCCACTACCGCGTGCTCGCGCCGGACCTGCGCGGTCGCGGCCTTTCCGACCGCGATCCGCAGCCCGGGCACTACCAGCCCGCGCAGTACCTGCAGGACCTGCTGGCGCTGCTGCCCGCGGTGGGCGCGACGCGCTATGCCGTGATCGGCACTTCGCTCGGCGGCCTGCTGGCGATGATGCTGGCGGCCACCCAGCCGGCGCAGGTCGCGGGCATCGTGCTCAACGACATCGGACCGGAAATCGATCCGGCTGGCGTCGAGCGCATCCGCCAGTATGCCGGCCGCATGGCGCCGGTGGCGGACTGGGCGCAGGCTGTCGCCCAGGCGCAGCAGGTCTACGGCGCGGCGTGGCCGGGGCTGGACCAGGCCTGCTGGCAGCGCCTCGCGCGTCGCGGCTATCGCGAGGATGCGCAGGGCGTGCCGCGCATCGATGCCGACCCGATGATTGGCGAGGCGTTTCGCGGCGCGCCGCGCGCCGCACTGGAGCTGTGGCCGCTGTGGAGCGCGCAGCGGGACGTGCCGGTGCTGGCGATCCGCGGCGCGCTCTCCGACATCCTGAGCCGCGCGACGCTGGCGCGCATGCAGCGGGAGAAACCCGATCTCGAAACGCTGGAGATTGCGCAGCGCGGCCACGTGCCGCTGCTGGATGAGCCCGGCTGCGTCGAACGCATCGAAGCGTTCCTGGCCCGGCTGCGGTTCTGAGGCCGCGGCCGGCCGGTCAGTGCGGCGGCTTTTCCTGGCGGCCGAGGCCAGCCACGGCCCAGCCGTCGTACTGGCCGCCATGTTTCGCGGCCAGCGCCGTGAAGCGCTGCGACTGCTCGTGGATCTCGGTGACCGACACCCGCAGCTGCTTGGACGCGTGCAGCGAATACCCTTCGCTCAGGCCTTCACCCGCCAGTGGACGGTAGTCGACCTTGAAGCCGTCGACGAGCAGCTCCGCCTCGGCCGCCGCGCAGGCCGTGGGATCGGGCAGGTCGAGGAAGAAATCGACCGACTGCGGCTCGAACAGGTTGCGGCCCTGCGCGCGCAGGCTCTTGATGAGCCGCTCATCCCAGTCGGCGCGCCGGCCCGCGACCCCCGTGCGGCGCACGGCCGAAATCACGCGCACCACGGCCAGCAGGGCCGCCAGCACCGCAAACACCAGCATCCACTGCATCTATTCTTCCGGCGCGATGGTGACTTTCAGGCCATCGAGCGCCGCGGTCACTTCGATCTGGCAGGACAGCCGCGAGCGCGCGTCGCGCGTGGAGAGATCCTTGAGCATGTCGGTCTCGTCGGACATGGCGGGCGGCAGTTTGTCGGCCCACGACGGATCGACGTACACGTGGCAGGTGGCGCAGGAACACATGCCACCGCAGATGGCGGTCACGCCGTCTTCCATGTCGCGCAGGGATTCCATCAGCTGGCCACCGGCGGACACTTTGACTTCGTGTTCCTTGCCATCGCGATCGGTGACGAACAGGACCGGCATGCAGATACCTCATCGTTGGGAAAGCGCGCTAGTTTGCCGCTCCCCCGCGCCCCGCGCCAGCTCTGGATGGCAGGGCTACCCGGCCGGCCGCGGCGGCTCGGGCCACGGCAGCGATTCGCCGCGCGCCTGGTGCCAGAGCCAGGTCAGCGCCTGGTACACGTGGATGGCGTCGGCGAGTCTTTCCCGCGCCGCGGGCGTCTCCAGGCCCGCCGCCGCGAGCAGCAGCCCACGCTGCGGCCACGCCGCGGGATGGTAGGCCAGCACGCAGGCCACGTCGAACAGCGGATCGGCGAGCTGCGCGTATTCCCAGTCCAGCAGCCACAGCCGCGCGCCGGTCTGCAGCAGATTGCCGGCCACCAGATCGCCGTGAATGATGCAGGCGGGTGCGCGCGCCGCGGCCAGGCGCTGCAGCGCGGCCTCGAGCGTCGCCAGCAGCTGGGCGCGGCCTTGCGCATCGAGCGTCGGCGTGCCTGCCGCCAGGGTCGCGTAGTGCATCGCGATCGGCAGCGGATCGAACGGCGCGACCGCCGGCGAGGCGGGCGGCGCGAGCGCATGCAGGAGCTGCAGGGTTTCGCCGAGCCGCACCAGGGCCGATGCGTCGCCAAAATGCGCGTCGAGCCAGCACTGCCCCGCCAGGAACTCGGTGACCAGCACGCCCGCCTCGGGCCACGCGCCCACGATGCGCGGCGCCAGGCCCGCCGCCGCGGCGCAGCGATGCAGGGCGAGTTCGCGCGCGCGATCCACGCCGGGCCGCCGCCATTGCGGGCCATCGAGCCGCAGCACGAAGCTGCCGCGCGCCGAATCCACGCGATACACCTCGTTCACGGTGCCACCGGCAAGACGCTGCACGCGCAACGCGGGCGCGCCGTGCTCCAGGCCCGGCACGTGCGCTAGCTGCGCGGCTGTCGGGCGGTCCGCTGCCATGCGAAATAACCGTGGATGACGAGGCCGATGTAGATGAGGTACAGCACGCTGGTGGGCTTGAGCCCCTGGATGAAATACAGCACCGCGGCGGCGGCATCCACCACGATCCAGTACAGCCAGTTCTCCACCAGGCGGCGTGTCACCATCCAGGTCGTGAGCACGCTGCCCCAGGTGACAAAGGCGTCCAGGTAGCGCGCCTCGCCCAGCCTGAAATAGCTGGCGATCGCGCCGTTGAGCGCGCTGACCACCAGCACGGCGGCGATCGCCAGCAGGTGCGCGCGCAGCGGCCAGCGCCGCACCTCGAGCTCGCCGCCCGCGTCGCGCCCGCGCCGCCACTGCCAGTAGCCGACGCACGCCATCGCCACGTAGTAGATCTGCAGCAGCACCTGCATCACCAGGTGCGCCTGCGCCACGAGCACGGCGTAGATCGCCGAACTCACGAAGGCCGCGGCCCAGCACCACTGGCTGCGCCGGATCGCGAGCACCAGGTAGGCCAGCGCCAGCACGAAGGCCAGCTGCTCCCAGTGCGAGTGGCCCACCATCTCGCTCAGCAAGGCCAGCAGCGCTGCGCCCGTCACTGGCCGCCCAGCGCGTAGCGCAGCGTGACGCCGAGCTGCCGCGGATCGCCCGCCTCGACGTAGCGCTTCTCGACCCAGGCGGGCGGCTCGTTGGCGAAGAAGAATCCGTGCGCCGCGTAGTAGGCATTGAACACGTTGCGCACCCAGAAGCTGGTGGACCAGTGGCCACGCTCGTAACCCAGGCGCGCGTTCACCAGCCGGTGCGGCGGCGCCTGCTGGTCGTGGCTGGAGCTGAAGTAGTAGCCGTCCACCGCCTGCGCGTCGAGCCGGCCGAACCAGCCACTCGGATGGTGGTACTCGGCGTTGACCTGCACGTTGAAGTGCGGCGCGTATTCCTGGTCGCGTCCCGACAGATCGCGCACCGACACGACGGGATTGCCGCTGGCGTCCGTGCTCGCGACGTCGTAGCTGAAATCGAGGTAGCGCGTGCTGAGCAACCCGAGGTTCGCGCCGAGTTGCCAGCGCGGCACCGGGCGCCAGCGCAGCGTCGCTTCCACGCCCGAATTCTCGCCGCGCGCCGCGTTGTCGGTGTAATACTGGTAGGACAGCGGATCGTTGGCGTCGGTCTGCACCGAGCTGCTCACCTGCTCGTCGTGGCGGCGCATGGTGAACACATCCGCCTCCAGCTCGAACCTGCCATCCGCACTGCGCTGCTTGAGGCCCAGCTCCAGGTTCCACAGGAACTCTGGCCGGTACTGCTGGCGCGCGACGGGAATGTCGATGCCGATGTTGAAGCCGCCCGCCTTGTAGCCGCGCGCCAGGGTGAGATACCACTGTTCCAGCGCCGTGCGCTGCCACTGCAACGACAGGTTGCCGCCCAGCATGCGATTGCGCGGATCGAAGTGCAGGTCGTTGTTGTCGCTGTACCCGGCCTGCCGCTGCTCGCCGCGCGCACCCGCCAGCAGCGACCACCGCGGCGCCAGCGTCCATTGGTTCTGGCCATACAGCGCGAGATTGTCCGCGCTGTAGTCGCTGATCACCGAGTTGTAGACCGCGCCGTTGTACAGATCGAGCAGGTTGTTGGCCTCGGTCAGGCGCTGCAGGTACGCGCCCACCACCCAATGCGGGCCGATCAGGCGCAGATCTTCCGCCAGCGTGCGCCGGTGGCGCAGCGTGCGTTCGTAGAAATCGTACGGCACGCACAGCGAGGGATCCGGCACGCAGGCCGGCTGCGCCGCCCAGAACGCATCGTTGCCCCAGTCGCCGTCGTACGAGAACACGATGTGCGAATCGGAGGCGCTGGTGATGCTCTGCAGTTCGCCGAACGGCAGCGCCGTGCCGCGCAGCGTGACGGCCGCGCCGTTGGAGAGCTGCGCATCGCGGCCCGGCTGGTCGGTTTCGGTGGTGCGCGAGTTGTCGATCGACCAGGCGTCGTAGCCGTTGTCCAGGTCGGCGTGCATGAACACCAGGTCCGCGCGCCAGTCGTCGCCGAGCTTCAGGAACAGCTTGCCGCGCACCAGTCCTTCGTCGTAGCCATTGGTGTCATCGCGGCCCAGGTACACATTGCGTCGAAAACCATCGCTGCGATACTGCTGCGCCACCACGCGCCAACCCACGTCGCCCGCCGCGTCCGCATCGCCGACCGCGAGCGCACCGCCGCGGGTGTCATAGTCACCCAACGTGGCCTCGGCATTCACCTCGAGCGCCTGGCCGGGATCGCGCGTGCGCACGCTGATCAGGCCGGCCAGCGCGTTGGCGCCGTACGCCGTGCCCTGCGGTCCGCGCAGCACCTCGATCTGCTGCGTGTCGAACAGTGTGGCCGGCATGCCCACGCCCGAGTAGTCGATGCCGTCGATCAGGAACCCGACCGAAGGATTGGGCGCACCCTGGTACTGTTCTTCTTCGCCCACGCCACGCAGCTGGAAATACCGCGGCCGCGACGTGCCGCCCGCGGCGCCGAGGTTCGGCACCAGCGCCAGCACGTCGCCGAAGTGTTCGACACCGGCCTGCGCCAGCTCCTGCTGCGGCAGCACCGTGCTGCTCTCCGGCAGCTGGCTGGCGGGCGTCTGCCGCAGGCTGGCGGTGATGAGCACTTCCGTCAGGGTGTCCTCATCGGCCCGCGCCGCAGACAGTCCACAGACGACGCCGGAAACGATGCCAAGTGCCACGAAGGCACGGCCACATGCACTGCGAGATTCCACGACCTGCTCCCTACGCCGGTACTAACCGGATCAGGTTCAACGGGTTCGTCGGCCCATCCGACGTCTCAGGCCCTCACGGGCCACCCCAAGGTTTGCGTCGCGAACTATCCTCCAGCGCCGCGCCGATATCAAGTCGCGGCGAGGATCCTGCCGGTGCCCGCGACCGTGACGTCGATGTTCTCGAGCGTCCACGCTGCCACCACCGGCCTTCGCATCTGCTAGGCTGGAGGCCGATCGTGCACCCAGCTCCCGACGCACCGCAAATCTTCCAGGTCGACGCGTTCACGCGCGAACCCTTCCGCGGCAACCCCGCCGGCGTGGTGCTGCACGCCGATTCGCTCGGCGACGCGCGCATGCAGGATCTCGCGCGCGAACTCAACAACGGCGACACCGCTTTCGTGCTCGCGCCCGACGCGCCGGACCACGACCTGCGCGTGCGGTTCTTCACGCCGCGCACCGAGGCGGGCTTCGTGGGACATGCAACGCTCGCCACGCACGCCGTGCTGGCCGCGCTGCGTGCCGGCGGCGCCGACGTCGCGCGCAACCACGACGGTGCGCCCTCGCCGGTCGTGCTCCGGCAGAAGCAGCGCACCGGCATCGTCAGCGTCGAGTGGCGCGGCCGCGGCGCCGCGGCGGAGTTCGTGATCACCCAGCCGCTGCCGCCGCTGCAGGCGCCGCTCGCCCCCGCGTTGCTCGCTCCGGTGCTGGAGGCCCTGGGCCTGCAGGCGGCCGATCTCGATCCGCGCTGTCCCGCCACGCTCGCAGGCAGCGGCAGCACGCGCCTGCTCATCGGCGTGAGCTCGGGCGCCGTGCTGGCGCGGCTCCAACCCGATCTGGCGCGACTGCAGGCGCTGTCGGCCGACGTGGGAGCGCCAGGCTATTTCCTGTACACGTTGCAGCCCGCGGTCGGCGATTGCGACACCGAAGCGCGCATGTTCTGCCCGGCGCTCGGCATTCCGGAAGATCCCGTGAGCGGCAATGCGCATGCGATGCTGGGCGCGTTGCTGTGGCGATCGGGTCTTCTGCCGGCATCCACCTCCGGCACGCCGGGTTTCAAGGGCCGCCAGGGCCATCACCTGCGCCGCGCGGGCGAGCTGCGCGTGGAACTGCAGGGCAATCCGGACGCGCCCGCGAAGGTCGCCATCATCGGCCAGGCCGTGATCGTGTTCCACGCCACGCTGTCGCGCGGGATGGCCGCGCTCAGTGCAGCAGGAACATGACCGCCAGCAGGCCGGTCAGCGTCATCACCACGAAGTACGGCAGCGCCATCCAGCACATGCGCCCGTAGGACAGCCGCAGCAGCGGCGCGAGCGCGGAAGTCAGCAGGAACAGGAACGCCGCCTGGCCGTTCGGCGTCGCGACGCTCGGCAGGTTGGTGCCGGTGTTCACCGCTACCGCCAGCCGCGCATACTGCTCCGGAGCGATGAGCCCGGCGTCGAACGCGGCCTTCACCTCGCGGATGTACACCGTGGCGACGAACACATTGTCGCTGATGGCCGAAAGCAGGCCATTGGCGAGATACATCCACGCGGTCTGCGCACTGCCCTGCCGGGCCAGCACCGCGGCCACCAGCGGCTTGAACAGCGCCTGGTCGTGGATCACGGCCACGATCGCGAAGAACACCACCAGCAACGCCGTGAAGGGAATGGCCGACTTCATCGCCTCGGCCAGGCGATGCTCTTCGGTCACGCCCAGCAGCGCGCTCAGCAGCACCACCAGCGCCAGCCCGATCAGCCCGACTTCGGCCCAGTGCAGCGCCAGCGCCACCACCAGCAACCCGGCACAGGCGCCCTGCGCGATCAGCCGCCAGCGTTCGCGCTGCGTGCGCTGCGTCTGCTCGGCGCGCGCCTGCTCCAGCAGCACCATCCGCACCGCGACCGGAATCGGCACCCCGAATCCGAACCAGCGCAGCCGCTCCACCAGCACGCAGGTCAGCAGCCCGGCCGCCAGCACCGGCAGCGACACCGGCGCCACCTCGCGCAGGAACTGCATGAAATTCCAGTTCAGAGCGTGCGCGATCAGCAGATTCTGCGGCTCGCCGACCAGCGTGCACACGCCTCCCAGCGCCGTGCCCACCGCCGCGTGCATGAGCAGGCCGCGCAACGCCGCCCGGAACTGCCCGAGATCGGCACGCTGCGCTTCGGGCAGCGCGTCGTGCTCGGCGAGCTGGGCATCGGTCGGGCGCTCGATCTGCGCGGCCACGCTGTAATAGATGCGGTAGAAGCCGGTCGCGACGCTCATGACCACGGCCACCACGGTCAGCGCATCGAGGAAGGCGGACAGCACCGCTGCCGTGACGCAGAACATCAGCGCCAGCGCCGTGGGCGAGCGCAGCGCGGTGAGCGCGCGCGAGAAAATCCAGATCAGCAGTTCCTGCATGCAGGCGATGGCGGACACCATGAACAGCAGCAGCAACAGGATGGGAAAGCCGCCCTGCGCTTCGGCGTAGACCTGCGCGGGCGTGGTGAGCCCGAGCAGCACGGCCTGCAACGCGAGCAGGCCGCCCGGTGCGAGCGGATAGCACTGCAGCGCCATGGCCAGCGTCGCGATGAACTCCAGCACCAGCAGCCAGCCGGTGACCACCGGCCCGGCCATGAGCCACAGCGCCACGTTGAGCAGCAACGCCCCCAGTACCGCGATCTTGTACGCGCGCGGGGCGTGGCCGAGGAAGCTCGCGCCGATGGCGAGCCCCAGATCGCCGCGGCGCGGCGGACCCGCGCTCAAGCGCTGCCCCGCGGGTCGGGCCGCAGACCGGCGCGATAACGCAGCATGCGGGCGCGATAGCTGGCGGCGCCGTGCGCGAACATCGCCAGCTCCTTTTCACCCACGGCGCGGATCACGCGCGCCGGACTGCCCATGATCACCGAACCATCGGCAAACGCCTTGCCGGGCGTCACCAGCGCACCCGCACCCACCAGGCAGCGCCGTCCGATGCGCGCACCGTCCAGCACGATGGCGCCGTTCCCCACCAGCGAACCGTCGCCGATCACGCAACCATGCAGCAGCACGCGGTGGCCGATGGTCACCTCACTGCCCACCCGCGTCGGTACGCCCGGATCGCAGTGGATCACGCTCGCGTCCTGCACATTGCTGCCCGCGCCGATCTCGATGCACGCGTCGTCCCCGCGCAGCACGGCGTTGAACCAGATGCTCGCGCCTGCGCCGAGGATCACGTGGCCGACGAGCTGCGCCCCGGGCGCGACGTAGTAGTCATCGCCCACGGTCTGCAGCCGCAGGCCTTCCAGTTCGTGGATCATCGCGCTCCCGGCATGCCCGCGTGCGGATCGTGGGTGGCGCGCTCCTTCACGGCCCACGTCACGAGGTTGGGCAGGCGCGTCTCGTTCCACCTGGCGCCGCCCGGCAGGTCGTCGGCCCCGAACAGGATGGCCAGGTCCAGCGTCGGCACCAGCCACAGCCGCCAGCGTTGCGGACCCTTGAGATAGGTCACCCCATCGCCCGCAAACGGCTCGCCGCCGCGCACCGACGGCGGCAGCCACACGCCCAGGCCTTTCATGCCGGTGGCGTCGCGACCCTGCATCACCGCGGCCCAGCCCTTGGGCAGCACGTCCCTGCCTTCGAAGCGTCCATCCTGCATCAGCAGTTCCGCGACGCGCAGCCAGTCGCTGGCGCGCGCCTGGAAACAGCACGCCGCGACATGCGCGTCGGCGGCGTTGAGGGGCTGCCAGATGTGCTGCGACAGATAGACGGCGTAGGAAGTCTTCGCGGCGGTGGCAATCGCGGCGCTGACGCGCGCGGGGTCGAACTGGCGCAGCGCGTCGGTGTCGATCAGGTGCTCGTGCAGCGCCACGCCACCGGCCATGCCCACCAGCGCATCGGCGAAACCGCCCGCGTCGAGCGCGCGCTGCGCGTCGTAGCCCGAAGCGTAGTAATCGGCCACCAGGTGGCCATGGCGGCTGACGAGGATCAGGTGTGCGCCCTCATCCTGCGCGGCCTTCAACGCCGCGGCCAACGCCCTGGGATCGAAGTCCTCGGCCTGCGGCGTGGCACGGGGCAACCCGCCGCCATCGCCGCCCCGCACCAGCTCGCCCACGGGCGCCGCCGGACGCTGCTGCCACCACCAGGCATAGCCGCCACCCGCCAGCGCCACGATCACCACCACGGCGGCCAGCAGCGCGGTGCGATTCCGGGTCCCGGTATTCATCGGTGTTCAGATTTCTCCGCAGTAGCGCGCCGCGCCGCGCACCAGATGCAGCTCGTGCGTGGCGGCCGCGGGCCATTCGTCGCGATGGTGCGTCACCATCACCAGCGTCCCGCCCGCCGCCGCCCAGGCTTCGACCCGTTGCTGCAGCAGTCGGCGCGTGGCCGCGTCGAGCCCCGTGTAGGGCTCATCCAGCAGCAGGATATCAGGCTTGTGCACCCACGCGCGCGCGAACAGCACGCGCCGCAGCTGCCCGTAGGACAGCTGCCGCAAGGTACGCTGCGCCAGCGCAGCAGCGCCGAAGACGCGCAGCGCCGCCAGTGCGCGCCGTCGCTCGGCCGCGCTTGGTGTGCCGTCCAGGCCGAGGCTCGAATGCAGGCCTGAAACCACCACCTCCACGGCGGTCAGGTACAGCGGATGCGAAGTCTGCAGCTCGGGCGCGATGAATCCCACGCGTCGCTTGAACTGGCTGATCGCAATGCCCGCCTCGATGCCCCGGCGCTTGATCTCGCCCTGGCTGGCGACGCCCAGATCGCCATACATCGCGCGCAGCAGGGTGGACTTGCCGCTGCCATTCGCGCCGTGCACCACCCAGCACTGGCCCGGCATCACCTTGAACGCGAGCTCGCGCAGCACGGCCTTGCCGTCGCGCCACACCCAGGCGTTCTTCAGTTCGAACCATGCCCGTCCGCCTGCTGCGGCGCCGGTCGCTGCCGGACGTCGGCGCCTGGCGGACACCGCGCCAGGCTCGCGACGCACGCCAGGCGCCTCGCGCGCCTGGCGCACCGCCGACCCGCCGCGCACCCGCGGCGCCGGCGGGAGGATGCCCGCGCGCCGCGCCGCGCCGATGCGCCCCTGCCATGTCAGCCGGCCGCGCTCGAGCAGCGCCAGGTGCGTGGCGCTGGCCGGAATCTCCTCGCTGCGATGCGTGGCCAGGACCCACGGCAGGCGTCGCCTGCGCAAGCCATGGATGAGCCGCTGGACCAGCGCGCGGTTGTGCGGATCGAGCCCGTTGCTGAGCTCATCGAGCAGCAGCAGACCCGGCTTCCAGGCCAGCGCGCGCGCCAGCAGCACCAGCCGCCGCTGCCCGTACGAGAGCGTGAGGAAACGGCGCGCGGCGAGCTCCGCGATGCCGACGCGTGCCAACAGGCGCCGCAGCACCCCGCGGTCGGTGGCGCTCAGCGGGTCGAGCAGCTGGTCGTGGCGCTGCCAGCCGCTGCCCACCACGTTCAGCACGCGCTGGTTCCATTCGTAGTGCTGGTAACGATCCTGCCGCTCGGCGCCGACGTATGCGATCTCCTGCTTCACGCCGTAAGGCTCGTCGTGGTCTTCGCCCCGCCAGCGATAGATGCGCCGCGTCTGGCGCCGCGGTGCGGGCCAGACATCGCCCGCCAGCAGTTTCAGCAGCTGCGTCTTGCCCGCCCCGTTGGCGCCCATCAGCACCCAGCGCTCGCCAGGCCGGATGCGCCAGTGGACGTCGCGCAGGATGGCGCGGCCGCCCAGGCCGAGGTGGACGGCGGCAAGCTCGATCGCGACCAGGCGCGACGCGGTGCGGGCAGGCACAGGCATGCCCGCAACATACACGAGCGCCACCCTGCCGCGCATCTGGCGCGAACCGGTGCTTGCAAGGCCGGCCGCACTGTATTAGTGTCTTGATACACATGGATGCCGAGCTGCTCATCGTGCGCCCCTCCGCCCCGGAACCGATCTACCGCCAGATCGAGGCGCAGCTGCGGCGCTTCATCGCCAGCGGCCAGCTGCGGCCTGGCGAATCCCTGCCCTCGGTGCGTGAGGTGGCCGGCCGCCATGCCATCAATCCGATGACGGTGTCGCGCGCCTACAGCCTGCTGGAAACGGAAGGGCTGCTGGAGCGCCAGCGCGGCCGCGGCATGGTGGTGGCGCATCGCCGCCGGCCGCAGTCGGACGATCGCCGCCTGGAGAGCATCGAGCCGGCGCTGCGCGAGCTCGCCCGCCAGGCGCGCGAACTCGACCTGCCGGCGCGCAGCGTGCTGGATCGTTTGCGTACCCTGCTGGAGCACAGACATGACAAATGACGTCGCGGTTCCACTGGCCTGCTCGGGCGTGAGCAAGCGCTACGGCGCAGCCACGGTGCTCGAGGATCTGACGCTCACGTTGCGACCGGGCAATGTCTACGGTCTGGTGGGTCGCAACGGCGCGGGCAAGAGCACCCTGATCCGCATCCTGCTCGGCCTCGCCGAGCCCGATGCGGGCGTGGCCACCGCCCTCGGCGATGACTCGCTGCACCTGAGCGAGGCGGTGAAGCGCCAGCTCGGCTACGTGCCCCAGCAACCCGACGCGTTCGCGTGGATGCGCATCGAGGACATGCTGCGCTTCGTCGGCGACTGCTATCCGGACTGGGACAAGGCGTACGTCGACGCCGCGCTGCAACGCTGGAAGCTCGACGGCAGGAAAATGCTGGCGCGCCTTTCGCCCGGCGAGCGGCAGCGCGTCGCGCTGATCCGCGCACTGGCGCCGCAGCCGCGCCTGCTGGTGCTGGACGAACCCGCCGCCGCGCTCGATCCCGTGTCACGCCGCGACCTGATGCGCGAGATCGTGTTGCGCGCCGACGCAAGCGGGACCACGGTGCTGTTCTCGACGCACATCGTGTCCGACCTGGAACGCGTGGCTTCGCACCTCGCGTTCCTGCACCAGGGCCGGCTGCTGCTCGACACCACCATGGATGATTTCCACGAGTGCCATGCGCTGCTCTCGCTGCCCGCGGCGCTCGGCGCGCGCCTGCCGAGCCTGCTGCCCGGCGAACTGAAGCGGCGCGTCACGGACGCAGGCAACTGGCTGATCACGCTGAGCCGCAGGAGCGGCGAGCCGTGGCCGGCGCTGGCCCAGTCAGCTGGCGCCAGCCTCGAACCGCTGGGCCTGGAAGACCTGTTCATCGAGGTCACCACGTGATGCGCCTGCGTACCGTGTTGCGCACCGCCACCGGTGTCGTGCGTCCCGCGCTGTTGTGCGTGCTGTTGCTGCTGCTGGCAGGCGGGGCGGTGCTGATCGTGCGGCTCGTGGCGAGCCCCATCGCCGCGGCTCGCGCGCTGGTGGTGCTGGCGGCCGCGTCGAATTTCCTGCTCTGCATGGCGATCGCGCCGAGCTGCCTGCTGGTGCAGCGTTCGGCCTGGCAGTCGCGCGTGCCCGGTCTGCGCTACGCAACGGCATGGGTGCTGGCGGCCGTGGTGCTGCTCACCGTCATCCTGCCCACCGCCTGGGTCGCGCTGAGCGGTGCACCGGGCGTGCTCTGGTCGCTGGCCGCGCTGGCGTGCAGCCTCGCGGTGGGACTGGGATGGCTGATGCTGCCGATCACCGCCGCCATCCTGCTGCCTACCTTGCTGGGCTGGATCCTGCGCGAGATTGCCGCGCTGGCGCCGGTGCTGGATCTGGGGCCCGCCGCCGCGCCCACCTCGACGTACGAACTGCTGGTCGTGGCGACGGGACTGGGCGCGCTGGTGGCGGTGCGCTGGCGCCGGCTGGTCCGCAAGCCCCAGCTCAGCCTGACATTCAATGCCGCGCTGCTGGAAAAAATGGTGGCCATGCCGGACCTGATGCAGGTGGCCGCGACCAATCCCAACGCCGCCACGGCGCAGATGCCGGCGTGGCTGCTGCCGCGGATGAGCCGGCGGTTGTCCGCCACGCCGCTGGCGCGGCTGCGCACCGTGCTCGGACCGCCGTTCGCGCCCGGCTACCAGCGTCGCATGGCGGTGTACTTCATCGCGCTCAGCGGCCTGCTGGGCCTGTTCACCCTGCTGCAACTCAATCCCACGCGCGCGGCCATCCTTCCGGCGCTGGTTCGCGTCGCGACACAGATGCTGTTCGGCCTGATCGGCGGCACTGCCATCGCGTTCACGCAACGCGTGGCCCTGATCTTCCGCCCCCAGAGCGGCGAGCTCACCGAGCTCGCGCTGCTGCCCTCGCTCGCGACGGCCAAGCCGCCCTGGCGCGCGCTGCTGCAGGCCATGCTCGGACCCATCGCCCAGACCACCGCCGTGCTGCTCGCGGTCGCCGCGCTGCTGCTGGCCTGTGGCGCCAGCCCCGGCGGCATCCGGCTGGCGATGGTCTGGTGCGCGGTCGTCGGACTGCTGCAGGGCGCGGCCTGCATGCGGCAGCTGAGCGTGGGGCGTCGCGTGATCGACAATGCCGGGCTTGCCACCGTGCTCTGGGTGTTGCTGATGGCGCTGGTGCTGGGCGCGCTGGCCGGACTCGGCGCGCTATGGAACTTGTCCGCCGCACCCGGTCGAACAGGGGTTGTGCTGGTCACGCTGGCGGCCCTGGTCCCGCTCGCGCTGGCGCTGCGCCGCTGGTACCTTCACGCGGCCCTGCTGCGCCAGCCGTTCATGATCGCCGCCGATCGCAGCCACGCTTCCGTCTTGCCTGCCAAGGAAACCGCATGAGCTCCGCGAACCGTCCGCTGCTTGCCGCCTGCCTGGCCACCCTGCTGAGCTGCGCGCCGCTGCTCGCGACGCACGCCGCCCCCGCCCCCGCCTGGCCACAGGCCAGCAGCGACATCGCGCCCGATCCCGCGGTCCGCTTCGGGGCGCTGCCCAACGGCCTGCGTTACGCCATCCTGAAGAACGCCACGCCCACCGGCCAGGTCTCGCTGCGCCTGCGCATCGGCGCCGGGTCGCTGGAGGAGAAGGCCGATCAGCAGGGCCTGGCGCACTTCCTGGAACACATGGCCTTCCGCGGTTCCAGGCGCGTGGCCGACGGCGATGTGAAGAAGACCCTCGAGCGGCTGGGCCTGAAGTTCGGCCCGGACACCAATGCCTTCACCGCCTTCACGCAGACCGTTTACATGTTCGATCTGCCGCGCAACGACAACGAGTCGCTGGACACCGGACTGATGCTGCTGCGCGAAGTGGGCGACGGCCTGACGCTGGATGCGAAGGCGTTCGACAGCGAACGCGGCGTGGTGCTCTCCGAAGCGCGGCTGCGCGATACGCCCGCGATGCACATGACCGACGACCAGCAGTCCTTCATCTTCAAGGATCAGCTCGTGGCGCAACGGCTGCCGATCGGCAAGGTGGCCATCATCCAGAACGCGCCGGTGACGAAGGTGCGCGAGTTCTATCGCGACTGGTACCGGCCGGACAATGCCACGCTGGTCGTGGTGGGCGATATCGATCCTGGTGCCATCGAAGCGAAGATCCGCCAGCAGTTTTCGAGCTGGCATGGCGCGGGCTCGCCGCCGCCCGCGCCGGATTACGGCACGGTGGTCCAGCGCACCGCGCAGGCGCGCGCCTTCGCCGAGACCGGCGCGCCCACGATGCTGAGCCTCAACTGGGTGACGCCCTTCGACACCAGCCCCGACAGCAGCGCACGCGAAAAGCGGGAACTGATCGAGCAGCTCGGCCTCACGGCGCTCAATCGCCGCCTGCAGACCGCCGCCGCGGCCGCCAGCCGCACCTTCACGGGCGCGGCGCTGTATCGCGCCAACCTGTACCGCTCCGCCAAGGTCACCACCCTGCTCGTGCAGCACGAGCCCGGCAAATGGCTGCTGGCGCTGAACCAGGCGGAACGCCTGCGTCGCCAGGCGCTGGCGCAGGGGCTCGAACAAAGTGAAGTGGACCGCGAAAAGGCCGGCTTCCTGTCCGGTTTCGAGAACGCCGCGGCGGGCGCCGCCACCCGCACCACGCCGCAACTCGCGAATTCGCTGCTGCAGACGGTCGACGACGGCAGCGTGTTCACCAGCCCCGCGCAGGACCTCGCACTGGTGCGCAGCGCGTTCGCCGACCTCAAGGCCGACACCGTCAACGCGGCCCTGCGCGGCGTTTTCACCGGCAATGGACCCTTGCTGTTCAGCTCGGGCCCGCAGGCCATCGCGGGCGGCGACAGCACGCTGGCAGACGCCCTCGCGCTCACCGAGAGCAGCGCGCTGCCCGAGGCGGCCAAGGTGTCCGACGTTCCCTGGCCCTACACCGATTTCGGCGCACCGGGCAAGGTACTGGAGATGCGCAGCGACGCGGCGCTGGACACCACGCTGATCCGCTTCGCGAACGGCGTGCGGCTCAACGTGCATCCCACCGCCTTCCGCAAGGACCAGATCCTGGTTTCGGTGCGTGTCGGCGACGGCCGGCTGGCGTTGCCGAAGGATCGGCCCACGCTGGCGTGGGCCGTCAATGACGGCGCGCTGGTGCGTGGCGGTCTCGGCAAGATGGATTTCGAGACCATGCTGCGCGCGCTGTCCGGCAAGATCTATGGCGGCAACATCCAGTTCAGCGACGACGCGCTGTATCTCAGCGGCCAGACCCGGCCTGTGGACCTCGGCCTGCAGATGCAGGTGCTGGCAGCCTACGTCAGCGATCCGGGCTTGCGCGAGGAAGCGCTGACGCAGGTGCAGAGCAGCTTCCTGCCGCAGCTCGCGCAGATCAACTCGGTGCCGGGCAGCCTGTTCCAGGTGAACCTGGGTTCCTACCTGCACAGCGGCGACGCACGCTGGGCGTTTCCGACCGCGGCGCAAGTCCAGGGCGCGAGCATCGCCGACTTCCGGCAGCTGCTGCAGCCGACGCTGGCCAACGGCCCGATCGAGATCACCATCGTGGGCGACACCACGGTCGACACCGCGCTCGAATTCACCGCGCGCACTTTCGGCGCCCTGCCGGATCGCACGGCGCCGCGGCTGAAGGCGGCCAAGGGCGACGTGGTGTTCCCGGCCGCGACCACCACGCCGGTGGTGCTCGAGCACCAGGGCGGCGCCGACCAGGGCGTGGCCGCGGTCGCGTGGCCCACCACCGATGCCTTCGCCGATCTCAGGGCCAACGCCGCGCGGCAGCTGCTGGCGGAAATCCTGCAGCAGCGGTTGTTCGAGACACTGCGCCTCAAGGACAACACCAGCTACAGCCCGTCCGCGCAGTCACAGAGTTCGCCGGTGTTTCCGGGCTACGGCACGCTGGTGGCATACGCTGACATTCCGCCGGCCAAGAGCCAGCTGTTCTTCGACGCGGAGCACACCATCAGCGCCGCGCTGCGCAGCAAGCCGGTCAGCGCCGATGAGCTGGAGCGCGCGCGTGCGCCGGCCGTGGCCAACCTCGCCAAGGCGCGCCAGACCAACGAGTACTGGCTGGGGATGCTCAGCGGGATCCAGTCGGAACCCCGCCTGGAGCAGATCGCCACGCAGACCCTCGACAACCTGCGCAACGTGACCGCGAAGGACGTGCAGCAGGCGGCGATCACGTGGCTGCGCGATGACCATCGCTGGGAGATGATCGTGCGCCCGGCGGCCAATGCCAGTGCCGCGCCAGGGCCTGCGCCCCCCGTGCCCGCGACGCACTGAGCGTCGCGATGAGCGGCCAGCACGTCGCGCTGTGGTGCCTGGCCCTGGCGCTGATGCTGGCGGGACTGGCCGGCACGATGCTGCCGGCTTTGCCCGGCCTGCTGCTGATCTACGGCGGCATCTGGCTGGCCGCGTGGCTCGACGGCTATGCGCGCATCGGCTGGATCACGCTCACCGTGCTCGGCGCGCTCACCGTGCTCGGGCTCGTAACCGATGTGGTGTCCGGCCTGCTCGGCGCGCGGCGCGTGGGCGCGAGTCCCCAGGCGCTCTGGGGCAGCACGCTGGGCGGACTGGTCGGTCTGTTCTTCGGTCTGCCGGGACTCGTGCTCGGGCCCTTCACGGGCGCGGTGGCCGGTGAATGGCTGGCGCGTCGCGAACTCGGGCAGGCGACGCGCGTGGGCTTCGGCACCTGGCTGGGGTTGGTGTTCGGCGCGCTCGTCAAGCTGGTATTGGCCATCACCATGGTGGGTATTTTCATTGCTGATTACCTGATTCATTCACGCAGTTGAAAAGCATTTGCGCCCGCATTTCGGCTAGACTCCCCCGGGTTGCGGCACGACGCCGCACGATTTCAAACCACGGACTTCATCGGGGGATCCAGAGCATGAATTCTTTGCTGCGTTCCAGAACCAGAACCATGATCGCCACCTTGCTGGTCGGCGGTGCGCTGGCGCTCGCCGCCAGTGCCCAGCAGCCGCCCCAGGGCGGTCCGCCCGGCGGTGGCGGTGGTCCTCCCGGCGCCGGCGGTCCTCCGGGTGGTGGCGGTCCGGGCGGTCCTCCGGGCGGCATGCCCTCGCCGGCTGAACAGGCCATCGGCTATCGCCAGGCGCTGTTCACGCTGATCGGCGGCAATTTCGGCACCATCGGCGGCGTCATGCAGGGCCGCGCGGAATTCAAGGCCGACGAGGTCATGAAGCGCGCGCAGAACACCGCGTATCTCGCCACCATGGTGGCGGACGCGTTCCCTGAGGTGTCCAAGACCGGCAACACCAAGGCCAAGCCCGAGGTGTGGAGCAATCCGGCCGGGTTCGCGAAAGCCAGCAAGGATTTCGTGGACAGCAGCGCGGCGCTGGTCGCGGCCCTGAAGAAGGACAACTCGAACTCGGCCGCCTTCAAGGCTGCCGCGGGCGCCGTGGGCGAGAGCTGCAAGAACTGTCACCAGGACTTCCGCGCCAAGTAGGCGGCGGCTCGGCCGGACTGCCAGGCACCGCCACGGCGATCATGGAAAACACGACCCGCAAGGTCTGGGACCTGCCGGTCCGCATTTTCCACTGGTCGCTGCTGGCGGCGGTGATCGGCGCCTACCTCACCAATCGCCTCGGCGTCACGTATTTCCGCTACCACGTCTGGTGCGGCTACGCCGTGCTGGTGCTGGTGTGCTTCCGCATCCTGTGGGGCCTGCTCGGCACGCGCCACGCGCGCTTCCGGCATTTCCTGCGCGGCCCGCTCACCACCGCCCGCTACGGCGCGGGGTTGCTGCGCGGTTCGGCCGCGCACATGGCCGGACACAATCCGCTCGGCGCGCTGATGGTCGTGCTGCTGCTGGCCATGCTGCTCACGCAGGCCGTCACCGGCCTGTTCGGCAACGACGAGATCTTCAACTTCGGCCCGCTGTACGGTTACGTCAGCAACGCCAGGAGCCTGGCGCTGACCAGCCTGCATCGCCGCCTGTTCTACTGGATCCTGGCCGCCATCGCACTGCATGTCATGGCGGTGGCCTACCACCGCTACGTCAAGGGCGAACGGCTGGTGGTCGCCATGTGGCACGGTCGCAAGCCGGCCGCACTGGTGCCGGACGGCGAGGAAATCCGCAGTTCGCGGCTGTGGCTGGCGGTGCTGCTGGTAGCGGTGCTGTGTGCCGTGCTGGCCTGGGTCGTGCACCGCGCGCCCGTGCCCGTGGCGGATCCCTTCAACTAGCGCGCCTGCCGCGCAAAAAAAAACGCTGCCGACATTCGACGCTCACCGCGGGGGGGGATGTGTGAGCGTTAGTGCCGGCAGCGTTGCCGTAGAACCCGAAGCCGGGTTCTGACTGACAGGCACTTGCGTACCTGCTTGAGAGTCTACGATGCAACGGTCATGCCAGAAACCCACGCGGCAGGGGTGTTTCTGGACTAAGTCTTGCTTATCAGCGGCTTGGACCGGGCGCAGGTGAAAACGCTTACACGGGCCTCGCAAGCGATCGGCTGACCCGCCTGCGGATTGCACCGCCGGAGGGACGGCGCTGCACATCTTCTGTGCACCGCCTGGCGTTCAGATAGGCTGGCCCAGCACGGCCATGGTGGCTTCCATGATGTGCGCGTGCTCGGTGGCCGAGCCGTGGTTCATTTCCAGCTCGCCGAGCTTCAGCGAGTTCTCCACCACCAGCCGGCCGCGCTCGAAGCGCCGCTGGTTGTAGCGCGTGAGCAGCTCCTCCACCGCGCCACCGCGCTCGATCTCCTGGGCCAGTACCAGCGCATCCTCCACCGCCATGCCGGCGCCCGAAGCGAGGTGCGGTGTGGTCGCGTGCGCGGCATCGCCCAGCAGCACCACGCGGCCGCGATGCCAGGGCGCGGGCAACAGCACCGCTTCCAGCGGACGGTAGTTGATGGTGGAGGAATCCAGCACGTGCCTGCGCACCTCGGGCACGTAGCCGCCCCAGTCCGCCATGAGATCGTACAGGCGTTGCGGCTGGTCCTTCGCCTCCACCCACGGATTGGCGGGCGTCTTCTGCAGCAGGAACATGTACATCTGCGTTGGGGAGATGGGCGTGAAGCCGAGCTTCGATTCGTAGCCGATGTACATCACCGAGCCTTCCATGTCGGCCGGACGATCGGCCACCAGCCGCCAGCAACCCTGGCCGGTGAATTTGGGCCTGGGTGCATCCGGAAACACGCGCTCGCGGATCTTGGAGAAAATGCCGTCGGCGCCGACCACCAGGTCGAAGCTGTCCTGCCTGCCGTCGGTGAACTTCACCTGCACCGCGTCCGGCCCCTGTGCGAGCTGCTCGACGCTCACGCCGAGCCGCACATCCGTGCCGCCCTTGACGGTGTGCGTGGAGAGGATCTTGTGCAGCACCGGTCGCATGATGCCGCCGCCACCCGCGAGGCCGGGTTCGAGCTCCGGGAACACGATCTTCTCGATCAGCTTGCCGTCCTGGCTGTAGAGCTTGAGGTTGGGCCAGACGCAACCGTGCTCGCGCATCTCCGGCAGGATGCCGAGCGTGTTGAGCGCGCGCAGCGTCGGGCCCGTGATGGTGATGCCCGCGCCATAGATCTTCCAGGCCGGATCGATCTCGGCCAGCGTCACGTCCAGTCCCAGTTTGCGGATCTGGATCGCCGCGGACATGCCGCCCACTCCGCCACCCACGATCAGCACTCGCTTCAGCTTCGACATGTCCCTCATCCCCCGCCCCCATCAGGCCGCTATTGTGACACATCGGCTAAGATGCGCGGCACGATGCAACAGCCACACAGCGACGCGGTCCGCGAATATCTGGCCGCGCTCCAGCAGCGTCTGTGCCGGCGATTCGGCGCCGAAGAGACGGCGGGCGCATTCGTGCAGGATGCCTGGACGCGCGAGCCCGGCACCGGACAACTCGCGGGCCAGGGCATCACCGCGGTGCTCGAGCAGGGTGCGGTGCTGGAGCGCGCGGGCGTGGCGCTCTCGGATGTGAGCGGCAGCGCGCTGCCGCCCGCGGCCACGGCGCGCAATCCACAGCTCGCCGGGCGCAGTTTCCGCGCCATGGGCGTCTCGACCGTCCTGCATCCGCGCAATCCGCATGCGCCGACCGCGCACATGAACGTCCGTTATTTCAGCGCGGGCGACAGCTGGTGGTTTGGCGGCGGCTTCGATCTGACGCCGTACCTGGTCAACGAGGCGGACGTGGTGCAGTGGCATCGCGCGGCCGCGGCCGCCTGCGCGCCCTACCACGCGCAGCTCTACGCCCAGCTGCGCGCGAACTGCGACGAATATTTCTTCCTGCGCCATCGCGGCGAAGCCCGCGGCGTCGGCGGCATCTTCTTCGATGACCTGAACCAGGGGCTGCCGCAGTTCGGCATGCCCTGGCAGCGCTGCTTCGAATTCCTGCAGCAGGTCGGCGAGACCTTCCTCGAGGCCTATGGCAACCTGCTGCACCGGCGCCGCGACACCCCTTACGGCGAACGCGAACGCCGCTACCAGCTGCATCGGCGCGGGCGATATGTGGAATTCAATCTCGTGATCGATCGCGGCACGCTGTTCGGGCTGCAGTCCGGCGGCCGCACCGATTCCATCCTCATGTCCATGCCACCCGCCGCGCAGTGGTCGTATCGCTCGCCGGACCCCGAACTCGACGCGCAGCTGCTGCCCTATCTGACCACGCAACGCGGACGCGACTGGCTGGTCGGCTGATCGAGCCGGCGGCGCACGCGGCGCGCGCGCCGTGCGCCCGCCGTCAGCTGCGGAACAGACGCGCGAACAGGCTCCAGATCGCCGCCACCACCAGCCAGAGCAGCAAACCCAGCAGCAACGCAAACGCCACGCCATCGAACGTGATGGACACCGACGGCACGAAGCTGTCCCAGGTGCCGCGCGCGAGGCCCGCGTCCAGATGGCGCGCGAGATACCAGAGCTGGTGCCAGAGATCGGTGTTGAGCGCGGCCGCGGAGGAACGCAGCCTGTCCAGTGCGTCCACCATGTCCTGGATGGCCTGCCCCTCGGCATGGAAAGTGCGGTCGGTGCTGGCGAGGTGGTATCTGATCAGCGCGTCGAGGCTGCCGCCGTGCTGGCGATTGGCGATCTCCTGGAACGGCGCCAGGTCGCGCAGCACCTGTTCGAGCCGGCCGCCGAGCCGTTGCCGGTACTGCGCGATGAAACTGGGGATCGCGCCGGCGCACAGCACCGCGCCCACCAGCAGCAGCCGATCGAGCAGGCCGAGCACCCAGCGCAAGCTGCGCGGCCCCCGTGCGGCGGCGACGTTGACGACCGGCTTGCGATGCTGTGCGGCGGGCATGCCCGACTATGGCACCGGATGCAGTGCGCGCGCAGCTTCATCCAGCGAGCGTCGCAGGATCGCGACCAGTTGCTCCAGCTCGGCATGCGTGATGATCAGCGGCGGGCACACCACGATGGTGTCACGGATCGCGCGCACCATCAGCCCGTTGGCGATGCAGCGATCGCGCACCACCGTGCCGGCGCTGCCCTCCTTCGGGCCGAAGCGCTGGTTGCTGCCCTTGCGGCTCACGATTTCCACCGCGCCGATCAGCCCGAGCGATCGCGTCTCGCCCACCAGCGCGTGATCGTCGAGCGTTGCCAGCGCCCGCGCCAGATACGGACCCACGTCTTCCGCCACGCGCTGCACCAGAGCTTCGCGCTCGATGATCTCGATGTTCCTGAGCGCCACCGCCGCCGCGGTGGGATGTCCCGAATAGGTGTAGCCATGCGCGAATTCGCTGTCGTGGTCGCGCAGCACCTGGATGATGCGCTCGGAAACGGCCGTGGCCGATATCGGCAGGTAACCCGAGGACAGGCCTTTGGCCATGCTGATCAGGTCGGGTTGCACGCCGTAGTACTGGTGACCGAACCAGCGGCCGAGGCGGCCGAAGCCGCAGATCACTTCGTCGCACACCAGCAGGATGCCGTACTTGCGGCAGATCGCCTGCACGCGCGGCCAGTAACCCGGCGGCGGAATCACCACGCCGCCCGCTCCCTGCACCGGCTCGCCGATGAACGCCGCCACGCGTTCGGGACCCACGGCCAGGATGCGTTCCTCGATGGCCGCGGCGGCGCGCGCGGCGAACGCCTCGGGATCCTCGCCGAAGCCTTCGCCGAAACCGTACGGCTGCATGACATGCTCGACGCCGGGAATGGGCAGATCGCCCTGCGCGTGCATGTGCTTCATGCCGCCGAGGCTGACGCCCGCGACGGTCGAGCCGTGGTAGGCATTCCAGCGGCTGATGAACACCTTGCGCCGCGGCTGCTGCATGAGATCCCAGTAATGCCGCACCAGTCGCAGCACGGTGTCGTTCGCTTCGGAGCCCGAGCTGCTGAAGAACAGGTGCGAGAGATCGCCGCCTGCCAGCCCCGCCAGCCGCGCGGCGAGCCGCACCACCGGTTCGGTCGCGGTGCGGAAGAAGGTGTTGTAGAACGGCAGCTGCAGCATCTGCTGGTACGCGACTTCGGCCAGTTCCTTGCGGCCGTAGCCGACGTTCACGCACCACAGTCCCGCCATGCCATCCAGCAGCGTGTGGCCGTCCGCATCGCGGATGGTGCAGCCTTCGGCGTGCGTGATGATGCGACTGCCGCCGAGCTGCTGCATGAGCCGGTAATTTTGCTGCGCGGGCAAGTGATGCGCGACGTCGAGTTCGCGCAGCGTGGGCGTTGCGTTCATGCGGTGTTCACTTCCAGAACCATTGCCGGCGGCCGGCCTTGCGCCGCTTCCTGAACATATCCGTATACATGACAAACGCCGAAATCACGAGATAGAGCAGCGCGAATCCGGCCGTGAGGTCGAGGTAGCGGCCGCCGAAGTGACCGATGATATCGCCGCGGTGGATACGCTTGAGCGCCTGGTGCCAGTCGGCGAAATACCCGTTGCCCACCTGGATCCCGCTGGTTTCCCAGTCGCTCACCGGCGCGCCGCTTTGCGCGTTGAAGGCCAGCGTCTGCGGCGCTGCGCCGCCGAGCACCACGATGGCCTTGGGCACGCCGTCACGCTGCACCAGCTCGATCGAGGTCACGCGCGCACCGGGATGCGCCTGCAACGCCGCCGCATACGATCCCTGCAGCATCGCGTTCACGTTGCCGGGCAAGGCGCCGGCCGACACGGGGGGCAGCGGGCTGGGGCGTGGATAGGGATTGATGCCGATGTGGTAGAAGAGAAAGATGTCGAGCTGGATCTCGCCGTACGCGAGGATCGTGCCGGTGACGGCGATGTTGAGGATGAACGCCGCCGCGACGATCGAGATCCAGCGATGCAGCCGCCGCCACAGGCTGTCGTTCGAATTCCAGAAAAAGCCGCCCCTGCCCGCCCTGCTGCGCGCGTTCCAGATCTGGAAGTACAGCCACACCCCTGTCACGACCAGCACGATCAGCGCCAGGCCGGTGAACAGGCCGATGAACTGGCCCGGCAAGCCGATGATGTTGCCGCGATGCCAGGCCTTGAGCGTATTACGCTTGCCTACGTAGGCAGGCTGCGGCGCGTCGGGGTTGCCGTCCGCGACCAGCGGCGTCATCGGCGCGCCGGTCGCCGCATAGAACCGCAGTTCGGTGTCGCGCTTGCCGCTGGCTTCCGCGAACTGCAGGCGCGGCGTGTCGCCGGTCATGCGCAGGTCCACACTCGCGATCTGCATCGCACCCGCGGCGGCGAGCGCGGTATCGATGCCGGCGGCGAGCTGCGCGGGGTCCGGGATCGGCACGGCCGTGACCGCCGCGTCGTTGAGGCGCGCGCCGGGACCTCCGCCTTCGATGGCCCATACCTGGTGCTGGTCGGTGGCGTCGTACAGCGCCATGATCAACCCGGAAACCGCCCAGTAGCTGAGCATGACGATGAACACGGTCATGACCCAGCGATGCCATTTGCGCACTTGATGTCCCCGATTGCTGTTGGTGATAGCCAGCCCCGCGCCGGCAGCCGGCGACCTTAAAGAGGATTGCGTGCGCCGGCAAGCCTTGGCACGTGCCGCTGGAAACATTCGATGGCTGCGCGCGCCGCGGGGCCTGCCAGCTCGGGCCGCACCAGCACCAGATGCAAGGCCACGCTGCGGACCGCCCCGAGCGCCAGCGGCAAGGCGCGCAGCTGGCCCTGCCGCAAGGAGGCGGCGACCAGGTGGTCCGGCAACCAGGCGAACGCCAGTCCCGCCTGCACGGCGGCCAGCGACGCATCCAGGCTGCTGAACGTGCAGCGGCGGTCCGCGCCCAGCCAGCCTTCATCGCGCGGGTGCAGCGCGCCCGAATCGCGCACCACGGCCTGCACGTGCCGCAGCAGGTCTTGCGCGGTGATCGGGTGATCGATGGCGAACAAAGCGTGTTCCGGGTGCGCGACGGCGAGGAACGGAATGTCCACCAGGAATTCGCCGAAGAAGCCCGCCGGCACGCGCGAACTCACCACCACATCGGCGCTCTGCCCGGTGATCGCCTCCTCCGCGCCGGACAGGATGGCATCGGAGAGCTGCAGCTCGGTGGTGGGACAGAGCTGCTGCAGCTCCGCAAGGATCTTGAGCAGGTGCGCGCGCGGGAACGCGGCGTCCACCACCAGGTTCAGCCGCGACTCCCAGCCCTGCTTCAGACCGCCGGCCAGCCGCTCGAGCGTGGCGGCGTCGCGCAGCAGCGAGCGCGCGCGGCGCAGCAGCGCAGCGCCGTGCGGCGTCAGCACCGCCTTGCGCCCCTGGATTTCGAGCAGTGGCAGCTCGAGCGCCGCCTGCAGTCGCGCCAGCGCATAGCTGACCGCGCTCTGGCTGCGGTGCAGGACGGCGGCGGCCTGCGCAAAGCCGCCGTGATCCATCACCGCCGCCAGCACGGCCCATTGTTCCAGCGTAGTCCTGCCCGGCCCGATGGCAGATTTATGCGATTTTCTGATCATTTGGACCCGAATATTGCGCTTTTTTATCTGATTTATCGAGCGCATCCTGTTCACAACCAAGGAGACCCAGATGAACCAGATCAGACGCAGCGACGAACGGGGCTTTGCCGACCACGGCTGGCTCAAGTCCTTCCACACCTTCTCCTTCGCCGACTACTTCGACCCGGAGCATGTCGAGTTCGGCCCCCTGCGCGTGATCAACGAGGACCTCGTGCAACCCGGCACGGGCTTCGGCACGCATGGCCACCGCGACATGGAAATCCTCACCTACATCCTCGAGGGCGCCCTGGCCCACAAGGATTCGATGGGCAATGGTTCCACCATCCGGCCCGGCGACGTGCAGCGCATGAGCGCCGGGACCGGCGTGCGCCACAGCGAATTCAACGCCTCGCACAGCGATCCGGTGCACCTGCTGCAGATCTGGATCCAGCCCGATGTGCAGGGCATCCCGCCCAGCTACGAGGAAAAGCGCTTCAGTGCCGAGGACAAGCGCGGCCGACTGCGGCTCATCGCGTCGCCCGATGCGGCGCAGGGCTCGGTGCTGATCCACCAGGACGCGCGCGTATACGCGGGCCTGTTCGACGGCGCCGAAAGCGCCGCGCTGGCCGTGCAGCCCGGGCGGCGCCTCTATGTGCACGTCGCGCGCGGCGCGATTCATGCCAACGGTGCGACGCTCGAGGCGGGCGATGCGCTGAAACTCGCTGCCGTGGACCAGCTGACCCTGCAGAATGGCCGGGAAGCGGAAGTTCTGGTATTTGATCTCCCGGCATGAGCGGACCCAAGGACCAGATGCAGCCCGCGCGGCAGCAGCTCGCGGCCCTGAGCGAGCAGCTGCAGCGCCTGCATGCGCTGGCGCTGCAGGCCGAACGCGACATCGTCGCGACGCCGGGCGGCGTGGCGCTGCTGGACAAGCTCATGAACGACCCGCAGTGGGCGTGGCTGCGGCCGCTGTCGCAGCTGATCGCCGACATCGATCACGTGGGCGCGCACCCCGAGGCACCGGGGCGTGCCGAACAGGCGATCGCGGCCGCGCGCGCCCGCGGTCTGGTGTTCGGCGAAGGCGAGCACCTGCAGCCACAGTTCCTGCAGCGCTATCGGCCGCTGCTGCAGACCGATCCGGCGTTGGCCAGCGTGCACGGGGAACTGCGGCGCCAGCTGCGCGATTTCCCGGTTGAACCGGAGAACGAATCGGAGCGCCTGCACGCGCGACACCTGTGGTCGATGCGGTTCAACCATCGAGGCAGGCCATGATGAAGCTGGTCGGAATTTCCGGGAGCCTGCGCCAGGGTTCCTACAACACCGCCCTGCTGCGCGCCGCGGCGCAGCTCATGCCCGGCGCTGCCACACTGGCGGTCCACACGCTGCACGGGATTCCGCTCTACGATGGTGATGAGGAAGCCAGAGGCATTCCCGCTGCGGTGAGCGCGCTCAGGCAGGCCGTGATCGCGGCGGACGGCGTGTTGCTGGTGACGCCCGAGTACAACAACAGCATTCCGGGCGTCTTCAAGAACGGCATCGACTGGCTGTCGCGTCCGCCGGCGGAATCGAAACAGGTGTTCGGCGACAAGCCGTTCGCGCTGATTGGCGCTTCGCCCGGCGGGTTCGGCACCCTCCTCGCCCAGAGCGCATGGTTGCCCGTGCTGCGGACGCTGGGCACGCGCGCCTGGTTCGGCGGGCGCCTGCAGGTGTCGCGCGCCGCGGGCGTGTTCGACGCGGACGGTCGGCTCACCGATGCTTCCATCCAGCAGCAATTGCGCGAATTCCTGCAGGGGTTCGTGAAGTTTGTCGGCGCGGCGCGCGCCGATTGACGCGCCCCGCGCATGGGGACATGATCGGGGCAAAGCAAACGCATCTCATCGTTGGCAGCGAATTGAGGTCGACACCATGCCCAATCCATCGCGATGCGCAGCGCCACTCGCCCTCTGCCTGGGACTCCTGTTCGGGGCCTGCGCGCTGCTGGGTGCGCAACCGGCGCTCGCCCACCACGGCTTCGCGCAATACGACTTCACCACCCAGCTCGAGATGCGCGGCACAGTCGAGGAATTCGAATTCAGCCAGCCGCACAGCTGGCTGACATTGACCGTCCCGGACAAGGATGGCCTGAAGACCTGGAAAATCCTCATGGGCAATCCGCCCGAACTGACGCGGCTCGGCATCCGGCCCGGCTCCTTCAAGACCGGGGATCGCATCTCGGTCACCGTGCATCCGATGCGGGATGGAACCCCCGGCGGTGCGCTGGTGTCGGCAAAGAGCGCGGATGGCCGCACCATCGGGGTCATGCCGGCCGGCATCGAGCTGCCGCCTCCCGACGTGCGCGTCAAGCAGACCGGGGAGTAGCGCGATGAATACCCACAGCAGTTGGAAACGGTTGGCCTGGTTGTGTGTGCTGGTGGTGGGCGCGGCGGGTGCGCAATCGCAGGGCGCGGCACCGGCCAAAGCGGCTGGCAGGACCGTGGGGGCGCTGCCCGACTGGAGCGGCCTGTGGCAGCTCGATGGCATCGGCATCGGAGCCTCCGGCGCGCTGGTGTACACGCCGGAAGGCCTGGCGCACCGCAAGGAGCTGGAGCAGGGGCCGTACAACGAGATGTGGCAGCCCAAGCTGCAGGCGCATCTCAAGGCGCGGGATGAAACGCCGACCGATCCGGAAGCCTGCGACACGCAGTTCCCGGACATCATGATCCGCGCCCCCATCATGTTCCGCGCCGTGGTGTCGCCCAAGGCCACCGTGCTGCTGTTCGCCGGGCGGCAGGTGCGGGTGATCCACACCGACGGCGGCAAGCATCCGGTGGGCGACGCACTCGTCCCCAGCCCGTGGGGCGATTCCATCGGCCACTGGGAAAACGGCACGCTGCTGGTGGACACCACGGGGGTCATCGCGAGCACATTCCGCGCCACCGATCTGCCGCAGAGCGAACAGGTGCATTACACCGAGCGGATCCGCATGCGGGACAAGGATACCCTCGAGGACCAGATGACCATCGACGATCCGGTGGCTTTCACGCACCCGTGGAAGCTGACGCGCGATTACAAACGGGTCGAGGGTATTGAAAGGATGCCGATGCGCTACTGCTTCGCTCCCGATTACCAGCAAACCAAGTAGACTGTTCCACAGCCCCTGCAACGGTCGGGATACTGCAATCCCGCAAAGGATTGCTCATGCAGATCGATTCCAGCGTCACTTCCTCGACCGATCCGGTGCCGGACACCGACCCTGCGTCCCATGGCGTCAACGCGCCCGACCTGCGGCTGTTCGTGTTCGCGCTGTTCTTCATCTTTGGCGGCATCACCAGCCTCAACGACATCCTGATCCCCAAGCTCAAGTCGCTGTTCACGCTCGACCATGCGCAGGCGCTGCTGGTGCAGTCCGCGTTCTTTGCCGCCTACTTCGTGATCTCGCTGCCCGCCACGGCCGTGGTGCAACGCTTCGGATACATGCGCACCGCCGCGCTCGGGCTCGTGACCATGACGGTGGGCTGCCTGCTGTTCGTGCCCGCATCGGCTTCGGCGTCATTCGCCGTGTTCCTGTTCGCGCTGTTCGTGCTGGCGGCCGGCATCACGACCGTGCAGGTGGTCGCGAACCCGCTGATCTCGCTGCTGGGCGCGCCGCGCACCGCACACAGCCGCCTGACATTCGCGCAGGCGTTCAATTCGCTGGGCACCACCGTCTTCCCGTACGTCGGGTCGGCGCTGTTCCTCGCGGCGCTTCCCACGGTGGATCCGGCCACGCTCAGCGGCGCGGCGCTGGACAGCTTCCGTGCGACGCAGTCGAAGATCGTGGTGTACACCTACCTGGGTCTCGCGGTGGCGCTCACCGTGATCGCCATCGCGGTATGGCTGCGGCGCCACCGGCTCGCGGAGACGCCGTCCGGCCAGGGCAGCGTGCTGCGGGCCTTCCAGCTGCTGGCGCGGCCGCGCTTCGGGTTCGGCGCGCTGTGCATCTTCCTGTACGTGGGCGCGGAGGTCGCGATCGGCTCGCTGATCGTGTTCTACCTGGAGCGTGCCGACGTGCTGGGCCTGGGCGCCGAGGCAGCCGGCAAGCACGTGCCGTACTACTGGGGCGGCGCGCTGGTGGGTCGCTTCATCGGTTCCGCGCTGCTGCGGCTGTATTCCCCCGGCAAGGTGCTGGCGTGCGCGGCCGCGGGCTCGATCCTGCTGCTGGCCATTTCCACCCACAGCACCGGCGCCGTGGCGGGCTGGACGCTGCTCGCGATCGGTCTGTGCAATTCGATCATGTTCCCCACCATCTTCTCGCTCGCGAGCGAAGGCTTGGGTCGGCGCGCCGCGGAGGGATCGGGCGTGATCTGCGTCGCCATCGTCGGCGGTGCGATCGTGCCGCCGCTGACCGGCCTGCTCGCGGATGACTGGGGCCTGCGGAACGCGCTGGCGCTGCCCGCCCTGTGCTATGCCGTCATCCTCGCGTTCGGCATCTACGCGCGCCGGCCGGCCCTCTAGCGGGGTCGACGCCGGAGGACGAATGCTTCGAACCGCGGGCGCGCAGCCGCAGGACCGCCAGAACGAATTGCTGCAGGGCGAAAAGATCAACGTGGCCGACCTGGCCGCTTCCGTGGTATTCATTTGAGCATGGGCACCCAACCTGAAGAAGCCACCATCCGCATGCTGGCGTACGAGATCTGGGAGGAACGCGGCCGGCCGATGGACGGCGATCCCGCGCGGGACTGGATCGAAGCCGAACGTCGCTTGAGCCACATCGAGAACGCGATCGACGAATCGCTCGACGAAAGCTTTCCCGCGAGCGATCCGCCGGCCAGTCACCTGCCCGATTTCACGGCCTCGAACCGCTGACGGCGGGCGGGCGATGGCGCAGCTCGAGCTGCAGGGGCGACGTCGGGTCGTCCAGCAGCACGTGCACTTCCTGCGCCTGCGGCACGACCCGCACGCTCGCGGGCTTGCCCGCGAACGATGCGCTGGCCCCGCCCCGCCAGCCATGCACCACCACGTCGACGGTTTTCCACCACGGACGATAGCTGCCGGCGCGCGCATCAAAGCTCACCGTCAGTCCCTGCGCAGTCATTTCACAGCGCACGCTCTGCCGCAGGAAACCGCCGCGGCCGTAGGCCAGGCTGTGGCCATCGTCGGCGTACAGCGTGCCATGGCAGTCCGCGCCCGGATAGACCGCGAGTTCCAGCGCGCCTCTGGGCGTTTCGGACGTGCTCTGCACCAGCGGCTGGCGCGGCAGGATGGAGCCGGCGCGCACGTACACCGGCAACCGGTCGAGCACCGGCAGTGACTTGACGATCTGGTAAGCCACGGGGGCGGCCGCGTCGGCACCCGCGCGGACCTGCTGCGCAACGGCAGCGCCGGTCCAGTAGTCGTACCAGCCGCCCTCCGGCAGGCAGATGTCATAGCTCACGGGCGATTCGAAATCCGGCGGCGGCGCGATCAGCAGCCGGTCGCCGGCGAGGAAGGTGCTCGACTGGTCGCAGGACGCATCGATCATGGCGGGAAACTCGTAGAACACCGGCCGCATGATCGGCGCACCGGTGCGCGTGTTCTCGTCCGCGAGCGCGTAGAAATACGGGAGCAGCCGGTAGCGCGCTTCGATGAAGCGCCGCCGGATGGCGGTCTGCGCCGGTCCGTTCGACCACGGTTCCTTGCGGATCGCGCCTTTTTCCGAGTGGTTGCGGAACACGGGCAGGAACGCGGCGATCTCCATCCAGCGCGTCATGAGCGCCGCGCTCGGCGCGCCGCGATAACCGCCGACATCCACGCCGCTGTAGCTGAAGCCACTCAGGTTGAGGTTGAGCAGCATCGCGATCGACAGCTTGAGGTGGTTCCAGGTGGCGCTGTTGTCGCCGGTCCAGGTGGCCGAATAACGCTGGCCGCCGGCGAAGCTGGCGCGCGTCATGACGTACGGGCGTTCGTCGGGCTTGAGGCGCAGCATGCCTTCGTAGGTGGCGCGCGCATTCTCCATGCCGAAGATGTTGTGGATCTCGGCATGGGTGGCGGTGCGCGGAGCGAATCCCGGTTCGTCGATCCGGTGCACCACGTCGGGGGGCATGGTCTTGGTGGGCGTCTTGAAGATCGCGGGCTCGTTCATGTCATTCCAGAAACCCGCGATGCCCGCCGCCATGAAGTCCTGGTACAGGCCGCCCCACCACTGCCGGCTTTGCGCGCGCGTGAACTCCGGGAACACGGCGGGACCCGGCCATACCTCGCCGACATAGACCGATCCGTCGGCGCGATGCACGAAGTGATCGCCTGCGGTGCCGGTATCGAACGGCGCGTAGCCTTGATTCGGCGCATCCGCCACGTGCAGGTCGGTGATTGCCACCAGGTGGATACCCTGCCTGCCCACGTCGCGCACCAGGGCCGGCAGATCGGGGAAGGTCTTGCGGTTGGTGGTGAACGGACGGTTGCGATCCTGGTAGTCGATGTCCATCCAGATCACGTCCGCGGGCAGGTGCTCGCTGCGCAGGCGGCTGGCGATGCCGCGCACTTCAGCGGCGCTCATGTAGCTGTAACGCGATTGCTGGAAGCCGAAAGCCCACAGCGGCGGCAACGGCGCCTTGCCACTCAGGTCGCTGAATCGCTGCACCACCTGCCTGAGCGCGGGACCGTAGAGGATGTAGTAGTCGATCGGCCCCGCCACCGCACCGAACGACAGCACCGACGGATCGCGGTGGCCGAAGTCGAAATTGCTGCGCCAGGTGTTGTCGAGGTACACGCCATAGCTGCCGCCCGCGCCGCCGACGCTGACGAAGAACGGGATGCTCTTGTACAACGGATCGGTGGATTGCTCGAAATGGTAGGCGTCGGTGTTCCAGTCGGTGAACGAGCCGCCGCGGCGATCGAGCAGCCCGGTCTTGTCGCCCATGCCGAAGATGTGTTCGCCGATCGCGAGCGCCTTGCGCAGTTCGAATTGCGTGCCGTGGCTCTCGAACGGACGATCCGGCGCATCGGCCAGCACCACCTGCCCCGCGAGGTCGGACACCGTCAGCCGCAGGGTGGAGCGCTCGATGCGCACCCGCAGCACCGCGGTGCGAAAGCCGACGCTGTCGGCCGTCGATTCCTCCTGCACGCTCACCGAACGGGCGCGCAACCCGGCCGGCACCACCCAGGATGCATCCTCCGGCCACTGCCCGTCCGGCGCGATGCGGACCCGCAGCAGATCGTCAGCCAGCGCGGTGACCTGCAGGCGCGCAGATCCCAGCGACACTTCCGCGCTGGCCGCATGAGCGGCGGGAGCGATTGGCAGCAGTGCTGCGCATGCGGCGAGGCGCAGCCAGCGGCGGCGAAGAGATCCGGATGACAGGTTCATGGCCGCCCCCCGCCCGTCCCGGGCTGTTGATCGGATGGCTGAGGCCGGACGACGCAAATCCGAGCGCAGGCCCCTGGACCGTTCAATTGTACAGCCGGCTCAACAGCCAGAACACGCCCAGGCCGCCGAGGGCGGTGCTGGCCACATCCTCGAAGAGCGGCCGGGGAATCGCAGCCCACCGCTTGCGCAGCACGAGTCCCAGCGCCAGCGCGGCGAGCAGCAGCAGCGAGTCGACCAGTACCGCACCCGCGTCGAAACCGAGCGCGATGGGCAGCAGCGAGCGCGCCGGCAGTGCCAGTGGCAGCAGTTCGGCGGGCAGCACGCAACCATCGAGCGCTCCCAGCAGTCCCGCCAGCACCACGGCCACCGTCACGTCAGAGTCGGGCTGCGCGGGGAGCGCCACCCCGCCGCCCAGCAGCAGCGCGGCGCCGGCCAGCAGCAGCACGGGCGCGCCGCCCCACAGGTATCCGGTGAGGACCAGCGGCAGCAGCAACACACCGCCCGCCACGGCTGCGCTCCGCCAGGTGATCGGCGGCGCCAGCAGACGCACGGCTGGCACCAGTACCAGGAAGCCGATGAAAGCCTCGACCAGCGCGGTGCGCGGCACCAGCCAACCCGCGCCCGCCAGCAACGCGGACCACCCGTACCCGAACGCGAACCCTGCGATGACGCCGATCAGCGCGCGACGCCGACGCAGCAGCAGCAACACGCCCAGCAGCACGCACAGCCGGTCGGCGCTGTGCAACACGTGCGCGACACCGAGCCGCAGGTACTGGCCGGTGCCGGCGCGCGGCATGGGGCCCGCATCCGGCACGCGCAGCGTGGTGCGGCTGGCCGTGAACAGCTGCTCGGAAAACTGGTTGTCGATCTGCACGCGCGCGAAATCCACATGGCCCGGCAGTCGCGCGAACAGCGCATCGTTCCTGAGCACCCGATCGCGGACGCTGGCGCAGTTGAACAGGATCTCGTAGCCGTACAGGCCGGGGCCGACATTGAGCGGATTCACGCGGCCGATGTCGAAGCCCTGGTCCAGCGCGTCGCACTCGCGTCCCGCGGCTTGCACGCCGACGTGCTGCAGCAGGTATTGCGCCAGCTTGGCCGAGGTGAGCACCGGCAGATCCGTGCCGGTGAGGCTGCGCGCTTGCGCCACCGGTACCAGCAGGCGCACCAGCACGCGCGTGCCGTTGACGGTCCAGATCGAATAACTCGCGCTGTGGGTGTCGGCGCGCGCGGCCGGCGGCGTCAGCGCGACTCCCGCCAGCGCCAGCGCCAGCATCAGCGCCGCACGGCGCAGCGCGAGCGCCAGCGTGGTCCTCATTCCGACATGCCCGGCGCGACGATGATTTCCGCCTGGCTGCGCAGGTAGTTGACGTTCTCCTGCGCGGCGCGCTGGATCACAGCCAGGCGCTCCTCGTTGTACACCTGCTGGCGCAGCGTGCTGAAGTCGGCCACCTTCGGCAGCAGGCGTTTGTCCATGACCAGGATGTGCACGCCATCCGCTTCCACCTGCGGCTCCGACACCTCGCCATCGCCCAGCGTTTGCGCCACCGCGTACAGCCGGTCGCCGAGGTGGATCTTGGCGGCGAAGTCGAGCTGCTCGGTGTTGTCCATGCGACCCGAATCGGCCAGTCCGAAGTGTTCCTTGACATAGTCGAGCGATGCGCCCGCGCGCAGCTGGTACACCGCCTCGGAGGCGTCGGCTTCGGCCTGCGCCGTGCTCTGGTCGGCGTTCTGGTAGCCGCCGATGCGCAGGATCAGGTCGTGCACCAGCATCGAACCCCCGCTGGTGTACTTCGCGCGCCGGGATTCATAGAACGCGCGCAGCTGCGCGTCGGTGGGCGGGATGGCCAGCAGCGGCGCCGCGACCTGCGACTCCACCGCGCTCACCATCGTGCCGCGCACTTCGGTGGTGGTTTCCGGCAGGTCCAGCACCAGCGCGCGCTGCACCTGCAGTTCCTCGTCGATCATTTCGCGCAGCACGCGGCTGCGCTCGGCCGGCGTGGTCGCGGCAAAGTCCTCGCCGGTCTCCGCCGCGGCCTGGGTGATGAAGTCGCTGAGCAGGATGCCCTTCTGGTTGACGAGCGCCACGTAACCCGCCGGCACCACGCTCAGCTTCACGGCCGGCCGGTGGAACAGGCCGGCGCCGGCCACCAGCAGCCCCACGGCCATGCCGGCCAGTGGCAACGCCACGCGCCGCTGCGGACGGCGCGTCAGCGCGCCCAGCATGCGGGCCACCACTCGCCGAGGTTTCATTGCCGTATTCATCGACCCCTAGTATTTCACGGCCGCAGCGGGTGGAGCAGCCCGGGACGTGGCGTACAGGTACACCGCCAGCGAGCGGATCTGCACCAGGTTCAACGGGCCGAACCAGGCCGGCATGAGGCGACGCTGCCCGAAGTACAACGCGTTGTACAGCGACTGGGGATCGCCACCGCTGTTCCACACGTTGCGCGTGAGATCCGGTGCGCCGTAGTCGGAATTGCCACGAGCGTCATAGCCGTGACAGTCATAGCACCCACCGGCGCCCACATACAGCTCCTTGCCCTCGGCCGCGGCGCCCGCGGCGTACGGGCGGCCACTGAGCTGCAGCACGTACTGCACCGCACTGCGGATCTGTGCCGGTGTGAGTCGCCCTGTGAGTCCGAACGCCGGCATTTCCGTGACGTTGCGCGAGCGGCTCTCGCCGGAGCGGATGCCGTACAGGAGCGTGCGTTCGATGTCGTAGATGCCGCCGTTGCCATACATCCAGACGCGATCCGCGAGATCGGGCGCGCCGAGCGTACTGTTGCCGTGCAGATCGGCGCCGTGGCAACTCGCGCAGTGCTGCGCATACAGCGGCTTGGCTTCCGCAACGGCGAAGCGGATCAGCGCCGGGTCCGCGGCGATGGTTTCGGCCGAAGCGCGCAGCAGCCGTTGCTCCAGGCGCAGGTGGCGCGCGTGGAAAAAGACGAAGCCCGCAACACCCAGCGCCAGCTGCGCGCAGCACGCCATGATCAGTACGGCGCGCCCGCGGCCATCCCTCATCTTGGTAGCGGAAATGTCGGTTTCAGACGCTGCGGGCATGAATGACGGCGCGTATCCGTTCCAATATAGTAGCGAATCAGCTTAATACAGTTTTTCGCGGGTAGGTATGAACTCCACGGCAGCGGTCTGGCCGCGCTCACATCGACTGGTCCGGCGCCTGGTCGCGTTGTACGCGGCGTTCACGCTGGCAGCCGGTGCGCTGCTGTGCGTGACGCTGCTGCCTTCCGCCGTGCTGCCGCAGGCGCATGCGCTGGCGAATGAGCTGATCGCCGGCGGACTGGGTGGCCTGGTGCTGGCTTCGCTCCTGCTCGCGCTGTGCGCATTGCTGGCGGTGCTGGCGCTGACCTGGACGCGCCATCAGTACGCGATGCTCCCCGAATCGCAGCGCGCCGCGCTGGCGGCGACCGCGGTGCGTCGCTGGTCGCTCGGCGACCCGGGCTTCGCCGCGCGCCAGGGCCAGGCGCTGATCCTGCCGGTGGGAGCCGCGCTGGTGTGGGCGTGCAGCTGGCTGCTGTGGCCGCGGGGGGGCGCCGCGCAGGATTCCACCGCGGCGAACATCGCCGCGGCGTTCGTGTTCGCGCTGGCGTTCGTGTCGCTGGTCGCCGAACGCGTGATGCACGAATTTCCCGAGCCGCAGTTGCCCGAAGCCCCGGGACTGCGGCGCGTGCTGCTGCTGACCACGCTGGTGCTGCTCGCGGCGGCGTGCGTGGAGCTCGGCCGCGGTGCGGCGCTGGCGTGGGTGCGCTGGCCGGCCTATGTGCTGGCGTGCATCCCGGGGAGCGTCGCCGTCGAGATGGCGCTGCGCGCGCTGGCACGCACCTTCCTGCCGCCGCCCAGCGCTGCCGCGGCCAAGGCCGCCACCGACAGCATCCTGGCCAGCATCATCACCGGCGGCCCGCGCGCGCCGGGCACCCTGCTGCGCACGCACCTCGGCCTGGACTTCACGCGCAGCTGGGCCTTGTCGTTCCTCGGCAAGGCCATCCTGCCCGCGCTGTTCGGCACCGCGCTGTTCTGCTGGATGCTCAGCGGCCTGAAACTCATCGACCTCGGACAGCGCGGCATCTACGAGCGGTTCGGCGCACCGGTGGCGGTGATGGGTCCGGGCCTGCACCTGCTGCTGCCGTGGCCGCTGGGCCGCATGCGCGCGGTGGAATTCGGCACCATCCATTCGGTGGCCATCGGCGTCGACCAGGCGGACAGCGAGGCCGGCGAAAAAGTGGATGCGGAAGCGACGCCACCGGCCAGCCTCAACCGGCTGTGGGAGAGCTCGCATCCCGGCCAGGCGGATTATCTGGTGCCGAGCGCGGGCACCGGCCCACAGGGTTTCCAGAGCGTGAGCACCGAGATCAGCGTGCTGTACCGGGTGGGGCTCACCGATGCCGCAGCCCTGCAGTCCGTGTACACGGTGGCCGATCCCGAAGCGTTCATCAAGGAAGCCGCCAGCCGGCTGGTGCTGCGCTATTTCAATTCGCGCACGCTCGACGCCGTGCTGGGCGCGAAACGCGAGAACGTCGCCGGCTCGCTGCGCGATGCGCTCGCCGCCGACGTCGACGCCAGCAAGGCCGGCATCGAGATCATTTCGGTGCTCATCGAGGAGATCCATCCGCCCGCGGGCGCAGCCGCCGCCTACCACGCCGTGCAGGCGGCCGAGATCAACGCCAACGCCAGCATCGCCAACGAACAGGGCCGCGCCAAACGCAGCGCGGGCGTGGCGCAGCAGGAGGCACACCAGCTGACCACCGCCGCCGCGGCGATGAGCGCGGAGACGTTGCACACGGCGCAGGCCGAGGCGTTCCGTTTCGAAGCCGATCGCCGCGCTTACGGCGAAGGCGGCCAGGCGTTCCTGCTGGAGCGGCACATCGCGGGCCTCAGGGCCGCCCTGGTGCAGACGCCGCTCACGCTGATCGACCACCGGCTGGGCAATTCGCAGGGACCGATCATCGACCTGCGCACCGTATCGAGCGGCAGCGCGGCCACGACCGGCACGACGACACCAGGCAACGGCAGCGCTGCCGCCGGTAGTGCTGCCAGCGCGGCGGGCAGCACGGCCGCCAACCAGAACCTGTCACTCACGCCGCCGGTCGAAACCGGCGACTGACCCTTTCCATCGAGATCACCGCCATGTTCGGACATCACCCCCATCACGACGACCACGACGATCACGATGATCATGACCACGATGATCACGACGACCTTTTCACGCCGACGCTGCGCATCGGCATCGCGGCGCTGATCCTGCTGGCCGCGATCGCCGCGGCCTGCATCGTGATGGTCCCGGCGGGTGAAGCCGGTGTGATCACGCGCTTCGGCAATCCGACGCGCGTGGTCACCGAGCCCGGCCTGGCGTGGAAGCTGCCGGTGCCGTTCGAGAATTCGATCCCGATCGACCTGCGGCTGCGCACCACGTCCACCGGCCTGCAGGACGTCGGCACCCGCGACGGCCTGCGCGTGCTGGTGCAGGCTTATGTGGCGTGGCAGGTGCCAGCCGATCCGGTGCGCGTGCGCCAGTTCCTGCGCTCGGTGCGCAACCAGCCGGATGAAGCCGCGCGCCAGCTGCGCAGCTTCGTGAGCGCCGCGTTGCACATCACCTCCAGCAACTTCAACCTCGCCGACCTGGTCAACATCGACGCCAGCAAGGTGCGGCTCGACGCCTTCGAGCAGCAGCTGCGCGAGCAGGTCGCGCCGCGCATGCTGGAAGTGTATGGCATCGACATCCGCCAGGTGGGCGTGGAGCGCATGACGCTGCCGGACGAGACGCTCGCGGCCACCGTGGCCCGCATGCGCGCCGAACGCGAGACCGTCGCCGCCGAGCGCACCGCGGAAGGCCTGCGCCAGGCGTCGGCGATCCGCGCCGACGCCGACCGCGATGCGCGCGAAGTGGTGGCCACCGCGCGCGAACAGGCGGCGAAGACCGAAGCCGGCGCGCAGCAGGCGGCCGCCCGCATCTATGGTGCCGCCTATCGCGGCGATCCGGGCCTCTACACCACCCTGCGCTCGCTCGATGCCATCAGCCAGGTGGTGAACAAGAACACCAGCATCGTGCTGCGCACCGACGCCGCGCCGTTCCGCGTGCTGGTCGATGGCCCCACTGGCTCGGCCCAGGCCGCCGGCAGCAAGGCGAAGACCACGCCGTGAGCGATGTGACCGACAGACTGGGGTCCAATGGCGCGCCGGTGCCCTCCGGACCGCCACCGCCTGCGCCGCCCGGTCCGATCGCACAGTCCGTCGCCATCGGCTTCCGGACCATTTACGTCGCCGCACTGCTGCTCATGCTGCTGTGGCTGACGAGCAATGTGCGCGAGATCGCCTCCGACAGCCAGGCCGTGGTGCTGCGCTTCGGCCGCATCGTGCGCGCGCAGCAGTCGGGCCTGCTGATTGCCTGGCCGCGCCCCATCGAACAGGTGCAGCTGCTGCCCGGGCCGGAGCGGCAGCTCAGCCAGGACGTCGCCGTGCTGCCGCCGGAGAGCGAGAAGGCGCAGGCCGTGATCGGCACTCCTGCCGCCGCGGGCGCCGAGGGCACCCAGTCGATGCCGCAGAACGTAGCGGCCTATCTCACCGGCGACGGCAACGTGGTGCTGCTCAATGCGACGCTCATCTACCGCATCAACGATCCGATCGCGTACGCGCTGGCGCAGAGCCACGTCGCGGCGGGCCTGAATCGCCTGTTCCGCGCCACCACCGTGCACGTCACCGCGGGTCGCAATCTCGGCAACTTCCTGGTGGTGCAGGCGAGCACCGACGCCGACAACAACCAGGCCGTGATGGCGTTGCGCACCGAGGTGCGCGATGCGCTGTTGCAGAGCATGAACGCGCGGCTGCAGGAGCTGGCCGCCGCGGGCGCCGCGCTGGGCGTGGAGATCGAGCGCATCGACATGACGGCCTGGCTGCCGCCGGAAGCCAAGAGCGCCTTCGACGCGGTGCTGGTGGCAAGCCAGGCCGCCGAGCGTGGCGTGGCCATGGCGCGCACCGACGCCGAACGTCGCCGACAGCAGGCCGAGCGCGAGCGCGACCAGTTGCTGAGTTCGGCACAGGCCACGGCGGCGGAACTGCTCAGCAACGCCCATGTCAACACGGCGGGCATCCTCGCGCTCGAGCACGAGGAGACGCCACAGACGCGCAACAGCCTGCTGCTGCGCGAATACCGGCTCGGTGTGGCCAACATCATGAACCGCGTCGGCTCGGTGTCGCTGATCGACCCGCAGAGCGGCGTGCGTTTCGTGCTACCAGGAAAACAGAAATGAGCGCAGTCCCGGACGAGATCGTCGCCGACCAGGTGGCCGCGGCCGCAGCCGCACCGCAGCCGCGCCCCGGCCAGCTGCTGGATCGCGCCGAACGCGTGGTGTTGGGCCTGCGCCTGTCGCTGGCGCTGGCGGCGCTGTGCCTGCTGGTGATCGCGGGCGTCATGCGCCTGTTCCTGCCCGCGCAGCGCGGCATCGCCGAGCTGGTCGCGGGGGCGGCGGCGGCGCTGGTGGCGGTGCCGGTGTTCGTCGAAGCCTGGGGGAGCCTCAGGCATCCGAGCCTGCACGGCATCACCGACCGGCTCGTGGCGCTGGCGCTGATCGCGGCCTGGGCCACCGGCGATCTGATGACCGCGGCCTTCCTGCCCATCATCATGACCATCGGCCACGTGCTCGAAGAGCGCAGCATGCTCGGCTCGCACGAAGCCGTGCGCGCGCTGGGCCGGCTGACCGAAGTCGACAACCGTCGCCTGCTGCCCAATGGCAACTTCGAGATGGTGCCCAGCAAGGAACTGCGCGTCGGCGATCTCATCGAGCTGCGCGCGGGCGATCGCGTGCCCGCCGACGGCGTCGTGCGCCATGGCTCCTCGAGCCTGGACCTCGCCTCGCTCACCGGCGAATCGGTGCCGGTGGAAGTGGGCGAAGGCTCGCAGGCCATCGCCGGCGCCATGAACCTGGACGGCCTGCTGCGCGTGGAGCTCACGCGCGTCGGCCAGGACAGCACGCTCGGCCGCATCATCCTGCTGATGCGCGAAGCGGAGAACGCCAAGCCGCCGGTGACGCGCCTGCTGGATCGCTACGCCGGGCAGTACATGGCGCTGGTGCTGCTGGTCGCCGCCGGCATCTGGCTCATGACGGGGAATGTGGCCGCGATGCTCGCGGTGCTGGTGGCCTCCTGCCCGTGCGCGCTGGTGCTCGCGGCGCCCGCGACTGCGGTGGCGGCGATCGCGGTGGCTGCGCGTCACGGCATCCTCATCAAGGGCTCCGCCTTCCTCGAACACCTGGCGGACGTGTCGTCCGTGGTGTTCGACAAGACCGGCACCATCACCACCGGCGAACTGCGCCTGGCCGAAGCGCGGCCCATGCCCGGCGTCGACGTCGCCATGCTCAAGAGACTCGGCGCGAGCCTCGGCGCCGGGAGCAATCACCCGCTGAGCCGCGCCGCGGCGGCGGCCGTGCCCAAGCAGGAGCGGCTGGCGCTGGAAGAAGTGCGCGAGATGGGCGGCTTCGGCGTGACCGGCTTGCACAACGGCAGCGTGGTCGCGCTGGGCCGCGTCGACCTGTTCGAACGGCTGGGCGTCGCCGCGCCGCCTGCGCCGGTGCACAACGGACCGATCGCGGGTGTCAGCCGCGATGGCCAGTTCCTCGGCTGGCTGCTGTTCTTCGACCAGCTGCGCGCCAGCTCCGAAGCGGCGGTGCGCGACCTCAAGGGCCTGGGGATCGAGCACATGGTGCTGCTCACCGGCGATCGAAAGGCGGTGGCCAACCAGGTGGCCGGCGAGATCGGCATCAACGACGTGTGCGCCGAGATGCTGCCTGAGCAGAAGATGGATCGCGTGATGCGCGAAATCCAGGCCGGCCGCCGTCCGATGGTGGTGGGCGATGGCATCAACGACTCGCTGGCGCTGCGCGCCGGCGCGGTGGGCGTGGCCATGGGCGCGCAGGGGGCCGATGTGGCCCTCGCCTCCGCCGACCTCGCGCTCATGACCAACGACCTGCGCCGGCTCGGCACCTGCATCCGCCTCAGCCGCCGCTGCCGCCGCACGATCTATGTCAACGTCGCCATCGGCCTCGGCTTCACGTTCGCGCTGACGGTGCTGGCCGGCGCCGGCATGCTCGGCCTGGAAGCGCCCATCATCGCGGCACTGCTGCACAACGTGAGCACTTTCCTCGGCCTCGGTAACGCGGGCCGGCTGCTGCTGTTCGACGAGACACATCCCGGCGCCGCGACGCCGTCGGCCTCGTAAATCCTGTCGCGGCGGATGATCCGGGCCGTGGCGCGCTACTTGCCGCCGCTCTCCGCGGCCGGCGGCGGCGAGCCGCACAGGCCCGGCGTCGCGGGCAGCGCGTAGCCATCCGGCAGGATCAGCTTCGACAAGGCGCCGACCTTCTTGCCTTCGCGATGCGGCGCGAACTTCACGCTGACCTTGTCGCCCACCGCCACCACATCGCGCTTCCAGCGCTTGTCCATGCCCATGGCCTGCACCGGCGACATGAACTCGAAGCCCCAGGCGTCGGCGGAGCCATCGGCGTTGGCGACATCGATCCACAGCCAGGAATGCGGGTATACCCACTCCAGCTTGCGCACGGTGCCGCTCACCGTCTGGCATTTGGTGAAATCGAACATGCCGCCGGAGTGATGCGCCTGCGCGGTGGCGCTGCCGAGCACGGTCAGGGCGAGCACCGCGCAGAATCTGCTGAGGTTTTTCATGTTTGCGATCCGTGTGCCGTTCAGTTGGGAGGAGGCGTCAGGTTGGCGTCATCGCCGGAACCGCGGGTGGTGGTCGCGCACTGCGGCTCGGGCAGGTCGTAGTCGATGCGCTCGAGCGTGCGCGTCGACTTGTAGGGCCGCGTGTAGATCTCCGGATCGGAAATCTCGCTGTCGATCTGGATGTGGTCCTTGTCCTTCATCGTGAAGCGTTCGACGTAGTGCGTATGCAGGGTGGGATGCAGCGTGCCGTTCTTGAGCAGATCTCCTTTGGGGAAGCCCACGGTGTCCACCACCAGCGTCTTGCCTTCCCAGTGGCCGATGGAGTCGCCCTCGTAGCTGTCCTCCAGCGTCTCGAGGCTGGCGTGCTGGCGCCCGTCGGTGTGGATGCGGCGGATCTCGCCGTTCTCGGTGATCATGGTCACGCGGCCCGGCGAGAACAGCCATTCCAGGGCGATCCGGTGCAGCATCACGCCCGGCACGCCGGCCGGCAGGCACTGCGCCAGGTTCTCCTTCAGCTCGCCGCTGTGCGGCTTCATCATGTCCGCGCGCAGCGCCAGGTATTTCGGCGTGAAGGGCACGAGGCCACCATCGTTGACGCGCGTCTCGGTGCTCGCGAATTCGTGGTCGTGCACGGTGATCGCCCAGGTGCCCGACCAGTCGGGTAGCCTGGCGATCGACGCCCAGCTGTCGCCCTGCGGTGATTTGTCGGTCCCCGCAGCCTGTGCCGCAGCCACGCCGCCGAGCAGCAGACCCAGCACTGCCAGCCGATGATTTCCCACTTTCCACCCCCCGCCGGAATGCCGGCCTGGCCATTCACAATGTCTGCACATTTGTTCATGGATCTGAACAATTTCTATTAGCAGAATCCGGTGCCTATTCTGCCTGCGCGGACCGGGAAACAACAGCCCTGCGATCGCAGTCCGCGGGCGTGGGCGCTATTCCCCGGCCCCGACCGCCACCCACGCCAGATCGGCATTGGAGACCGACTCCACCTTGAACCCCTTGGCGCTGGCCATCATGCGTGTCAGCGCCTGCCCCATGGGCATAGCGGGCGCGCGCTGGCCCGGTTTGAGTTTGTGGAAGCGGACCGGGTTGATGCGCGCCACCACGTAGTTGCGCAGGTACGGAGATTTGAATCCCCTGGCCGTGAGCGCGGCGATGATGCGCTTCACTTCCACGTCGATGGCCGCCAGTCGCGCCGCGAAACCCTCGCGCTCGCGCAGGCTCGCCGGCAGCGTGCGGTCGCTGAAGCGATCCACCTTGCGCAGCAGCGGGCTGTACGCGCCACCCGCGAAGCGCGCGTTCTGCTCGTACAGCAACCCGAGCGTGATCAGCTCGGCGGCCTCGAATTGGGCCGCATACGCCGACTCCCGTGCTCCCGGCTCGCGCCGCGCGAGGCTGCGCGCCATGCGGATCACTTCCAGGCTGCGATCCTTGAGGTTGTGCGCCTTTTCGGTGTTGAGCGCGAGGATGCGGTAGGCCAGCTGCTCGTCCGGCGACACCAGCGCCGTGATCTGCCTGAGGCCGAGCGCCTTCCCTGCCGCCAGCCGGTGGCGGCCGTTGGGCGTCCACAGACCGCCGTCCTGGCCGCGCACCACGATCAGCGGATCGAGGAACGCACCCGCCTCATCGATCTTGGTCGCGAGCCGCCTGGCGTGCGTGGGCGAGAGATCGCGCTGGAACGGCGTCGGTTGCACCGACTTCAGTGGCAGCGTCGCCAGCAGCAGCGCATGGCCGCCCAGCGGATCGCGATAGCCGCCGAGCACGGCGCCGCCCGCCGCTTCGATCAGCCTGCGCAGCGCCTGCAGCTCCGCGTGGTCACTGGCGAGCGCGATCTCGCCGGCTTCGAGACCGCGCGCCGCACCGGAAGGTTTCAGCCGTTTGCGACTGGCGGTGCTGCGGGCGCGCCTGGGGCGAGCGGGTGCCTTGGTCTTTTTTGCCTTTGCCATGGGCCGGGAGTTTAATCCCTCGCCTCCGACAGGTTGGCGCGCCCGGACGGATTCGAACCGCCGAGCACCTGGTTCGAAGCTGGCTCAGATCATCAGAGGTGGAATTTCGCGCAAACCAGACTGTTTGGATTCAATGAGTTACAAATCGCGTCACCGGGCCACCGTTGCAGATTGGCACCACAGAGCCTAACCAAGCATCACTGAGTCCCGCAAAAGTACCGCAACCATCTGGTCTCCTTCGCCGTTGCATCAGTCGCCGATGAGCTGTTGCTCAACTCGCTGTCGAGCGTTGCCGTCTCTGACGCTCTTCCCGATCGCAATCGGGATTGCGATGCGCATTCGGGTTCCATCCCCTGGAATTCTCCAGCCATATCGAATGGCCGACACGGCAGATCAATATCCCGGCAATGAATGAGGCTAGCAAGAACTGGAAGTCGAAGTTCCAGTAAAGGTTTTGCGATTCGCGCGCGGCAATGCCGACGAGACCGCAGCTGCGAGCATCAGCAGTGTCGATGCCAACCCAAGAAACTCTCCGTAGCCGCCCAGTCTTTGCCGCAGATAGCCGGATATCGCCGGGCCGGCAGCGCCGCCGAGCAGAAATAGCGCGTACAGAAGGCCAAATGCGCGTGCGTACAAGTTGCCTGGCAGGTAGCGGCTGGTCAGAAATGCCAGCAGGTCCACTTCGGCGCCGATGCCTAGGCCAAGTCCGATGGCGCCCGCCACTGCGTAGCCCTGGCCGAGCAGCGCGAATCCTGCCGGCACGGTCGCCACCGCAAGGAACAGGGCCGCGGTCACGACACCCGGAGCCAATCGGTCGAGCAGTCGGCCGATCAGCAGTCTGGAAAAGACCGCGGACACGCCGATCCACCCGGCCACGGCGCCCGCCTCTGCCGGCCGCAAGCCCCAATCCGTGAGCATCGGTACGAAATGCACGACCATGCCGAACACGGCCACGGACACCAGGAAAAATGTCGAGGCGAGCTGCAGGAACAAAGGATTGCGCAGCACGTCGCGCAGCGAACCACCAGCCAGGCGTTCCGGCCGTACCTCCTCTGTCGCTCGCGGCAAGAGCCATGCGGTGATCGGCAATGCGCACAGAACCGCTCCGCTCAGTGCGTAGTAACCCGAACGCCACCCATGAACCGCGATGAACGGGTTGAGCAGCCGGGGAATGAGCAAGGCGCCGAGCCCGGTGCCCGCCAGCGCAATGCCGAGCGCCAGGCCGCGATGCCTGCTGTACGCCGCAACGATCATGCGCGTGTAGGGCAACGGCCCGGAGCCGATGGTCAGCAACGACAGCAGGAACGAGCACAGCAGGAAGCTGGCGACACCCTGGGTGACTCGCCCCATGGCCGCAAAGGACAGCGCCAGCATCAGCATCGATGCCAAGGCGACGCGCCGGCTGCCAAACCGATCCACCAGCGGCCCGACGCATGGCGATGCCAGCGCAGCAGCTGCCGTTCCCACCAGCGCCCCCAGCGAGGCGGCGCCGCGCCCCCAGCCGAATTCGCCGGCCATTGGCCCGATGAACAGTCCCAGGGAATAGAAGTATGTTGAGCTCACGCCAGCGCAGATGCCCAGCGTGCAACCCGCCAGCAACCATCCGCCACGCCTGAATTCACCGGCCGTGTTCACGCCGCATCCAGAATCGCAACCGCGCGTATCCATCCCGCCCCTGAGCGCTCGATCTTGACCGGGAAGCAGGCCACGGTAAAACCAAAGGGCGGCAGGCTGGCCAGATTGTGCAGCTTCTCCATTTGATAGTAGGGCAGTTCACGTCCCGCCTTGTGCCCCTCCCAGATGATCGAAGGATCCAGCGACTCCGCGTAGCGCTGCGCCGTGAACGAGAATGGCGCATCCCACGACCACGCGTCAGTTCCGACCACCTGCACTCCCTGCTCGCACAGGTACAGCGTCGCTTCGCGGCCGATGCCGCAGCCGCTCTCCACGAAATTCGGGCCGCCGTAAGCGCCGGCGGCTCCCGTATTCACCAGCACAATGTCGAAGGGCTGCAGTTCATGGCCAATGCGGCGCAGTTCCTGCTGCACATCCGCCGCAGTCGCCACGTAGCCGTCGGCGAAATGACGGAAGTCCAGCTTCACGCCGGGCCGCCAGAAAAGATCCAGCGGGGCCTCGTCGATCGTCGGTGCGCGCTGCCGCCCATGGTCGGTGGTTGAATGGTAATGCCACGGTGCATCCATATGGGTGCCGCTGTGCGCCGTGAGCTGCAGCTCTTCAACAGCCCAGCCCTCACCGTCCGGAAGATCCTCGGCCCTGAGACCCGGAAAGAACGGCAGCATCTGTTGGGCTCCCGCCTGGTGATCGAAGTAGCGAATCTTTGGTCGCAGGGGTTCCGGATCGGTGACCACCGTCGCGCTGATCGGCATTGAAAGATCGACGAAGACGGGACGCTTCATAACGTGTGACGCTGCGGCACGTGCGGCGCGTGAATTCGCGTCCGAAGACTGCCTATGTTCTCGATCTCCAGCAGCACGTCATCGTCGTGCTGGAGAAAGCGGCCCAACTCGAGCCCGCAACCCATGCCGACCGTGCCGGACCCGAGGATTTCGCCCGGATGGAGCGTTTCCGATCGGCTCACGTGCTCGATGATGTCCGCGAAGGACCAGTGCATCGCGCCGCTGTTGCCCTCGCTCCAGGTCTCGTCGTTGACGAGCGCGCGCATCGACAGCGACGGCTGCGGCCCCACTTCGTCCTGGGTCACGATGACCGGCCCGAGCACATTCGAGCCGTCAAAATCCTTGCCTTTGGCGGGTCCGAACGGCCCCTGCATTTCCTTGAACTGCAGGTCGCGCGCGGTCAGATCGTTGTAGATGCAATAGCCGAAGATGTGTTCGTGAGCACTGGCTGCCGCAATATCCGCACCGCGCGCGCCTATGACGCAGGCCAATTCCAGTTCGTAGTCGATCAGAACGGAATCGGTGGGCCAGTGAACCGTCTGGTCCGGTCCCGTCACCGCGAATCGATTGCCTTTGTAGTAAAGCGGCTGGTCATACCAGATGGACGGTACCGGCGCGGATTCCGGTGCCGTTCCGGACACCGGCGAACCCCGCCGCAGCTTCGCCACCTGCCGACCGGCATTGCGCATGTGCTCTTCAAAGGCCACGAAATCGCGCAACTGCATCGGCTGTGGCAGGGGCGCAAGCCACTGCACCGTCGCGGGATCGATCGTTTCCACGGCGCCTTGCGCCAGCTGGCGCACCCGCTCCAGTGCGCCCGCACCCAACGCGATCAACAACTGCATCGACTGGCAGGCCGGGTCGGCGCTGCGCCGGGAAAGGTCCACGATACCTCCGTCCGGCGCCAGCGCTCCGAGGCGCTCCTTGCCTTCGGTTGCGAAACTCAGCAGCTTCACAGCGCTCAAAGCCGCGCAGTGAGAGTGACGCCAACGATTCGCGGTTCGTTGAAAGTGGCAATCGGAAAGCCGTTGTAGGGTGCGATCTGCGTGATGTGCCGCTCATTGAGCAGGTTGCGGGCGAACAGCGCCAGTTCCCAATGCCGGCCATTGGGCGCGTAGCCAGCCCGCGCATCGATGTCATGCCAGGTAGAAACGTAGTAGGCGTTGCTGTCCTGGTTGGTCTCGGAGAAGTAAACCCCGGACTGGAAGCGCCACGCGGCCGACAGATCGAGCGTGCCGCCCGACATCACCCAGCGATAGTCGGGCGCGACGCGCAACTGCCAGCGCGGTGCGCGCGACAGACTGTTGCCGGCGACATCCTCCTGGGTCAGCGTGATCGACTGTCCGAACACGATCGAGCCGATAGTGCTCGGCAGAGCTGCCAGCGTACCCTGCGTGATCTGTGCATCGAGGTAAGCGCCGCTCAGCGCGAGCGTCAGATTCCTGACCGGCGCGATGTCCGCTTCGAGCTCAACGCCCTTGGTCTGCGCCTTGGGCACATTCACGACCGCCACGCCCCCGGTGTATACCGGCTGGCGGATCTGCAGGTTCGTATAGTTGGCCAGATAGACATCTGCGTTCAACCGCAGATGGTTGCCGAACAGTTCGTTCTTGCTGCCGATTTCGTAGGAGTCGATGGTCTCGGACTGCGACTGCAGCGGATTGGTGGGATCCGTGGGCGTGCCCACATTGCCGAAGGTGTTGAACCCGCCGCTGTTGAAACCGCGGGCATAGCTTGCATACAGGAGCGACGCCTCCACGGGCTTGAAGTTCAACACCGCGCGCGGCGAGAAATTGCGGTAGTTCTGCGTGCAATCCACGCCGGACGCCGGGCAGCTGGCCTGCGCCAGCACCGGACCCGCGAGCACCGTCGGCGTGATCGTCTCTACGAGCTGTGCGATGGCCGCGTCCTTCTGCTCGTAGCTGTAGCGTCCGCCGGCGGTGAGCGACCAGCGGGGGCTCAGGCGGTAGGTCAGGTCGGCGAAGACCGCATAGGCATTGACCGTCTGCGTGCCTGAGAACAGCGCGTCGGTGCCCGACACCGCGCCGGCGAAAATCGGTCCCTGTGCGCCGAACCCGGTTGCCACCGGCGGACCCGCCTGGTAATTGACGATGTCGATCACGTCGTCGTTGTACTGGTGGTAGTAGAAGAGTCCGGTGGTCCATTGCAGGGCCGCGTCCGTGTCGCTCGAAGCCAGACGCAGCTCCTCTGACAGACTTCGGGTCCGCTGCGTCGAAGTGTTGTAGCCGAGGAGCGCTGCGGGCTGTGTGCCCGGACTCGCATCCTGTTCGCCGCTCAGGCGCACATTGCGCCAGCCCGTGATCGACTCGAGCGACTCGGCGCCCAGGTTCCAGCTCACATGAGCGGTGAAGTCATTGGCGTTGGTGGTCGTGACTTGCGGTACGTGCAACTCGACGTTGCTGCCATCGAGCAGCGAATCCAGATCCGGCCGCCGCGCGAACGGATCTCCCACGTAGACCGGTCCCAGCGTCGGGATGACCGACCCCGGCAGCTGCGTCGTCAGCGCCAGCGACTCGGTCGCCGGGTGATCGGTGGCGTGCGAGAAGTCGCCAATCAGGTCGATCTTCAGATCGCTGCTGGGGCGAATCTCGAGTGTCCCGCGGCAGCTCTGGCCCTGCCCGCCGCCGACGTCATCGCCATTGACTGTGTTGGTCGCCCAGTTGTTGCCGTTGTTGGCGCCACAGGCGAGGCGGCCCAGCAGTGTCTCGCCGGCCAGCGGACCCGACACGAAGCCGGAGAAGTGCAGATCCCGGTAGCTTGCGTAGCTCACGCTGGCCTCCGCCTCGGTATCCATCCCGGGGCGGTTGCTGGTGATCAGCACTGCGCCGGCGGTGGAATTGCGGCCGTAGAGCGTGCCCTGCGGTCCACGCAGCACCTGCAGCGAGCCAACGTCGACCAGATCGGACACCGACTGCGCGAGCGCCGGCACGTAGACATCGTCCACGTACACCGCTACGGGCTGGTCAGTGAAGAGGCTGCCACCGCCGTTGGGCCCACCCAGACCGCGGATCGTGATGGGCGCGAGGCCGTAGCCGATGCTGTTGGTGACCACCAGACTCGGGACCGCGGCGGCCAGGTCCTGCAACGAGTGGATGCTGTTCGCCTCGAGGTAACCGCCATCGAGCGCGCTGACCGCGATGGGCACGTCCTGCAGGTTCTCGCTGCGGCGCTGCGCCGTCACCACCACTTCCTCCAGCGTCGACTGACCGCCGTCATCGGCATCGGCCGCCACGGCCGAGAGCGACGGCAACACCAGCAATGACCCAAGCAGCGCGGTAACTTGTCGCATCACAGCCCCCGTTTATGTAATCATTTGATTCAATCAAGTGATTGAAAGCCTAACGGCCGGAGGGGGCGGTTGTCAACCGCTGGCATGCCAGGCTGCACCAGCAGGGGCGCTTGCGGCTAAGATGGGCCGGACACGGGAGCCGGAACTTTGAAACGAACAGCGCCAGACAAGAGCTCCGCGCGAGCCGCGATCGCGGCCACGGCGGTCCGTCATTTCGCCGAATACGGCTTTCGCGGCGCCTCGATCCGGGAAATCCTGCGCGATGCCGGCGCGAACGTGGCCGCCGCCCACTATCACTTCGGAACCAAGGAGGCGCTGTACCGCGAGGTGGTCGGCAGCTATCTCGGCAAGCTCTGTGAAGAGCGCCGCATCGCGCTGGAGGGCATCCAGACGCGCCAGCCGGAGAGTCAGGGAAAACGGATAGCCGAGCTCGTGCACGCCTACGTGTATCCGCACATCCGGCTGTGCACCGATCCCGCCGCGCGGCACTACGTCCAGCTGCTGGCGCGCTTCAACACCGAGAACGATGAGCTGACCGGGCGCATCTATACCGAGATCCTGGAACCGATCCGCAGCGCGTATCTCAAGGCTCTGGCGCTGGCCACGCCGGAGGTTCCCGCGGCCGAGCGCGCGCGACTGTTCAGTTTCATGGTGTCACTGATGGTGACCGCGCCGGCTGATACGGCCTACCAGTCTTTGACCGGTCGTTCGCCGTGGCCGAAGAACCCGAAGCGCCTCGTTGAGCAGATTGTTGAATTCGTGACGGCCGGTATTCTTGAAGCTGCCCGTTCGCACGGACAGGCCGCGCACAGCGCGAGTCCGGTGAGTCGCCGTTCCGGTTAGCGAATGGGCAGGCTGGCTGTGATTTACAAAGACGCTGTTTGCACCTGACCAGGGCGTCAGGCGATGTGATCGGAATGGACCCTTGATTGACTGGCGCGCCCGGACGGATTCGAACCGCCGACCACCTGGTTCGAAGCCAGGTGCTCTATCCAGCTGAGCTACGGGCGCATGAGGGGTGTGGCAGGCGCGCATCATACTGCCTCCGCCAATCGAGGGATCGCCTTCCGGGCTGCGTAGTGCCCGTTTGGGTATCATTTGCCCGGTCACTTGCGAGGCCTCCCCCCATGCAGAGACTGAATTCGATCGACGATCTGGAATCCGCCGTGCTGGCGCGCATCGCAGCGCACCGCGTGGCGCAGGCCGACCCCGATCCGACGCGCTCGCTCGGGCCGCTCATGGTGGCGGTCGCGCTGGTCACGGGCCTGACGCTGGGCTGGGTCAACGCCCGCACGGCCAAGCCGGCCGCGGCCAGCGAATCCGTGCTGGTGTCGTCCGACACCGAGCTGCCCTCCAACCTGCTGGCCAGCAATTGATGACGGCGTTCTGGCGCCACCTGATCCTGACCGTGGCGCTGGCCGGCCTGGCCGGCTTCGGCGGCGTCTGGTTCGGGCTCAGGGAAATGCGCCCGGGGCCGCCGCCCGCCGATCGCCTGCCGGGCATCATTTCGCAGATGACCCACAGTGAGCTTAAGGACCTGACGCCGGACCAGCGCACGGCCATCGCCTCGATCGAGCAGAAGTTCGTCGTCAGCCGCGACAGCGAACGCGCGCGCATCATGAACACCAACGCCAATCTGGCCAACGCGCTGGCCGAGGAAATGAGCTTTGGCCCCAAGACCCAGGCGCAGATCCAGACGCTGGAAAGTTCCGTCGGGCAGCTGCAGAAGGATACGGTGATGTATGTGCTGGAGCTGCGCGAAGTGCTCAATCCGGCGCAGCGCGCGGTGTTCGACGAGAAAGTGGCTGCCGCGCTCATGACGGATGCGCGTTGAAGCCTGGCGGCAGCGCCTCGGACGGTGAGCTGGCCGGGCGCGCCCTGGCCGGCGAAGACCAGGCCTTCACGCTGCTGATGAGCCGGCACAAGCCGTGGGCCTACCGTTTCGTGCGCCGCTACGTCGGCCAGGCGGACGACGCGCTGGACGTGCTGCAGGACACGTTCTTCTCCGCGTGGCTGTCGCTGTCGAGCTACCAGCCGGAGCGCCCGTTCGAGGCCTGGCTGCGCCGCATCGCGCTCAACAAATGCCGCGACAGCGCGCGGCGCCGGAAAGTGCGGCGCATGGTCTCGGCGTTCGTGGGCGGCGATGAGCAGGAATTGCCCGAAGTGGTCGACCAGGCCGCCACGCCGGAGGCCGCGCTGGCGGACGCCCAGGCCTCCGCGGCACTGGCGGCCGCGATCCGCCGGCTGCCGCGCGGCCTGAAGGAGCCGCTGCTGCTGACCAGCCTGGAAGGCCTGTCGCATCGCGAAGCCGGGGAGTTGCTGGGCCTGAACGCCAAGGCGGTGGAGATGCGCGTGTATCGCGCCCGCGCCCAGCTCAGCCTGATCCTGCCCCGTTCCTCGCACGGCTGAGGGATGGCCCCTCCATGCGCGTAGCAACAGCCATGCAAACCCTGCGCAGTCCGTGGCGCCGGAGCGTGTTCCGCCGCGTGCCGATCCGCGCGGCGCTGTTCGGCGCGGTGCTGCTCGGCGCGAGCACTGCCGCCTCCGCCCACCACTCGGTGGTGGCCGCCTTCGACATGAGCCGCCATCTCAGCGTCGCGGGCACCGTGACCAAGGTGGTGCTGGGCAGCCCGCATTCCGAGATCTTCATCGAAACCCTCGATCCCGCCGGCAATGCGCGCCAGTGGCGACTGGAGCTGCTGGCCGCGTCCAAGCTGCGCCAGCTCGGCTGGACGCAGGATACGCTGCCCGTCGGCGATCGCGTGCACGCCGAAGGAGCGCCCAGCCGCTACGAGGAACGCGTGATCTACACCCAGGTGTTGCAGCGCTCGGACGGCACGCGGCTGCCGCTGAGCCTGGTGCCCTGAAGCGCCGCGCGCTGAGCCGGCGCGCCACGGCCGGCGCACCGGCCGGTGTACGATGCCCTGCATGAGCGGCCCGCCTCCCGCCCCTGGCCTGTACGATCCCGCCGCAGCCGAACAGCTGATCGGCCAGCATCTCGCCTGCCTGCCGATCGAATCGCTGCCCGTCGCGCAATGCGCCGGCGCGGTATTGCGCGAGAACGTGTACGCGGAACGCGACCAGCCGCCATTTGATCGCGTCCTGGTGGACGGCGTGGCGCTGAGTTCGGCGGCGGCCAGGCGGCGTCGCAGCTTCGAAGCGCACAGCGCCGGCGGCGTGGCGCCGGCGGCGCTGCGTGGCCCGGAACACTGCGTGCCGGTCGCTGCCGGCGCGATGCTGCCCCAGGGCTGCGATTGCGTGCTGGCGACGGGTCAGTTCGAGCGCAGCGGTACGCAGGTGGTGCTCAAGGCCGGTTGCAAACCCTCGCCCTGGCAGAACGTGCAGCGGCGCGCCGTCAATGGCTCGCAGGGCGCACTGCTGCTGGCGGTCGGCACCTCGCTGAACGCACCGGAGATCGCCGTGGCCGCCGCGGCCGGCATGGCGCGGCTGCGCGTCAGCGGGCAGCCGGCCATCCTGGTGGTGTCCACCGGCAACGAGTTGGTGGAAGCCGGCGAGCCGATCGCGCCGCACCAGATCCGGCGCGCCAATGCGTACGCGCTGTGCGCGGCGTTGCGCCAGCACGGCTACACGCGCGTGGCCGATGAACATCTGCCGGACGACGCGGCCGTGCTGCACGCGCGCCTCAAGCTGCACCTGAGTACGCACGACGTGCTGATCCTGTCGGGCGGCGCGGCGTCGGAGCGGCCCGATCCACTGCCGCAGGTCCTGCAGCAACTCGGCGTCAACGCGCTGCTGCACGGCGTCGCGCAGTGGCCGGGACAGCCGATGGGGTTCGGCACCACCACCGACGGCAAGGCGGTGTTTGCCCTGCCCGGCGATCCCGTGGCGACGCTGGTTTGCCTGGTGCGCTACGTGCTGCCCGCGCTGCAGGCGGCGATGGGCACGCAGCACCCGCCCGCCGAGCGCATCGCCCTCGCCGCACCGCTGCAGTGGGATCAGCGAGTCACCGGCTTCGTGCCGGTGCGGGTGCATCACGATGACTGGGGTCGCCCGTGGGCGACGCCGCGACCGGTGGAAGACGCCGGCGACTTCACGACGCTCGCGCTCACCGACGGCTTCATCCAATTGCCACCGGGCCCGGCGCGGTTCGACAAGGGCTTCGTGACACGCCTGTTTCGGTGGTGACGCTTAAGCCATCGCCGCAGTCCTTTCGGGTAGGATGCGGCGCATGATTCCTCGTGCATGCCAACGCCGGTGGCAGGCCGCCACGGGCTGCGCCCTCATGCTGTCACTTGCCGCCTGCGGCGGTGGTGGCGACTCGGCCGTCGGCAGTTCGGGCACTTCCGGCAGCGTGGGCAATGGGAGTTCCAGCAGCTCCAGCAGCTCCAGCAGTTCCAGCAGTTCCAGCAGTTCGGGCGGCGACTCGAGCAGCTCGTCCAGCAGCTCGAGTTCATCCAGCTCATCGGGTTCCGGAAGCAGCTCGTCCAGCAGCTCCAGCAGCTCCAGCAGCTCCAGCAGCTCGGGTGGCGCCATTACGCAGCAGCAGCGCATCGACGCCGCCACCGCCACGGCCAGCACCAATGCCGCCTGCACCGGCATCGGGTCGTTCTACTGGGAGATCGGCGATGCGACCGCCATGATCACCGGCGGCACCGAACCCAGCACCGCAAGTTCGCCCACGGCCAGCACCGTCATGAGTCTGTTCTCGGCTTCGAAGTGGTTGTTCAGCACGTTTGCGGTGCAGAAGCTGGGCGGCGTCGCCAACCTGTCGGGCAGCGACCTGCAGGCGCTGACCATGACTTCAAGCTACAACATGATGAACAATGGTTCGTGCTTGGTCAGCGACACCGTCGCGTCCTGCGACGCCGCGCAGGACGCGACCTCGGACAGCGGCGACACCAGCTACTTCGTCTACAACAGCGGTCATCTCGAGCACCTGGGCGCCACCAGCAGCGGACTGAACGTCGCGGCCGACGACGACACCGCGTTGAAGACCGATATGGATGCCCAGCTGGGCAGCGATCTGACCTACGTCTGGGACACGCCCGAACTCGCGGGCGGCGCCTCCGACAGCGCGGCCGACTACGCCGCGCTGCTGCGCAAGATCATCAGCCCCACCGCGCCGCTGCTCATGAAAGCCGCGCTGGGCACGCACGCCGTGTGCACCAACTGCGCCACCGCGCTCACCTACACCTTCGGGCAACCGCAGTCGGTCGAGCACTGGCACTACTCGCTCGGCCACTGGGTCGAAGATGACCCGACGGTGGGCGATGGCGCATTCAGCAGCCCGGGTGCGTGGGGTTTCTACCCGTGGATCGACTCCACCAAGACCTGGTACGGCGTGCTGGCGCGCGAGGACTCGAGCGGCACCGGCTCCACCACTTCAATTCTGTGCGGGCGCCAGATCCGTAAAGCCTGGCTGACCGGCGCGACGCAGTAGGCTCCGCCGCCCCCGGGTCCGGCAGTCGCATTGCGCACCGGCTCACTGTGTATTCCGGCCAGCGCCGGTCATTATAATTGCCTGCCTTTCCATTCAACATACAGGCGGACAATGCAGAAGTGCTGCGTGGTCACGGGCGCCACGTCGGGCATCGGGCGCGAGATTGCTCTGGGTCTGGCGCGGACCGGCGCGAAGCTCGTGCTGGTGGGCCGCGATCCGGCGCGCACTGAAGCGTCGGTCCGGGAGCTGCGCACCGCCAGTGGCAATCCCGACCTCACGGGGATGGTGGCCGATCTGTCGCTGCAGCACGAAGTCCGCGAGCTTGCCGCGCGCATCCGCGCGCATTTCGCGGCACTCGATGTGCTGGTCAACAACGCGGGGGCGGTCCACGAGCGGCGCGTGCTCACCAGCGAAGGGTTCGAGCGCACCTGGGCGCTCAACCACCTCGCCTACGTCACGCTCACGCTGGAGCTGCTCGATGCGCTCCAGGCCAGCCCGCAGGGCCGCGTCATCAACATCGCCTCGGGCATGCACGCGCGCGGGCGCATCCGCTTCGACAACCTGCAGGGCGAAAGCGGCTACCGCCGCTGGGCCGCCTACTCGCAATCCAAGCTCGCCAACGTCCTGTTCACCTACGCGCTGGCGCGCCGCCTGGCAGGCACGCGGCTCACCGCGAACTGCGTGCGCCCCGGTGCGGTCGCGAGCGGCTTCGGCCGCGGCCTGACGGGCGGGTCAAGAGCGCTGCTGTGGCTGTTGCGGCCCCTGATGCTGAAGCCCGCGCAGGGCGCGGACACCGCGCTGTACCTGGCCACCGCGGCGGAGCCGGGCGCCATCAACGGCCAGTACTGGTTCCGACGCCAGTGCCGCACGTCCTCGGCGCTGAGCCTGGACCAGGCTTTGCAGGAGAAACTCTGGCGGTTGAGCGTGGAGCAGTGCGGGTCGAGCGTACCTGCCTGAACGAGGTGCATCGATGCTGACCGGAAACGCGACGTGCGCAAGCTGATCTGGGTCTGGCCGGCACTCGCCGCGTGCGTCGCGGTGCCGGGAATTGCGGTGGCCGGCGATTCCACGCCGCGCCCTTCGTACCTGGTGGCCGGCGTGGGCTATGCGGGCATCCTGCGTGGACCCACCAACTGGGTGGGCAACATGGAATACCGCTGGCGGGAGGAATACGCCGGGTTGCGCCCGAAATTCGTGTTCGGATTCACACACGATGCGCGTTATTACAACCTGTCGATCGTCAAAGGCTGGCACGTGGGCAACGACTGGCGGCTGGCGCTCAGCACCGGCCCCGGCTATTTCCAGCGCGACCGGGGCGCACCGGACCTGGGCTCGAAGCTGGAGTTCCTCTCCAGCATCGAACTGTCGCGCGAGCTGGTCGCGGGCCAGCGCATCGGCATCGCGTTCCAGCACATATCGAATGCGCACCTCGGGCGCATCAACCCCGGCTCGGAGATCCTGCAGCTCTCGTACGCGCTGCCGGTCTTCTGACTGCGCCAGAGCCCTCAGCCCGGACGCGTCTGGCCGCTCCCCCGCACCACGTACTTGTAGCTGGTGAGCTGCTCCACGCCCACCGGCCCGCGCGCATGGAAGCGGTCGGTGGAGATGCCGATCTCCGCGCCCATGCCGAACTCGCCGCCGTCGGCGAATTGCGTGGAGGCGTTATGCAGCACGATGGCGCTGTCGACGCGCGCCAGGAAGCGCTCGGCTGTCGCCGCATTGGCGGTGACGATCGAATCGGTGTGCGAGGACCCGTAGTGCGCGATGTGCGCGATGGCGGCATCCACCCCCTCCACCACGCGCACCGCGATGATGCTGTCGAGGTATTCGGTGAACCAGTCCTGCTCGGTGGCCGGCTTCACGCGCTCGTCCACCGGCTGCACGCTGGCATCGCCGCGCACCTCGCAGCCCGCGGCCAGCAGGTCCTGCACCAGCGGGCGCAGGTGCGAGGCCACGACGGCGCGATCCACCAGCAGCGTTTCGGCCGCGCCACACACGCCCGTGCGCCGCAGCTTGGCATTGAGCACCACCGCCCGCGCCATGGCCAGGTCCGCATCGCGATCGACGTACACGTGGCAATTGCCTTCGAGGTGACCGATCACGGGCACGCGCGCTTCGGCCTGCACGCGCGCCACCAGGCTCTTGCCACCGCGCGGCACCACCACGTCGATCGCATCGCCCAGTCCGGCGAGCATCTCCCCCACCGCCGCTCGATCGGTGGTCGGCACCAGCTGGATGCAGCTCTCCGGCAGGCCGGCCGCGCGCAATCCCTGCAGCAGGCAGGCATGGATCGCGGCGTTGGAGCGCGTGCTCTCCGAACCGCCGCGCAGGATCGCGGCGTTGCCGGACTTCAGGCACAGGGCGCCCGCGTCGGCGGTGACGTTGGGTCGGCTCTCGTAGATGATGCCGATCACGCCCAGTGGCACGCGCACGCGGCTGATCCGCAGGCCGTTGGGCCGGGTCCACTCGGCCGCGACGGTGCCGATGGGATCGGGCAGCTGCGCCACCGCTTCCAGTCCGCGCGCGATGGCCTCGACGCGCTTGGGATCGAGCTGCAGGCGATCGAGCAGCGCGGCGCCGAGCCTGGCGGCCTGCGCGGCCTGCATGTCGGCCGCGTTGGCCTGCAGGATGCCGTCCATGCCGGCGCGGATGGCGCTCGCCGCCACGGTGAGCGCGCGATCCTTGGCGGCCGTGTCCGCCAGCGCCAGCAACGCCGCGGCCCGCACCGCGGCCTCGCCCATGGCGTGCATCAGCTGCCGGACATCCATCGCCTGTGCATTCATCGCGGTTCCCCGAATATCACCAGATCGTCGCGATGGATGAGTTCATCGCGGCCACGATAACCCAGCAGCGCTTCGATGTCCTGGCTGCGTCGGCCAAGGATGCGCCCGGCATCGGCCTGCGAATACGCCACCACGCCGCGCGCCACCTCCGCGCCGTCGGCGGCCAGCACGCTCACGCTGTCGCCGCGTTCGAAGCCGCCGCGCACTTCGGTCACGCCGGCGGGCAGCAGGCTCTTGCCACTGCGCAACGCCCGCAACGCGCCCGCGTCGATGCGGATCGCGCCGCTGGGCTTCAACGTCCCCGCGATCCACTGTTTGCGCGCCGCCAGCGGCGTGGACGCCGGCCTGAACCAGGTGCAGCGGCCTCCTTCCTGCTCGATCCGCTTCAGCGGATGACGGTGGTGCCCGGCGGCGATGCACAGGTGCGCGCCGGCGTTCACGGCGATGCGCGCCGCGACGATCTTGGTGGCCATGCCGCCCGAACCCACGCCGGAACTGGCTGCGCCCCCCATGGCCTCGACAGCCGGCGTGATCTCGGTGACCACGGGCAGGAATTGCGCGGCCGGATCCAGGTTCGGGTCCGCGGTGTACAGGCCGTCGACATCGGAGAGCAGCACCACGCAGTCGCAGCTGGCCATCTGCGCCACGCGCGCGGCGAGCCGGTCGTTGTCGCCGTAGCGCAGTTCGGCGGTGGCCACCGTGTCGTTCTCGTTCACCACCGGCAGGGCCTCCAGGTCGAGCAGCGCGTTGAAGGTGGCGCGCGCGTTGAGGTAGCGCGAGCGCTGTTCGCTGTCCTCCAGCGTCAGCAGCACCTGCGCGACGGTGACGTCGTGCGCTTCCAGCAATTCCTTGTAGGCATGGGCGAGGCGGATCTGCCCCACCGCCGCGGCAGCCTGCTTCTCTTCGAGCCGCAATGCGCTGCCCGGCAGGTTCAGGTGGCGCCGCCCGAGCGCCACGGCGCCCGAGGACACCAGGATCACCTGCTGCCCGCGCCGCCTCAGCCGCAGCAGATCGCCGACCAGCGTTTCCAGCCAGGCGCGATTGAGGCGGCCGGTGGCGGCATCCACCAGCAGCGCGGAACCCACTTTGACCACGATCCGGCGCGCCGTGAGCAACGGCGATGCCTGGGGCCGGCGCGCGGATTTACGGGTGACCATGATGGCCGCCAGTGTACCTACCCGGATGAGTGATTGCCTGCGCGCAGGGCGCGCCCTAATATCCGGCTACGGCGCCCGCGGGCGCCGCGGTTTTGCGCCTTAGCAGCAGTCATTCGGGGTGATGTCGGTGGCCAGAGAATACGAGCCGGTGGTGGGTCAGTGGTACGAGGATCTCGAAGACAAGGAGAGTTTCCGCGTGCTGACCGTGAACGAGGACGAGGAGCTGGTGGAAATCGAATACCTCGAAGGCGACATCGAGGAGATCGACCTCGAGACCTGGCAGGAACTCGACCTCGAGCAGATCGAGGAGCCGGAAGGCTGGTCGGAAGGCGCGTTCGAGAAGGACGATGACGACGACGAGGACCTCGACGAAGACTGGGACGAGGATGAAGACGAGGACGATGACGACGAAGACGAGGATGAGGACGAAGAAGAAGCCGGCAACGACTATTGACCGGCATGGCTGACTGGCATGACTGACCAGGACAGCTGGTACCACGAGCGCGAATCCGCATGGCTGTATCGCCTGCTGGCCAGCACCGAGGCCGGACCCACGCAACGCGAACTGTTCGACGCGCTGGCGCACGCCGCCGAACAGCAGGCGCTGATCTGGCAGGCGCGCCTCGGCCGTGAACCGCCGTTCCGGCTGCGGCTGCGCGCCCGCATCGTGGGGACGCTGATCCGCCGCTGCGGCGGCCGCCAGCTCCGGCCCATGCTCGCCGCGATGAAACTGCGCGGCCTCTCCAGCTACGATCTTGCCGGCGCGACGGGCCACAGCATGCCCGTGTCCGTGCACGAGGTGGGACAGCGCCATCGCCTGGCCGGGTCGGGCACCCTGCGCGCCGCCGTGTTCGGCGTGAACGATGGCCTGGTGTCCAACACCAGCCTGATCCTGGGCGTGGCGGGCGCGGGTGCGGCACCGCAGTTCATCCTCATGAGCGGCCTCGCAGGTCTGCTGGCTGGCGCGCTGTCGATGGCGGCCGGCGAATACGTTTCGGTGCGTTCGCAGCGCGAGATGTACGAGTACCAGATCGGACTGGAGCGCGCGGAACTCGCCGCCTACCCGGCCGAAGAAGCCGAGGAACTCGCCTTGATCTACGCCGCGCGCGGCATCGCGCTCGAGCAGGCGCGCACCATGGCGCGGCAGCTGGTGGCCAACCCCGAACACGCGCTCGACACGCTGGCGCGCGAAGAGCTCGGCCTGGACCCCGACAACCTCGGCTCGCCCTGGGGCGCGGCCAGCGCTTCGCTGGCGAGCTTCGCCAGCGGCGCGCTGCTGCCGCTCGCGGCCTTCTGGCTGTCGGCGTCGGCGCCGTACCGGCTGGCGGTGGTCGGCGGCTGCGCGCTGGCCGGCCTGTTCGCGGTCGGCATGATCCTGAGCCTGTATTCGGGCCGCAATGCGCTCTGGGGTGGGGTGCGGATGGCCCTGATCGGAAGCCTCGCGGCCGGCTGCAGCTGGCTGGCCGGACGGGCCTTTGGCACCGCAGCAGGATAGAAGCGTCGATACCACCGTATCTATTTGATGAATATAGGTATTTTTGCCCTATTGAAATCGCTCCCTTCCGCTATCATCTCCAGACCATGAAACGCATCTTCCTGTTCCTGCTGACGAATTTCGCGATCATCACCGTCCTCTCGGTGGTGGCTTATGTCACGGGCCTCGATCGCTGGCTGGCCGTGCACGGCGCCAGCATGGGCGGCCTGCTGGTGGCCTGCGCCTTCATGGGCTTTGGCGGCGCCTTCATTTCGCTGGCCATGTCCAAGTGGACCGCCAAGCGTTTCATGGGCGTGCGGGTCATCACCCAGCCCGCCAACAGCACCGAGGAGTGGCTGCTGTCCACGGTCCGTTCGCTGTCGCAGCAGGCTGGCGTGGCCATGCCCGAGGTCGGCATCTTCGATTCGCCCGAGCCCAACGCGTTCGCCACGGGCGCGCGCCGCGACCACGCGCTGGTGGCCGTGAGCGCCGGTCTGCTGGCGCGCATGAGCCGCAACGAGGTGGAAGCGGTACTGGGACACGAACTCTCGCACGTCGCCAACGGCGACATGGTCACGCTGACCCTGATCCAGGGCGTGGTGAACACGTTCGTGTTCTTCCTGTCGCGCGTCATCGGCTCGCTGGTCGACCGCGCCCTGTCCCCGCGCGACGGCCGCGACGGCGGTGGCATCGGCTATTTCGCCACGGTGTTCATTTCGCAGATCGTGCTGGGCTTCCTGGCCAACATGATCGTGATGTGGTTCTCGCGCTATCGTGAATTCCGCGCCGATGCCGGCGGCGGTCGCCTGGCGGGGCGCGACAACATGATCAGCGCGCTGGAACGCCTCAAGAACGTGCACGCCGAGGCCATGCCGCAACAGTTGTCGGCCTTTGGCATCGCGGGCAGCGCTCCGCGGGGACTGATGCGCCTGTTCATGAGCCACCCGCCGCTGGAGGAGCGGATCGCGGCGCTGCGGAATTTGCGCTGAGCGCGCCTCCCGGCTACAGTCCCGCCCCTATACGAGGTCCTGCACCCTGATGTTGATGGCCGAGAAGCAGCACGAGTCCACCGGCTGGATGACCCGCAAGGCGCGGGCCGTCATCAGCTGGTTCGACAGCTCCCATGCCACGGCGCAGGACGCCGCGCCGAACCACATCGATTTCGTGCGCGTCCTGCCGTTCATCTTCATGCACGCCTGCTGCCTGTTCGCCTTCCTCACCGGCGTGAGCCCGGTGGCGATCCTGGTGGCCGTGGTCGCCTACGTGGTGCGCATGTTCGCCATCACCGGCTTCTACCATCGCTACTTCTCGCACCGCACGTTCAAGACCTCGCGCGTCGGCCAGTTCATCTTCGGCATCCTGGGCGCGTCGGCCGTGCAGCGCGGTCCGGTGTGGTGGGCGGCCCACCACCGCCATCACCACATCGCCTCCGACAAGCCCGAGGACATCCATTCGCCCAAGCAGCACGGCTTCCTGCGCTCGCACATGGGCTGGTTCCTGACCGTCAAGGGTTCGGCGCCCGACATGCGCTACGTGCGCGACCTGCTGAAATTCCCCGAACTGCGCTGGCTCGACCGCTTCGACATCATCGTCCCCATCCTGCTCGGCACCGGCATGTTCCTGCTCGGCGTGCTGCTCAACCACACCAATCCCGAACTGCACACCAGCGGCTCGCAGATGCTGGTGTGGGGCTTCGTGATCTCGACCGTGTTCTGCTGGCACGCGACCTACACCATCAATTCGCTCTCGCACGTGTTCGGCAAGCAGCGCTATCGCACCACCGACACCAGCCGCAACAACTGGTTCCTCGCCATCCTCACGCTGGGCGAAGGCTGGCACAACAACCACCACTACTACCCCAGCGCGACCCGGCAGGGGTTCTTCTGGTGGGAATACGACATCACGTTCTACATCCTCAAGCTGATGTCGTGGCTCGGTATCGTCTGGGATCTGCAGCCGGTCCCCGTCAAGGTACGTGACAGCCAATCCCGACGCATTCGCTAGGGAACCGTCGCGCGCGGGCCCGTGGCAGGCCATGGCGCGGCGGCTGCTGTTCGCGCAGCTCGCGACGCTGCAGGACGGCGCCCTCACCCTCTACGATTGCGACGGCACCCGCCACCAGTTCGGCCGGACGGACGCGCCCGCGTCCCTGCAGGCCACCGTGCGCATCCACGACCCCGTGTTCTACACCGAGACCGTCTGGGGCGGCACGGTGGGTTCGGGCGCGGCATTCATCGACGGCAGCTGGGATTGCGATGACCTCACGGCGCTGATGCGCGTCGTGGTCGCCAACCGCGCGGTCATGGACCGGCTGGATTCGCGTTGGGCGCTGGTGAGCCGCCCGTTCCTCAAGCTGCACCACTGGCTGAACCGCAACACGCGGCGCGGCAGCGCGCGCAACATCGCTGCGCACTACGACCTGGGCAATGCGTTCTACGAGCTCATGCTCGATGAGACCATGGCGTATTCCTGCGCCATCTTTCCGACCGAGGACGCGACGCTGGCCGAGGCCTCGCGCGCCAAGTTCGACGCCGCGTGCCGCAAGCTCGAGCTCGGGCCCTCCGATCACCTGCTCGAGATCGGCACCGGCTGGGGTGGCCTCGCCATCCACGCCGCCACCCATTACGGCTGCCGCGTCACGACCACGACCATCTCGCAGCAGCAGTACGACTACGCGGCGCAGCGCGTCGGCGAGCTCGGCCTCACCGATCGCATCACGCTGCTGCGCGAGGACTATCGCGACCTCAAGGGACAGTACGACAAGCTGGTGTCCATCGAGATGATCGAAGCCGTCGGGGCGCGCTTCCTCGACACCTACTTCGCCAAATGCTCCAGCCTGCTGCGCCGGAGCGGCGCCATGCTGCTGCAGGCCATCACGCTGCAGGACCAGTACTACGAGGCTTCGCTCCGCTCGGTGGATTTCATCCAGCGCTTCGTGTTCCCGGGCAGCTTCATCCCGTCCGTGACGGCGATGGCGGATTCGCTGCGCCGCGTGACCGACCTCAAGATCTTCCACCTCGAGGACATCGGCCCGCATTACGCGCGCACGCTGGCCACCTGGCGCAACAATTTCCTGGCCAACCTGGCCGAAGTGCGCCGGCTGCAGTATCCGGAAACCTTCATCCGCCTGTGGCAGTTCTACCTGAGCTACTGCGAAGCCGGTTTCGCCGAACGCCAACTGGGCGACGTGCAGATGCTGCTCACCAAACCGGGTTGCCGGCGCCCCACCCTGTCGCTCGTCATCGCCTGAACGTGTCCGCGGCGGGAACGGCCGACCCTCTCGACGCGTTGCGTACCCGGCTCGGACCGGGCCGCCTGCTCACCGGCGATGCGCAGCTCGCACCTTACCTGGTCGATTTCCGCAAGTTGTACCAGGGTCGTGCGCTGGGCGTCGCCCTGCCGCAATCCGTTGCCGAGGTGCAGGCCATCGTCGCGTGGTGCGCGGCGCACCGCATCGGGCTGGTGCCGCAGGGTGGCAACACGGGTTACGTCGGTGGCGCAACACCCGATGAATCCGGGCGGCAGCTGGTGCTCGCGCTGCGTGGCCTCAATCGCATCCGCAGCGTCGACGCCGGCAACTTTTCCATGACGGTGGAGGCGGGCTGCGTGCTCGCCACCGTGCAGGCTGCGGCGACGGACGCGGACCGCTTCTTTCCGTTGAGCCTGGGTTCGGAAGGCAGTTGCCAGATCGGCGGTAACCTGGCGACGAACGCCGGCGGCCTGAACGTGGTGCGCTTCGGCATGACGCGCGATCTCGTGCTCGGCATCGAAGCGGTGATGCCGGATGGCCGGCTGTTCGAAGGCCTGGGTTCGCTGCGCAAGGACAACACCGGCTACGATCTCAAATCGCTGCTGATCGGCTCGGAAGGCACGCTGGGCGTGATCACTGCCGCGACCCTCAAGCTCTGGCCGCGCATGCGCACGACGGCGACAGCCTTCGTCGCCATTGCGGACGTCGCCGCCGCGGTGAACTTGCTGGGCCGGCTGCGCGCGGCCGCGGGCGAGCGCCTGAATTCCTTCGAGCTCATCCCGCGCATCGGCGTCGAGCTGACCACGCGCCACATCAGCGGGGTTGTCGATCCGCTCGACCAGCCCTGCCCGTGGTACCTGCTGTGCGAGCTGGCCTCGGCCACCGCGGAACCGCTGGAGGAGTTGTTGCAGCAGGTGCTGGGCGAGGCCATAGCCGCGGGCGTGGTGCTCGATGCCGCCCTGGCGCAGAACGAACGCCAGCGGCTGGCATTCTGGCGCCTGCGCGAATCGATCCCCGAGGCACAGCGGCTCGCGGGCCCGAGCCTCAAGCACGACATTTCGGTCCCGGTGATGGCGCTGCCAGGGTTCGTGGCCGAGGCATCCGCGTGGGTGCGGCAGCACGTGCCGGAAGGCGTGCTCGTGTCCTACGGGCACGCGGGCGATGGCAATCTGCATTTCAACATCAACCAGCTCGCGGGACAGGACGCGGCCGCGTTCATGGCGCGCGAACCGCAAATCCGTCGCGCCATCCACGATCTGGTGCGCCAGCACCACGGCAGCATCAGCGCCGAACACGGCATCGGCCGGCTCAAGGCCGGCGAGCTCGCGCGCTACGCCGATCCGGTGGAGCTGGACGCGATGCGCGCGATCAAGCGCGCACTCGATCCGCTGGGCATCATGAACCCGGGGAAAATGCTGCAGTCCTGAGGCACGCGGCACTTCTTTTTACGTTGACACCTGGAGCGCTGCTCACCACCATAGCGCACGGTCGCAGGACATCAGGGGGGATCATGTCACGCACATTTTGTATCGTGAGCGTTGCGCTGCTCGCGCTGGGAACGGCGCTGCGCGCGCATCCGGCGGACAAACCCGCCGCCACCGACCCGATGTCGATCTATTACGACAACACCCAGGTCTGCGCGGGCGGACTCAACGCCGATGACGCCTGCCACATCTGGCTCAACAAGGATGGCACGTTCGTGATGTTCGGCGGCATGCAGGGCGGACACACCGGCCACTACAAGATCGGCCCGGCGCGTGCCGACGGCAAGATTCCCATCTGCTACTACGTCGACACGCTGGGCATCGACATCCCGGAGGCGCTCGCTGCTTCGCAGTCGGGGCCCGGGCCGGGCGGTCCTGGCGGACCGGGTGCGCCAGGCGGGGCCGGCGCTCCGGGCGGTCCTGGTGTTGTGGGCGCTGCGCCCGACGCGGCGGCTGGCCCCACCCCTGCTGGCGCACCTGCGGGTGGCCCGCCTGCCGGCGCACCCACCGGCGGCGCGCCGGGTGGCGGCATGCCGCGCGGCCCGATGGGCTGCGACACCGTGAATTTCAAGACCACGTGCGGCCCGGGCCACGGCCACGCCGCCGTGGATGCGCAGGGCAAGCCCCTGCCGCTCGCGAAAGGCATCCTCGCGCGCTTCCACGAAGGCATGTGCTATCCGATGCGCGTCGACAAGCAGGTCGGCGACCATTGGGTCGAAGCCGACGATCCCAGTCCGTCGCAGGGCGGACTGGACCAGCTGTTCCTGTTGCCTGGCCACCGTTGAGGAGCACCCCGATGCGCAACTCCCTTCTCATCGCGCTCGCGTTGCTGCCTGCCGCCGGCCACGCCGCGCCTTCACCCGCCGCCGCCTACTTCGGTAATTCACTGCTGTGCAAGGCCGCGTCCACCGGCGCGGTGTGCCAGTTGTGGCTGGATGAAAACGGCAAGTACGCCGTGTTCTACGACAGCGGCAAGAAGGCCTACGTCAAAGGCGTCGACGGGCCGTTCCAGTACGAAGGTCGCCAGGGCACGTACACGGCCAGCGCCGTGAAAGACGGCCTCAAGGTCTGCCTCAAGCCCGAAGCCGACCATCCGCCGCGGCCGCGTGGCGCCTCACCGGCGCTGTTCCACGATGCGGGCTGCGTGACGTTGCCGACGCACGCCACGGGCGAGCTCTGGGATTTCAGCTACCAGGGCGAAACGTACAAGATGGGCCTGATCAAGGGTCGCTGAGCTCAAGGGCCGCTGGGCGCGATCGCGCGGTCAGCCCTGCGATCGCCGCCTTTTTCAGCCCGCCGGCGGCGAAATCACGCGCAGCAAGCCTTCCTGCGCGGTGCTCGCCACCAGCCTGCCGTCGCGCGTGAAGAGACTGCCGCGCGAAAAGCCGCGCGACCCGGACGCACTGGGACTGTCGATGGCGTACAGCAGCCAATCGTCCACGCGGAACGGGCGGTGGAACCACATGGCGTGATCGATGCTCGCCAGCGCCAAGTTGCTGAACATGTTGCGCACGCCGTGCGGCATGGTGGCCGTGTTGAGCAGGTAGAAATCCGACACGTAGGCCAACAGGCAGCGATGCAGCACATCGTCGTCGGGCAACCTGCCGACCGCGCGGATCCACACCTGCTGCTGCGGCGGCGCAGGCTCGGGATGCACCAGATCCACCGGGTGCACCAGCCGGAATTCGAACGGCCGCGCGCGCGCATAGAACATGCGGATCTTTTCCGGCAGCCGCGTCACGAATTCCGGCGGTAACAGCGTGGAGTCGGTGAGCGCCTCGGGCGCCGGCACCTCGGGCATTTCGATCTGGTGCTCGAGGCCCGGCTGGCGCAGCTGGAACGAGATCGAGCAGTGGAACATCTGCTCGCCGTACTGGATGGCGGTGACGCGCCGGCTGCTGAAGCTCTGGCCGTCGCGGCTGCGATCCACCACGTACACGATCGGCGCGTTGAAATCGCCGCGCTTGAGGAAGTAGGCGTGCAGCGAGTGCGGCTCGCGATCGGGCGCCACGGTGGCGTAAGCGGCCTTCAGCGCCTGCCCCAGCACCTGGCCGCCGAACACCTGCGGGCTGCCGATGTCGTGGCTCTCGCCGCGGAACAGGTTGTCCTCGATGCGCTCGAGCTCCAGCAGCCGCAGCAGTTCAGCGAGCCTGGCGTCCATGCGGTGCGCGTCGCTCAGGAGCTGGCGACGCCCAGCCGCTTCTGCATGGCGGGACTGGTGGTGGTGTACTGCAGGAACTGCTTCTTGCCCGGGTAGAGATAGGCCTGCGCGGCGAACGCCGCGAGGGCCGCTTCATGGAAGCCGGACAGGATCAGCTTCTTCTTGCCGGGATAGGTGTTGATGTCGCCGATGGCGAAGATGCCCGGGATGTTCGACTGGAACTTTTCCGTGTCCACGATGATGGCGCGCTTGTCGAGCGCGAGGCCCCATTCGCCGATCGGCCCGAGCTTGGGCGCGAGGCCGAAGAATACCAGCAGGTGATCGGCATCGACATCGTGCACCGCTCCATCCGCGGCCTTCAGCTGCACGCCCCGCAGCACGCCATCGCCGTGGCGCAGCGCCTGCGCCACGCCTTCGACGAAGTGCACCTGGCCGGCGCTCCGCAGCGCCTGCATTTGCGCCACGGAAGCGGCCGCGCCGCGGAATTCCGGCCGGCGATGCACCAGCGTCAGCTGCTTCGCATGCGGTGCCAGCGCCAGCGTCCAGTCCAGCGCCGAATCGCCACCGCCGAAGATGACCAGCTGCTTGCCGTGGAACGCGGCGGTGTTCTGCACCTTGTAGTGCACCTGCCGGCCTTCGAATGGCTCCACGCCTTCCAGTCCCAGGCGCCGCGGCTGGAACGAACCCACGCCCGCGGCGACGATGATGCAGCCCGCGTCGAACACGGTGCCGGCGCTGGTGACCAGCCGGAAGCGGCCGCTGTCCTGTTTCGCGAGCTCCACCGCTTCCTCGCCCAGGTGGAATTCGGCGCCGAACGGCTTGATCTGCTGCACCAGCCGGTCCACCAGTTCCTGCGCGCCCACGATGGGCAGCGCGGGAATGTCATAGATGGGCTTTTCGGGATACAGCTCGGTGCACTGGCCGCCGGGCTGCTGCAGGGAATCGAGGATGTGGCATTTGATGCCGAGCAGGCCCAGTTCGAACACCTGGAACAGCCCGGCCGGGCCCGCGCCCACGATGACCACTTCGGTGGTGATGACGGCTTCATTCATCCGTGGATTGTAATGCATGGGCCTGAACTGGACCTACGCCGGCGCACACTGGCGCCACGTCGCGGGTCGCCGGCGGAGTATAGTTATAAGCATATTCCCGCCTCGCCGGAGCCATCGAACATGCCGACCAACGCCGAACTGCACCAGCGCCGCATGGACGCCATTCCACGCGGCGTGGCCAATTCACTGCCGGTGTATGCCGACCACGCCCGCAACGCGGAGTTGTGGGATGTCGAAGGCAAGCGCTACATCGATTTCGGCAGCGGCATCGCCGTACTGAATGTCGGTCATCTGCACCCCAGGGTGGTGGCGGCGGTGCAGGCGCAGGTGGTCAAGCTCAACCACAGCGCGTTCCAGGTGACCCCTTACGAGAACTACGTGCAACTCGCGGAGCGCCTGAATCGCCTCGCGCCGGGCAGCACGCCGAAGAAAACCATGCTGTTCTCCACCGGCGCCGAAGCCGTCGAGAACGCGCTGAAACTGGCGCGCTTCCACACCCGGCGCAGCGCGGTGATCGCCTTCACCGGCGGCTTCCACGGCCGCACGCTGGCCGCGCTCGCGTTGACCGGCAAGGTGCAGCCTTACAAGGCCGGCTTTGGTCCACTGCTGTCGGATGTGTACCACGTGCCCTACCCGATGGCCTACCACGGCGTGACGCCACGGGATTCACTGGACGCCATCGCGCAGCTGTTCAAGGCGGACCTCGATCCGGCGCGCGTGTCGGCCATCATCATCGAGCCCGTGTGCGGCGAAGGCGGCTTCTACATCGCACCGCCGGAGTTCCTGCGCAGCCTGCGCGCGCTGTGCGACCAGCACGGCATCCTGCTGATCGCCGATGAGATCCAGACCGGCTTCGCGCGCACCGGCAAGGTGTTCGCGATGGAGCACGCGGGCGTGGAGCCCGATCTGATGACGGTGGCCAAGAGCCTTGGCGGCGGTTTCACGCTGTCGGCGGTGATCGGCAACGCCGCGATCATGGATGGGCCGCCGCCAGGCGGACTCGGCGGCACGTATGCGGGATCGCCCGTGGCCTGCGCGGCCGCGCTCGCGGTGCTGGACGTGATCCAGGACGAGGATCTCCCGGCGCGCTCGCAGCGGCTCGGCAAACACCTGGTGGACCGGCTGCACGAGCTGCAGGCGCGCTACCCGAAGCGCATCGGCGAAGTGCGTGGGCTGGGTTCGATGGTGGCGATGGAACTGGTGCGCGAAGGCCGCGCCGATCAGCCCGACGCGGAACTCACGCGCGCGCTGGTGCTGGCCGCGGCGAAGCATGGCCTGGTGCTGCTCTCCTGCGGGCTGTACGGCAACGTCATCCGCTTCCTCGCGCCGCTCACGATTCCGGAAGCATTGCTGGATGAGGGACTCGACCAGCTCGCCGCCGCGCTGGCGGACGTGGCCGGATGAGCGCGAGCCGCGGTCCCGGCGCGCGTCGAGATCCCTTGTCATCCTGCGCCGACCCGGCCTGTGCTAGGCTCGGCGCATCGGGGCTCGCACAACAAGGAAACATCCCATGGGATTTCTCGACGGCGTTCTGGGCGGCGTGGTCGGCGCCGAAATGGTCACCGTGGTCAGCGGACTGATCGCCAGGCACGGCGGCGTGCAGGGCATCGTGACGCAGATGGAACAGCAGGGACTCGGCAACACCGTGAAATCCTGGATCGGCACCGGCCCCAACCAGCCGATCTCTCCCGACCAGGTGCACCAGGTGTTCGGCGCGGACACCATCGCTGCCATGGCCGCGAAGCTTGGCATCAACCCGCAGGAGCTCACCGCCAAGCTCTCGCAGGCGCTGCCCAAGGCAGTGGATCACCTCACGCCCAATGGCGTGGTGCCGCCAGCCGCCTGACCGACTCAGCCCGCTGGGCGGCTCAGCTGGCCGGCTGCCGTGCGGCCACGCGCAACATCGCCGCGAGGCTGAGCTCGACGTCGTCATCGGTGGTGGACCAGTTGCACACGCTGATGCGCATCGCGGTCTGGCCCTGCCACACCGTGATCCCGCACCAGCAGGTGCCCTCGGCCTGGATGGCCTGCACCACTTCCCGCGTGCGCGCGGCGTCGCCGAACGCCACCAGAACCTGGTTCAGCACCACCTCGTTGAGCACGCGATAGCCGGCAGCCGCCAGACCCGCCGCGAAGCGCCGCGCCTGGCGGCAGTTGCGCTCGATCATCTCGGTGAGGCCGCTGCGGCCGAGGCTGTGCAGCGCGGCCCACACTTCCACCCCACGCGCCCGCCGTGACAGTTCCGGCGCATAGTCGCTGGGATTGCGGATCGACGTGTCGGTGGGCAGGTATTCCGCCGTGATGGCCATCGCGCCGCGCAGCGCCGCTTCGTAGCGTACGAAAGCGAGGCCGCAGTCGTACGGGACGTTGAGCCACTTGTGGGCATCGGTGGCCCAGGAATCGGCCAGTTCCAGGCCCTCCACCAGCGGCCGCAACGCCGGCACGACTTTGGCCCACAGGCCGAACGCGCCGTCCACGTGCACCCACGCTCCCTGCGCATGCGCGCGCTCGATCAACGGATGGAACGGATCGAAGCCGCCGGTGTTCACGTTGCCGGCCTGCAGGCACAGGATGGCCGGACCCTGGATTTCCGGCAGCGCGTCGGCACGCATGCAGCCCTGAGCGTCCACCCTCGCGCGCACCACACGCGAGCGTCCGAGTCCCAGCATGCCCAGCGACTTGAGCAGGGTGGGATGCGCTTCGCCGCCGGTGATGACCGTGATGGGCGGCGCGCCGAACAGTCCGTCCGCTTCCACGTTCCAGCCGGCGCGTTCCAGCACCCAGTGACGAGCGGCGGCGAGCGCCGTGAAATTCGCGACGGTGGCGCCGGTGACGAAGCCCGCCGCCGTGTCGGCCGGCAGGTCGAACAGGCCGATGAGCCAGGCCAGCGCGGTCTTCTCGGCGTGGGCGACGCCGGGCGTGGTGCTGTAGTACGCCGCATTCTGGTCCCAGCTGGCCGCGAGCCAGTTGGCGGCCAGCGCCGCCGGCAGCACGCCGCCGATGACGAACCCGAAGAAGCGCGGGCCGGTTTCCACCAGCGTTGCCGGCGAGACCAGATCGTCGAGCAGTGCGAGCGTGGCCATGGGGTCGGAGGGACCGGCCGGCAGCGGCACATCGAAGCCGCCCAGTCTCGTGACCGCCGCGGCATCCGGCATCACGGCGCGGGCGTTGCGTCCTTCCAGATAGGCCAGCGCGCGCCGCGCCGCGTCCTGCAGCAGCCCTGCCTGATCCATGCTCACCTCCCACCGGGAACGGGCTGCGATCATGCCACAGGCTTGACGTTTCCTGACGCTGCCGCCCGGCGCCTGTGGCTAGACTTGCGCTGGCTCGGCGGCGTTGTCGCCGCATCCATCACTACAGGGGGGATCATGAACAGAATTCCGAAACTGGGCCTGCTCGCCGCATTCGCGGGGCTGCCCGTCGTGCTGCAGGCGGCCGTGCCCGCCATCACCGACCAGGAAGAGCACGTGCTGCGCGGCTTCTTCGACCGGCAGTCGAACGCCATCGCGCTCGACAAGCTCGCGCTGGAGAAGGGCAGCAAGGACTCGGTGAAGAAGTTCGCGCAGGGCGAACTGGACATGTACCAGAAGCTCGCCGAGGCCGTGTCGAAGGTCGATGACGAATTCAAGCTGATCTCGCAGCCGATCTCGAACGGCAACATGTCGCCGAAGCTGGGCCAGGGCGTGACGCGCGGCGTCACCGAGCTGCCGGCCGGCGCCTCGTGGGTGGCACCAGGCGTGCTGAAGCTGCTCAACGGTGGCGGCGGTCCGCCGGGCATGGCACCGGGCGCGGGTGGCGCGGGTGGCGCAGGCGGTCCTCCGGGCGGTGCGGGCCCGGGCCCGGGCGCTGCACCGGGTGCGGGGCCGGGCGCTGGTGGAGCGCCGGGTGGCGCGCCGCCGGGCGGTGGCGCGCAGGGGGGTCCGCCGGGTGGCGGTGGCGGCGGTCGTGGCGGCCCGATGGCACGCTACGATTACGACCTGGCCGACATGCGCAAGCTCAGCGGCGAGGAGTTCGACAAGCAGTACGCGCTGCGCGTCGCGATCGCCCACAACGCCATGCTGGGCCACATCAACACCGAACTGAGCGAGCCGGGCGCCAACCCGGACCTGGTGGCGATGGCGAAGTCCTCGTTCGCGCTCATCGCGGCACAGAACTCGAACATCGAGCGCCTGCTGCTGGGCCAGGATCTGGGCAATGGACCGCCGGGGGCACGTCCCGCCGGCGGTGGCGCACCCGTGGGCGGGCCGGCGCCGCAGAAGTAGCGCGGACCGCTTTTCGTCCGCTGCGGTTCGAACGCCGCGCTGGCTTTGAAGCCAGCGCGGCTTTTCTTTTCAGACGGAGGAGCCATCGCCGCCGTCAGCGTCCAGCGCTTCCGGCGGATCCGGGGGATCCGGTGGGTCCGGCAGGTCGGCCTCGTCTTCAGCACCGCCCGCATCGTCCTGGTCCTGGGGTTCCTGCGGGTCCTGGACCTCCTCGTGCTCCGCGGCCGCGATGCGGCGCGCGTCGGTCGACGCATTGATGGCGAGCCGGAACGGCGTGGCATCGGCGCCATCGTTCACGCTGAGCCGGGCGGTTTCCCCATCGGCCACCAGCACCGATGGAGTGCCGAGCACCTGCCCGTGGCTTTTCAACTGGCATTGCACTGTGATCTGGCCTGCGGCAGCGCCCAGCGACGGCGTGCACTGCGCTTCGAAGTCACGCTGCGTGTCCGAAGGCGCATACAGCGAAAACGCGTGGCCTGACTTGGCAAGCAGTTCCGTCACCACCACCAGGCGGCGCTTGCGGGTCGCGCCGGACGGATCGGTGGCGGGCACCGTCTCGTCGATGTTCCAGCGCAGGCGGATGGCGATCGGCGCACCGCCCGAGGCCAACACGCCGGCGGCGGGCTGTGCGGCCCAGCAGGCGTAGCCCGCGGTGCCGATCACGCCCACCAGCAGCGCAATGCCGGCGCGGCGGCGCGCGGAACCGGGCAACGGATGTTTGAGCATGGCGATTCTCTCCGTGAGTGGATGGATGGGCTGCCAGTGGCAGCCGAGGGAAAACAGCCCGCCGGCTTCGCCGGCGACCTGGGTCTTCATGAGCGCATCGGCATAGCTGCGACGGCGCACGCCGGCGCCAGCGCCGGACAGCACTTCGGCGTCGCAGGCCAGCTCCTGGTCGAAGCGGAACCGGCCGAGCGCCCAGTGCAGCACCGGGTTGAACCAGTTGAGGCACAGCGTGGCGACCGCGAGCGCATTCATGAGCGCATCCCTGCGTTTGAGGTGCGCCCGTTCGTGGGCCAGCACCAGTGCGCGCTCTTCGGCGCTGTAGCGCGCATCGAAATCAGCGGGCAGCACCACGCGTGGCCGCCAGGTGCCGACCAGCATGGGGCCGCACACCGCAGCGCTTCGGCACGCCCCATCCGGGCCTGCCTGCAGCGGACCGAGCTGGCGCAGGAACCTGAGCTGCCGTTGCAGCACCAGCATGCCCGCCAGCAGCGCGCCACCCGCCCACAGCCACAAGGCGGGCAGCGCGCAGCGGGTGGAAACCTGCGCCGCGTGCTGCGCGGTGCCCATCAGGACCCCGAGTCCGTCACTTTCGGGCAGGACCTGGCGCAGCACGCGAAAGGATTGCGAAGGCGCGGGCAGCAGGACCGCCAGCGCGCTGACCGGCACCAGCAGCCACAACCAGTAGGCGGTCCGGGCACCGACCGCGCGGCGCAATGGCTTGCGCAGCAGCGCCGCGATCGCGACCGCCACGCTGAGCGCCAGCGTGAGCCTCAGCAGCAGCGCGGCCAGTTCAACGCTCATCGTCGAGCTCCTGGATCAATCGCTTGAGATCGGCGATGTCCTTCTTCGAGAGCTTGCGATGCTTGCTGAAATGCGCGATGAGCGGCGCCACGCGGCCATCGAACAGCCGATCCAGCAGGCCCTTGCTCTCCGCCGACAGCCACTGCTCGCGCCTGAGCAGCGGCGAATACAGGTAGCGCCTGCCATCTCTGGTCGCGCCGATGGCGCCCTTGGTCAGCAGCCGGTTCAGCAGGGTCTTGATGGTGGATTCCTGCCAGTCCTGGCGCGTGGCGAGCGCGGCCACCACTTCCTCGGTGGCGATCGGACTGCGGCTCCAGAGCACTTCCATGATCACGGATTCGGCTGCGGTGATGGCAATGGGCATGGGCTTCCCGGCCTGCTATCGACTACACTTGTAATCGTCTGCTTCAGATTACATCTGTAAATTCAAAAGTCAAGCCGGCAGGCGGATCCCGTGTGGAACGCGCATCAGGCGGGTGGCAGGGGGCGCTGGCGGTGAGGGCGCGCCGCGGGGCGCTCAGGCGCGACCGGCGTTGGCATCCGTCGGGGAATGGAAGTACTCGCTCTCCGCCGCCAACTGGTCGATGAGCCGCTTGAGTTCCGCCATGCGCGCTTCGGCGGTGCTGATCGGCGCGCAGTCCTCGCACAGCGGATCGCCGCAGGGCTGGCGCGAATACAGCCAGTACTGCAGCGCGCCCGCCACCAGGCCATCGGCCACATCCCACAGGTCGGCATCCTGGTCACTGCCTGAAATCTGGTTGCCCAGTTCGACCGCTTTCGAGAAGGCGGTATCGAATGCCGCGTTGGTGTCTTGGGTCTCGTTCATGTCGTCCATTGTACCCTCAATCAGCGATAGCCCCGGGCCTGCAGCGTGAACAGCTGGGCATAATGTCCCCCGCGCTGCATGAGCTGTTCGTGGCTGCCGGCTTCCAGGATGCGGCCGCGATCGAGCACCGCGATCTGGTCCGCCATGCGCACCGTGGAAAACCGGTGGGAAATCAATATCGTGATGCGCTCGTGCGCGAGCTGCCGGAAGTGTTCGAACACTTCGGCCTCGGCGCGCGCATCCATGGCCGCCGTGGGTTCATCCAGCACCAGCACGTCCGCGCCGGTGCGCATGAACGCACGCGACAGCGCGATCTTCTGCCACTGGCCACCCGACAGCTCGCGACCGTCGCGGAACCACTTGCCGAGCTGGGTGCGGTATTGCGCCGGCAGCTGCGCGATGAAATCCGCGGCCTGGCCTTTCTCCGCCGCCACGCGCCACAGCGCCTCGTCCTCGAAATTCGGCTCGTCGCCCGCGCCGACGTTCTCCCCCGCTGGCAGCTGGTAGCGCGCGAAGTCCTGGAAGATCACGCCGATGCGTGCGCGCAGCCGCGCCTCGTCCCAGTCCCTGAGATCGAGCCCGTCGAGCAGGATGCGGCCCGTGGTCGGCGGATACAGCCGCGTCAGCAGTTTGATCAGCGTGGTCTTGCCGGATCCGTTCTCGCCCACCAGCGCCAGGCTGCTGCCCGGCTTGAGATGCAGGTTGATGCCCTGCAAGGCGGGTTCGGTGGCCTCCGGATACGAGAAACTGACGTTCTCGAACCGCACGCCGTCCTCCGGATGCGGTCCGTGCAGCGCGCGGCCCGCGTGCGAAGGCACGGGGGTGTCCAGGTATTCGTACAGCGTCGAGAGATACAGGTTGTCCTCGTACATGCCGCCGATGCTGGAGAGGATGGCCGACACTGCCGACTGGCCCTGCCGGAACAGCATCAGGTACATGGTCATCTTGCCGAGCGTGATGGCGCCGCGCACGGTGCTGAGCGCGATCCAGGCGTAGGCGCCGTACAGCGTCGCGGTGCCGAGCAGGCCCAGCGCGAAGCCCCAGCTGTCGCGGCGGATCGACAGCGCGCGGTCCTCGCGGTACAGCTTGCTGAAGATGTCGCGGTAGCGTTGCAGGAAGCGCGGGCCAAGCGCATACAGCTTGACCTCCTTGGCATGGTCCTCGCGCGCCAACACCGTCTCGAGGTAGTTCTGCATGCGCGTCTCGGGCGAACGCCAGCGGAACAGGCGGAATGCGTCGCCCGAGAACTTGGTCTCGGCGATGAACGCCGGCAGTCCCGCCAGCAGCAGCACGGCCACGGTCCACGGCGAGAAGCGCACCAGCAGCACGCCGAACCCGCCCAGCGACACGAGGTTCTGGATCAGGCCCAGCGTGCGCATGACCAGGCTCAGCGGCCGGCTGGAGGCTTCACGCCGCGCGCGCGTGAGCTTGTCGTAGAACTCCGAATCCTCGAAGTGGCTCAGCTCCAGCGTGAGCGCCTTCTCCAGGATCATGACGTTCACGCGCTGCCCGAGCTGCGCGCGCAGCAGCGCCTGGCACAGCGACAGCCCGCGTTGGGTGGCCGCCAGTGCCGCCACCAGTGCGCCTTCGAGGAACACCAGGCGCAGCACGGCGTGCGCATCGTGGGCCGGCGCGTTCACGGCGTGCACCACCGCGTCCACGATCTGCGCGCCCACCCACGCCACGCCCGCGGGCAGCAGGCCCGCGACCAGCGTCAGCAGGCCGAGCCACAGCAGCAGCGACCGGTTGGTGTCCCAGACCAGCCGCAGCGCCTGCCGGCTGTAGGCGAACACGCCAAAGAAGCCGCGCTTGAGGTTCGCGACGCGATCACCGCCGGGCGGAGGCGGATGCGGAGGTCCCGCCATCAGGCCTGCGCCGCCGCCTGCGGTCGCGTCTGCGCCGGGTCCTGCGCCGCGGCGGCCGGCGCGTCCGGATCGTAGCCGAGATTGGGCGCCAGCCAGCGCTCGACCTCCGCCACGTCCAGGTGCTTGCGACGCGCGTAATCCTCGATCTGGTCGCGCTCCACACGGCCGACGATCACATAGCGCGCGTCGGGATGCGAGAAGTACCAGCCGCTCACCGCCGCGCCCGGATGCATGGCGTAGGATTCGGTGAGCTCGATGCCGGCGCGCGCGGTGGGGTCCAGCAGCTGCCAGAGCTGGCGCTTCTCGGTGTGATCGGGGCAGGCGGGATAGCCCGGCGCGGGCCGGATGCCGCGGTAGTCCTCGCGGATGAGCTGCTCGTTGCTGAGCCGCTCATCGGTGGCGTAACCCCAGAACTCGCGGCGCACGCGCTCGTGCAGGCGCTCCGCGAACGCCTCGGCCAGCCGGTCGGCCAGCACCTTGAGCAGGATGCTCGAGTAATCGTCGTGGTCGCGCGCGAAGCGCGCCAGCGCCGGCTCGATGCCGAGCCCGGCCGTCACGGCAAACGCGCCGAGGTAGTCGCGCACCCCGGAATCCTTCGGCGCGATGTAGTCCGCCAGCGAGCTGTGCGGCATGCCGGCCGGCAGATCCTTCTGCTGCCGCAGGAAATGCAGCGTCGTCAGTACCGTGTGGCGCGTGTCGTCGCTGTACACCTCGACGTCATCGCCCACGCGGTTGGCCGGGAACAGGCCGAACACGCCGCGCGCCCTGAGCTCGTGCCCGCGAATCAGGCTGCGCAACATCCGGCGCGCATCGTTGTAGAGCTGCGCCGCCTGTTCGCCGAACTGCGGATCGGTGAGGATGGCCGGGAAACTGCCGCGCAGCTCCCAGGCCTGGAAGAACGGCGTCCAGTCGATGTAGGGCACCAGCTCTTCCAGCGAATAGTCGTCGAAGCTGCGCACCCCCAGCAGGCGCGGCACCGGCGGCCGGTACTGCTGCCAGTCGAAGCGCGGCGCGTCGTCACGCGCCTGCTGCAGCGTGAACTGCGGTCCGCGGCTGCGCTTGCCCGCGTGCTGCTCGCGGCGTGTGGCATGTTCGGCCTTGATGCGTGCCACGAACGGCGCGCGGCCCTCCGGCGACACCAGGTTCTGGCACACACCGACCGCGCGCGAGGCGTCCTTCACGTACACCACGGGCTGCGCGTACTGCGGCTCGATCTTCACCGAGGTATGCGCCGGCGAGGTGGTGGCGCCGCCGATCAGCAGCGGCTGCGTGAACCCCTGGCGCTGCATCTCGCGCGCGACGTGCACCATCTCGTCGAGCGAGGGCGTGATCAGGCCCGACAGGCCGATGATGTCGGCCTGCTCGCGCCGCGCGGCCTCGAGGATCTTCTCGCACGACACCATCACCCCGAGGTCGAACACTTCGAAGTTGTTGCACTGGAGCACCACGCCGACGATGTTCTTGCCGATGTCGTGCACGTCGCCTTTCACGGTGGCCATCACGATGCGGCCCTTGCTGCTGCCGGTGTCGCCGCCCTCGACCTTCAGGGCCTCGATGAACGGCAGCAGGTGCGCCACGGCCTTCTTCATCACGCGCGCCGATTTCACCACCTGCGGCAGGAACATCTTGCCCGCGCCGAACAGATCGCCCACCACGTTCATGCCATCCATCAGCGGGCCCTCGATGACCTGCAGCGGATGCGAGGCCTCGAGCCGCGCCGCCTCGGTGTCCTCGACCACATACTCATCCAGGCCACGCACCAGGGCGTGCTCGAGCCGCTTCGCCACGGGCCAGCCGCGCCACGCCAGGTCCTCGGCCCGCTTCTGGCCGGCCTCGCCCTTGTAGCGCCCGGCGATCTCCAGCAGGCGATCGGTGGCGTCGGGGCGCCGTGCCAGGATCACGTCCTCGACGCGCTCGCGCAGTTCGGGTTCGATCTCCTCGTAGATCGCCAGTTGCCCCGCGTTCACGATGCCCATGCTCATGCCGGCGCGGATCGCATGGTAGAGGAACACCGAGTGCATCGCCTCGCGCACCGGCTCGTTGCCGCGGAACGAGAACGACACGTTGCTCACGCCGCCGCTGATCAACGCGTGCGGACAGCGCTTCCTGATCTCGGCCACCGCCTCGATGAAATCCAGCGCGTAACGGTTGTGTTCCTCGATGCCCGTGGCCACCGCGAAGATGTTCGGATCGAAGATGATGTCCTCGGGCGGGAATCCGATCTGCCCGGTCAGCAGGCGGTACGAGCGCTCGCAGATCTCCACCTTGCGCTGCACGGTGTCGGCCTGGCCCATCGTGTCGAACGCCATCACGACCACGGCGGCGCCATACGCGCGGATCCTGCGCGCCTGCTCGAGGAACGGGCCCTCGCCTTCCTTCATGCTGATCGAATTGACGATGCCCTTGCCCTGCAGGCACTTGAGCCCGGCCTCGATCACGCTCCACTTGGAGGAATCGATCATCACCGGCACACGCGCGATGTCGGGTTCGGAGGCCATCAGGTTCAGGAACCGCACCATGGCGGCTTCCGAATCCAGCATGCCCTCGTCCATGTTCACATCGACGATCTGCGCGCCGTTGGCCACCTGCTGGCGCGCGATGTCGAGCGCGGCGTTGTAGTCGTCGGCTTCGATGAGCTTGCGGAACTTCGCCGAGCCCGTGACATTGGTGCGCTCGCCGACGTTGACGAACAGCGTGCCCGGCCCGATGTCGAGCGGTTCGAGGCCGGACAGCCGGGTCACGACGGGCGGATGCGGCGGCCGGCGCGGCGGCAGATCGGATACCGCCGTGCGCAGGTGCGCGATGTGCTCCGCGGTGGTGCCGCAACAGCCACCGACGATGTTCAGCAGCCGCGCCGCCGCGAACTCCTGCAGCTGGTGCGCGGTGTCACAGGCCTGTTCGTCGTATTCGCCGAACGCATTGGGCAGGCCGGCGTTCGGATAGGCCAGCACCGGCACGTCGGCGATGCGCGCGAGTTCCTCGATGTACGGCCGCAGCTGCCTGGCGCCGAGCGCGCAGTTCAGGCCCACGGCCGTCGGCCGCGCATGGCGGATCGAATTCCAGAAGGCTTCGACGGTCTGCCCCGACAGCGTGCGGCCGGAGGCGTCCGTGATGGTGCCGGAGACGAGGATGGGCAGCTCCACACCGGCCGCCGCCATCGCCTGCCGGACCGCGTACAGCGCGGCTTTCGCGTTCAGCGTGTCGAAGATGGTCTCGACCAGCAGCAGGTCGACGCCCCCTTCGATGAGCGCGCGCGTGGATTCCGCGTAGGTTTCGACCAGCTGGTCGAACGTGACATTGCGGAACCCGGGATCGGTCACCTTGGGCGAGAGCGAGGCCGTGCGGTTGGTGGGTCCGATGGCGCCGGCCACGAAGCGCACCTGGCCCGTACGGCGCGTGTACTCGTCGGCTACGTCGCGCGCGAGCCGGGCCGCGGCCAGATTCAGCTCGCTGACCAGGCCGGCCATGCGGTAGTCGCCCTGCGAAGGCGCGTTGGAGTTGAAGGTGTTGGTCTCGATGATGTCCGAGCCCGCTTCCAGGTAGCGCGCGTGGATGCCGCGGATCAGCGCGGGCTGGGTCAGCGTCAGCAGATCGTTGTTGCCCTTCAGGTCGGTCGGCCAGTCGGCGAAACGCTGGCCGCGATAGGCCGCTTCGTCGGGATGGTAGCCCTGGATCATGGTGCCCATCGCGCCATCGAGCAGCAGGATGCGCTGGCCCAGCAGGCGGTGGAATTCGGCGACGCGTTCGGCGCGGGTCATCACTTGGCTCCGGCAGCGGTGGTGGCCGGCGCCGGCGCCGGGGCCGGTGCCGCGGGCGGGGCTGCGGACGCGCGCACGCCCAACGCGTGGCAGATGGCGAGCGTGAGCTCGGCGCGATTGAGCGTGTAGAAATGGAACTCGTCCACGCCGTGGCGGCGCAGCGTCTCCACCTGGTCGATGGCGAACGCCGCCGCGATGAGCCTGCGGGTTTCGACGTCGTCGTCGAGCCCGGCGAAGCGCTCGCGCACCTGCGGGGGCACGGGCGTGCCGCAGCGCTCGGCGAAGCGCAGCGTCTGCGCGAAGCGCGTCACCGGCAGGATGCCCGGCACCAGTGGCCCGGTGATGCCCGCGGCCACGCAACGATCGCGAAAGCGCAGGTAACTGTCGGTGTCGAAGAAGAACTGCGTGATGGCGCGGGTCGCGCCGGCGTCCATCTTGGCCTTGAGGTTGTCGAGATCGAACGCGGCGCTGGGCGCTTCGGGGTGCACATCCGGATAGGCCGCCACCGAAATCTCGAATTCACCCGCGCCCTTCAGGCCGCGCACCAGGTCCGCCGCATAGGCGAAGCCGCCCGCATGGGGCACGTACCTGCCGACGCCCTGGGGCGCGTCCCCGCGCAGCGCGACGATGTGCCGCACGCCGTGCGCGGCGTAGTTGCGCGCGACGCCGAGGATCTCCTCGCGCGTGGCGCCGACGCAGGTCAGGTGCGGCACGGCGGTGAGCGCGGTCTCGCGCAGCACGCGCGTGACGACGTTGTGGGTGCGTTCGCGGGTCGAACCATCCGCGCCGTAAGTCACCGATACGAAGCGCGGCCGCAGCGGCGCGAGCTTCTCGATCGACTGCCAGAGCGTGCGTTCCATGGCCTCATCGCCGGGCGGAAAGAATTCGAAGGACACTGCGGGCGGGTTCATGCGGTGCTGGCCTGCGTGGATGACGGATCGAAGGCGCGTGGGGCGGAGCCGGCCGGCGTCGGAACGCGCGCCACGGCGATGAGGAAGTGCCGGCCCGCCAGATCGCGCGGCCGCAGGCGCTCGACCTGCAAACCCGCCGCCGCGAACCAGCCGCGCAGCAGCGCCAGCGGATTGTCGGCGGGCGCCCGGGCGCCGGAAGCCTGGCCCGTGCGATCCGCCGGCAGCTGTTCGTAGTCTTCGACGACCACCAGCCGGCCGCCCGGCCGCAGCACACGCGCCGCTTCGCGCAGCGCGGCGCGGGGCTGCTGCGCGTTGCCGAGCACGCGGTCCATGGAGACGGTGTCAAAGCTCGCGCTCTCGCACGGGATCGCGTACATGTCGCCGCGCTGCAGTTCGCAGTGCGCGAGACCCGCGCCGTGCACGCGCGTGCGCGCGAGGCGCAAGGCCGCGGTCTGGAGATCGAGCCCGACGGCGCGCTGTGCCTGCGCGCCCAGCAGTTCGAGCATGCAGCCGCCACCCGTGCCCACGTCGAGCAGTTCGCCGACGCCCGCCGGGCCGAGTTCGTCGAGCACGCACTGCCCCAGTTCGCGCGGCAGCGCGCCGTCGCCGACGCCGCCCGCCGGCGGCAGCTGGCGCGCCGCAGCCTGCGCCCGCGCGGCCTGCACTTCCGCCATGCGCTCGCGATCCCGCCTGAGCTGCGGCTCGGACGGGTCGAGGAACTGCAGCAGCTGCCGCAGCCAGCCGAGGCTGCGGCCGCTCACGGGCACGCGGTAATAGACGCACTGCTGCTCGCGAAAGCGATCCAGGAAGCCGGCCTCGGTGAGCAACCGCAGGTGGCGCGACACGCGCGGCTGGCTCTGCCCGAGCACGCGGCAGATCTCGCCCACGGTGAGTTCGCCGTGCGCCAGCAAGGCAAGCAGGCGCAGACGGGTGGGCTCGGCGGCGCATTTCAGCGCCTCCACCACCTCGTCCATCCCACCGCCTGAAATCTGGAGTTTCAACATATAACGATGTATTTATATTGTTTGACAATAGCACGGCGTCAGGCGTTGCGCCAGCTCGGCACGTGCGGAAGGCTGCGGGCCTCTGCCGGGAAAGCAAAGGCCCGCCGGTCAGATCACTGGCCAGTCGTTGTGTTACTGGCCAGTCGTCGGGTCGGGGGACGAGCTGTCAGACTGCGTCTCGGAAGCCGGCGCCGCCGCCGGGGCCGCCGATTCATCGCCCGCCGGGGCGGTGGTGCGCGCCGCAGGCGCGGGAGCCGATACGGTCGCAGCCGGCATGTAGTAGTACAGGGCCGCTCCGCCCAGCGCCATGACCGCAACTGCAGCCGCGGCGACCACCTTGCCGGTGGTCGAACCCGAGCGGTATTGGTCATAGCTCGGCGCACGAAAGTCCTGTGTGTGAGTCGCGGAAATGGAGTTCATGACATCTCCTTACATTCCAGGATCCGGATTGCTCCGTACGGCTTCCACACTAAGGGCGGGGGCCATTCCAGGGCTGTAGGAACGGATTCCGGGGGCTTGCGGGACAACCGCACCACCGCCTGCCGGCCTATCGGAGAGATTCATATAAGGAAAGCTTTATATGACTGGAAAATAACGCGGATCAGCCCCTTAGGCCACTTTCCGGGGTGCGTACGGGCCGTTTCTGCTACCCTGCGCGTCCTTTTTTCCGCCCCGCTTGAATCCGCCATCCACCATGCAGCAGGCCATCCGCAACATCGCCATCATCGCCCACGTCGACCACGGCAAGACCACGCTGGTGGACTGCCTGCTGCGCCAGTCGGGCACCTTCGCCGCGCATGAAAAGATCGCCGACCGGGTCATGGACTCGAACGACATCGAGCGCGAGCGCGGCATCACCATCCTGGCCAAGAACTGCGCCATCGAGTACGGCGGCACGCGCATCAACATCGTCGACACGCCCGGGCACGCCGACTTCGGCGGTGAGGTCGAGCGCGTGCTGTCCATGGTCGACGCGGTGCTGCTGGTGGTGGATGCCGTCGAGGGCCCGATGCCGCAGACGCGCTTCGTCACGCGCAAGGCCCTGGCGCTGGGCCACAAGGCCATCGTCGTGGTCAACAAGATCGACCGTCCCGGCGCACGCCCGGGCTGGGTGATCGACCAGACCTTCGAGTTGTTCGACAAGCTGGGCGCCAGCGACGAGCAGCTCGACTTCCCCGTGATCTACGCCTCGGCGTTGCAGGGCTGGGCCAGCACCGATCACACCGAACGCGCCCCCGACATGACCGCGCTGTACGAAGCCATCCTGCAGTACGTCCCCGCGCCCGCCCACGACGCGTCCGCGCCGCTGCAGCTGCAGATCTCGACGCTCGACTACAACTCGTACGTGGGGCGCATCGGCATCGGCCGCATCCGCCGCGGCACGCTCAAGGCCGGCAGCAACGTCGCGCTGCGCTACGGCGCCGAGGATCGCGGCACCGCCAAGATCGCCCAGGTGCTGACCTTCAAGGGACTGCAGCGCGAATCGGTCCCCGAAGCGCTGGCGGGCGACATCGTGGCCATCACCGGCATCGAGGACGTGAACATCGGCCTCACCGTGTGCGCGCCCGACGCCCCGGAAGGCCTGCCGCCCATCATGGTGGACGAGCCGACGCTGGCGATGAATTTCCAGGTGAACACCTCGCCGCTCGCCGGCCGGGAAGGCAAGTACGTCACCAGCCGCCAGATCCGCGAGCGCCTGCAGCGCGAACTGCAGAGCAACGTGGCGCTGCGCGTGGAGGACACGGCCGAGCCCGACGTGTTTCGCGTGCTGGGCCGCGGCGAGCTGCACCTGACCATCCTGATCGAGAACATGCGCCGCGAGGGCTTCGAGCTCGCGGTGGGCAAGCCGCAGGTGCTGAAGAAGCTGGTCAACGGCGTGGTGCACGAGCCGTTCGAAGCGCTCACCATCGACATCGAGAGCGAACACCAGGGCGCGGTGATGGAGGCGCTCGGCACGCGTCGCGCCGAGCTCACCGACATGGTGGTCGACGGCGCGGGCCGGGTGCGGCTCGAATACCGCGTGCCGGCGCGCGGCCTGATCGGCTTCCAGGGCGATTTCATGACCATGACGCGCGGCACGGGCCTGATCAGCCACATCTTCGACGGCTTCGACGCCGTGAAGGGCGAGATCCCCGACCGCCACAACGGCGTGCTGATCAGCAACGAACAGGGCGAAGCGGTGGCCTACTCGATCTTCGCGCTGCAGGAGCGCGGCCGCATGTTCGTCTCGCACGGCGAGAAGGTGTATGAGGGCATGATCATCGGCATCCACAGCCGCGAGAACGACCTGGTGGTGAACCCGATCAAGACCAAGAAGCTCACCAACATCCGCGCCGCCGGCAAGGACGACGCGCTGCTGCTCACGCCGCCGATCCAGCTCACGCTGGAATACGCGGTGGAGTTCATCGCCGATGACGAGCTGGTGGAAGTGACGCCGGAGAGCATCCGCATCAGGAAGCGCTTCCTCAAGGAAACCGACCGCAAGCGCTCCTCGCGCTCGGATTTCAGCGAAGCGCAGGCCTGAGATCAGGGTCGGCACCAGGCCCGCGATCAGGCCTGGAGTCCGGCCTCGCGCCGCTTCAGTCCGCTGCCGCCGCGGCCACTGCACCCGCCGGCCGCCGCGTCATCCACACCAGCACCAGCGGCACCAGGCTGATCCAGCCGCTGATCCAGAAATAATCCAGCGACGAGAGCAGATAGGCCTGGTGCGTCAGTCCCTGCGTGAGCACGCCCGCGCCCTGCTGCGTGCCGATGCCGGCGCCGGCCAGTCCCTGCAGCGCGTGCTGCAACGGCGGGTCATAGACGCTGGACGTCTCGGCCAGCCGCGTCTGGTGCAGGGCCTCGTGGCGATACCAGAACGTGGTGGTCAGTGAAGTGGCGAAGCTGCTGGCCACGATGCGCAGGAAATTCGATACGCCCGACGCGGACGGCACGCGCTCGGGCGGAAACCCATCGAGCAGCACCGACACCATGGCGATGAAGAACGTGCCCATGCCGATGCCGGTGACCAGCTGCGGCACGACGAACGCCCAGAAGCTCGCGTCCGCGGTGAGCCAGGAGCGCATGAAGTACGACACCGCGTACGCGGCGAAGCCGATGGTGGCCAGCACCCGCGCGTCGATGCGGCCCACCAGGCGCCCGACGAACGGCGAGATCAGCACCGACACCAGTCCCGCGGGTGCGGCCACGAGGCCGGCCCAGGTCGCGGTGTAGCCGACCTGCGTCTGCAGCCACAGCGGCATCAGCACCACGTTGCCGAAGAACGCCGCGTAACCCAGGCAGTACGCCGTGGTGCCCAGCGCGAAGTTGCGCGACCGGAACAGCGACAGGTCGACGATGGGATGCTCATCGGTGGACTCCCAGATGAGCCAGGCGACGAACGTCACCACCGCCACGCACGCCAGCGTCACGATCGCGGGCGAACCGAACCAGTCGAGGTCGTTGCCCTTGTCCAGCAGCAGCTGCAGCGCGCCCACCCAGACCATGAGCAGCCCGAGGCCGACGCTGTCGATGGGCAGCCGGCGCGTGGGCGTGTCGCGCTGGCCGAGATAGCGCCAGCACACCAGCCCCGAGATCAGCCCCACCGGCAGGTTGATGTAGAAGATCCAGGACCAGCTCCAGTTGTCGGAGATGTAGCCACCCAGCACGGGACCGGCCACGGGTGCGACCAGCGTGGTGATCGACCAGATCGCGAGCGCCGTGCCCTTGCGCTCGGGCGGGAACAGCCGCAGCAGCAGCGCCTGCGAACCGGGAATCATCGGGCCGGACACCGCGCCCTGCAGGATGCGGAACAGCACCAGCGACGGCAGGCTCCAGGCGATGCCGCACAGGAACGAGGTCACGGTGAAGGCCAGCACCGACAGAACGAACACGCGCACCACACCCCAGCGCTGCATCAGCCAGCCGGTCAGCGGCACCGAAATGCCGTTGCTGACCGCGAACGAGGTGATCACCCACGTGCCCTGATCGGGCGAGACGCCGAGATCGCCGGCGATGGTCGGCACCGCTACGTTGGCGATGCTGGTGTCGAGCACCTGCATGAAGGTGCCGAGTGCGAGCGCGATGGCGATCAGCGCCCGCTCGCCACCCGTGACGGTGAAGCCCGCGGTATTGGCGCCCGAAGGACTGGCGCCGCCTGAATTGGCCTTCTCGCTCATCAGCCGCCCGTGCGCTGGGCACCCAGGTTGTTGCGGATGATGGCTGCGATGCGCTGCGTGACCTGCGGGTCATCGCCGCTGGCGTCGCGCGCTGGTTGCGCCCCGTCCTGCGCGCCCGCGGCGCGCGCCGGCTGCGCCATCAACGAACCGGAGGCTTCGCGCACATCGACCTCGACGCTCATCGACAGGCCGATGCGCAGCGGATGCGCCGCGAGCTCCTTGGGATCGAGCGCGATGCGCACCGGCACGCGCTGCACGATCTTGATCCAGTTGCCGGAGGCGTTCTGCGCGGGCAGCAACGCGAAGGCGCTGCCGCTGCCGGCCGGCAGGCCGGCCACCCTGCCGTGGAAGTCCACGCTGCCGCCGTACAGGTCCGCGTGCAGCGTCACGGGCTGGCCGACGCGCATCCGGCGCAGCTGGCCTTCCTTGAAATTCGCATCCACCCACGCGCTCTGCAGCGGCACGATGGCCATCAGCGGCGCCCCGGCGGCGATGCGCTGGCCGACCTGCACCGTGCGCTTGGCCACCACGCCGCTCACCGGCGCGCGCAGCTGCATGCGGCGCAGCGCCAGCGCGGCGCTGCGCACCGCCGCCTCGGCGTCCAGCACCTGCGGATGGGTGGCAATGGTGGTGCCATCGATCTGCGCCTCGGTGGCGTTGAGCTGCTGGCGCGCAGCGTCGAGCGCGGCACGCGCCGTCGCCACGGCATCGCGCGCGTGCGCCAGCTCCTCCTCCGAGACGGCGCCATCGCCGAGCAATCCGCTGCGACGCGCCAGGTCGCTGCTGGCGCGCTCCAGGTCGGCCGTGCGCTGCGCCGCCTGGGCCCGGAGCTGGTCGCGCTGCGCGAACAGTCCGCGCACGCTGCGCACCGCGCGCGCCAGCTGCGCCTCGGCCGCGCCCATGCCGATGTTGGCATCGGCCGGATCCAGTTCGACCAGCACGTCACCGCGCTCGACGCTCTGCGTGTCGTCGACGGCGAGCGCGAGCACGGTACCCGGCAGTTCGGAAGTGACCTGCACCAGATCGCTGCTGACGTAGGCGTCGTCGGTGCTCTCGTAGTGGCGCGCGATGAGCAGCCACCAGCCGAACCAGCCGAGGCCGAGGATCGCCACGACGATGCCGAGGATCAGCAGTCCGCGTTTGCGGCCGGCGGTGCGGGCAGAGGGTTGTTCCATGACGGGATCCATTGTTGTGCGTTGGGAAGTGAAGTCGTCTCAGTGCGCCGCGATCGCCGTGGCCGGGGCGCTCGCATCGCGTGGCGGCTGGAAGCTGCCGCCAACGGCCAGCAGCAGCGCGATGCGCGCCTGCGCCAGCGCCACCTGCAGGTCCAGCTGCTGGCGGCGGGCGTCCAGCACCTGCGTTTCGGCGGCGAGGACGGTGAGCTGGTCCGACAGTCCGGCCCGGAAGCGTTCGCTGGCCAGGCGGTAAGCCTGTTCGGCGGCGTCCAGGGTCTGCTGCTGCTGGGCTTGTTCGTCGCGCAGCGCTTCGAGGCGGCTGAGCTGGTCGGCCGCCTCGTGCACGGCGTCGAGCACAACCGCGTTGTAGGCGGCGATGCTCGCCTCGAGTTCCGCGTCCGCGCCCTGGTACTGCGCGCGCAGCCGGCCACCGTCGAACAGCGGCAGCGCCAGCGAACCGCCGGCCCCGTAGCCGAAGGACCCGGCGCTGACCAGGTCGCGCAGGCTGAAGGACGCGTAGCCGGCCAGCGCGCGCAGGCTGATCCGGGGGTAGAACGCGGCGCGCGCCGCGCGGCGGTGCGCATCGCTGGCCGCCACGCGCGCCCGCGCCGCGAGCACATCCGGCCGGCGGGCCAGCAGATCGAGGGGCAACGTATCGGGCACCGGCAACCCCGCCTCGGGGTCGAGCTGTGGCCGCGTGATGCCGGCGTAGGCCTGCGCGCCCTGCCCACTGAGCAGCGCGAGCTGGTGGATCGCCAGTGACTGGTCGGCCTGGACCTGCAACAGGGTCTGCCGGGCCGCGGGCACCGCGCCCTGGGCCTGCAGCAGCTCCACGCGCGTCTGGAGGCCGGCGGTGGTGCGTCGGCGCGTGAGATCGAGGATGTCCTGGCGCTGTTCGGTGGCGCGCTGCGCGAGATCGGCGAGCGCGTGGCTGCGATACAGATCGAGGTAGGCCTGCACCACCGCGCCGGCGACCCACTGCCGCGCAGTGTCGGCGTCGAGTCCGGCCGCCTGCGCCTGGCTGCGCGCCTGCGCGATGCCATCCGCTTCGCGGCCCCACAGATCCAGGTCCCAGTCCAGCGAAGCGCCGAGATCGCCGATCCAAACGCTCTGCCCACCGGCCAGGGCCTGCGGGAACCCGGATGGAATCCGCGCCCGGGTTTCGCCGGCGCTCAATCCCGCGGCAGGCAGCGTCGCCGACCTTGCACCCGCAAGCTGCGCCTGGGCCGCCCGCAGGCGCGCCCCGGCTTCGGCGAGACCGGGGTTGTCCTGCAGCGCCTGCGCGACGAGGCGATCGAGCTGCGGGTCGCCGAACTGGCGCCACCAGTCGGCGGGGACCGCCGTGGCGGGCGTCGTGCCCGCAGTTGCTTGCGTCGTGCCCGCAGCAGCTTTTGTCGTGCCGTGATCGGCCCCGCTCGTACCGAGCCCGGCGCCGGCTGCGTCGAGCATCGGCGGCGGCGCCACGGCGCGCGGTGCGGTCGCGCATGCGCCCAGCAGCGCGGCGAACAGCGTGATCGCAGCCGTGCGCAGCGGACTTGCGTGGCGGGCAATCACGAGCGGACACCCGCATCCGCCAGCTGCGGCGACTCCGCGCTGGCGATGAGCTTGAGCAGCAGGCGCGTGAGGTCGGCCACTTCCTGGCGCGTGAAATCCTTCAGCAGCAGGTTCAGCCGCTCGACCACGGCCGGCACCACCGCATCGATCCGGGCCCGCCCCGCCGGCGTCAACGACAGTTCCACGGCGCGCCGGTCCACGGCGCTGCGCTGGCGCTCCAGCCAGCCACGCTCTTCGAGCTGGTCGATGACGCGCGTCAGCGCGCCGCTGTCGTAACGCAGCCGCTCGCACAGCATCGCCGCGTTGACGGCCTCCCCGTCGCGCAGATGCAGCAGCGTCACCGCCTGCACGAAGGTGAGTTCGTACGGTGCCACCGCGCTGGCCAGGTGGTCGGCGATGGCCAAATGCGCGGCCTTCAGCAGGTAACCCACCCCGGTGCGGGCGCGGAACGTTTCGGTACGATAAAACTGCGCTGGCATTTACTGCCTCGACAATTACTGCCTGGGCAGCAATTAAGCGCCCCGCGCACGGCCCGCGTCAAGCGCTTTCGGCGCGGGCCGCAGCGGCGGCCGGGTAGAATGCCGCGATGCTCTCCACGCGCTGGCAGACCTCGCCCCGTCGCCATGGCATCGTCCACGAACGCGGCGTCGCGATTCCCGTGCGCGCCGGATTCACGCTGGATGGCGACGTGCTGCGGCCGGATGACCCCGGGCGGTTCCCCGTCATCCTGTGCATGTTCCCGTTCGACAAGGCGCTGCAGCTCGCGCCCCACCGGCCGCGCGCCATCGCGCCGGAACTGGTGGCCGCCGAAGGCGGTGATTTCAATTTCTACGTGCGGCGCGGCTACGCGCAGGTGTTCGTGAACCTGCGTGGCACCGGCGCCTCCGGCGGCGTGTTCGACCACCTCGGCAAGGGCACCATCGAAGACCTGTACGACGCCATCGAGTGGCTGGCGCGACAGCCGTGGTGCGATGGACAGGTGGCGACCTTCGGCACGTCGTATTTCGCCATGACCGCCAAGCGCGTGGCCATGCTCAAGCCGCCCGCGCTCAAGACCCTGTTCGCGCCCTTCGGCGTGACCGACGAGTATCGGCAGGCGGTGTTCCAGGGCGGCATCTTCTCGTTCCGCTTCCACACCCATTGGCTCAAGTCGCTGAGCAACCTGCGCGTGCGGCAGGATTTCCCCGAGCGCATCGGGCGCGCCGAGTTCGAGCGCCGCGTGCAGGCGGCGCTGGAGGATCCGGAGCTCCGCATCCAGCCCGAGCTGGTCGAGGTGCTGCGGCATCCGCACGACGGCGGCAACATGCACATCGTCGAATACCTGCTCAATTTCCTCGACAACGAGCACTTCGCCGAGAAGGCCATCTCCTTCCGCCAGGACCTCACGATCCCGGCCTACTTCGGCGGCTGCTGGGGCATGCACCCGCTGCACCTGCCAGGCGATTTCCTCTCGTACCAGCGCTGGTCCGGCCCGAAGAAGCTCACCATCGGACCGCCCTACTATCTCGACCGCCCGGTGTACCAGTACGCCAACGAGTCGCTGCGCTGGTTCGACTACTGGCTCAAGGGGATCGACACGCAGATCATGGAGGAGGCGCCGATCCAGCTCTTCATCCGCAACACCGGCGAATGGAAGCCAGCGCATGAATGGCCACTGCCCGAAACGCGCTGGACCGAGTTCTACCTGCACCAGGACGGCCTGATGTACGAGCATGAGTTCTTCCCGGACGACGACCGCTCGAGCTTCATCGAATCCCCGACGCAGCATGGCGCGCTGGAATTCCGCACGCCGCCGGTGGTGGAGAACACCGAGATCGTGGGACCGCTGGTGCTGAACTTCTGGGCCTCGACCACCGACACCGAAGTGCTGTGGTTCGTGACGCTGTTCCAGCAGGACGCCAGCGGCACCGAAACCATCCTGACGCGCGGCTGGTTGCGCGGTTCGCAGCGCCGGGTGGATGCGGCGCAATCCACGTCGTGGGCGCCCCACCATCCGCACGATCGTCGCGAGCCGCTCACGCCCGGCGAGATCTACGAGTTCAACATCGCGATCGTGCCCACCGGCGTGCTGCTCACCGGCGGCATGCGGCTCGGCCTGCGCATCAAGGCGACGGATCGCGACGCGGTGCCCACCGATTTCATCGACCTGCACGCCTATGGCCACCTGTGGCGCGACACCGAGCAGCACATCACCGTGTACCACGACAGCGCCCATCCCTCGCACCTGCTGGTGCCGGTGACGCGCGGCAATCGCCTCGGGCTGTTCGCTTCCGGTGGCGTGATGCCACCCCTGGCGCCGCACTAGGCCGGTCAATCGTCCTGCAGATCCTGGCCCGGGAACAGTTCTTCGTTGAAGCCGAAGGCACGCAGGTCCTCGATGCGCATCGGATAGAGGATGCCGTCGAGGTGATCCACTTCGTGCTGCACGACCCGGGCGTGGAAATGGCTGACGGTGCGATCGATCGGGTTGCCATAGGGATCGAAGCCCGTGTAGCGCAGGCGCAGGTAGCGCGGCACGAGGCCGCGCATGCCGGGCACCGACAGGCAACCTTCCCACGCCAGGTCGCGCGCGTCGTCCACCGCCTCCAGCTGCGGATTGATCAACACCGTGTCCGGCACCACTTCGGCGTCGGGATAGCGCGGATTGACGCCGCCACCGCCGAAGATCACCAGCCGCAGCGGCACGGCGATCTGCGGCGCGGCGAGGCCCGCGCCGTGCGCGTCCGCCATGGTGTCGCGCATGTCGGCGATCAGCGCGTGCAGCTCGGGCGTGTCGAAGGCCTGCACCGGCTGCGACACCTGCAGCAGCCGCGGATCACCCATGCGCAGGATCGGCCGGATCGCCATGGGCTTCAGGCCTCCACCCGTTCGAACAGCAGGGTTCCCACGCCCAGGAACGCCAGCGTCACCAGCCCCATCACGGCCAGATCCAGGCTGGCGCCGAAGTGCCAGGTCCCGGTGAGCGAGCCGCGCAGGCCGTCGACGGCGTAAGCCACGGGATTGAAGGTTGCGATCACGCCGAGCGTGCCCGTGCCGTTCAGCGGAAACAGCGCCCCCGACAGGAAGAACAAAGGCATCACGAGGAAATTCATGATCAACGGGAAGGCATGGAAGTCCTCCACCAGCGACGCGATTCCGGTGCCGAGCGCGGTGAACATGAAAGCGGTGAGCGCCACGAACGTCAGCGCCAGTGGCAGCTGCGTGAGGCTGGCGGGACGGAACCCCACCGGCACGCAGGCCAGCGCCACCAGCAGCCCCT
>DATJYR010000091.1:0-44074 GCA_035499515.1 Steroidobacteraceae bacterium | reverse complement strand
TGCTGCATGATGGGCGACACCAGCGGCAGTTCGTGGTCGTATTCGGGCATGGCGAGCCGCCGCGCATTGCTCACCACGAACAGCGTGTGGGCGTCCACCGTGTAGGCGTGGAACAGGTCGTACTGCATGCGACCGATGACGCGGCCAAACGCGGGAATGTAGCGTCCCAGCACGCCGTACTCGTTCATGCGCCTGAGCTCGTGCGTCACGCCACGCGGCGCGCGCAGGATTTCCATGAACAGGCGGTGGTTGCGGGGGTTCTGGCGGAACTCCTCGTCGATCAGCCACAGGTTGCGCGCGATGGCGCGGATGGTGCCGGCGCGCACGCCCTGCAGATGCGGGTTCTGCTGCAGCAGCACGAACAGCTCGAGCAGCGCGGAGGGCTGGCGCTCGAACACGTCGTCGCTGGTGGTTTCGAGGTAGTCGTTCCTGACCTGGAAGCGCGGATTGAGCGGCACCGGCGGCGTGTTGTCCGTGAGGATGGCCTCGCGGAACAGCTGCAGCAGCACTTCGTTGAGCAGCTTCACGTCGAGCACGGTGCGGTAGTAGCGCTGCATGAGCTGCTCGACCGCCAACGTGTACGAAGCGTCTTCGTAGCCGAAACTCTGCGCCAGCTTGAGCTGGTTGTCGAACAGCAGCCGGTCCTCGTGCCGCCCGGTGAGCGTGTGCAGGCCGAAGCGCACCTTCCACAGGAAGGCCTGCGCCTGCTTCAGCCGCCGCAGTTCCGAGGGCGTCAGGAATCCGTGCGACAGCAATTCGTCGAGCGACTCCGCGCCGAAATGACGCTTGGCCACCCAGGCGATGGTCTGGATGTCGCGCAGGCCGCCCGGGCCGGTCTTGACGTTGGGTTCGAGGTTGTACGCCGTGTCGTTGGCCTTGAGATGGCGTTCCTGCTGTTCGCGCACCTTGGCCTCGAAGAATTCGCGCACCGGCCACACGTGCTCGGGCGCGAGCGCCGCGCGCATCTGGCCCAGCAGTTCCATCGAACCGGCCAGCAGCCGCGCTTCCATGAGCGTGGTCATGGTGCTGACGTCGGCCGCGCATTCCTCGGCGCATTCGGCCACGGTGCGCACGCTGTGGCCGACTTCCAGGCCGATGTCCCACAGGAACGAGACCAGTTCGCCCACGCTCTGGCTGTCGTCCGCGGCCAGCGGCTCGGGCACCAGCACCAGGATGTCGACGTCGGAGCAGGGGTGCAGCTCGCCACGGCCATAGCCACCCACCGCCACGAGCGCCAGCCGCCCGGCCAGCGCCGGGTTCAGGCGCTGCCGCCACAGGTGGTTGAGCAGCACGTCGATGAACACCGCGCGGGCCCGCACCAGCGATTCCACCGGTTCCTCGGCCAGGAAGCGCGCCTGCAGTTCCTCGTGGGCCTGGCGCAGCAGGTCGCGGCACTGGCCGGCGGCCAGCGGCGCCTCCTGCAGCAGGCCGGGCAGGCGATCCAGCAGCGGCCAGTGCAGCGCCACCGCGGCTTCCGGCGGCGCCTCGTCGAGGCCGGCGGTATCGGCCGTGATCATGAGGCGGTACCGGTGCGCGCGGCGCGATCGCGCGCACCGAGCGTGAGCACTTCGTGCCCGGTGGCGGTGACCAGCACCATGTGCTCCCACTGCGCCGAAAGCGAATGGTCCTTGGTGACCACGGTCCAGCCATCGGGCAGCTGGCGCGTATGGCGCTTGCCGGCGTTGATCATGGGTTCGATGGTGAACACCATGCCCTGCTGCAGCTCGAGGCCGGCGCCGGCCTCGCCGTAATGCAGCACCTGCGGATCCTCGTGGTACACGCGGCCGATGCCGTGGCCGCAGTATTCGCGCACCACCGAATAGCCGCGCGCTTCGGTCAGCGACTGGATGGCGTGGCCGATGTCGCCCAGGTGAGCGCCCGGCTTCACGATGCGGATCGCGCTCCACATGGCCTCGAAGCAGGCCTCGGTGAGGCGCTTCGCCTGCACCGGGGGTTCGCCGACGTAGTACATGCGGCTGGTGTCGCCGTGGAAGCCATCCTTGATGATGGCCACGTCGATGTTGAGGATGTCGCCGTTCTTGAGCACCTTGTCGTTCGGGATGCCGTGGCACACCACGTGGTTGGGCGAGGTGCACACCGTCTTCGGGAAGCCGTGGTAGCCGACGTTGGCCGGGATGGTCTGCTGCACGTTGACGATGAAGTCGTTGCACAGCGCGTCGAGCTGCCCGGTGCTGACGCCGGGCCGGATGTGCTCCCCGATCATGTCGAGGACATCAGCCGCCAGGGCGCCCGCAACCCGCAGTTTCTGCTGCTCTTCAGGGGTTTTGACCAGATTCTGTGTGCCACGCAGCATGGGTTGGGCCACCGGGGTTGTAACGCGTTGTTCCGACGAGAACTTCATGGTATAAAGCGCGGCCTTTTTTGGCAAACCAATCCACACGCGCATTGCGAACTTGCGGCCGGGTGTCGGGACAGTGGTGAACGCCATGGCGTTGCTGCTGGACCGATCGCCGTTATCAAGGATGCGCGGAGGCCCAAACCCGGACAATTCGAGGAATTTCTCATGCCCAGCGTGTCGATGCGACAGATGCTGGAAGCGGGCGTCCATTTCGGACACCAGACCCGCTTCTGGAACCCCAAGATGGCCGAGTACATCTTCGGGGAGCGCAACAAGATCCACATCATCAACCTCGAGCAGACGCAGCCCATGTTTGCGGCGGCCGCCGGCTTCATCAAGCAGGTGGTGGCCGATGGCGGCAAGGTGCTGTTCGTGGGGACCAAGCGCTCGGCGCGCGATGCCATCCAGGCTGAAGCCCAGCGCTGCGAGATGCCGTTCGTGAACCAGCGCTGGCTGGGCGGCATGCTCACCAATTTCAAGACCATCCGCGCCTCGATCAAGCGCCTGGCCGACCTCGAAGAGCTCGCCACCACCGGCGGCCTCGACAAGCGCGGCAAGAAGGAAGCCACCCAGCTGCGCCGCGAGATGGTCAAGCTCGAGAAGAGCCTCGGCGGCATCAAGCACATGGAATCGTTGCCGGACGTGCTGTTCGTCATCGACGTGGGCCACGAGCACATCTCGATCCACGAAGCGAAGAAGCTCGGCATCCCCGTGGTCGCCATCGTCGACACCAACTGCACGCCGGAAGGCGTGGACTACGTGGTGCCGGGCAATGACGACGCCATGCGCGCCGTGCAGCTGTACGCCGCCGGCATCGCCGACGCGGTGCTCGAAGGCAGGGAATCCGTGCCGCAGGTGGCGGCCGGTGAAGACGAATTCGTGGAGCTGGACGAGGAAGGCAACCCGCGCAGGCGCGGCGGCGCCCGCCCCGCCGGCCGTGGCCGCCCGCAGGCGCCGGTGCGCGCGCGCAAGCCCGCTCCGGCCGGCGCCCGCCGTCGTCCCGAAGCCGCTGCCGCTCCGGCCCCCGAGGCGGCGCCTGCCGCCGAAGCCGATGCCGATGACGCCGACGTCGATGCGGCCAGCGCCGCGGCCCCGGCCGCCCCGGCCGCCGCCGCCCGTCGTCGCCCGCCGGCTGCCGGCGCCCGTCGTGGTCGTTGAGGTAACGAGAGCATGAGCATCAGCGCACAGACCGTCGCCCAGCTGCGCGAGCGCACCGGCGCCGGCATGATGGAGTGCAAGAAGGCCCTGCTGGAAACCGCAGGCGATCTGGATGCCGCAGCCGAGCTCATGCGCAAGCAGGGCCTGGCCAAGGCCGACAAGAAAGCGGCGCGGGTCGCGGCCGAAGGCGTGATCGCCGTGGAAGCGGCGGCCGACGGCAAGTCCGCGGCCATGGTGGAAGTGAACTGCGAGACCGATTTCGTGGCGCGCGAAGCCGATTTCCGCGGCTTCGCCACCGACGTGGCGCGCACCGCGCTGGCCATGAAGAGCAGCGATGCCGCGGCGCTCCTGCAGGGCAAGCTGCCCGGCGGCGAAGTGGTGGACGAGAAGCGCCGCGCGCTGGTCGCCAAGATCGGCGAGAACATCTCGGTGCGTCGCGCGGTGAGCCTCGCGAGCGTTGGCGTGGTCGGCGCTTACGCGCACGGCACGCGCATCGGCGCCATCGTCGCGCTCGAAGGCGGCGATGCCGCCCTGGCGCGCGACCTGGCCATGCACGTGGCCGCCAGCAACCCGCGCTTCCTGGATGCCGGCGCCGTGCCGGCCGACGAACTGGCGCGCGAGCGCGGCATCGCGGTGGAGCAGGCCAGGCTCGACCCGAAGAACGCCGGCAAGCCCGAGAACGTGCTGGCGCAGATCATCGAAGGCAAGGTCCGCAAGGTGTATTCCGAACAGACGCTGATGACGCAGCCGTTCGTGAAGGACGACAAGCAGACCGTGGAGAAGCTGCTCAAGGCCGCCGGCGCGAAGCTGGTGGCGTTCCAGCGCTTCGAAGTGGGTGCGGGCATCGAGAAGAAACAGGAAGACTTCGTGGCCGAGGTGATGGCCCAGGTCAGCGCCGCGGGCTCGAAGAGCTGAAGCGATCCGGGGCCACTGGCCCGGGAATCGGCAAGCGAAACAGAAGACCCCGCGCCTTGCGGGGTTTTTTTTGTGGCAGACTGGTGCAATGACTACCGATAACAATCGCATCCTGGTCAAGCTCTCGGGCGAGGCGCTGCTCGGCAACGCCGACTACGGCATCGATCCGGTGATGTTGAAGCGCGTCGCCGGCGAGATCCGCGACGTGCTGGCCATGGGCGTGCAGGTGGCGCTGGTGATCGGTGGCGGCAACATCTTCCGCGGCGCGGGCCTGGCGCGCGCCGGCATGGATCGGGTCACCGCCGACCAGATGGGCATGCTGGCCACGGTCATGAATGCGCTCGCCATGCAGGATGCGCTGGAGTCGCTGGGCGCGCAGTCGCGGGTCATGAGCGCGATCCGCATCAACGAAGTGTGCGAGGAATACATCCGCCGCCGCGCCATGCGCCACCTCGAGAAGGGCCGGGTGGTGATCTTCGCCGCCGGCACCGGCAACCCGTTCTTCACCACCGACACCGCCGCCAGCCTGCGCGCCATCGAGATCGAAGCGCGGCTGCTGCTCAAGGCCACCAAGGTGAACGGCATCTATTCCGAGGATCCGGTGCGCAACCCGGCGGCGGTGCATTATCCGCGGCTGAATTTCGACAAGGTGCTCGATGAGCGCCTGAACGTGATGGACGCCACCGCCATCGTGATGTGCCGCGACAACAACCTGCCGCTGCGGGTGTTCAACCTGAACAGCGCCGGCGACCTGATGCGCATCATGCAGGGCCAGGACGTCGGCACGCTGGTCACCAACGACTGAGGGTTTCGCGAGGACGCCATGCTCGAAGACATAAAAAAAGATGCCACCACGCGCATGACCAAGTGCGTGCAGAACTTCCAGGCCGAGCTCAAGAAGCAGCGCACCGGTCGCGCCCATCCGAGCCTGATCGAACACCTCAAGGTCGATTCGTACGGTGCCGAGATGCCGCTGCAGCAGGTGGCCAGCATCTCGGTGGAGGACGCGCGCACGCTGGTGGTGACGCCATGGGACAAATCGATGGTGGGACCGATCGAGAAAGCCATCTACAAGTCCGAGCTCGGCCTGACGCCCAATTCGGCGGGTACGGTGATCCGCGTGCCACTGCCGGCCTTGACCGAGGAGCGCCGCAGGGACCTCACCAAGCTGATCCGCCACGAAGCCGAGAACGCGCGCGTGGCGGTGCGCAACGTGCGCCGCGATGTGATGGCGGACGTGAAGGAGCAGCTCAAGAAGAAAGTCATCTCGCAGGACGACGAGCGCCGGGGCCAGGACGAGATCCAGAAACTCACCGACCGGTTCATCGCCGAAGTCGAGCAGCTGCTGGCGGCGAAGGAAAAGGAGCTCCTGCAGGTCTGAGCGCCTGCCAGGGGGAAGCATGTCGCTGCCGCGGCACGTCGCAATTGTCATGGATGGCAATGGCCGCTGGGCGCAAAGCCGTGGCTCGGAGCGCAACGTGGGCCACAGCGCCGGGCTCAGGCCGGTGCGCATGGTGATCGAGGAGTGCGCGCGCCGCGGTATCCGCGCGCTGACGCTGTTCGCGTTCAGCAGCGAGAACTGGGCGCGCCCGGCGGATGAAGTGAACGGCTTGATGGAACTGTTTTTCAACGCGCTGGAGCAGGAGTTGCCGGAACTGCAGCGCAACCAGGTACGGCTGCGCTTCATCGGCGAACGCGCGGCGCTGTCCGCCGGGCTGCGCGAGCGCATGGCGGGAGCCGAGTCGCTCACCGCCGCCAACGCCACCCTCGACCTGCAGGTGGCGCTCAGTTACGGCGGCCGGCAGGACCTGCTGCACGCCGTGCGCGAACTGGCGGGGCGCGCCGCGCGGCGCGAAATCCAGCCGGCTGCCATCGATGAGGCGCTGCTGTCCGCCAGCCTCGCGCTGGCCGGGCTGCCGGATCCCGACCTGTTCATCCGCACCGGCGGCGAGCAGCGCATCAGCAATTTCCTGCTTTGGAACCTGGCCTACACCGAGCTGTACTTCTGCAAGGTGCTATGGCCGGATTTCAGCGTGCAGGATTTCGCGGCGGCGCTCGAGTTCTTCGCCCAGCGCGAGCGGCGCTACGGGCTCACCTCGCAACAGCTTGGAGTGCACTGAGCATGCTGCGCGCCCGCGTGCTGACCGCGCTGGCCCTGGGGGCCGTCATCCTGCTGGCGCTGTTCGCGGCGCCGCCCGTGGTCACGGCCATCGTCATGAGCCTGATCGTGCTGGCCGGCGCCTGGGAATGGTCCGCGTTCCTCAAGGGTGCAAGTCTTCCGGCCCGCGTCGCGTTCCTGCTGCTGGTGCTGGCGGTGGCGCTGTGGGTGCAGCTGCAGATCCGCGATCCGGCGCAGTTCGTGAACCTGCTGTACGTGGCGCTGGGCGGATGGTGCCTGGCGCTGTTGTGGATCCTGGTCGCGCCGGGTTCGACGCCGCGCTGGGCCGCGCTGCTGATGGGGCTGGTGGCGCTGGTGCCGACGCTGCTCACGCTGGTGCGCATGGATGCGCACTGGTCGCGTGGCGCCGAGTGGACGCTGTACGTGCTGTTGCTCGCGTTCGCCGCGGACACCGGCGCGTTCTTCGCGGGACGCAGTTTCGGCAGGCACAAGCTCGCGCCGCGGGTCTCGCCGGGCAAGACGTGGGAAGGGGTGATCGGCGGCGTGCTTGGCGTGGCCGTGGTGGCGATGGCTGGCGCCTGGTGGTTCGGCCTGCCCAGCGGGCCGCTGCTGCTGCTGAGCCTGGTCGCAGGCCTGTTCTCGGTGGTGGGCGATCTCACCGAGAGCCTGCTCAAACGCGGCGCCGGCCTGAAGGACAGCGGCGCGCTGTTTCCCGGCCATGGCGGCGTGCTGGATCGCATCGACAGCGTCACCGCCGCCGCGCCCGTGCTGGCGCTGGGCCTGATCCGGCTGGGAGTCGGCTCATGATGGGCGTTGCCGTGCTCGGCGCCACGGGCAGCATCGGCCGCAGCACGCTCGAAGTGCTGGCGCTGCATCCGGAGCGGTTCCGGGTCGTGGCCCTGGCAGCGCGCCGCGACGTGGCGGGTCTGGCCGCCCAATGCCTGCGATTCCGGCCCGCCTGGGCGGCCCTGGAAGACCCCGCCGCCGCCGCCGAGCTGCGCCAGCAGTTGCGCGCCGCGGGCCTGGCCACCGAGGTGCTCGCGGGCAAGGACGCCATCACCGGGCTCGCCTCCCTCGACGCGGTCCACACGGTCATGGCGGCCATCGCGGGCGCTGCGGGGCTGCCCTCGACCCTGGCGGCCGCGCGGGCCGGCAAGCGCCTGCTGCTGGCCAACAAGGAGTCCGCGGTCATGGCGGGCGAACTGCTGATGCGGGCGCTGCGCGCCTCCGGCGGCACGCTGATCCCCATCGACAGCGAACATAACGCGATCTTCCAGTGCCTGCCGGCCTCCCAGCTCGCGGGCCAGGCCGCTGCCGGTGTCCGGCGCCTGCTGCTGACCGCGTCGGGCGGCCCGTTCCTGGGCTGGACTGCGGCCGCCATCGCCACCGCCACGCCCGAACAGGCCTGCGCCCATCCACGCTGGCACATGGGCCGCAAGATCTCGGTGGACTCCGCCACGCTCATGAACAAGGGCCTGGAACAGATCGAAGCCAGCGTGCTGTTCGGCCTGCCCGGGCGGGCCATCGAGGTGCTGGTGCACCCGCAAAGCATCGTGCATTCGCTGGTGGAATATGAGGACGGCTCGGTTCTGGCACAATTGTCCTCGCCGGACATGCGAACCCCGATCGCTCAGGCACTTGCGTGGCCCGGACGCATCGCCTCCGGTGTAGAATTCCTCGATCTGGTGCGCACCGGGCCGCTGGACTTCCAGGCGCCCGACCGGGCGCGCTTCCCGTGCCTGCCGCTGGCCGAGGCGGCGCTGGTCGCCGGCGGGCTGGCGGCAGTCGCGTTGAACGCGGCCGACGAGGTGGCGGTGGAGGCCTTCCTGGCGGGGCAGTTGAACTTTGGGGACATCGCGGCGGTCATTGATACGGTTATGAATAAGGCGCAGAACGGGGTCATGTCGGGGCTGGACGCAGTGCTTGCCGCCGACGCTGAAGCGCGGGCGCTGGCGCTTGCGGCGACCCGTGCCCGCGCCATGGCGGCGGCATGAGTTTTTCCTGGCACACCCTCTGGGCCTTCCTGGCCGCCATCTGCCTGCTCGTGGCCGTGCACGAATACGGTCACTTCTGGGTGGCGCGCCGCCTGGGCTTCCGGGTGCTGCGTTTCTCGATCGGGTTCGGCAAGGCGATCTGGAAACGGACCGGCCGCGATGGCACCGAATACATGCTGGCGATGATCCCGCTCGGCGGCTACGTGAAACTGCTCGACGAGCGCGAAGGGCCGGTGCCCACCGACCAGCTGCACGAGGCTTTCACGCGTCGACCGCACTGGCAGCGCATCGCCGTGCTGCTGGCGGGCCCCGCTTTCAACATCCTGTTCGCCATCCTGGTGCTCTCCGGCATGTACTGGGCCAACGGCGTCAACGAGCCGCTGCCGAACCTGGGACCCGTGCCGGCCCACAGCGCGATCGCGGGCGCCGGCGCCCACGAAGGCGACGAGATCGTGAGCGTGAACGGCGCGGCGGTGCACAGCCGCAACGATGTCTGGCTCGCGCTGCTCGACGCCATCAGCCAGAGCGGCAGCATCCGGATCGGGTTCAAGTCGCCCGACGGCACGCTGCACAGCGGCCCGCTGGATGTGGGCGACGCCGACGCGCGCCGCCAGCTCACCGAGCCCGCCGCGCTGATGGCCGGCCTCGGCCTCGAGTTCTACAGTCCGCCGCTGCCGGCGGTGCTGGGCAATGTCGCGCCGGAGGGCCCGGCGGGCCGCGCCGGCCTGCGAAGCGGCGACGAGATCCTCAGCATCAATGGCGAGGCGGTGCACAGCTTCGACGACATGGTGAAGCAGATCCAGCCGCATCCCGGCGAGAACCTGACGCTGCGCTACCGGCGGCAGGGACGGGAAGATTCCGTGCACCTGACCACATTGAGTTCCACCGACAAGGGCAGGACCATTGGCCGCATCCTGGTGACGCAGCCCCTGGACGTGCCGGAGCCGGCCTCGATCCTGCGTCATCGCGATCTTGCGCCCGGCAGTGCCTTCGTGCTGGCCAGCGCCGAATGCTGGCACATGACCACGCTGCAGGCGCGCCTGATGTGGCGCATGCTCACCGGCCACGTCTCGGTGAAGAACCTGAGCGGCCCGATCAGCATCGCCGAATACGCCGGCGACACCGCGGCCGCGGGGCCGGCGGCGTTCACGGGTTTCCTGGTGATGATCAGCCTGGCGCTGGGATTCATGAACCTGCTGCCGATCCCGATCCTCGACGGCGGCCAGGTGGTGATGCAGGCCATCGAGTGGTTCAAGGGCAGCCCGCTGTCGGAGCGGACGCAGCTGCTGGGCCAGCAGTTCGGCATCCTGCTGCTGGTCGCGTTGATGGGGGTCGCGCTGTTCAACGACATCGTGCGGCAATTCGGTTGAGTTTCCCTTCCTGGCTTTCTTCTTACCCTCATGGGGCGGTTGCGCATGAATAGTCGCGCGGTGCTGGCAGCGCTCGCTTTCCCGATGCTGATCCCGGGCGCGCGGGCCCAGCAGGTCGCCGACCCGGATTTCACGGTGGGCGACATCAAGGTCGAGGGCCTGCAGCGCATCACGGCCGGCACGGTATACAACTACCTGCCGGTGAACATCGGCGATCGTCTCAACGCGCAGCGCGAGCGCGAGGCGATCCGCGCGCTGTACGCCACCGGGTTCTTCAAGGACATCGAACTGCGGCGCGACGGCTCGACGCTGGTGGTGGCGGTGCTGGAGCGACCCTCCATCGAGAGCATCGAGTTCAAGGGCAACAAGGACCTCAAGACCGAGGACCTGCAGAAATCGCTGCGTACCGTCGGTCTGTCGGCCGGCAAGACCTTCAACCGCGCCACGCTCGACGAAGTGACGCAGTACCTGACCGACCAGTACTACAGCCGCGGCAAGTACGCGGTGAAGATCGAGCCGACGATCGAGGACCAGCCGAACAACCGCGTCAAGGTGAACGTCAAGATCACCGAAGGCTCGCGCGCCAAGATCCGGCAGATCGACCTGGTGGGAAACACCCGGTTCACCGACAAGGAAATCCTCGACACACTGTCGCTCAAGACGCCCAACTGGCTGTCCTGGTACAAGTCCGACGACCGTTATGCGCGCGAGACGCTGCAGGGCGACCTGGAGAAGGTCGCCAGCTACTACCAGGACCGGGGCTATGCGAACTTCCGGGTCGATTCGGCGCAGGTGGCGATCGCGCCCGACAAGAGCGACATCTTCATCACCGTCAACGTCACCGAAGGCGACGTCTACAAGCTCGGTGAAATCAAGATCGGCGGCACGCTGCCGCTGCCCGAAGCGGAACTGCGCAAGCTGCTGGTGGTGCAGCCCGGCCAGATCTATTCGCAGAAGAACATCTCCGCCACCCAGGAGCTGTTCAAGAACCGGCTCGGCGCGATGGGCTTCTACTTCGCCAAGGTCGATCCCGTGCCGACGCCCGACGAGGCCAACAAGACCGTCGCGCTGACGCTGTTCGTCGACCCGGGCAACCGCGTCTACGTGCGCCACATCGCCTTCACGGGCACCACGCGCAGCAACGACGAGACGTTGCGCCGCGAGATGCGCCAGCTCGAGGGCGCGCTGCTGTCGAACGCCGCCGTCGAGCGCTCCAAGCAGCGCCTGCAGCGCCAGCCGTTCGTGGAAGACGTGGACGTGAAGACCGATCCGGTGGCCGGTTCTGCCGACCTGGTCGATGTGACGTTCAACGTCAAGGAGCGCTCCAGCGCCACCATCGGCGGCGGCATCGGCTGGTCGGCGTCGCAGAAATTCATGCTGAACGCCAACTTCAGCGACAGCAATTTCCTCGGCACCGGTGACCGGGTCGGCATCAACATCGATTCGGGCCGCTACAACAAGATCTACAGCCTCTCGCATACCGATCCGGACTGGACGCTGGATGGCATCTCGCGCACCCTGTCGTTGAGCTACCGCAGTTCGACGCAGTACGTATCGACCTCGTCGAACTTCGATTCCACCAACCTGTCGGTGGGCGCGAGCTTTGGCGTGCCGATCTCGGAAGTGCAGGGCCTGAGCGTCGGCCTGAACTGGCAGCACGTCGACCTGCTGACCGTGGCCTCAGGCAGCGCGCTGCAGGCGGTGCAGTGGGTGCAGCAGAACGGCAACCCCTACGAGCGCCAGGCCAGCTACACCTACGCTTACCCCGACGGCACCACGCTCACCACGCTGTCGACCTTCTATGGTTCGCGCTTCTCGCTGGTCGAGCTGGCCGGCGGCTGGAGCTACGATTCCCGCAACCGCGCGCTGTTCGCCGACCGCGGCCAGCGCCTGAGCCTGGGTCTGAGCTACGTGCCGCCGGGCAGCAACGTGCGGTACTGGCTGGGCAGCGGCGACTACACCGGGTACATCCCGCTGCCGGGCCGCTGGGTGCTGCAGATGACGGGCCAGTTCGCCTACGGCAAGGGCCTGGGCGACACCACCGGGCTGCCGCCCTACAAGCGCATGTACGCCGGCGGACCCGACAGCGTGCGCGGCTACACCGAGAGCACGCTGGGTCCGGCCGACACCAACGGCAATCCCTACGGCGGCAACATGCTGGTGGACGCCCGCGCCGAGCTGATCCTGCCGCTGCCCGAGAAGTGGCAGACCAGCGCCCGCGCCACGCTGTTCTACGACATGGGCAACGTGTTCTCCAACGACGGCACCCAGTTCGTGGGCCGCGATCTGGTGACGCCGGTGACCTATGGATTCGCGTATGATCAGCTCAAGCGTTCGACGGGCGTGGCGTTGCAGTGGCTGGCGCCGCAGCTGGGCATTTTCCGCTTCAGCTACGGCATTCCGCTCAACCGCTTCAAGGGCGATGCGGTGCATTTCGCCGACAGCGCCGAGGGCTTCCAGTTCTCGGTGGGCCAGTCGTTCTGACATTGGATCGCAACAACAGACAATTTTGGAAAGCAGGAGCAAGTCCGTGAATGGTTTCAGCAAATTAGCGGTGGCGATGGGCGTGGCGGGTCTGGCGCTCACGGCGCCCGCGCTGGCAGACATGAAGATCGGGGTGGTCAATTCGGCGCGCCTGATCCAGGAGTCGCCGCAGGGCAAGTCCGTGCAGGCGCTGCTGCAGACGGAATTCGCCGCGCGGCAGAAGGAACTGCAGGGACTGCAGATCGCGCTCAAGGCCAAGGAAGACAAGCTCAAGAAGGACGGCGACACCATGAGCGCCGATGAGCGCTCGCGCCTCGAGAAGGATCTCAAGGATGGTTCGCGCGATTACTCGCAGAAGCTGCAGAACTACCAGGACGACGCCAACACGCGCCAGAACGAGGAACTCTCGAAGGTGCAGAGCGTGCTGGTGGAGGAAGTGCAGAACTACGCGAGGGAGCAGAAGTTCGACCTGATCCTGACCGAAGCCGTCTACGCCAATCCGTCGCTGGACGTGACTTCGGGCGTGCTGGCCGCACTGCAGGCCCGCGCGGCGAAAGCGGGCACGGCGCCGGCCGCGCCGGCGGCGCCCGCCAAGGCCCCCGCCACGAAGTAAGCCTTCGTGAGTGAGTCGCTGGGAGCACTCGCGGTCCGCTTCGGCTGCGAGTTGCGCGGCGATCCGGACGCCCGGGTGGAGCGGGTCGCGACCCTGAGCGGCGCGCAGCCCGGCGCGCTCGGTTTTCTCGCCAACAAGCATTACCGCGACCAGCTCCGGCAGACGCGCGCCACCGCCGTGGTGCTCGATGCCGGCAGCGCCGCCGACTGTCCCGTGGCGGCGCTGGTCAGCCGCAATCCCTACGCCACCTATGCGCGCATCGCGCAGCTGCTGCATCCCGCCGCGGCCGTGCAGCCCGGCATCCATCCGGCGGCCGTGGTGGATGCCTCCGCCGTGGTCGATCCGGGGGCGCAGGTCGCGGCCACCGCCGTGATCGGGCCGCAGTGCCGGATCGGGCCCGGCGTGTATGTCGGCAGCGGCTGCGTGCTCGCTGATGGCGTGGAACTGGCGCAGGGTTGCCGCCTCATCGCGCACGTCACGCTCGGCCCGCGGGTGCGGATCGGCGCGCGCAGCATCATCCAGCCGGGTGCGGTGATCGGCGCCGACGGCTTCGGCTTCGCCAACGAGAATCGCGCGTGGGTCAAGGTGCCGCAGGTGGGGTCGGTGCGCATCGGTCCCGACGTCGAGGTCGGCGCCAACACCACCATCGATCGCGGCGCCATCGAGGACACCGTGCTGGAGGAGGGCGTCAAGCTGGACAACCAGATCCAGATCGCCCATAACGTGCACATCGGCGCGCACACGGTGATGGCGGCCTGCAGCGGCATCTCCGGCAGCACGCGCATCGGCGCGCGCTGCGTGATGGCGGGCATGGTGGGCGTGGCCGGGCACATCGAAATCTGTGACGACGTGGTGATCACCGGATTTACAATGGTGACGCATTCCATCACCGAGCCGGGCATGTACTCGGGCGCGCTGTCGCTGGAACCCACGCGCCGCTGGCGCCGGCTCGCCGGACGCTTCAAGCGGCTCGACGTCCTCAACAGCCGCGTGCAGAAGCTGGAAAAGAAACTCGGCGTCGAGTCCACCGCAGATCAGGAAGCCAGCGATGACTGACAGCAATTCCATGGACATCCACGGCATCATGCGGCACCTGCCGCACCGCTACCCGTTCCTGCTGGTGGATCGGGTGCTGGAGTGCAACCGCGGCCAGAACATCAAGGCGCTCAAGAACGTCACCTTCAACGAGCCGTTCTTCACCGGCCATTTCCCGCACCGGCCCGTGATGCCGGGCGTGCTCATCATCGAGGCGCTGGCGCAGACCGCCGGCATCCTGGCGTTCCTGACCGCGGGCGTGGTGCCGGACCAGGACACGCGCTTCTACTTCGCCGGCATCGACAAGGCGCGGTTCCGGCGGCCGGTGGAGCCGGGCGACCAGCTCATCCTCACCGCGCAGCTCGAGCGCAACCTCAAGGGCATCTGGCGCCTGTCCACGGCGGCCTACGTCGATGACGTGGAAGCCTGCCACGCCGAGCTCATGCTGGCGCCCGACATCGGCAACGCGTCGGCGAAGAAGTCGGCGGGTGGCGCGACGGCGCCGGCGGGCAAGCCGCCCGGGATTGCATCGTGATCGATCCTCGGGCGGCCATCGCGTCCGGCGCGCAGTTGGGACCGGGCGTTTCGGTGGGGCCGTTCAGCGTCATCGGCCCCGAAGTGGTGATCGGCGCGGGCTGCGCGATCGCCTCGCACGCCGTGATCACCGGGCGCACCACGCTGGGCAGCGGCAACAAGGTGCTGCAGTTCGCCTCGATCGGCGACGCGCCGCAGGACAAGAAATACGCCGGCGAGCCGACGCGCCTCGAGATCGGCGATCGCAACATCTTCCGCGAGTGCTGCACCGTCAATCGCGGCACGGTCCAGGACCAGGGCGTCACCCGCATCGGCAGCGACAACCTGTTCATGGCCTACACGCACGTGGCGCACGACTGCATCGTCGGCAGCCAGGTGGTCATGGCCAACTACTGCACGCTCGGCGGTCACGTGCAGCTCGGCGACTGGGCCATCCTCGGCGGCTATTCCGGCGTGCACCAGTTCTGCAAGATCGGCGCGCACGCCTTCATCGCCAACAATACCGGCGTGACGCGCGACGTGCCGCCGTTCGTGATGGCGGTGGGCCAGCCGGCGGTGCCGCACTCCATCAACAGCGAGGGGCTCAAGCGCCGCGGTTTCACGCCCGAGCAGATCCAGCGCCTGAAGCAGGCCTATCGCATCCTGTACCGCAGCGATCTGCTGCTGGCGGACGCCGTCACGCAGTTGCAGGCGCTGGCGCCCGATGCGCCGGAGATCCGGCAGCTGCTGGATTTCATCGCCAGCTCCGGCCGCAGCCTGATCCGCTGAAGGCTGCATGCGCATCGCGCTGGTCGCGGGTGAGCAGTCCGGAGATGGCCTGGCAGCGGCCCTGATCGGAGCCCTGCGCGCGCTGCATCCCGACGCGGAATTCATCGGCATGACCGGGCCGCAGATGCGCGCCGCCGGCTGCCGCTCGCTGGGCGACATCGACGAGCTGTCGCTGATGGGCCTGGTGGAGGTGCTGCGCCACCTGCCGCGGCTGCTGCGGCTGCGACGCCGGCTGGTGCGGGACATCCTGGCGGCCCGCCCCGACGTGTTCGTCGGCATCGACGCGGCCGAATTCAACCTCAGTCTGGCGCGGCGTTTCAAGGCGCGGGGACTCGCGACCGTGCAGTACGTCAGCCCGCAGGTGTGGGCCTGGCGGCAGGGCCGCGTGCGCAGCATCGCGCGCGATTGCGACCTGGTGCTGTGCCTGCTGCCCTTCGAACCCGGGTTCTACCGCGAGCACGCGGTGCACGCGGAGTTCGTGGGTCATCCATTCGCCGACCAGATTCCGTTGCAGAGTGATCGGGTTGCGGCGCGCGCGGCGCTGGGGCTGCCCGCGTCCGGCAAAGTCGTGGCGCTGCTGCCGGGCAGCCGGCGCGCCGAAGTGCAGAGCCTCGGCGCGGATTTCCTCGGCGCGGCGCGCTGGCTGGCGGAGCGCGAACCGGGGCTGAACTTCGTCGCGCCGATGGCCAATGCGCGCGTGCAGGCCCGGTTCGAAGCGCAGTGGCAGGTGCTTGGCGGAGCGGCAGCTCCGTCAGCGGGCCGCGGCCCGTCCGCCACCGCGCCGCTGTCGCTGCGCATCGTGCCGGGCCACGCGCGCGAAGCGCTGGCCGCGGCGGACGTCGCACTGGTGGCGTCGGGCACGGCCACGCTGGAAGCGCTGTTGTGCGGCACGCCGCTGGTGGTGGCGTATCGCCTTTCGCCGCTGACGGCCTGGCTGCTGCGCACGCTGCGGCTGGTGCGGCTGCAGAACTTTTCGCTGCCCAATCTGCTCGCGGGCGAGCGGCTCGTGCCCGAATTCTTCCAGGAGCAGGCGCAGCCTGCGACGCTCGGCGCGGCGCTGCGGGACTGGCTGGCGGCGCCCGGGCGTTGCGCGCTGCTGCGCCAGCGGTTCGCGGCAATCCACCAGCAATTGCGGACCGGCGGCGCCGGACTCGCGGCCGCGGCCATCAGCCGCCTGCTGGCGCAGCGTGCGCGCGGGAGTGCCACATGAGGGTGCTCATGGCAGGCGTGGACGAGGCCGGCCGTGGCCCCCTGGCGGGTCCGGTGGTGGCCGCCGCGGTGATCCTGGACCCCGCCGCCCGGCCCATCCGCGGCCTCAGGGATTCCAAGCAGCTCACGCCGGGGCAGCGCGAGCGGCTCGCGGTCCGGATCCGGGCCCGTGCCCTGCACTGGGCGGTGGGCGAGGCCACGGTGGCCGAAATCGACGCGCTCAACATCCTGCAGGCGTCGCTGCTCGCCATGCGGCGTGCATTGCAGGCGCTGGGCGGCACGCCCGTGAAGATCATGATCGACGGTAATAAAGCACCACAACTCTCTGATATCTTTCCAGAATGTGACATCAAGACGGTGGTGCGGGGCGACTGCCTCGTCCCCGCCATCAGCGCGGCCTCCATCCTCGCCAAGACGCACCGCGACGCGTTGATGCGGCAGCTCGATGCCCTCTACCCGGGTTACGGGTTTTCGCACCACCAGGGGTACGCCACGGCAGTGCACCTGGCGGCGCTGGCCACCCTCGGTCCCACGGAAATTCATCGCCAGAGCTTCGCCCCGGTAAAATCGCGGCTCCCATGAGCGCCGCCCACACCTTCGTCCACCTGCGATTGCACACGGAGTACTCGCTGGTCGACAGCGTGGTCCGCATCGAGCCGCTGGTGAAGGCCGTGGCGGCGGCGGGCATGCCTGCGGTCGCCGTCACGGACCAGAACAACCTGTTCGCGATGGTGAAGTTCTATCGCAAGGCGCTGGACAGCGGCGTGCAGCCCATCGTGGGTTGCGATCTGAAGCTCGCCGCGCCCGATGACAAGTCCGCACCGGCGCGCCTCACCTTGCTGGCGCAGAACCTCGCGGGCTACCGCAACCTGACGCGGCTGGTGAGCCGCTGCTACCTGGAAGGCCAGCAGCGCGGCGAGCCGCTGGTGGAGCGCGACTGGCTGACGCCACAGTCCACGGCCGGGCTGATCGCGCTGTCGGGTGCGGAGCAGGGCGATATCGGTCGCTGCCTGCAGATGGGCCGGATCGCGCAGGCCGAGGCCGCGCTCGATGGCTGGCTCGCGTTGTTCGGCGACCGCTACTACCTCGAAGTGCAGCGCGTCGGCCGCAGCGGCGAGAGCGAATACCTGGCGGCGCTGGTGCCGCTCGCGGCGCGGCGCGGTGTGCCGCTGGTGGCCACCAACGACGTGCGCTTCCTCGCGCCCGAGGACTTCGACGCGCACGAAGCGCGGGTGTGCATCTACGAGCGCAGCCTGCTGGCCGATCCCGCGCGGCCGCGCCGCTATACCCGCCAGCAGTACCTGCGCACGCCGGAGGAGATGCGCGAGCTGTTCGCCGATCTGCCCGAGGCGCTGGCCAACAGCGTGGCCATCGCCCGGCGCTGCAGCCTGAGGCTGAGCCTGGGCGAAGCGCGCTTGCCCAACTACCCGGTGCCACCGGGCGAGACGCCGGACGGCTTCCTGCGCGCGCAGTCCGCGCTCGGGCTGGCCCACCGCAGCGCGGCCAACGCCACCATGGCCGCGCAGCGCTCCACCTACGAAGCGCGGCTCGCCACCGAGCTGGACGTGATCTGCGCCATGGGTTTCGCGGGCTACTTCCTGATCGTGGCCGATTTCATCGACTGGGCCAGGCACAACGGCGTGCCCGTGGGCCCGGGCCGCGGCTCGGGCGCCGGCTCGCTGGTGGCCTACTGCCTGGGCATCACCGACATCGATCCGCTGCGCTACGACCTGCTGTTCGAGCGCTTCCTCAATCCCGAGCGCGTGTCCATGCCCGACTTCGACGTCGACTTCTGCATGGTCGGCCGTGACCGCGTCATCGAGTACGTGGCGCAGAAATTCGGCCGCGACCGCGTGTCGCAGATCATCACCTACGGCACCATGGCCGCGAAGGCGGTGGTGCGCGACGTGGGCCGCGTGCTGGGCCACCCGTACGGCATGGTGGACAAGATCGCCAAGCTGGTGCCGTTCGAGCTGGAGATGACACTCGAGAAGGCGCTGGCCAAGGAGCCCGAACTCAAGCGGCTCTACGACAGCGACGAGGAAGTGCACGATCTGATCGAGCTGGCGCGCTCGCTCGAGGATCTCACGCGCAACGCCGGCAAGCACGCGGGTGGCGTGGTGATCGCACCCTCGGTGCTCACCGATTTCACGCCGCTGTACTGCGAACCCGGCGGCACGCCCATCACGCAGTTCGACAAGGACGACGTCGAGGCCTCGGGCCTGGTGAAGTTCGACTTCCTCGGCCTGCGCACGCTCACGGTGCTGGACTGGGCGGTGCGCAACATCAATGCGGCGCGCGCCGCCCGCGGCGAGCCGGCGCTGGCGCTGGCCGACCTGCCCATGGACGACGTGCCCACGTTCGAGCTGCTCAAGGCCTGCAATACCACGGCGGTGTTCCAGCTCGAGTCGCGCGGCATGAAGGACCTGATCCGGAGGCTGCAGCCCGACAGGTTCGAGGACATCATCGCGCTGGTCGCGCTGTTTCGACCCGGGCCGCTGCAGTCGGGCATGGTCGACGACTTCATCGCGCGCAAGCATGACCGCACCGGCCAGGTCATCGACTATCTGCATCCGGACCTGAAGCCCGCGCTCGAACCCACGTACGGCGTGATCCTCTACCAGGAGCAGGTGATGCAGATCGCGCAGGTGCTGGCCGGCTACACGCTCGGTGGCGCCGACCTGCTGCGCCGCGCGATGGGCAAGAAGAAGGCCGAGGAGATGGCGCAGCAGCGGGGCACGTTCGTCGACGGCGCCAAGGCGCGCGGCGTGCCGGAAGGCCAGGCCGCGCACATCTTCGATCTCATGGAGAAGTTCGCGGGCTACGGCTTCAACAAGTCGCACTCCGCCGCCTACGCCCTGCTCAGCTACCAGACGGCCTACCTCAAGGCGCACTATCCGGCCGCGTTCATGGCCGCGGTGCTCTCGGCCGACATGGATCGCACCGAGAAAGTGGTGACGCTGATCGATGACTGCCGCAGCCTGGGCCTGAACATCCTGCCGCCGGACGTGAACAGCTCGGTGCACGCCTTCACGGTGGCGGACGAGCGCACCATCCGCTATGGGCTCGGCGCGATCAAGGGCGTGGGCGAGGGCGCCGTGCAGGAGCTGGCCGCCGAGCGCGAGCGCCATGGGCCGTACCGCAGCCTCGAGGAGTTCTGCGGCCGCGTCGACCTGGACAAGATCAATCGCCGCGCGCTGGAAGCGCTGATCCGCTCGGGCAGCATGGACGCGCTCGCGCCCAACCGGGCCACGCTCATGGACCGGCTCGGCAGCGCGCTCGCGGGCGGCGAGCAGAGCGCCCACCGCCAGCGCGCCGGGCAGAACGAACTGTTCGGCGACGCGGCCGCGCCGGCGGCCGAGGTGAAGCACGCGGGTCCGTCGATTCCCGAATGGAACGAATCGCTGCGGCTGCGCGGCGAGCGCGAGACGCTCGGCCTGTATCTCACCGGCCATCCGATCGCCAGCTTCGAGCGCGAATTCCGCGTGTTCGCCTCGGGCCGCATCGCCGAATTCCTCGACGAGCGGCCGGCGCCCGCGCCGGAAGGCGGTCGCAACTGGCATGAGGCGCGCGTCGTGACGCTGGCCGGCCTGGTGTTCGAAGTGCGCAAGCGCGGACCGCGGACCAGCGTGGTGCTCGACGACCGCAGCGGCCGCATCGAAGTCAGCCTGTACGACGAGGTGTACCAGAAGCACCGCGAAGTGCTGGTCAGCGACGCGCTGGTGCAGGTCGAAGGGGCGCTGCGTTTCGACGAATTCAGCAACGCCTGGCGCCTGCATGCGCGCCAGGTGCAGTCGCTGGACGCGGTGCGTGAACGGCAGGCGCGCAACCTGATCCTGAGCTGGCCCGCACGCGCGCAGGGACGCGAAGCGCTGCAGCTCAGCCAGCGGCTCAAGGCCCTGTTGACCAGCTGGCGCGGCGGCAAATGCGGTGTGGCGGTGCGCTATGAAAGCGCCGGCGCGAGCGCAATGCTGCTGTTCGCCGAGCAATGGCGGGTGCGTCCGTCCCGTGAACTGCTGGAGGGCCTCGAGACCCTGTTCGGTCCCCAGGGGGTACGGCTCAGCTACGCTGCGGTCGAGAGTTAAGGTAACCTGCGCGCCGGTTCCCTGGAGAAGTCATGGCCGTCAGTTTCCTCGAATTCGAGCAGCCCATCGCCGAGCTTGAGGCCAAGATCGAAGAACTTGGCCACCTGGGTGCCGATTCGAAACTCAACATCGCCGACGAGATGAAGCGGTTGCAGGCCAAGAGCCGGCAGCTCACGCAGACCATCTTCTCGAACCTGACTCCCTGGCAGATCACGCAGCTCGCGCGCCATCCGCAGCGCCCCTACACCCTCGATTACCTCGCCGCCATCTTCACCGACTTCCAGGAGCTGCACGGCGATCGCATGTACGGCGACGACCTCGCCATCGTGGGCGGCATGGCGCGCCTCGAAGGCAATCCGGTGATGGTGATCGGGCACCAGAAGGGCCGCGACACCAAGGAGCGGGTGCGGCGCAACTACGGCATGCCCAAGCCCGAAGGCTATCGCAAGGCGCTGCGGCTCATGAAGCTGGCCGAGCGCTTCGGGCTGCCGCTGGTCACGTTCATCGACACGCCGGGCGCGTATCCGGGCGTGGGCTCGGAGGAGCGCAACCAGAGCGAGGCCATCGCGCGCAACCTGTTCGAGCTGGCCACCCTGCGCACGCCCATCATCAGCGTGGTGATCGGCGAGGGCGGCTCCGGCGGCGCGCTCGCCATCGGCGTGTGCGATCGCTTGCTGATGCTCCAGTACAGCACCTATTCCGTGATCTCGCCGGAAGGCTGCGCGTCCATCCTGTGGAAGAGCGCGGACAAGAAGGAGGTGGCGGCCGAGGCCATGAACCTCACGGCCGAACGGCTCAGCGACCTGGGGCTGGTGGACGAGGTGCTGCGCGAGCCGCTGGGCGGTGCGCACCGCGATCCGCTGGCCTGCGCGGAAACCCTGCGCGCGGGGCTGGTGAAGCACCTCGGGCGCATCGAAAAGCTGCCCCTGGACACCTTGCTGTCGCAGCGTGAAGCACGCCTGGCTGCGTTCGGCGTGTACTCCGAAGGCGAGGAATGAGTTGAGTCCGCGGCGCGCACGCGCTGGCGGTGCTGCCAAGACCTCCCTCGGCGTTCGCTGGCTGCGGGTGCGGTTGCGGACCTGGCTCGGTCCGCTCCAGGCGCGGCGCCTGTGCGTGGCGTTTTCGGGCGGCGCCGATTCCACGGCCTTGCTGGCGCTGCTCGCGGCCGCGCGCGAGCGCGGCGGTTACACGCTGCGCGCCGTGCACATCGACCACCAGCTGCAGCCGCAGTCCGCGGGCTGGGCGCGCGCGGCCCGTGCGCGGGCGCGGGCGCTCGACGTGCCGTGCAAGGTGCTGCGGGTGGCGGCCAGGGCGGGGCGGGGCGAATCGCCGGAGGCAGCCGCCCGCGAGCGGCGCTACGCGGCGCTCCTCGGCCAGCTCGAGCCCGGCGAAGTCCTGCTCACGGCGCACCACCTCGAAGACCAGGCCGAAACCCTGCTGCTGCAGCTGATGCGGGGCGCGGGGCTGGCGGGTCTCGCCGCGATGCCGCAGCGGGCCGAGCGCGCAGGGCACACGCTGCTGCGCCCGCTGCTGGACCAGCCGCGCGCCGCGTTGCGTGCCTGCCTGCAACGTCGCGGGCTGTCGTGGAGCGAGGATCCGAGCAACAGCGATCCGCGCTTCGATCGCAACTACGTGCGGCACGAGCTGCTGCCGCGCCTCGAAGCGCGCTGGCCGGCGGCGGTACGCACGCTGGCGCGCTCGGCCGCGCATCTCGCCGAAGCGCAGGCGCTGCTGGATGGGCTGCTGCAGCCCGCGCTCGATCGGGCGCGGGAGGGACGGCGGCTGCGGGTGAGCGCGCTGCGTGCGCACGGCATGCCGCTGCGGCGTCAGCTGCTGCGCCTCTGGCTGCAGGGTCTGCAGCTGCCCATGCCGGACACCGCGCGACTCAACGAGCTGGCCGGCCCCCTGCTCGCGGCCCGCGCGGATGCACAACCCGAGGTGCGCTGGCAGGGCGTGCTCGTGCATCGCCACGCCGGGAGCCTGCAGGCCGATGCGACGCGCGCGGACCAGGCCGGCGCGCTGGCAAGCCGTCGCTGGTCGTGGCGTCGCGAGCCGGTGCTGGCGCTGGCGGACGGCGCGGAGCTCCAGTTGCGGCGCGACGCGCACGGCGAGTTCCCGCTGTCGGCCTTGCCGGCGACACTCGAGGTGCGGTTCCGTTCGCAAACCACTGGTTCGCTGAAGAAACTGCTGCAGGAACTGCGGGTACCGCCACGCCTGCGGGCGTCCGTGCCCCTGGTCCACGACGGTGCGGAGCTGATCGCCATCGGCGATCTCTGGCTCGCGCCCCGGCTGCGAGCCGCGCAACCCGCTGTCAAATCCGGCCGCGGCGCCGGGGCGCGGGGACGCTTCCGCTGGCGCCGCCGCGATTGAGGGCAGGGCCATATTTTGCTAGGCTGTCCGCCCGTCGTCCGTGCCTGAATTTTCGGGTCCGGCATTCACCACAAACCGGCGGACTCCCTCGATGACCCGATTCATTTTTGTCACCGGCGGTGTCGTTTCCTCATTGGGGAAGGGCATCGCCGCGGCGTCGCTGGGCGCCATCCTCGAGGCACGCGGCCTCAAGGTGGCGATGGTCAAGCTCGACCCCTACATCAACGTCGATCCGGGCACCATGAGCCCGTTCCAGCACGGCGAGGTGTTCGTCACCGCCGATGGCACCGAGACCGACCTCGACCTCGGCCACTACGAGCGCTTCGTGCGCACCACCACCGGCCGCCACAGCAATTTCACCACCGGCCGCATCTACGAGCGCGTGATCGCCAAGGAACGCCGCGGCGACTACCTCGGTGCCACGGTGCAGGTCATCCCGCACATCACCGACGAGATCCGCCGCAGCATCAAGCTCGGCGCGGGCGATGCGGACGTGTGCATGGTGGAGATCGGCGGCACGGTGGGCGACATCGAATCGCTGCCGTTCCTGGAAGCCATCCGCCAGATGGGCGTGGAGCTGGGCCGCAACAACGTGGTGTACATGCACCTCACGCTGGTGCCCATCGTCGGCGGCTCGCACGAGATCAAGACCAAGCCGACGCAGCATTCGGTCAAGGAGCTGCGCTCCATCGGCATCCAGCCCGACGTGCTGCTGTGCCGCTGCAAGGATCCGCTGCCCGAAGAGCAGCGGCGCAAGATCGCGCTGTTCACCAACGTCGAGGAGCGCGCCGTGATCTCGGCGGTGGACGCCGACGACATCTACCAGATCCCGCTGCTGCTGCACGAGCAGGCGCTGGACGACATCATCTGCGACAAGCTGCGCCTCGACGTGCCGAAGGCCGATCTGGGCGACTGGCGCGCCGTGGTGCGGGCCAAGCAGCAGCCGGAAGCCGAAGTGAACATCGCCATGGTCGGCAAGTACGTGCAGATCCGCGACTCCTACATCTCGCTCAACGAAGCGCTGATGCACGCCGGGCTCAAGACCCGCTCGCGCGTCAAGGTGCACTACATCGAATCCACCGAGATCGAGAAGTCCGGCGTGGGCTGCCTCGAAGGCATGGATGCGATCCTGGTGCCGGGCGGCTTCGGCGAGCGCGGCATCGAAGGCAAGATCCAGGCGGTGCGCTTCGCGCGCGAGAAGAACGTGCCGTACCTCGGCATCTGCCTGGGCATGCAGCTTGCCACCATCGAGTTCGCGCGCAATGTGCTGGGGTTTGCCGACGCCCACAGCACCGAATTCAACCGCCTCACCCAGCATCCCGTGATCGCGCTGATCACCGAGTGGCAGGACCAGGCGCAGGGCGTGCAGACCCGCTCGGAAACCTCCAACCTTGGCGGCACCATGCGGCTCGGCGCGCAGGAGATCCAGCTCGGCGCGGGGAGCCTGGCGCGCCAGATCTACGGTCGCGACACCATTGCCGAGCGCCACCGCCACCGCTTCGAGTTCAACAACCGCTACCTCGATGATTATCGCCGCGCCGGACTCGTGTTCTCCGGTTTCTCGCCGGACGAGCTGGTGGAGATCATCGAGCTGCCGAAGCATCCGTGGTTCGTGGCGACCCAGTTCCATCCCGAATTCACCTCGACGCCGCGCGACGGCCATCCGCTGTTCACGGGCTTCGTGCAGGCCGCGCGGGCGCAGGCGCGCACCAAGGTGCCGCGCGCGGTGCAGGCCTGACGGCGATGCAGCTGGGCGCCCATGACGTCGGGCTCGACCGGCGCCTGTTCCTGATCGCCGGCCCCTGCGTCATCGAGTCGGCTGAACTGGTGCGTGAAGTCGCCGGCCACATGGTCGAGCTCACGCAGCGGCTCGGCGTGCCGTACGTGTTCAAGGCCTCGTTCGACAAGGCCAATCGCTCCTCGCGCAGCAGCTTCCGGGGGCCGGGGCTCGAGCAGGGCCTGAAGATCCTCGACAGCGTGAAGCGCGAATTCAAGGTGCCGGTGCTCACCGACGTGCATGAGGACACGCCCATGAACGAGGTCGCGGCCGTGGTCGACGTGCTGCAGACGCCGGCGTTCCTGTGCCGCCAGACCAATTTCATCGTCAGCGTGGCCTCCGCCGGGCGGCCCGTGAACATCAAGAAGGGCCAGTTCCTGTCGCCCTGGGAAATGCAGAACGTCGTGGACAAGGCGCGCTCCACGGGCAACCAGCAGATCATGGTGTGCGAGCGCGGTTTCAGCTTCGGCTACAACAACCTGGTGAGCGACATGCGCTCGCTGTCGGTGATGCGTGGCACGGGCTGCCCGGTGGTGTTCGACGCCACGCACTCGGTGCAGCTGCCGGGCGGGCAGGGCAGCAGCTCCGGCGGCCAGCGCGAGTTCATCCCGGTGCTGGCGCGCGCCGCCGTCGCCGCTGGCATCGCCGGCATTTTCATGGAAACCCATCCGCGTCCCGCCGCAGCGCTGTCGGACGGCCCCAACGCGTGGCCGTTGCCGCGCATGGAAGCGCTGCTGACGACGCTGGTGGAGCTGGATCGCATCGCCAAGTCCCGTCCGTTCGAAGAATCCCTGCTGTGAGGCCCTTCCGATGAGCAAGATCACCGACATCCGTGGCCGCGAAATCATCGACTCGCGTGGCAATCCCACGGTCGAAGCCGAAGTCACGCTGGCCTCCGGCAGCACCGGGCGGGCCGCCGTGCCGTCCGGCGCCTCCACCGGCACGCGCGAAGCCGTCGAGCTGCGCGATGGCGACAAGCAGCGCTACCAGGGCAAGGGTGTGCTCAAGGCCGTCGAGCACGTCAACGGCGTGCTGCGCACCGCGCTGCTGGGCATGGCGGCCGGCGACCAGGCCGCGCTCGACCAGAAGATGATCGAGCTCGACGGCACCGACACCAAGGGCAAGCTCGGCGCCAATGCGCTGCTGGCGATCTCGCTGGCCAATGCGCACGCCGCCGCGCAGGAAGCGGGCCAGCCGCTGTATCACTTCCTCCGCAGGGGCCGCGAGGCCGTCATGCCCGTGCCGATGATGAACATCATCAACGGCGGTGCGCATGCCAACAACAGCCTCGACATCCAGGAGTTCATGGTGCTGCCCGTGGGCGCGCCCTCGCTGCGCGAGGCGCTGCGCTACGGCGCGGAGATCTTCCACACGCTCAAGAAGATCCTCAGCGACCAGGGGCTGTCCACCGCGGTGGGCGACGAGGGCGGCTTCGCGCCCGACCTGCCCTCGAACGAGGCGGCGCTGCAGACCATCCTGCAGGCCATCGAGCAGGCCGGCTACAAGCCCGGCAAGGATGTGTACCTGGGCCTCGACGTGGCCAGCTCGGAGTTCTTCCGCGACGGCAAGTACGAGCTCGAGAGCGAGCACCGCAGCTTCTCCTCCGCGGAGTTCACGCGCTACCTGGGCGATCTCGCGGCCCGCTACCCGATCATCACCATCGAGGATGGCATGAGCGAAGCCGACTGGGCCGGCTGGTCGCACCTCACCCAGGAGCTGGGCCGCAAGCACCAGCTGGTGGGCGACGACCTGTTCGTGACCAACACGAAGATCTTCGCCGAGGGCATCGCGCGCGGCATCGCGAACTCGATCCTCATCAAGCCCAACCAGATCGGCACGCTCACCGAAACCCTGGCCGCCATCGACATGGCCGACCAGGCGCATTACGCCGCCGTGGTGTCGCACCGCTCGGGCGAGACCGAGGACACCACCATCGCGGACATCGCGGTGGCCACGGCGGCCACGCAGATCAAGACCGGCTCCATGTCGCGCTCGGATCGTGTCGCCAAGTACAACCAGCTGCTGCGCATCGAAGAGCAGCTCGGCAAAAAGGCGCGCTACGCGGGTCGCGACGCCTTTCCGGTCAAGCTCTGATAAGCTGGCCGCCCATGAAATGGCTGGCCGTGACGTTGGGGGTGGTGCTGGTGCTGCTGCAGTACCGGCTGTGGTTCTCCGGCGATGGCGTCGCCGACCTGTGGCGCATCCGCGCCGCCGCGGCCCAGCAGCAGTCCGCCAATGAAGCGCTCAGCGAGCGCAATCGCCAGCTGGCCGCCGAAGTGCGCGACCTCAAGCAGGGCTATGCGGCGCTGGAAGAGCGCGCGCGCACCGACCTCAACATGACCGCGGGCAACGAAACCTTCTACCAGGTGGTCCCGCGCCAGGCCGGCGGCGGCACGCAGAGCCTGCCGGCGGCACCCGCCAAGCCCCTCACGCAGCACACGGCTGCGCGTTAAGTCCGCGCCATGCTGCGCTACGGCCTGGTCATGCCGGCGGCAGGGGCGGGGCGACGCTTCGGCTCGCCCAAGCAATACCAGCCGTTGATGGAAGGTCGTTCGGTGCTTGCAACCGCGCTGCAGCCATTCCTGGCCGACCCCCGCTGCGCCGCGATCGCGCTGGTGCTGGCGGGCGATGATCCGCAACGCGCGACGCTCGCGGCGCGGCTGCCGGCCAAGGTGCGCATCGTCGACGGCGGCGCGGAGCGCAGCCACTCGGTGTCCAATGGGCTGCGTGCCCTGCTGGCCGCCGGCGCGGACCCCGCGCAATGGATCCTGGTCCACGATGCCGTGCGGCCGTGCCTGAGCGCGCGCGACCTCGAGTCGCTGCTGGCGAGCGCCGGCGATGAGCCCGTGGGCGCGCTGCTCGCGGCGCCACTGGCCGATACGCTCAAGCAGGCCCCGGTGGGCGCCGCGGCGCCACGCGCCGCGGCGACGCTCGACCGAAGTGGCCTGTGGCGCGCCCTGACGCCGCAGCTGTTCCGGCTGCAGCCGCTGCTGCGGGCGCTCGAGGCCGCGCACGCGCAGCAGCGCTCACCCACCGACGACGCCCAGGCCATGGAATGGCAGGGTTTGCAGGCCAGGCTGGTCGCGGCGCAGGATGCCAATCCGAAGATCACCACGGCGGAGGATCTGCTCATCGCGCGCGCGATCCTGGCCGCCCGCGGGACGGGCGACGCATGAGCCAGCAGGACGTCCGGGTCGGCAGCGGCATCGACATCCATGCCTTCGGGCCGGGCGACAGCGTGGCGCTCGGCGGCGTGCGCGTGCCGCATGCGCGCGGCGTGGTGGCGCACTCCGATGGCGATGTGCTGCTGCATGCGCTGGTGGACGCGTTGCTGGGCGCCGCGGGCCTGGGCGACATCGGCCTGCATTTTCCGGACAGCGACCCGCAATGGCAGGGCGCGTCCAGCGAGCGCTTCGTCCGGGCCACGCTGGCGCTGCTGGCGCGGCGCGGCTGGCGCGTGGTGAACGCCGATCTCACGCTGCTCGCGCAGCTGCCGCGGATTGCGCCATTCAGGGCCGAGATCCGCCACAACGTCGCGCAGCTGCTCGAACTGCCCGAGGATGCGGTGAACCTCAAGGCCACCACGCCCGAATACCTCGGATTCGTGGGCCGCGAGGAAGGGCTGGCGGGCATGGCCACGGTGCTGATCAGGGCGGAAGCGCCCGCATGAACGACGAGATCTGCATCATCACCACCGGCGGCACCATCGACAAGGTGTACTTCGACGCCAAGGGCGGCTATGAAGTCGGCGCCACCATGGTGCGCGGCATCCTCGAACACGCGCGGGTGCTGGAGCCGGTGTCCATCGTCGAACTGCTGCGCAAGGACAGCCTCGACATGACCGCGGCCGATCGCGCCGCGATCCGCGCCGCCATCATCGCCAGTCCGGCGCGCCGCGTGCTGGTCACGCACGGCACCGACACCATGGTGGAGACCGCACGCGAGCTGCTGGACATCGGCGGCAAGACCATCGTACTCACCGGCGCGCTGCAGCCGGGGCGCATGAGCGACAGCGACGCGCCGTTCAACCTGGGGCTGGCATTCGGCGCGCTCAAGTCGCGCGGACCCGGCGTGTTCATCGCCGCCAACGGCCACATCTTCGACGCCACGGCCGTGCGCAAGAACCGCGAGCTGAACCGTTTCGAAGCCGTGGATCCGCAGGCCAAGGGACGATCGTGACGCGCGCGCAGCGCGCCGGCGTGGGCGCGGCTGCCATCGCTTTCACCTGGTGGGGATTGCTGCCGTTGTTCCTGCGGCCGCTCGGCGGTGTGCCGGCGCTGCAGATCACCGCCTGGCGCTATCTCATGAGCTGCGTGTGCACGCTGGCGGTGCTCGGCTGGCGGCGCGAGATCGCCGCGACGCTGCAGGCCCTGCGCGTGCCCGCGGTGGCGTGGCGCCTGCTCGCCAGCGCCGTGCTGCTGGGCGTGAACTGGGGCCTGTACGTGTGGGCCGTGGGCCACGGTCAGGTGGTCAACGCCAGCCTCGGCTACTTCATCAACCCGCTGGTGAACGTGCTGCTCGGCGTGGCCGTGCTGCATGAACGGCTGGGTCCGCGGCAATGGTTCGCGGTGGCGCTCGCGGCCCTGGGCGTGCTGTGCCTCGGCCTCAGCAGCGGCCAGGTCCCGTGGATCGCGCTGCTGCTGGCCGGCAGCTTCAGCTGCTACGGCCTGCTGCGCAAGACCGTCGCGGTGGGCGCGCTGCCGGGCCTCGCCATCGAGACGCTGCTGGGCGCACCGGCGGCGCTCGCGCTGCTGGTGGTGGCGGAGGCGCGCGCCGCCAACGCGTTCCACCACAGCGCGGGCATCTGGACCCTGCTGCTGCTGACCGGGCCGGTCAGCGCCGTGCCGCTGGCGCTGTTCGCGTTCAGCGCGCGGCGCATCGAGTACAGCACGGTGGGCATGCTGCAGTACTGCACGCCCACGCTGCAGTTCCTGTGCGGCGTGCTGGTGTTCAGGGAGCCGCTCTCGACCACGAAACTGGCGTGCTTTACGCTCATCTGGGCCGGGCTGGTGGTGTACGCCAGCAGCCACTGGAGGATCCGTCGTGAACCGCATCTGGCCTGAGAAGCTTGACCTCGACACGCTGATCGCGCTCGGCCGCAACACCATGGCCGAGCATCTTGGCATGCAGTTCACCGAACTGGGCGCGGACTTCCTGCGGGGCACGCTGCCGGTCGACCACCGCACCTGCCAGCCGCTGCGGCTGCTGCACGGCGGCGCGTCGGTGGCGCTGGCGGAAACCCTGGGCAGTGTCGCGGCGAACGCCGTGCTGGCCGATCGCGGTTCGGTGTGCGTGGGGCAGGAGATCAACGCCAATCACCTGCGCTCGGCGCACGAAGGCGAGCTCGTGACCGGCACGGCGCGTCCGTTCCACATCGGCGCGACCAGCCAGGTGTGGGGCATCGAGATCGTGAACGGACGCGGGCAGCTGGTCTGCGTCGCGCGCATCACGCTGGCGGTGGTGAAAATGCGGCGGCCCGCCGCGCCGTGACCTCCGACGGACTGAGCGCGCTGTTCGAACGCCAGCGGCGGGCTTCCCGCGCGCAGCCGGCGCCCACGCTCGCCGCCCGCCAGGCGGCGTTGCTGAAACTCAGGCAATTGGTGCTGGACAACGAAGCGGCCATCGCCGCCGCGATCGCGGCGGATTTCGGCGGGCGGTCGGTGGCCGAGACCAGGCTGCTGGAAGTGCTGCCGGTGCTCAATTCGATCCGCAACACGCGGCGCCACCTGGCGGCGTGGGCGCGGCCGGAACGGCGCAGCGTCGATCTGCTGTTCCTGCCGGCGCGCTCGTGGGTGCGGCATGAGCCGCTGGGCGTGGTGGGCATCCTCGCGCCGTGGAATTACCCGCTGCTGCTGACGCTCTCGCCGCTGATCGATGCGCTGGCCGCCGGCAACCGCGTGCTGCTCAAGCCCTCGGAGCTCACGCCACGCTACGCCAGCCTGCTGGCGAGCCTCATGGCCGGCTGTTTCGACGGCGCCGAAGTGGCGGTGGTGGAGGGCGGGGTCGAGATGGCGCAGGCCTTCGCCAGCCTGCCGTTCGATCACCTGGTGTTCACCGGCTCGACGCGCGTCGGGCGCCAGGTGATGCAGGCCGCGGCGGCGAACCTCACGCCGGTCACGCTCGAACTGGGCGGCAAGTCGCCCGCGCTGGTGGGCGCCGATTATCCCCTCGAGGCCGCGGCGCGCTCGATCGCGTTCGGCAAGTTCCTGAACGCGGGGCAGACCTGCATCGCGCCGGACTACGTGCTGGTGGATCGCGCGCGCGCCGACCCGCTGGCGCACGCCGTGCTGGCCGCCGCGCAGCGCTGCTACCCGACGATCCAGGACAATGCCGACTACACGAACCAGATCACGCCCGCGCACCAGCAGCGCCTGGTCGACGCGCTGGCGGCCGCGCGTGCGGCTGGCGCGCGCGTGCTCACCCATCCGGACGCGGCGCGGGCGGGCAAGCTCGCTCCGACGGTGGTGCTCGACGTGCCCGCGGACAACCTGCTCATGACCGAGGAGATCTTCGGCCCCATCCTGCCGATCGTGGCCTACGACACGCTCGATGGGGCGCTGGCGTTCGTGAACGCGCGCGCGCGTCCGCTGAGCCTGTACTGCTTCACGCACGAGCGCCACACGCGCGAGCGCGTGCTGGCCGGCGCGATCTCGGGCGGCGTCACGCTCAACGGCACGCTGCTGCACATCGCGCAGGACAACCTGCCGTTCGGCGGCGTGGGCGCCAGCGGCATGGGCGCCTACCACGGCCGCGATGGGTTCCTGCGCTTCAGCCACGCGCGCGCGGTGCATGCCGTGGGCCGGATCAACCTGCTGGAGAAGCTGGGGCCGCCCTGGGGCCGGCTCGCGGCCTGGGCCAGCCGCCTCGTCGCGCGCCGGCGCTAGCCCGAGGCGCGCCCCAGCAGCACCAGCGTCGCGCCGGTGCCGCCTTCCCTGGGATGCGCCGAGGCGAAGCACAGCACGGGGCCGGCGCGTCGCAGCAGCGTGTTGACGGTCTGCTTGAGCACCGGCCCGCCCGGACCCGAGCGCATGCCTTTGCCGTGGATCACGCGCAGGCAGCGCAGCTGGCGATGCACCGCATAGGCCAGGAACGCGCCGAGCTGTTCCGCGGCCTGCGTGCCGTTGAGGCCGTGCAGGTCGAGTTCGGCCTCGATGCGGTATTCGCCGCGCTTCAGGCGGCGGATCACCGTGTCCGGCACGCCGGGACGGCGGTAGTTGAGCTCATCCAGCGGCTGCGTTTCGACCAGTGGTCCCGGCGCCTGCAGGCTTTCGCGCAGCACGGCCTGCCGCTCGGCGCGTGCAAAGCGGGCCCGTGGAGCAGGCGGTGCGGCGCGCGGCGCGCCGGGCGAGCGCGCCGTCCGCGCGTGGGCGCCGGCCGGCGCGCGGCGTTTCCCACCCCGCAACGGCCGCACGCCACGCATCGCGCTGCGAAACAGTGCAACCTCGTCTTCGTCCTCGGCGTCCACGGTTTCGGGGCCTGCTTTCCATTCCTGCGCAGCGGGTGCATGCAGTATATTGGCGCGCCTTTTCCGCGGGAACCTGCTTACACGTGACGCTTCGGATCCTGGTCAGCAACGACGATGGCTACCGCGCCGAAGGCATCCAGCGCCTGCGCGAGGCGCTGGCCCGGCTCGCCGAGGTCACCGTGGTCGCGCCGGACCGCAACCGCTCGGGTGCCAGCAATTCCCTGACCCTCGACGTGCCGTTGCGCGTGCACGAGGCCGAGCCCGGCCTGCACGTGGTGCTGGGCGGCACGCCCACCGACTGCGTGCACATGGCGCTTTCCGGCCTGCTGCCGCAGCGTTTCGACATGGTGGTGTCGGGCGTCAACGATGGCGCGAACCTGGGCGACGATACGCTGTATTCGGGCACCGTCGCGGCCGCCATCGAGGGCCGCTTCCTGGGCCTGCCGACGCTGGCGGTGTCGTTGTGCACGCAGTCCGGCAGCGGGCGGCACTTCGACAGCGCGGCGCGCGTCGCCGTCGAGCTGGTCGCCGGGCTGCAGGCGCAGCCGCTGGGCCAGGGACTGATCCTCAACGTCAACGTGCCCGATTTGCCGTACGCGCAGCTCGGCGGCTTTCGCGCCACGCGGCTGGGTGCGCGGCATGCTTCCGAAGCCGTGATACCGGCGCGGGATCCCAAGGGCAATACGGTCTACTGGGTGGGTCCGGCCGGCGCCAGCGCCGACGCAGGCGAGGGCACCGATTTCGAGGCCATCGCCCTGGGGTGGGTGTCGGTGACGCCGCTGTCGGTGGACCTCACGCGCCATGCGAGCCTGCCTTCGTTGCGGCAGTGGCTTGGCGCGACGCAGTCCGCGCCGGGGCGTCGCTGATGGCCTCCGACAACCGGATGGCGGGAATCGGCATGACCTCGGCGCGCACCCGCGATCGCCTGGTGCAGCGGCTGGGCGACCAGGGCATCCGCAACCTCCACGTGCTCGACCGCATGCGCAACCTGCCGCGGCACATCTTCGTCGACGAGGCGCTGGCCAGCCGCGCCTACGAGGACACCGCGTTGCCAATCGGATTCGGCCAGACCATTTCGCAGCCTTACATCGTGGCGCGCATGACGGAGGCGCTGCTGGAGGACGGGCCGCTGGAAAACGTGCTCGAGGTGGGGACCGGCTGCGGCTACCAGACCGCCGTGCTGGCGCCGCTGGTGGGTCGCATCTGGTCGGTGGAGCGCATCGAAGGACTCTACCAGCGCGCCAAAGGCCGGCTCAAGGAACTCGGCATCCGCAACGTGAAGCTCAAGCACGGCGACGGCATCAACGGGTGGAAAAACAAGGGGCCGTTCGATGGCATCCTGGTCGCGGCCGCGGCCCTGACAGTCCCGCAGGCGTTGATCGCGCAGCTGGCCGTCGGTGGTCGCCTGATCGTGCCTGCCGGCCCGGAAGGCCAGCAACAGCTCATGAAGTTCGTTCGCCATACAGACAATGTGGAAAAACAACTGCTTGGGCCAGTTTCCTTCGTCCCATTGCTAGGTGGCACGAGCTGAGCTAGGATCGTCCCGAATCTGTCGCCAATGACAGACATTCTGGCTGGAGCAGGCGCTCCGCAAGAGGACACAGGGACAGGACGGGAATCGGCCAGGCGTTCACCAAAAGCAAAAATTTCCAAGAAAAATAAGAATCTATCGCACTAACCTGCTCAAATTTGTCAGCTTTGGGCGGGTGAGTCGGTCAAGGCAGGTTTCCCGATCTCTGTGTCCTCTTGCGAAGCGGCTGCTCCCCGGAAGATCAACCCCGCGACCACGGGTCGCGATTCGCTGGCCAGCACGTTGTAAGTGCGGCAGGCCGCTCCCAGGTCCATCGTTTCCAGCGCGATTCCGCGCGCCGCGCACGCGCGGCGCAGCGCGGCCGGTGCGGGGCGAGTGCCCTGGGCGCTGCCGAGCAGCACGATCTGCGGCTTGAGGGCCAGCAGGGGCGCGAGCTGGTCGGCCGTCATCCCCGCCACATCGCTCACGGTCCAGTCGGCGATGAGCGTCGAGGCGCTCACGATGCACGGCGCGCTCAGCGTCCGCGCGCCGATCACCACCTCGGTGGCGGAGTAACGCCGCACGGTGTTGATCGCGGGATCGGAGTCGAGTGTGAGCTTCATGGACGTTAAGCTAGCAGCGTGACCTGGCTGACACTCATTCTGCGTGATTTCCACCCGCCCGAGGAAGCCTCCGCCGCCGACCGCGCGCGGCTCGCGCGCCACGCCGTGCTGGAGCAGGCCCTGCGCCATGCGCGGCGCGACACGTCGAACCAGGACTGGCGCGAATGGCTGCTGCAGCACGTCGGGTTGTCGCCGGCGCTGGCGGCCGGCGCGGTGGCCGCCCAGCTCAGCCCGCAAACGCTGGCTGCGCCCACGGCGTGGCTGGCCACGCCGGTGCACTACGTCGCCGGCCTCGACACGGTGCGGCTGCATCCCGCCGGCGTGTTGACCCTGTCGGAACCGGAACGGCAGGCGCTGGTCGCCGACTTCACGCAGCAGTTCGCCGGCAGTTCGCTCGCCCTCGGCTCGTTCGGCGAGCGCGAGCTGCTGCTGACGGCGCCCACTGCAGATCCGCTGCCATCCACCGCGGATCCGGCGCGGTTCCTGGGTCGGGTGCCGTCCGCCGGCATGCCCACCGGCCCGGCGGCTGCGTGGCTGCGGCGGCTCGCCGCGGAAATGGAAATGTGGCTGCACGTCCACCCGGTCAACGAACAACGCGCCGCGCGCGGGCAGTTGCCGGTGAGCGCGTTGTGGCTGTGGGGCGGGGGTCGTCCGGCGCCGGTGCAGGCGCGCGCCCTGCCGCGGTTGTACGGCAGCGATCTGTTCGCGCGTGGTCTCTGGCAAAGCGGCGGTGGCGCGCCGCTGCCGCTGCCGGCGGATTTCGCGACCCTGGGACCGCTGGAGGCCGACGCCATCGTGCTGCTGCCCACGGTGCCCGAGGCGGGCCCCACCGACCTGGGCACGATCGAGCGCGCGTGGCTGGCGCCGGCGCTGGTCGCGCTCGACGCGGGCCGGATCGACGGCCTGCGACTGATCCTGGGCAGGCGCGGCTTCGCGCTCACGCGCCGCCGCGGCTGGCGCTGGTGGCGCGGCGAGCGGGCGTGGTGGGAGCTGCTGGCTTGAGTCTCGTCATCGTCAGGCGCGCGCACGGCGATGGCGCGGATGTCCTCGATCCGGCGCTGCATCCGGTGCTGCGCCGGGTGTATCGCGCGCGCGGCGTCGAGCGCGCGGAGCAGCTCGACCTGTCGATGCGACGCCTGCTGCCGGTCGGCACGCTGGGCGGCGTGGCGGCGGCCGCCGAACTGCTGCTGCAGCATCGCGCGCGCAGCGTGCTGGTGATTGGCGACTTCGACGCCGATGGCGCCACCAGCACCGCGCTGATGCTGCGCGCGCTGCGCGGCTGGGGTTTCGCCGACGTCGACTTCCTGGTGCCGAACCGCTTCGAGTACGGCTACGGGCTGACGCCCGAGATCGTGGCGCTGGCGGGCGCGCGGGCTCCCTCCCTGATCGTCACGGTCGACAACGGCATCTCCAGTGTCGCGGGTGTGGCGGCGGCGCGCGAGCTTGGCATCGAAGTGCTGGTCACCGATCACCACCTGCCCGGCGCCGGGCTGCCGGCCGCGCAGGTGATCGTGAACCCGAACGTGCCGGGCAACGGTTTCGCGAGCAGCGCGCTCGCGGGCGTGGGTGTCGCGTTCTATGTCATGGTGGCGTTGCGCCGGCGGCTGGAACAGCTCGGCCTGTTGCCGCCGGGCGCGCCGGCCGCCACCGACCTGCTGGATCTCGTGGCGCTGGGCACCGTGGCGGACGTCGTGCCGCTGGACGGCAACAACCGCATCCTCGTGGCGCAGGGCCTGGCGCGCATCCAGGCGGGGCGCTGTGCGCCGGGTATCACCGCCCTGCTCGGGATCGCCAAGCGCACGCCGGCCACGATCACGGCCAGCGACCTGGGCTTCGCCGTGGCGCCGCGGCTCAATGCCGCCGGACGCCTCACCGACATGGCGATCGGCATCCGCTGCCTGTTGAGCGCCGACGCCGCCGAGGCGCGCGCGCTGGCGCAGCAGCTCGACGCGCTGAACAGGGAGCGCCGCGAGATCGAGGCGCGCATGCAGCAGGAGGCGCTGGCCGCGGTGCGCGTGCTGCGCGCTGCCACGCTGGAAGAGCGCCGCGCCGGCATCACGCTGTTTCATCCGAGCTGGCACCAGGGCGTGGTGGGACTGGTGGCCAGCCGCATCAAGGAGGCGTTGCGCCGCCCGGTGGTGGCGTTCGCACAGGTGGACGAGCACACGCTGCGCGGCTCGGCGCGATCGGTGGCGGGCGTGCACATCCGCGATGTGTTCGACAGCATGGCGGCGCACGATCCCGCGCTGATGCAGAAATTCGGCGGCCACGCGCTGGCGGCCGGACTGAGCCTGGCGCGCGCGAAGCTGGACGATTTCGCGCGCGCCTTCGATCGCGAGGTGCGACGGGTGCTGGCGGATTCGGCATCGCCGGACGAACTGCACACCGATGGCGAGCTCAGTGAAGCCGAGCTCGGCCTGCCCACCGCCGAAGCGCTGCGGGCTGGCGGCCCGTGGGGCGCGGCGTTCCCCGAGCCGCTGTTCGATGGCGTGTTCGAGGTGCAGGGCGCGCGCATCGTGGGCGAGCGGCACTTGAAGCTGCAGGTGCGGGCGCCCGAAGGCCGCGGCAGTTTCGACGCCATCGCCTTCAATTGCGTGGATCCGGCGGCGCCCGCGCCGCTGCCGCGGGGCCGCATCCGCCTCGTCTACCGGCTCGGCACCAACGACTACCAGGACGTACGCCGGCTGCAGCTGGTGGTCGAACATTTGTTACCATGGGAGGATGGAAGTCTCCCAGCTCAAGCGCACACTTAAAGATCTCGAGGAACGCGTCGTTTCCTTGAGGGGGTTTCTTTGACTACGACGGCAAGAAAGAGCGGCTCGAGGAGGTCAACCTCGAGCTCGAAGACCCGGCCATCTGGAACCAGCCCGAGCGCGCCCAGGAACTGGGCAAGGAACGCGCGCGCTTAAGCAGCGAGCTCGGCCAGATGGACGGCAACCTGGGCGGCATCCGCGATGCGGCCGAGCTGCTCGAACTGGCCGAAAGCGAGAACGATGCAGCCACCGCGGCCGAGATCGAAGCCGACAGCCGCAGACTCGAGGCGGGCGTGCGCACGCTCGAATTCAAGCGCATGTTCAGCGGCGAGATGGACTCGCACAACGCCTTCCTCGACATCCAGGCCGGCGCCGGCGGCACCGAGGCGCAGGACTGGGCGCAGATGCTGATGCGCATGTACCTGAAATGGGCCGCCACGCGCGGCTTCCAGACCGAAGTCATGGACTCCAACCCGGGGGAAGTCGCGGGCATGAAATCGGTGTCGATCGAAGTGCGTGGCGACTACGCCTACGGCTGGCTGCGCACCGAGATCGGCGTGCACCGCCTGGTGCGCAAGTCGCCGTTCGATTCCGGCAACCGTCGCCACACCTCGTTCGCCTCGGTGTTCGTGTCGCCGGAAATCGACGACGACATCAGCGTGGAGATCAACCCGGCCGACCTCGAGATGGATGTCTACCGCTCCAGCGGCGCGGGCGGCCAGCACGTGAACAAGACCGAATCGGCGGTGCGCATCCGCCATCTGCCGTCCGGGATCGTCGTGGCCTGCCAGAACGAGCGCAGCCAGCACAAGAACCGCGCCACCGCGATGAAGATGCTCAAGGCCAAGCTGTACGAGCTGGAAGTGAACAAGCGCAACGCGGCGGCCAAGGTGCTCGAGGAGACCAAGAGCGACGTGAGCTGGGGCAACCAGATCCGTTCCTATGTGCTCGACCAGTCGCGCATCAAGGACCTGCGCACCGGCGTGGAGGTGGGCAACACCACGGCCGTGCTCGATGGCGACCTCGATCAATTCATGGAAGCGAGCCTGAAGGCGGGACTGTGAGCGAAAACGACAACTCCGGCGGGCCCGGGCTGGACGAGAACCAGCTGATCGCGCAGCGGCGCCTGAAGCTCGCCGCGCTGCGCTACCAGGGCCAGGCGTTCCCCAACGACTTCCGGCGCGACGCGCTCGCGGCCGAACTGCAGAGTGCCTACGGCGCCCTCGACAACGAGGCGCTCGAGTCCAATCCGGTGCGCGTGCACGTCGCCGGCCGCATGATGTTCAAGCGCATCATGGGGAAGGCGAGCTTCGCCAAGATCGCCGATCGCACCGGTCAGCTGCAACTGTTCCTGCAGGGCGCAGCCCTGGGCGAGAGCTACCAAGCGTTCAAGGGCTGGGACGTCGGCGACATCGTGGGCGCCGCGGGGCCGCTGTTCAAGACCAAAACCGGCGAGCTGTCGGTGCGCGTGGAACAGCTGCGGCTGCTGACCAAGTCGCTGCGGCCGCTGCCCGACAAGTGGCACGGCATGACCGACACCGAGGCGCGCTATCGGCTGCGTTACGTCGACCTGATCGTCAACGAGGACAGCCGCGCGGTGTTCCGGCAGCGCACCCGCATCATCAACTACCTGCGCGATTTCCTGAACGCGCTGGATTTCACCGAAGTGGAGACGCCGATGATGCAGCCCATCCCGGGCGGCGCGGCGGCCAGGCCTTTCATCACCCACCACAACGCGCTCGACCTGCAGATGTACCTGCGCATCGCGCCCGAGCTGTACCTCAAGCGCCTGATCGTGGGTGGTTTCGAGCGCGTGTACGAGATCAACCGCAACTTCCGCAACGAGGGCCTGTCGACGCGGCACAACCCCGAGTTCACCATGCTGGAGTTGTACTGGGCCTATGCCGACCATCGCGAGCTGATGGAGCTGGTCGAGCAGCTCATGCACGGGCTGTGCGATTCGCTGCTGGGCACGCGCCAGCTCGAATACCAGGGGCGCGCCTACGACCTCAACCAGCCGTTCCGGCGCGTCACCGTCGAGCAGATGGTGCTCGAGCACAACCCGGGCTGCGATCGCGCGCGGCTGCGCGACGTGGCGTACCTGCGCGGCCTGTGCGAGACGCTGCACATCCCGTTCAAGGACAGCGACGGCGCCGGCCGCCTGCAGATGGAGATTTTCGAGGCGACGGGCGAGCACACGCTCATGGATCCCACCTTCGTCTGCGCGTATCCGGCGGAAGTCTCGCCGCTGTCGCGCGCCAACGACCAGGATCCGTTCCTCACCGACCGCTTCGAGTTCTTCATCGGGGGGCGCGAGCTGGCCAACGGCTTCTCCGAGCTCAACGATCCCGAGGACCAGGCCGAGCGCTTCCGCGCGCAGGTGGCACGCAAGGATTCGGGTGATGACGAAGCCATGCACTTCGATGCCGACTACATCCGTGCGCTGGAGTACGGCATGCCGCCCACGGCAGGCCTCGGCATCGGCGTGGATCGCCTGGTGATGTTCCTCACAAACGCGGCGTCGATCCGCGACGTGCTGCTGTTCCCGCACCTGCGCCCGGAAAGTTGAGCGGCCCCACGTGAGCGGTGACGCCTCGCCAGTGCCGGTCCGGGAACGCGCCATCGGCGTGTTCGACTCCGGCGTGGGCGGTCTGACCGTGCTGCGCGCGCTGGTGGAAGCGCTGCCGCAGGAACAGTTCCTGTATCTCGGCGATACGGCGCGACTGCCGTACGGCACCAAGAGCGCGGAAACCGTGGTGCGCTACGCGTTGCGGGCCGCCGACGAGCTGGTGGAACGCGGCATCAAGTGCCTGGTGGTGGCGTGCAACACCGCTTCGGCCGCGGCGCTGGGCGCCATGCGGCAGCGCTTCGAGGACATTCCCGTGATCGGTGTGATCGAACCAGGCGCCAGGGCGGCGGTGGCGGCTTCCCGCACCGGCCGCATCGCCGTCATCGCCACCGAGGGCACGGTGCGTGGCGGGGCGTACACCCAGGCCATCGCGCGACTGCGGCCGGATGCGGTGGTGACTGCCATGGCCTGCCAGCTGTTCGTGGCATTGGCGGAGGAGGGCTGGACCGAAGGGCCCGTGGCCGAGCGTGCCGCGGAGCGGTACCTCGCCGCACTGCGCGGCGCTGCGGGAGCCGGCCCCGACACGCTGGTGCTGGGGTGCACGCATTTTCCGCTGCTGCAGGGAGTGATCGAGCGCGCGCTGGGCGGGCAAGTGCGCATCGTTGATTCGGCCGCCACGACGGCGCAGGCTACGCGCGCACTGCTGGCGCAGCAGGATCTGCTGCGCACCAGTAGCTTGCAAGCGGCTCCGCAGCTGCGGTACCTGGCCACCGATGGCGCCGAACGGTTCGCCCAGGTGGGCAGCCGCTTCATGGGACGGGCGATCGCGGCCGATGAGGTAGAGTTGGTCGATTTGTAGCCAGGAGGGGAGCGGACATGCGCATTCGCGTCTGGATCGCAGCGTTGGGGTTGGGCTGGACCTCGGTCACCTTCGGTGCGGCTGCCCAATCGGGCATCGACCCGCTCATCGACGATTTCATCTACGGGAGCCTGGCGCTGCAGCCGGCCACCGCCACCGCCAACGGCTTCCACCGCTACCGGGGGCGCGCGCTGGACGCCGAGCTCGACGATCTGAGCGCGGCCGGCGTCGCGAAGCTCGTGCGGTTCAACCACGACATCCTGCGCCGCGTCGCGGCGCTGGACACGTCCCGGCTCGATGCCGAACAGCGCGCCGACCTCGCCATCCTCAGCAATGGCGCGGGCCTGACGCTGTTCGACTACGAGCACCGGCAGATCCACCGGCACAACCCGACCACGTACGTGGAGCTGGTCGGCAATGCGCTGTACACGCCGTACGTGCTTGAGTACGCCGCCAGGCCGGTGCGCTACCGGCAGATCATCGCGCGCCTGAAGCAGGTGCCGGAGCTGGTGAAGCAGGGCGAGGCCAACCTGGTGGATTCGCCCGCCGTCTGGAACCGCGTCGCGCAGGAAGAGAACGACGGCAACATCGAACTCATCGACACCACCCTGCGTGCCGCAGTGCCCGCCGAACTCAAAGGCGACTACCAGGCCGCGGCCACCGCGGCCATCGCCGCCCTGCGCGGGTTCAACGACTGGCTGAAGAACTCGCTGTCGCAGCATGTGAGCGACTGGCGCCTGGGCAAGGACGATTACCGTCAACGGTGCGCTTACGTGCTCGCCACCGATCTGGGCCCCGACCAGCTGCTGGCCGCGGCCGAGGCCGACCTGCAGAAGATGCGCGCCGAGCTCGCCCGGCTGGCGGCGCCACGCACGCCGGAGGAGGCACTGGCGGATGTCGCCAGCCACCACCCCTCACGCGCGGGATACATGGATGCCGCACGCCGGGACCTTGCCACCGCAACGGCGTTCGTGAAGGCGAAGAACCTGCTGACGCTGCCCACCGGAGGTACGCTGTCGGTGATCGAAACGCCGGTGTTCATGCGCGGCAGCTACGGCGTGGGTGGCTTCAATCCCGCGCCGGCGCTGGAACCGAGGCTCGGCGCCTTCTACTGGGTCACGCCGATTCCGGCCGACTGGCCGCAGGCGCGGGTGGATTCCAAGCTGCGCGAGTACAACGACTTCGGCATGCAGCACCTGACGGTGCACGAGGCGATGCCCGGCCACTGGGTGCAGGCCGAAGTCGCCAACGAAATCCAGCCGCTGCGGCGCCGGCTGTTGCGCAACATCTGGGGCAACGGTCCGTACGTCGAGGGCTGGGCGGTGTACACGCAGCAGATGATGACCGACCAGGGCTACCTCAATGGCGACGTGGCCATGCGCATCACGCTGCTGAAGCAGCTGCTGCGCGCCACCGCCAATACCATCCTCGACATCCGGCTGCAGACCCTGGGCATGACGGACCAGCAAGCCCTCGATCTCATGATCGATGAGACCTACCAGGAACGCGAGGAAGCGACCGCGAAACTGCAGCGCGCGCAGCTCGGCAGCTGCCAGCTCGACTATTACTACTCGGGCTGGAAGGGCTGGCTGGAAGTGCGCGAGCATTACCAGGCGCGTCACCCCGGCGATTATTCGCTGCACGATTTCAATGACCGCGCGCTGCGCGAAGGCGCGGTGCCGCTGCCGACGCTGGATGAGCTGCTGAAGTAGCCGGAGCAGGGGGGAGCCATGGCTGCACGACTCGCACCAACGGCCGGGCGGCGGATGCCGGTCCTGGTGGTCGTTCTGCTGCTGTCGGCATTGCTGGGGACGCTGCCGGCCTGTGCGGCCTCGCCAGCCCGGCAAAAGGAGCAGCTGGTGCCAGGCGGCGACTTCGTGCTGGGCGAACAGCCCGACGGCAATTCCATCGTGATTCCGGCGCCGCAAGGCGCCATCATCGTCGACACCGGGCGCCACCCGGCACATCTCGACGCGGTGCAGCAGGAAATAGCGCGCAGCGGCCAGGCGGTGGCGGCCGTGATCAACACGCACTGGCACCTGGATCACGTCGGCGGCAACGTCGCGTTGCGGCGTGAATATCCGGACCTCGCGGTGTATGGCACCGACGCCATCCAGCAGGCGCTGGTCGGATTCCTCGCCGGCTACCACCAGCAGCTGGTCACGCAGCTGGCGGGCGAGAGCGATCCGGTGCGGCAGCAACCGTTGCGCGCGGAGCTGGCGCTCATCGAGGCCGGCCAGGCGCTGGCGCCCAACCACGTCGTCACCAGCTCCGGCGACGTGCGCATCGCGGGACGCAAGTTGCAGTTCAACATCGAGCCTTATGCGCACACCGCCGCCGACCTGTGGATCTACGATGGCGCGACGCGCACCGTGATCAGCGGCGATCTGGTGGTGTTGCCGACGCCGTTCCTCGACACGTCCTGCCCGCCGCATATCCGCACGGCGCTGGCGCACATCGCCGCCAAGCCATTCGACCTGCTGCTGCCCGGCCACGGGCCGGCGCTGTCGCGCCAGGAATTCGAGCGTTACCGCCGTGCCTACGGCAATCTGCTGGCCTGTGCGGCCACCACGGCTCCAGCGGCGGATTGCGCCACGGGCTGGCGCCAGGACCTGGGTGCGTTGCTGCCTGCGGCCAGCTACCGCACCGCCGACGCGCTCATCGGCTACTACCTGCAGACCAGCCTGCGCGCGCCACCCGCCGCGCTCGCGAAGCTGTGCGGGACGGTGTGACGCCCCGCCCTCAGGCGGGCAGCCACAGGGCCGGCAGCGCGGGCAGCGAGTGGAGCAGCCTCGACAGCGCGGCCCCGCTCACCAGGGCGGTGGCCGCTTCGATGTCCGGTGCCAGGGAGCGATCGCCCGCCAGCCGCGGCGAGTGCTCGCGCACCAGGGCGTGCGCGGCCTCCAGCGCCGCGGAACTGCGCAGCGGGCGCAGGAAGTCGATGCCCTGCGCGGCGGCCAGCAGTTCGATGCCCAGGATGTGCGCGGTGTTGGCGATCATGGGCTGCAGCCGTCGCGCCGCGAAAGTCGCCATGGAGACGTGGTCCTCCTGGTTGGCGCTGGTGGGCAGCGAATCGACGCTGGCCGGATGCGCCAGCGACTTGTTCTCGCTGGCGAGCGAGGCGGCGGTGACATGCGCGATCATGAAGCCGCTGTTGAGCCCCGCGTCGTCGGTCAGGAAGGGCGGCAGCCGCGACACGCCGGTGTCGATCAGCATGGCGATGCGCCGCTCGGCGATCGCGCCCACCTCGGCGACGGCCACCGCCATCGCATCGCAGGCCAGCGCCACCGGTTCGGCGTGGAAGTTGCCGCCCGAGATCATGGCGCCGTCGTCGGGAAAGACGAGCGGGTTGTCGGTGACAGCATTCGCCTCGCGCAGCAGCACCAGCGCGGCGTGGCGCAACTGGTCGAGGCAGGCGCCCACCACCTGCGGCTGGCAGCGCAGGCAATACGGGTCCTGCACGCGGTCGTCGCCTTCGCGGTGGCTGGCGCGGATCGCGCTGCCG
>DATJYR010000090.1:0-6333 GCA_035499515.1 Steroidobacteraceae bacterium | reverse complement strand
GCGACTTCCGGCCCTACGTCGGCGCGGGCCTGAACATCACGCTGATCTCCTCGGTGCACTTGGCGGTGCCGGGCGTCGGCGCGCTGAAGCTCGACAATTCGAGCATCGGTCCCGCGCTGCAGGCCGGATTCGACTACAAGGTGGCGGACCACTGGTTCGCGAACTTCGACGTGAAATGGGCCAAGCTCGCGTCGGACGTGAAGCTGGCGGATGGCACGAAGGTGTCGACGGTGCACATCGACCCGTTCCTGTTCGGTGCCGGCGTCGGCTATCGCTTCTGAGGCGGCGTGCCACTGGCGCCGGGAGCGTCAGTGACGCTTGAAGTACTGCACTTCGCGTTCGTGCTTTTCGGCGGCGGCACGCGTGCTGAAGGTTCCGAGGTTCCGGCGCTTGCCGGTCTTCGGATCCGCCTTGCGGGAATAAAGCCGGTAGCCGCCACTGGCGAGTTTGCGGATCATGCGAGGCCCCCTGGATACGACCGGCTGATACTCTAGCCGGGAATCGGCCTGCGCGGCATCGGACGAGCGCTGGCAGGAATGTCAGCCCACGCGGTCGCGACGTCGCCGCGGCGGCTCAGGCGGCTGCTTGCCGGCAGTGCCGCAGGAACGGTTCCATGTTGCCCGAGCGCGCCTCGAACATATGGAAGCAATCGTCGCCGTAGGTGGTGGCCGTGCCGTACGCGAGCGCACGTCCGGGCAGATTCCATTTCGGCAGTTCGCAATGCGTGGGCGGGATCAGGTTCACGCCGACCCCGCGTGAACGCCAGGTGTCGGTCCACAGCTGGCACACGTCGCCGTACGGCGTTTCCTTCGCGGATGGCCGGCCGAGCTGGCGCCATACGTGGCGGTTGATGAAGACGTACCACGCCCCGGCATAGGAGCGGTGCGGATCGAGGTGGTTCGCGGCGCCTTCCGCGCCCACCAGCGTGCCCTCGGCCGCTTGCCGGAACCGTTGCGCCAGCCGTTCCGCGCTCAATGGCACGCAGTCGATGTCGATGAACAGCAGCACATCGAGGGCATCTTCGCGCGCCAGCACCCAGTCGATCCACTCGCCGTGGCGCAGACCGTCGATGCGGTGCTGGCTGAGCGGCGCACCCAGCGCGGCGCACGCGGCGCGCTGCGCCTGCACCACCTCGGGCGCGATGTTGTCCCAGTGCAGCGAGAACAGCTTGATGTTCATGGTGCAGCCTGGTGAGCCGGGTCGGCCTGGCGGATGGCGTAAAGTTCGACCTGCGCCATGCCGCATTCCGACAGGGCGAGGTCGACCACCTGGAACCCACACTGCTTCAGCAGCGCGATGAGTCCATCGCGACTGAAGACGTGATGGTTCTCGAGATCGGTCCAGACCGTATTGGCCCGTTGCGATTCCAGCTCCTTCCAGCGAAAGGCGGCAATGTCCGGAGTGCCCACGATCAGCAGTCCCCCGGGGCGCAGCACCTGCGCCGCCTTCTGCAACGCGGCCCTGGGAGACGGCAGGCGCGCCAGCACGTCCATCATCGACAGTACCTGGGGCACGATCTCGAAATCGAGTTTCAGGAAGTCCTGCTGGAAGGCCTTGATTTCCTTTTGCCTTGCGCGCATGACGACATCGGCGCGCGCATCCACGCCCACGGCGGAAAAGCCGTGGTCGGCGGCACTCATCACCAGGCGGCCGTCGCCGCAACCGACGTCGACCCAGAGCGGCTTTTGGGTTCCATCAAACAGCCTCGCGTAGCCGCCGAGCGCGGCGATGGCGCGTTCGACCACCGCCTGCCACGGCCGGCTTGCGGCGGCAGCGGAGGCGGCAGGAGCCGCGGATGCGGCCGTCGCGCCGGAGCTCGCAATGCCCTTGCGGATTTCATCGCGACCCGCATCATTCCAGTGCTCGCGCGTGTGCACGTGCCCACAGGAGCCGCAGCGCGTCCATTCGACGCCGGGCGGCAGGGGTTCGTGCCAGACGCTCTGCCCGCTGCGGTCCGCGTAGCCCAGCGTCGCGCTGGCGCCGCCGCACAGCGGGCAGGCTTGGTAACGTTCCGCGAGCCGGGCGACAGGCGCAGCGGGTGCGGGGGTCGCCTGCGTTGGCAGCGGTCCGCAATCCGGTACGTCGATGTGAGCTGGCGCGGCGCCGCTGCGCTGCCGCTCCACCATGAGCTCGAGCGCGCGCTCGAAATTGCGCGTGAAACGCAGCGTGTCGAACAACGGCGCGGTCAGGCGCGTGGCGGCGATGCGTGCGCGGATTTCGCCGTGCCAGGCGCGATCCCGTCCCATGCGGGTGGCGAGCCGCACCATGTCATCCTGGTCGACACCGACCAGCTCGGGTACTTCCATCGCGTTGAGCAGGCTCTCGCACACGCGCGACGCGAAGTGCCGGCCGCGCGCGGTGATCACCGGCACGCCCGACCACAGCGCGTCGGAGGTGGTGGTGTGGCCGTTGTAGATGAGTGCATCGAGCACGGCGTCGGCCAGCGGCAGGCGCGCACGATGCTCGGGAGGCGCGGCGAACGGCGCGAACACGAGGCGTGCCGGATCGATGCCGGCCTGCCGCGCGAAGCGCGCGAGATGGACGCGCGCCGCTTCGCTCTGGCCGAGGATCCACAGCACGCTGTCCGGCACGGCGTGCAGGACCCGCATCCACACCGCGAAGCTGCCGCGATCGATCTTGTACGACTGGTTGAAGACGCCGAACACGAACTTGTCGTCGGGCAGGCCATGGGCGGCACGCGTTTCGGTGCGGACCGCGGCGGAGCGCTGGCGGTCGTTGGGCTGGTAGCTGTGGGGCAGGCGGCAGAATTTCTCGGTGTAGAACGGCGCGCTGGCGTCGGGCGTGACGAAGCGGTCGGCGATGATGTAGTCGAAGTCGGGTACGCCCGAGCTGCCCGGAAAGCCCAGCCAGTTCGCGATCAGGGGCGCGGGACGGAACGCCGCGATGCCGGCACGTCCACCGCCCGTATAGAGCTTGAGGTCGATGAGCAGGTCGAGCTGGTCGGCGGCGATGCGCGCGGCCGCCTGCGCATCGCTCATCCCCAAAATGTCGACGTGGTGCTCCACTGCCGCGAGGAAGCGCTGGCGGTACTCCGAGCGGTCGGGGTTGGTGTGGTCGTAGGCGAAGATCTCGAAGCGCGTGCGATCGTGCTGCTCGAGCACGCCTGCCATGAGATGCATGGTGGCGTGATTGCGGAAGTCGGAGGAGAGGTAGCCGATGCGCATGCGTCGGCCCGCCGGCGGCAGGGGATCCAGCACCAGCGGGGCGACGCGCGGCACCATGCGTTCCGAATACGCGCGCGCGACGCCGAGGTTGATGGCTTCGTCGCTGCACCAGCCGAGATTCGTGAGCGGATACTCCTGCGGAGCGGCGAAATCGCCGCGCGCATAGCTCTCCGCGATGCGCGCCTGGAGCTGTTCCACCCAGTCCCATTCGCAAGTGAAACGCGCAGGCACGAGCGCCGCGCCCACCAGCGCCAGATCCTCGGGCGCCAGCTGCACGATCCGCTTGAAGGCGTCCGAGGATTCCTCGTACAGATCGTTGCCTTGCAGGAGCAGCGCCGCGCGGGACAGCAGTGTGGGGTTGTCGCTGATCCTGAGTTGCCGGCGCGCGAACTCGATGCCTTCCTTGTGCCGGCCGCTGTTGAACAGCGTGGTGACCAGGGCGTCGAGCACCGCCGGATCGTCGGGGCTCTGCTCGTGCGCGCGGGTGAGGCAGCGCACGGATTCCTCCGTCTCGCGCTCCGCTGCCAGCAGGATGCCGGCCGCCAGCCAGTTGCGTGTGCCGGCGCCGAGCTCTCCGGCCCGGCGATAGGCATCGATCGCCTCGCCGAAGCGGCCCACGTGGCGCAAGGCTTCGGCGCGCAGCTGCAGGATCACCGGGTCCGCCGGCAGCCGGGGGTCCAGCCGGTCGAGCGCCCGCAGGGCATCGGCGGCACGGCCGCCGTTGATCTGGTCGAGCAGGGAGGTCAGGACTGCCGCTGAATTGCTCATGGGCCCGGAATCTATCAACATAATTCGGTACCCTCCCGGACCCATTTAACAGATTTCGAGACAGGAACGACCGATGCCCGGCCCGAATCCCGTGGTGATAACGCCGTACTACAAGGAAGAGCCGGCCTTGTTGCGACGCTGCCTCGACAGCGTCCGTGCCCAGACCGTCCCCACGGACCACCTGCTGGTGGCGGATGGGCACGCGCAGGCGTGGATCGATGCCGAACCGGTGCGCCACCTGAAGCTCGACCGCGCCCACGGCGACTACGGCAACACGCCGCGCGGGATCGGCGCATTGCTGGCCGCATCGGAGGGCGCGCCAGCCATCCTGCTGCTCGACGCGGACAACTGGCTGGAGCCGGATCACGTGCAACGTTGCCTGCAGGTGGCGGCCGCCACGCCCGGCACGGACTTCGTCGCCACGCGGCGCAGTTTCCGCCGCCTGGACGGATCGCTCATGCCCATCGAGGAAGAGCCGGCGGCCGGCTTCATCGATACCAGTTGCTACGCGTTTTTCCCCGGCTCGTACCAGCTGCTCGGGTTATGGGCGCTGATGCCGAAGCAGATGTCGGCAGTCGGCGATCGGGTGTTTGCGCTGTCGCTTGGCAAGGCAGGCCTGTCAGGCATCGCCATCACCGACCGTGCGACGGTCAACTACCACTGCCTGTGGGAAGCCTACTATCGCGGCATCGGCGAAGTGCCGCCCGCGCAAGCGAAGCCCACCATCGACGCGGTGCCGGTGTTCGAATGGTGGCGCTCGCTGGGGGCGCGCGAACGCGAGGTGCTGCGACGGATGACTGGTATTTCCGAGGCCGAACTGGCGGCGGCCGTGAACACCTCGACCGCGCGGATTACGCGGCCCGCCTGAGGCCGACCCGGTCGAGGCCGACCGGTTGTGGCGGTCCCGGTCGAGCCCGGGCCGCCCGCCAGTCATCCCGCGCCGGCTCAGGCCAGCGCGAGGTACTGGATCGACGTCGACGCGATGTTGCTGATCTGGTCCTGGGTCAGGCTGCTCACCTGGGCGTAGGTCAGCATCGCCAGCGTGCTGGTCGTCAATCCGCCGATCGCCGTGCTGGCGATGGCGGCCACGTCCTTGGTGGTCAGCGCCTGGACCTGGGCCGTGACCAGGTCGTTGATCTCGGCGGAGCCGAGGCTGCCGACCTGTGTCGTGGTGAGCGCGGCGATCGCCTTGGTGGAAATGTTGCCGGCTTCACCCGCGGTGCTCAGGGCGTCGATGAGCGCCGCGGTGATCTGCGCACCCACCAGCCCGCCGACCTGCGTGCTGGAGAGGATGCCAGCCGTGGCGAGCGCGCCCACTTCGTCGCTGGTCAACGCGGCGATCTGCGCCGAGCTGAGTTCGTCGACGGCGGCGGTGGTGAGTCCGCCCAGCTCGGTGGTGGACAGGGCAGCCACGTCCTTGCTGGTCAGAGCGTGCAGCTGGACCGTGGACAACCCTTCGATCTGCGTGGAGGTCAACGCGGCCGCCTGCACCGTGGTCAGCGCGGCGATGGCCTTGGTGGAGACCGATTGCAGCGTGCTGGCCGTGTCGAGCGAGTCCAGCAGCGCGCTGGTGAGCTGCGTGGCGACCAGGTTGCCGACCTGCGTGCTCGACAGGCTGCCCGCGACCGCCGTGACCTGGTCGCTGGTCAGCGCGGCGATCTGCGCGGCGCTGAACTTGTCGAGATCCGCCGTCGCGAGCGCGCCGAGTTCCGTGCTGGAGAGCGCAGCCACGTCCTTGACGGTGAGCGCGCGCAGCTGCGCGGTGGACAACGCTTCGATCTGCGTGGAGGTCAGCGCGCCGGCCTGCACCGTGGTCAGGGCGGCGATCGCCTTGGTCGACACGGACTGCAGCGTGCTGGCCGTGTCGAGCGAATCCAGCAGCGCGCTGTTGAGCTGCGTGGCGACGAGGCTCGCGACCTGCGTGCTGGAGAGGCTGGCGGCGACCGCGGTGACCTGGCCGCTGGTCAGCGCGGCGATCTGTGCGGCGCTGAACTTGTCGAGATCGGCGGTCACGAGCGCGCCCAGTTCCGTGCTGGACAGCGCCGCGACGTCCTTGCTGGTCAATGCGCGGATCTGCGCCGTGCTCAGGCCTTCGATCTGCGTCGAGGTCAGTGCGCCGGCCTGCACCGTGGTGAGGGCGGCGATGGCCTTGGTGGAGACCGACACCAGTGTGCTGGCGGTGTTCAGGGTGTCGAGCAATGAACTGGTGAGCTGCGGAGCCACGAGATTTGCGACTTGAGTGCTCGACAGGCTGCCCGCGACCGCCGTGACCTGGTCGCTGGTCAACGCGGCGATCTGACCCGCGCTGAACTCGTCGATGGCAGCGGTGCCCAGGGCGCCCAGCTCGGTGCTCGACAGCGCGGCGACGTCCTTGCTGGTG
>DATJYR010000089.1:0-24041 GCA_035499515.1 Steroidobacteraceae bacterium | reverse complement strand
GGCGGTGTACTTCACGCGCGACTCCATCGGCCCCTTGTCATAGGCGCCGAATTCCCCCAGCAGGATCGGCCGGTGGTTCTGCTTCGCCCAGGCCTGCACGCGGTCGAAGTCGTGGTCGATGGCCGCGTATTGCTCCGGTGTGCCCCAGGTGATGCCGGAAAGATTCGAGTATTCGGCGGTCCAGCTCGCGCCCTGGTGCGTGAAAGTCATCGGCAGGTAGTAATGCACCGTGACGATGATGTGCCGGTCGTGCTTCGGCAGCACCAGCTTGTCCAGCCATTCCACGTTGTTCCAGAAACCCGGGCCGATGATCACGTTGCGCCTCGGGTTGGTGGTACGGATGATGGCCAGCGCCTCGGCGTGCAGGTCGTTCCACACGTCGTTGGCGGCGCCGTTCGGTTCGTTGAGGATCTCGAACACCACCTTGTCCGGGGCATCCTTGTAGTGCGCGGCGACCTGCTTCCAGAAGGCCATCAGCTTCGGCCGGCAGGCGACGGCGTCACGGCCGCAGGCGTTGTAGTCGTGCTCGTCGATGATCACCGTGAGGTGCTGCGCCAGCGCCTCGCTGACCAGCCCGTCGAGCGTGGCGAACCAGCTGGCGGGCAGCTCGTTGTGGTCGTTCATGAAGCGGAACGCCATCAGCACCATGCGTACCGAGGTGAAGCCGCCATCATGCAGGGTGCGGAAATATCGCGGCTGAAAGCGGGCCTTCGATGCATCCTGCCACAGCGGGTCGTAGCCCACGATGCTGACCCCGCGGCGCATCTGCGCCACCTGGCCGGCGGCCGACAGCGGCGCGGCGGCGGCCAGCGAAGTCATGGCCAGCGTCGCGGCGAGCAGCAGCATGCGGCGTGCGGTTGCGGGCATGGGTTCCCTCCGGCGCGGGCATCATGCCCGCGGCAGGCCATGATAGGGCAGAAGCGCGGCAGCCCGTGGCAGTACGTATACGCATCCGCAGTTGCCGGCGGCTAGACTGGCGGCATGCAGATGAACCGTGATCCGGCGCAGTCCGGCGGTGTCGCGCCCGGCGGTCTTGAACGGCTCTACACACAGCATCGCGCGCAACTGCTGCGCTTCCTGCGCGCCCGTACCGGCGACGCCGCGGAGGCCGAGGACATCGTGCAGGAACTGTGGCTGCGCCTGCGGACCCAGCACGTGGGCCCGGTGGCCAACGGTCGCGCGTACCTGTTCCAGATGGCCAACAACCTCGTGCTGGACCGGGTCCGCGAGCGCCAGCGGCGCGCGCGCCGCGACCGGCTGTGGACCGAAGCGGTGCAGTTGCAGGCACCAGCCGAAGGCGAGGCGGCCGCGCCGGGCCCGGCGCCGGAGGAGGCGCTCATCGAACAGGAACAGCAGCGGCAACTGGCGGTGCTGATCGCCGCGCTTCCCGAGGGCGCGCGCCGTGCCTTCTGGATGCACAAGATCGAAGGTTGCAGTCATGCCGAGGTAGCCAGGCGCCTGGGCATCAGCCGCAGCGGGGTGGAAAAGCACATCGCCGTGGCGATGAAGCACCTGCGGCGGGAGCTGCTCGGCTGAGGGGTGCGAGCCGCGGTGCCGTCCTTGTATTGCTGGCAACCGATGGAAGCGTGTGGCGCATGAACGGGCTGGAACAACTGGGGGATGAGGAGCTGCTGCAACAGGCGTTGCGCTGGCAGGCCGCCAGCACGCGCGATGATTGCGACTGGCAGGCATTCACCGACTGGCTGGAGACCTCGCCGCGCCACCGCCAGGCCTATGACGAGATCGCACGGCTGGACGACCATGTCGCGCGTCATGCCGCCGCGCTGCGCATCGCGCCGTTGCCGCAACGGCCGCCGCGGGCGCGGGGCCGGCTGATCCTGGCGGCGGCCGTGGCCGGCGTGGCGCTGCTGGGCGCCGTCGCCTGGCGGACACTGCCCGCCATCCTCGGCCAGGGCCCGCGCACCTTCGTTGCGCAGGCGGCCGGCTCGACGCTGACGCTCGCGGGCGGGGTGAAGGTGGTGCTGGCACCGGGCAGCTCGCTGGTGGTCGCCGGGCGCCACGATGCGCAACTGCGCCTCGACGGCGACGCCTGGTTCGAGGTGCCGCATGTCCCCGGCCGCGAACTGCGCATCGCCGCCGGTGACTACGAGCTGCGTGACATCGGCACGCGTTTCGAGGTGGTGAGCGACGGGGCGCAGCTGAAGGTTGCCGTCACCGAGGGCGAGCTCGCGGTCAGCCTGCCGGGACGGGATGAGCCTGCGCACGTCGGCGCCGGCCAGCGCCTGCTGGTTGCGGGCGATCCGCCCATGGCCGAATATGGCGCCGTGGCGGCCGCTGATGTGGCCGGCTGGCGCGAGGGGCGCCTGGTGTTCCGCAACGAACCGTTGTCCCTGGTGGCCGTGCAGCTCGGCCGCCACGCCGGCTTGACCGTCACGGTGGATCCTTCCGTTGCGCAGCGACGTTTCTCTGGTGTCTTCACGATCGGTGACGGTTCGCAGCTGCTGGCGCAACTGGCGCGGATCATGGATCTGCGCGCGCAGCGTGATGGCGCTGCTGTGCGCCTGCTGGCTGCTGGCACCGGGCCTGCGGGCCTCTGAAGCCCCGGCCGCGCGCCGCTACGATTTCGACCTGCCGGCCGCGCCCCTCGAGGAATCACTGCAGCGCTTCAATGCCCAGTCCGGCGCCTCGGCCGGCATGGCCGGTGCGCTGCCGCGCATCCGCACGAACGCCGTCACCGGCCGCTATACCGCGCTGGAAGCATTGGAACGCATGCTCACCGGCAGCGGGTTCGAGGCGCAAGCGGTGGGTCCTCAATCCTTCCGGCTGCGGCCGGTGGCGGCTGCGGTGGCCGGGGCCGCGGACCAGCAGCTGAATGCGGCGCGCGAGCTGGACGAGATCGTGGTCACCGCCACCAAGCGCCGCCAGCCCCTGCAGGACCTGCCGCAGCCCATCACCGTCGTGGATGGCGACCGGATCGCCGGCAGTGCCCCGCTTGGCGGCTCGCGCAGCGCGCTGGATTTCGACGCTGCCACCAGCAGCACCAATCTGGGCCCGGGCCGCGACCGCCATTTCATCCGCGGCGTGGCCGACAGCGCCTTCCTCGGGCCGAGCCAGGCCACCGTCAGCGTGCAGTTCGACGAGGCGCGGCTGAACTACAGCGCGCCGGATCCGGACCTGCGGCTGCTGGACGTGGATCATGTGGAGATCCTGAAGGGCCCGCAGGGACCGCTGTACGGAACCGGGGTGCTGGGTGGCGTGGTGCACATCCTGCCGCATCGTCCGGATCTCGACGCGGCCGCACTGCGCGTCGCGGCGTTCACCGGCGACACCGCGCATGGTGGCCTTTCCTCCGGGGGCTCGGCGGTGCTCAATGTGCCGCTCGCGCCGGACGCGCTGGCCGTGCGCGCCGTGGCCTACGCGGAAGACCAGGCTGGCTGGATCGACAACCTCGGCGGCCGCCAGGACGCCAACGGCACGCGGCTGGCGGGTGGACGGCTGGCGCTGCGCGCTGCCGCCAGCGACGGCTGGCTGTTCGACCTGCAGGGGGCGGCCCAGCATGAACGCGTGCTCGATTCCCAGTACGTGACCGGTGCTGCCGGAACGCGCACGCGCAGCGGCGTGCTGCCGGAGCCGCGCGAAAATGACCTGCGCATGCTGTCGGCGGTGGTGCGCCACGACCTGGACGCCGGCGAGCTGGTGTTCACCAGCAGCTATGTGCTGCACGAGGTGGACGGCATCGAGGATGCCAGCGCCGCCGCCGCCGATTTCGGCCTGATGTCCCCGCTGCGCTATGAAGACGATCGTACCTACCGGCTGCTGGGCAACGAGTTGCGCTTCAGCAGCCGGCCGGGCGCGCCGCTGGCCTGGCTCGCGGGCATCGCGCAGCTCAGCGCCAGCAACCACATCGCGGGCAGCATGGATCCCGCGCCCGCCGCGACCGCCAACGTGCTCGACCTGAGCGAGCACGTCAATGACCTGGCCGTGTTCGGGGAAACCGATTTCACGCTGCCTGCGAGCCTGCGGCTGTCGACCGGCCTGCGCCTGGCGCGCGTCTCGGAGGAGGACGAGCGGCGCGAGCTGCAGGACCCGGGCGAGCCGGCATCGGTGGCCCATACGGCCACGCCGAGCATTTCGCTGGACTGGCACTCGGACGAACGCCGCGCGCTCGCCTACCTGCGTTACGCGCAGGCCGTGCGGCCCGGTGGCCTCAATCCGGATGGCAGTCTGGATCCGCAGGCCCAGGCCGACGAGCGGCGCTTCCGCGCCGACCGGCTGGCCAGCCTCGACATGGGACTGCGGCTGCGCTCGGCGCAGGATACCGTGGCGCTGCAGACGGCACTGTTCGCCACGCGCTGGCGCAGCGTGCAGTCCGATTACCTGCAGGACAACGGGCTGATCGGCACGCGCAATGTCGGCAACGCCAGCAACTTCGGCGCGGAGACGCAGCTGCGGCTGAATTATCTCGGCTGGACTTCCGAAGCCGGCGCGGTGCTGCAGCGGGCGCGCCTGGTGCATCCTTCGATACCGGTGGCCAACGAGGACGCGCGCCTGCCGGTGGTGCCGGACGTGCGGCTGTATGCCGAGCAGGCGCGTGAATTCGCCCTCGGCGGCTGGCATGGACGCGCGCAGCTGCGCGCGGATTTCGTCGGCTCCTCGCGGCTGAGTTTCGACCCGGACCTGGACCGGGATACGCCCGCCTCGGTGGTGCTGGCGGCGGCGGCCACGCTGACGCGCGGTGCCTGGGAAGTGCAGCTCAACGCCGGCAACCTGCTTGATTCGCACGCCGACACCTTCGCCTTCGGCAATCCGTTTTCCATCCGCAACGGTCCGCAGCGCACGCCGCGCGAGCCGCGCACGCTGACCTTGCAGCTGGCCCGGCACTGGTGATTCAGCGCCGCTCGAGCGGGTGCAGATACCAGGTTCCGCCCAGCGCGGCCATCTGGTATTCGATCTCCTGCTGGCGGCGCTGCACATAGCTGCCGGGCGCCTCGGCGCGCCGCCGCCGCGGATCGGGCAGCACCGCGGCCAGTCGTGCGGCCTCCGCGCGGGTGAGGCGCGCCGCCGGCTTGTGGAAGAACACCTGCGCCGCGGCCTCGGCGCCATACACGCCACGGCCGAACTCGGCAATGTTCAGGTACACCTCGAGGATCCGCCGCTTCGGCCAGAACGTCTCGAGCAGCACCGTGTACCAGGCCTCCAGTCCCTTGCGCACCCAGCTGTGCCCGCCCCACAGGAACAGGTTCTTCGCCACCTGCTGCGAGATGGTGCTGGCGCCGCGCGCGCGTCCGCCGCGGTCGGCCTCATCCATGGCCTTCTGGATCTGCCGGAAGTCGAAGCCGTGGTGCTGCAGGAAGCGCTGGTCTTCGGAAGCCACCACCGCCAGCGCGAGCTCGCGGGAAATGTGGCGGTAGTCGCGCCATTGCTGCTGCAGGTGTAACGGACGCGGGTCGGCGTCGAACCACGATGCGACGCGCGCCTCGACCATGAAGGCGCTGCTCCACGGATCGACCCAGCGCAGCAGCAGCACCTGCACAACCGACAGCAGCAACAGCGCGGCCACGCTGCAGGCCGCCCACCGCAGCAGGCGGCGCCACCAGCCGCGCCTGCCGGCGGCCTGTGCCAGGCTACTTTTCCCCGTCGACGCGCGTCACCGAGCGGATCACCACGTCGTTGACCGGCACGTCGTCATGCCCGTCGCGGCGCCCGGTGCGCTCTTTGGCGATGCGGTCGATGGTGTCCAGGCCCTCCACCACGCGGCCGAACACGGCATAGCCGAAGTTGGCCGGCCCGGCATGGTCGAGGAAGCCGTTGTCCACCAGGTTGATGAAGAACTGCGCGGTGGCCGAATCCACCACGCTGGTACGCGCCATCGCGATGGTGCCGCGCTCGTTCCTGAGGCCGTTCTTCGCCTCGTTGCGGATGGGCGCGCGGGTCTTCTTCTGCTTCATGTCGGGCGCGAAGCCGCCGCCCTGGATCATGAAACCGGGAATCACCCGGTGGAAAATCAGCCCGTCGAAGAAACCCTCATCGACGTACTCGAGGAAATTGGCGACGGTGATGGGCGCTTTTTCGGCGTCGAGATCGAGCGTGAAATCACCCAGCGAGGTTTCGAAGCGGACCATGGATTGCCTTGAAAATCGGTTGCGGTGGCGAACAGTACAGCGAGTCCCCATTCAGGGCCAGTTGGCGGAAGTGACCCGGTCCAGTCCCGCCAGGTCGCGATGGCCGCGGATGCCGGCATAGCCCAGCAGCGCCAGTTCCCGGGCCAGTCGCGCCTGCTGCGCGGCGCCGTGTTCCAGCAGCAGCAGTCCGCCCGGCCGCAGCCGCGAACGCGCGCCGGCCGCGATCGCCAGCAGGTCCGCGTAGCCCTGATCGTCCGCCACCAGCGCGGCCGCCGGCTCGTGCCGCAGCCCTTCCAGTGCCGCATCGCCGGGGGCGATGTAGGGCGGGTTGGCGAGGATGGCATCGTAGGGTTCGGCGCCGAGGGCATCGCACCAGCGCCCCTGGCGCAGCTCGACGTTGCCCAGCTGCAGGCGGTCGCGGTTGATCTGCGCGATCTGCAGCGCATCGGCGGAATTGTCGGTGGCCACGATCCACCAGCGCGGCCGCTCCTTCGCCAGCGCCAGCGCCACGGCGCCGCAGCCCGTACCGAGGTCCGCCATGCGGCGCGGCGCCTGGTCGAAATGCGCCAGTGCCAGTTCCACCAGCAGTTCGGTCTCCGGCCGTGGCACCAGTACCGACGGGGCCACCACCAGTGGCAGCGACCAGAATTCGCGTACGCCGGTGACGTAGGCCAGCGGTTCACCCGCGCGCAGGCGCGTGAGACCGGCGCGGAACATGGCCGCGGTCAGCGCATCGAGCATCCTCTCGGGAAATGCGATGAGGCGCGCGCGCGGTTCGCGTGCCAGCGCCGCCAGCAGCACCTCCGCGTCGAGGCGCGCGATGCCCTGCGCCGTGGCCTGCGCCAGCAGCGTCTGCACCGCGGCCGGCTCTGCTACATTGCCGCCGCCTTCTTCACCCGCAGGACCAGTTTTTCCCTTGTCAACCACTGAACGGGCTCCTTCCGATGCGCGGCCACCGGTCAGCGCCGCGCCCCTCGGCGCGCGCGCGGTGCTGGCCGCCGCCTGGCCATTATTTCAGGTCTCGCTGCCCGGCTGCCTGCCGCTTGCGCTGGTGGGCGCCGCAGCCAGCGGCACGCCGGGCGCCGAGGCAATCAGCGGCGGCGAAGGGCGCGGCTTCGTGCATGGCGCGCAGTGGTGGGGCCTGTATGCCGCCAGCACGGCGCTGATGCTGATCTGCTATGCCGGCATCCTGCGCCAGCAGCTGGCGCGTTCGCTGGGACGGCGGCCCGGGGTGCTGGATTCACTGCGCGACAGCGTCGCCACGCTGCTGCCGACCTGCGGCGTGGTGCTGCTGGTGTCCGCCGCGGCGCTGGCCGGTGCGGCCCTGCTGCTGCTGCCGGGATTTGCGGCGCTGGCGTGGTTCTACTTTGCCTGGGTCGCGCAGCTGGAGGAGGGCCTCGGGCCCGTTGCGGCGCTGCGCCGGAGCGTGACGCTGGTGCGCGGGCGTTTCCTCGCGGTGGCGGGCGTGCTCGGCGTGATGCTGTGCGTGGTGCTGGTATTCGTGCTGCTGGCCGGCATCCTGCTGGGCGTGGTGATGGACCTGGCCGGCCCGGCCGCGCAGACCGGCCATGCCGGGCTTTCGTTCTCGCGCTGGCTGATGGCCGCGCTGCTGGCGCTGCCGATCGTCTATGCCGGCGCCGTGAACGTGGCCGCGTGGCGCATCGCGGTGCGCAGCATGCCACCCGGCTGAGGTCATTCGGCGGTCGCCGCGGCCAGCTCCTCGGCGCGGAACTCGGTCTGCAGCGCGCCCAGCAGTTCCTCGAGCTGGCCGTTCATCACGTCGGCCAGCTTGTACAGCGTCAGGTTGATGCGGTGGTCGGTGACGCGCCCCTGCGGGAAGTTGTAGGTGCGGATGCGCTCGGAGCGGTCGCCGCTGCCCACCTGCAGCTTGCGCGAGGCGGCCTGGGCGCTGTGCTGCTTTTCCTGCTCCGCGGCCAGCAGCCGCGCCTTCAGCAGCGCCATCGCGCGCGAGCGGTTCTTGTGCTGCGAGCGCTCGTCCTGGCATTCCACCACCAAGCCGGTGGGCAGGTGCGTGATGCGGATGGCCGAATCGGTCTTGTTGACGTGCTGGCCGCCCGCGCCCGAGGCGCGGAAGGTATCGATGCGCAGTTCCGCCGGGTTGATCTCGATGTCGTCGACTTCATCGAGCTCCGGCAGCACGGCCACCGTGCAGGCGGAGGTATGGATGCGCCCCTGCGCCTCGGTGGCCGGCACGCGCTGCACGCGATGCGTGCCGGACTCGAACTTGAACACCGAGAAGGCGCCGCGTCCGGCCACGCGGCAGATCACCTCCTTGTAGCCGCCGTGCTCGCCCTGGCTCTCGCTCAGTATCTCGACCTGCCAGCCGCGGCTCTCCGCATAGCGCGTGTACATGCGCAGCAGGTCGCCGGCAAAGATGGCCGCCTCGTCGCCGCCGGTGCCGGCACGCACCTCCAGGTAGATGTTGCGTTCGTCGCGCGGATCCTTCGGCAGCAGCAGCAGCGCCAGTTCCTGCTCCCGTTCCTGCAGCAGCGATGCGAGCCGGGATTCCTCCTCCCGGCCCATCTCGCGCATGGCCGGATCGGCATCGCTGGCCAGCTCGCGGGCGGCTGCCAGCTGCGCTTCCAGCTCGCGGTAGCCATGGAAGCCGGCGCTGACCGGTTGCAGGCGCGCGTACTCCATCGACAGGTCGCGGAATTCCTGGGAACCTCCGGCAAGCGAAGGATCCGCCAGCAGCCTGCCCACTTCTTCGAACCGGTCGGAGGTTTTTTCGAGCTTCTGGCGGATCGAGGCTTTCATGGGCGCTACAGGCTATAGTGCGACGATGATGCCGCATACCTCACGCTTGTTCACGGCTGTTCCCGTGCTGCTGCTGGCTGCCTGTGCGCAACTGCCGCACAGGTCCGCGCCGCAGCCGGCCACGACGGCCGCGCCACCACCGGTCGCCAGCGAGCCGGTTGCACCCAAGGGCGAGTCCGAATCGTTGATGGCCGGCGAGATGGCGCTGCGCAAGGGCGACTGCCGCGCGGCGAGCGAGAACCTGCTGGCTGCCGCCCGGCTCTCGACCGAGACGCGCCTGGCCTCGCGCGCGGCGCAGATCGCGATCGGTTGTCACCAGCTGGATACCGCGCGCGCCGCCACGGCCCGCTGGCGCGAGCTCGATGCCCTCAATGGCGAGGCGGCGCTGGCCGCGACACTGGTGGCGCTGCAACGCTACGACCTGAAGGAGGCCCGCGAGGCACTGATGGCCTGGCGCGATTCGGGTTCCTTCGGCACGCAGGATCCGCTGCAGTTCGCGGAAGGCCTGAGCCAGGAAACCGATGCCACCGCCCTGTACCGGGTGTTCAGCGATGTGCTGGTCGGTGACGATCCCGCGCCCGAGGTGCTGCTGGCGCAGGCGCGGCTCGCCTTCGCCGCGCAGAACATGCAGGCCGCACGCGCCGCGGCGCGGCGGGCGCTGCAGCTCGACGACAGCCTCACCGAGGCGCGCAGCCTCGATCTGCGTGCGCAGTCGGTGCTCGGCGAACATGACGCCGCGATTGCCGGCGCACGGCAGCTCGATGCCTCGCGGCTCGGCGGTGACGATGTGTTCCTGCTGGCCGATCTGCTGCAGGCCGCCGGCCGCGATGACGAGGCGGGCACCGAGCTGCAGCGCCTGGCGGCCCAGGCCGAGACACACGTGGGCGCCGAGCAGCGGTTGTTCGCGATGGCGCTGCGCAACGGCGACATGAACGCGGCCCAGCAGGCGCTGGCCGCGCTGACCTCCGACCGCGCCAACACCGCGCTGGCGGTGCTGTATTTCGCGCAGCTCGCCGAGCGCAGCGGCGATGACGCGCGCGCCGTGCAGAGCTATCGCCTGCTGGGCGACAGCGGCATCGGGCTGTCCGCACGCACTGCGGCGGCGCGCCTGATGCTCAAGCACGGCGACAACAGCGGCGCGATGGCGCTGCTCGACGAATATGCGCAGCAGAATCCCGACGCGGCGCTGCAGGTAGGTACCACGCGCGCCACGCTGCTGGCCGATGCCGGCGACCTGAAGGGCGCGCTGGCGGCGCTCGACACACTGGGCAAGGATTACCCGGGTTATCCGGAGCTGGATTACACGCGCGCCACGGTGCTGGAGACCGGCGGCCGCACCACCGATGCGGTGGCCCAGTTCGAAAGCGCCATCAGGAAGCGGCCGGAAGATCCGGAACTGCTCAATGCGCTCGGCTTCACGCTCGCCGACCACAATCTGCGCCTGTCCCACGCCGAGGAGCTCATCCGCAGCGCGATGGCGGTATCCCCGGACAACCCCGCGATGCAGGACAGTCTGGGCTGGGTGTTGTACCGGCGCGGCCGGAAATCCCAGGCGTTGCCGGTGCTGGCGCGCGCCTGGCAGAACAGTGCCGATCCGGAGATCGCCGCGCACTACGGCGAGGTGTTGTGGAAGAGCGGCGAGGAAGGCAAGGCGCGCTACATCTGGCAGCAGGCGCTGAACAGCGATCCGTCGACCAAGCACCTGCGCGAGACCATGAAGCGCTTCACCGGTGAGGATGCCGCTGCGCTGTGAACGATGGCGCGCGGCCGGTGGCGCCTGCCTCACCGCGCTGCTGCTCGCCGGGTGCGCCACGCGCCCGGTACAGCGCGAACCCATGCCGGCAGCCGCGCAGCAGCGGCTGCTGCAGTCCATCGAGGGTTTCCACCTGCAGGGCCGCGCGGCGGTCACTGCCGGCCAGCAGGGGTTCACTGCCACGCTGGCCTGGACGCAGCACGCGGGCGACTCAAGCCTGCGGCTCAGCGGCCTGCTGGGAGGCGGGCTTGCGGTGCAGTACAGCGCAACCGCGCTGCATGTGATCAGCAGCCACGGCGGGGAACTGCGCGACGCCGATGCCGAGCAGATGCTGGTCTCGGAGCTGGGATTCGTGCCGCCATTCGCCGCGCTGCGCTACTGGGTGCTGGGTCTGGCCGCGCCGGGCGACCCGCCGCAGGAGGTGGCAGCCGACGCCGCCGGCGGCATTGCGGCGATGACACAGCAGGGGTGGCGCCTGGTGTATGACCGCTGGGTGGTGGTGGATACGAGCAGCGGGCCAGTGCGCCTGCCACAGCGGGTGAGCGCCTCGCGCGACCAGCTGCACCTGAAGCTGGTCGTGGATCGCTGGCAGCTGCAGCCGGGAAGCTGAATGCGCTACCAGGCGCCGGCCAAGCTCAATCTGTTCCTGCATGTGACGGGCCGGCGGCCGGATGGTTTCCACGAGCTCGAAACGGTCTTCCAGCTGGTGGAGCTGCACGACGTGCTGCACATCGAATCCCGCACTGACGGCCGCATCGTGCGCGAGCCGCCGCCGCGGGATCCGCTGCTTGCAAGTCTTGCCGAAGACGCCGATCTCACCGTACGCGCCGCGCGGCTGTTGCAGCAGGCCAGCGGCTGCGCCCTGGGTGCCAGCCTGCATGTGGACAAGCACATACCGGCCGGCGGGGGCCTGGGCGGCGGCAGTTCCGATGCGGCCTGCGTACTGCGTGCGCTGAATGAGCAGTGGGGTCTGGGCTGGCCGCTGGAACGGCTGGCGGAACTGGGGCTGCAGCTCGGCTCGGATGTGCCCGTATTCGTGCATGGGCGCAATGCCTTTGCCGGCGGTCGGGGCGAGCGACTCACGCCGCTGGCGCTGCCAACGCGCTGGTTCCTGATCGTGGACCCGGGCGTGGCCATTTCCACCGCGGAACTGTTCGCCGCCGCCGACCTGCCGCGCGATACCCCGCCGCTGGCTGTCAGGGCGCTGCCTCCGGACGGGGGGCGCAATGATTTCGAGCCGCTGGTGCGCCGGCGCCATCCACAGGTTGCGGCGGTGCTGGACCGGCTGGCGCCGTACGGCGCGCGATTGACGGGCACCGGAGCCTGTGTGTTTACTGCTTTCGGGACGCGCGCGGAGGCAGAAGCGGCCGCCGCGACCGTGGCAGGATGGCGGACTTTCGTGGTGCGCGGTCTGAGTCCTTAGAGCACTGGGGTGTCGCCAAGTGGTAAGGCAGCGGGTTTTGATCCCGCCATTCGGAGGTTCGAATCCTTCCACCCCAGCCAACACGAATTGCTGCATCTCCGCAGCAGCGCAGCAAATAAAATCGCCATGACATTTACTAATGGTTATCACTTCATGAGGTACTTGCGCTGGTCGTGATGGGTGCCAATACTTCCCGCGTTATCGCTGCCGGGTCACCGATAAGGCTCGCTGGCAGCACGATTGAATGAAAAACCTTAGGGGGGGGCTGAAAAGTGCTGAAAAACACTGTTTGCGCGCCATTGGTGCGTGCATCGGTTGCTGCCATGTTGGGCGGTGCCATGATCTTGTCCTGGTCTTCGGCGCTTTGGGCTGCGGACGACAGCAATAAGGCAGATCAGGAACTGGCGGAGGTCCAGGTCACGGGTACCCGGATCCAGATGCCCAATGTCACGGCAGCGAATCCGGTCACCACGATTACCGGCGACGACCTGCGCCGCCTGGGTGTGGTCAACGTCTCCGAGGCCATGACCACCCTGGTCCCGCAGAACATCTCGCTCTATCAGCCAACGATGACCGGCAGCGGGGCCAACGGGTCCTTCTTCATCGGATCAACGATTGCCAATCTGCGCGGTCTCGACCCTGCCTTCGGCAGCCGTACCCTGACCATGATCGATGGGCGCCGCGTGGTATCGACCTCCAACCAGGCAGACGTGGTGGACCTCAACATCATTCCGTCGAACTTGCTGGAACGCATGGACGTCGTGACCGGCGGTGCCTCGGCGACTTACGGATCGGGTGCCATGGCTGGCGTGGTGAATCTGGTGCTGAACCACAGGCTCCAGGGCATAAACCTCGACATGGACTACGGTGTGACAGACCGCGGTGATGGCGGCAGCAAGCACGTCGCGCTGTCGGGCGGTACCACCCTGTTCAGCGGTCGCGGCCATCTCCTTCTCGGCGGCGAATGGCAGGACCAGGATCCCATCTACAATTGCGCGACAGCACGTGAATGGTGCGGCGAGTCCCGCACCCTCTTCGTCAATGCCACCAATACCTTTCTTGCGCCCGGTGCTGCTTTTACGCCGCTGCCGGGATACGAGGGAATGCCTTCCCGCTTCGAGATCGACAACGTCCGATACAGCCAGTACACGCCGAACGGCGCGATCCTGTCGCAGGACGTCAACAACACTTCCGGGTACCGGTTTACGCCTGATGGCACCGGTGTAGAGCAGTACCAGTTTGGTTACCGCGGGGGCGCCGCTGGCGGTGCGGGTGTCATGAACGGCGATGGTCCGCCTACGACTTCCAGCACGACGCTGGAGCCTGCGAACAATCGTAAGACGGCGTTCTCGCACTTCGAATTCGACTTCAACGACCGCACGACTGGCTATGCCGAAGCCAGCTACGCCAAGACCGACGCGCTCAACGTCAATTTCGCGACACAAGGGGCGGTCTGCGTGAAGTTCAATACGCCGGGCACACCGTCCCAGCCGGGCGCGAACTTTCCCGCCGGAACGGTCATCAGTTATTTCGTACAGAATGCCGCGTACCAGCTCCTCTTCTCTTCAAGCTTTACGGCGTTCGCCGGTACCAACCCCGCATACTTCGGCTCGCAGACGGCTCAGCAGGCCGCGAATGTCACCTGGAACGCTTCTGGTGGCGTCCTCAACCAGCCCTTTCAGGCCCCGCCAATTCCGGCGGTTGCGCCTGTAGACGGGCGTAACGACAACGCATTTCTGAACACCTTGTCGCCTCAGGCCCTGGCCCAGGTGAAGGCCTCGTTCAACAATGCACCGTCGACTGGCGCCAACACCACGCTCTACGGATCCACTCCCTGCACGGGGAATACAGCCATCTACAAGGTCTGGAATCCGCAGATCCAGCAGAAGACCATGCAGGATAGCGACACCATGCGAGGTGTACTGGGAACAAAGGGCAGATTCGGGTCGACCTGGAATTACGATGTGTCCTACCAGTACGGTCGGACCAATAGTGATTCGCAGCAGAACAATGTCTGGACCACTTATCGCTACGCCTTTGCGATGGATTCGGTCATTGATGACCGGGTTGGTTCGGCCACCTACGGCAAGCCGGTGTGCCGCGTGACCCGCGATGGTCCTCCCACGATGACTGCCAGTGGTTCTCCCCTCAGCGATCCTGCGGCGTTTGCTGCGCTGGCCGCTGGCTGCGAGCCGCTCAACCCCTTTGGCTCGGTGTACACGGATCCTGCGGCGGCGGCTCTGCAGACGGCAGCCCTGAACTACGCGTTCCAGCCCATGCTGTCCAAGGGCGAGAACAGCCTCAACGACCTGTCGTTGAATACTTCAGGCACCCTGCTCGATGGTTGGGCGGGTCCGATCACGGGCGCATTCGGCCTTGAGGGGCGCAAAGACTCGGTGAACAATGTGGGGGCACAGGAGCCCGCATACGAGCGCGCCGATTTCGCCTTCGGGTGGGCGGATGCCTTTGGTGGCTCCACCAAGGTGTTTGAACAATATGCCGAAGTGAACGTGCCGCTCATCACCGGCGTGGAAGGCCTCAACATGTTGTCGATCGATGGCGCTGTGCGTCACGGGCAATACCACAACCAGGGCGGGGCCGGAACCAGCGGCGAATCCGGAACGCAGAACATCACGAACTGGAAGTTCTCCGCCGTGTTCGAGCCCTTCGACTGGGCACGTTTCCGTCTGACCCGTTCCCGGGACCTGCGCGCGGCGGGTTACCGGGATTTGTACATCAACCAGCCGGGAATTCCCGACAGCACCACCACGACCAACTACTGGCTGCCTTACAACGGCAGCACCACGGCAAACCGGACGGACACCGCCACCAACAATCAGGAAGGCAATCCGAACCTGAAGCCCGAGAGGAGCGATACGCTCACGCTGGGCATCGTTCTGTCCCCCGGTGGCTGGGCGCAGGGCATGCGCTTCTCGGTTGACTATTCCGACATCAGGGTCCGCGATGGCATATTCACGTCATTCGGCGCGAACCCGATCCAGACCTGCTGGACGGACAGCGGCAACCACGATCCGACGACAGCGGACCCGACAGCCGTCAACGGCATGTTTGATGCGAACGACGCCGCGTGCAAGCTGATTCATTTCGGAGACCCGGCGAACTCGACCAATCCGTACAGCAACATTGCTTCCTACGACACCATTCCGACGAACGGTGATCCGTACCAGACCCGTGCGCTGGATTTCTCGCTGGACTACCTGTTTCCTCTGAACAAGCTGTTCGAGAACGCGCCAGGTTCGTTCTCGCTGACGGTCCGGGCAACCCGCGCGCTGGAGGCTTCGGGTCTGCTGCCGCTGTACCTCGTCAGCATCCTGCCGCCGGGCACACCGCGTCCGACGGTTGACTACGTGGGCCAGCTTGGTGCGGGTCTTGGCTGGGTGCCGGGTGTTCAGCCGACGCCGACGTGGGCGGGCAACATCATCACTTCATACCTGGAAGGTCCCTTCGTGGTAAGCCTTTCCGCCCGGTATGTCGGCGGCGCCAAGATCGACAAGACCTACTACAGCGATGGTCCGGGGCAGCCCTATTACCAGGATGCCAATGGGAACTACGTGTTCGGCAGCATCGACAACAACTCGGTGCCTGCGTACATGGATTTCTCGCTCAACGGCTCTTACGACCTGAAGGTCTCGGGCACCAAGCAGTGCGAGTTGTTCGCGACCGTCAACAACCTGCTCGACAAGGATCCGCCGTACAGTGGTGGCTACCTGTCGGGTGCGAGCCCACAGTTCCATGACGTGCTGGGCCGCGCCTATCGCATGGGAGTGCGCCTGAAGTTCTGAACAGATTGCACTGCGATCTCTGAAAGGGCGGGTGGTGACACCCGCCTTTTTTTATTTGTACCCGTCCGGCACCGCTCTATAAGATATCCCTTATATCCCCATCACCCCGCACGCTATTGCACCGCGCGAGGGTGGCCGCCAATACTCGCCCCGCTATCACTGCGCCGGCGCCTGCGGGCACGGCGGCGGTGAGGTCGACTAAAACTCTCTTGGGGGGGATTCAACGTGTTCAAGAACGCTGCATGCGCGTCATCCGCGCGCGCGTCGGTGGCCGCTGTACTGGGCGGGGCCGCGATACTGCTGTGCTCTTCGGTCCTGTTTGCCGCCGATGATGCGAACAAGAAGGACGACGACCAGGAACTGGCCGAAGTCCAGGTGACCGGCACGCGCATCCTGGCGCCGAACGTCACGTCCGCGAATCCCATCACTTCGATCACCAGCGAGGACATGCGTCGCCTGGGCATCGTCAACGTCGCCGATGCGCTGACGACGCTGGTGCCGCAGAACATCTCGACCTACACGCCGGCCAACACCGGTGATACCGCCGGCATCGCCCGCGGCTCGTTCTTCATCGGCAACACCATTGCCAACCTGCGCGGTCTGGACCCCACCTTCGGTTCACGCACGCTGACGCTGATCGATGGCAAGCGCGCGGTGTCCACCTCCAACCAGGCTGATGTCGTCGACCTGAACATCATTCCCTCGAACCTGCTGGAGCGCATGGACGTGGTGACCGGCGGTGCCTCGGCGACCTACGGTTCCGGCGCGATGGCCGGCGTGGTGAACCTGGTGCTGAACCGGCGCCTGACCGGCGTCAATCTCGACATGGACTACGGCGTCACCGAGGCAGGTGACGGCGGCAGCCCGCACGTGGCCTTGTCCGGCGGCATGCCCATGTTCGAAGGCAAAGGCCACATCCTCATTGGCCTGGAATGGCAGCAGACCGACGCCATTCGTGACTGCGCCGCAGCGCGCGCCTGGTGCGCCGAGTCGCGCACCCTGTACCAGAACACCACCGACACACCGCTCACCTTCGGGACGGCAAGTGGAGTGCTGCATCCGCAGCCGGGCTTCCAGGGCTATCCCGCGCAGTTTGAAATGGACAACGTCCGGCTGAGCCAGTTCTCGCCCGACGGCGCGATCTACTACAACAACGTCAATATCACTTCGGGTTACCGTTTTACTGACGACGGTACCGGCATCGAGCCCTATGCATTCGGTTTCCGTGGGGGCACCGGCCAGAACGCCATCAATGGTGACGGTCCACTGGCGACCACCGGCACGACGCTGCAGCCCAGCCAGAACCGCAAGACGGCTTTCACGAACTTCGAATACGACTTCACGCCCAGCACGACCGGCTATGTGCAGGCTCGTTACGCCACCACTGACGCCGTCAACAAGAACCCGTTCACGCAGAGCACAGCGTGCGTGCGCTTCGATACCCAGGGTCAGTCGCTCGTTCAGGGCGGCAGCGCACCCAACGGTACGGTAGTGATCTTCGGGCCGAACCCGCTGACGACTCCGGCAACGACCACCAACCAGGTTGTTGATGCCTCGGCTTATCCCACGCTGGGTGCGAATATCACATCCGATTCGAGCTGGGTAACCCGGAGCGGCCTCTGGGGTGTGACATCGTTCCGCACGTACCTCAACAACGTAGTGCCGAACAGCTTTGGCACCGCGCCGTACTGGATCATCCCGGGAACCACCGGGACTGGCACGGTGACGACGGGTAGTGCGACCGTCAATGGGACGGCCAATGTCGCACTTCCGGATCCCACGAAGCCCCCGACCTACAACCCGTTTGGCGCGAATGCCAGGCCCTTGTGGAAGCTGGTCCAGTACGTGGCCTCGGGCGCCAACAATGGCAGGTTCTACTGGCTTCTGGTGAGCGTCACGATCACGGATCCGGTCGGCTACTATGATCCGGGTACCCCGGCCATTCTGCCGCAACTCGGCCGCAATGCTTATGCCTTCCTCAGCCAGCTGAGCCCCGAGGCGTTCTCACAGGTCCAGAGGTCATTCAGCACGGCGACCAGCGCTTTCGGCGCCATTCCTGATCCGAACCCGAGTGCCGGCGGCGCGCCGTTGGCGGGAGCCAGCGCGACGGCGGGTTCCACTGGCAACGTCAACACACAGCTGTTCGGCAGCAGTCCCTGCAACGGCTTCACTGCGGTCCGCAAGGTCTGGAATCCGCAGATCCAGCAGTACACCAGCCAGACGAGCGATACGTGGAACGCCATGGCCGGGGTGCGTGGTCGCTTCGGGTCCGACTGGCGCTGGGAGAGCTACTACCAGTACGGCGGCACCAGCAGCAAATCGGTGCAGAATAACGTGCAGACGAACATCAGCTTCGGCCTGGCCATGGATGCGGTGATCGACGATCGGCAGACCATCAACGGGCAGCCGAACCCGACCTACGGTCAGCCCGTGTGCCGCATTACCCGCGATGGCCCGCCGGTGCTGGGTACCGACGGCCGCCCGTTGAGCGACCCGGCGGGTCTCGCGGCGCTTGCTGCAGGCTGCAAGCCGCTCGATATCTTCGGCAGCACCTCATTCCCGGACATCTGGCCCAACATGACGCAGGACCAAGTGAACCAGATGCAGCGCGATGCGTTGAACTACGCCTTCGTGCAGAACGTATCTGATGGCTCCAATAGCCAGCAGGATGCGTCCTTCCAGACCTCCGGCACCCTGTGGCAGGCATGGGCAGGGCCGCTCACCGGCGCCTTCGGCCTCGAACTGCGCGAGAACAAGACGGACAACGCGGGTTCCGAGGGTCCGTACTACGAGCGCGCCAACATCGCGAACGGCTGGGGCGATGCATTCGGTGGTACCACTGACTCGGCGGAAGCCAATGCCGAGTTCAACATGCCGTTGGTCACCGGAGTGGACGGCATCAACCTGTGGTCCATCGACGTGGGCCTGCGGTACGGCGCCTACTACAACAAGGGTGGCGCCGGTACCACCGGCCAGCACGCCACGCAGTACACGCCGAACTGGAAGTTCCAGACGGAATTCGCGCCGTTCGACTGGGTGCGATTCCGTGTGACCAGGTCGCGCGATCTGCGAACCCCCGACTATCGGGACCTGTTCCTCAATCAGCCTTCGGTGCCTGACCAGTACGCGGGCACGAATCCGTGGCGGTCGCGCACCGCTGCCAGCAACGAGAACCAGAACGAGCGCTGGAGCACGGTCATGGTGGGTAACTCCAACCTGAAACCCGAAAAGAGCGACACGCTGACACTTGGTCTCGTGCTTTCGCCGGGTGGCTGGGCGCAGGGCATGAATTTCACTGTCGATTACTACGACATCAAGGTGCACGATGGCATCGGCGTGCAGCAGGCCCAGGCGGCGCCCATCAGCGACTGCTGGACGAGGAGCGGCAATGTCGCCGCCACGTATGCGGGTGATGAGACGGTGGACCCGGGCATCAACGGCCTGTTCGATCCGAGCGTCCCGTCGTGCCAGCAGATCACCTTCGGGACGAACCCGGATGGCAGCCGCAATCTGCTGGACGTCGTCTCGTACAACACCGGCCAGCCGACAAATGGCTTGCCCTATTACCGTCGCGGCTTCGACCTGTCGTGGAACTACATGTTCCCGCTGAACCGGGCCTTCGAGGACCTGCCGGGCTCGGTATCGCTGACGATGCGCGGTACCAGGGCTCTGGAGTCTTCCGGCTACCAGGCAATCTGCGCCGCCTTCAACACGAACGGCAACGGCCAGTGCGTGCAGTACGTCAACGTGTTTACGGATCTCACAGGCCAAATCCGTGCCAGCGCATTCATTCCGGGCGTCGCGGCCACTCCCAAGTGGTCTGGCAACATCATTACCTCGTACCTGTACGGCAACCTGACGATGAGCCTGTCGGCCAAGTACGTGGGTTCCGCCAAGTTCAACAACCAGTGGTGCGATTCGCCGGATGACTGCGCCAATTACGAGAACGCGGCTGGCCAGTTGCTGAATGGCAGCGTGGACAACAACCGGGTTGATCCATACTTCGACTTCAGCCTGAACGGCTCGTACAACCTGCAGGTTTCGAACCTGAAGCAGTTCCAGATCTTCGGTTCGATCAACAACCTGTTCGACAAGAGCCCGCCGTTCACTGGCGGCGGCATCTCCGGCGCGACACCGTCGTTCAGCGACACGCTGGGTCGTGCCTATCGCATGGGTGTGCGCCTGAAGTTCTGAGCGGCTGACAAGGGGGCGGGTGGCCGAACCACCCGCCCTGAATGCCAGAAGAGATTTTTTTGGGGGGATTCATGAACTCGCTATTCGGTCGATCCAGAGTCGTGGCAGCCGCTGTGTGCGGCATCGCACTGGCAGCCTGTAACGCCATCACGGATGTCGATCCGAAGCCGGCTATTCCCACGCCGGCTCAACAGGCGAACCTGGGTGGCACGGTGTCGGGTCTCGGGAGCCGGCGACCGGTGTTCCTGATGAACAACGGCGATGCAGCGAATGCCCAGCCCTTCTTCGGCATCGCCGGGCAGAATTCGGTGCTGTTCACCTTCGGCTCCCTGAATGTCGGCTCGCCCTACAACATCGCGGTGCGCACGCAGCCGTACGGCAAGATCTGCACGGTGAACAACGGCACCGGCACGGTGGGCGATGTGAACGCCGCGCCCATCACCGTCACGTGCGTGAATGATCCTGCGGTGGCTCGTTACAAGGTCCAGGTCACCGTCAACGCGGCCGTGAGCTCCATCGCCGGCCTGAAGGTCAGGCTGACCACCGAAGAGGGTGTGATCGACATGCCCGGCACTGGTTCGGGCAATGTCACCGTCACCTTCCCCAACGTGCTGTTCAACGCGGGAGCCAGTCCTCCGACCTTCCTGTATTACGTCAGCGCGTATATTCCGGACGCGAACGGCACCACCACGGACAACTGCCTGGTCACGAACAACAGCAACGACAACGGCACCGGCAATTCGCCCAATCCCACTGCAGACGTGACCAATCCGGTGGTCACGGCCTGCAAATTCACCGTTGGTGGTACCGTGGGCTACAGCCAGCCGGCGGGAGTCACCTATACGACGCAGCAAACCATCTCCGGTCTGCAATTGGGATTGAAGGACATGACGGGTACCACCGTCTATACCTACAACGTTCCGACGGTCGGGCCAATTGCTGCGCCGGGCACCTTAACCACCGCATTCACGTGGGCTGATCCGACCACACTGCAGCCGGCCCAGTTTGTCTCGAACTCCGCTGCTCTCTACGAGATGTACGTGACAAAACAGCCCACCAGCGGGCAGTACTGCATTGTCAGCAATACCGCAGCTTCTCCCGGCAACGGCAATGGCAGCATCGTGAACCTGGTGACTACCGCATCAGCTGCCGCGGGATTTACCAACGTCACCAACCTTGCCGTGCGCTGCCGCGCGCTGCCGGGTACCGCCACGAATCCGGGCACGGCCCTGAATGGCGTGTTCCGGACCACCGGCATGACCTCAGTTAACCAGACTGTCGTCACCACGGGCACCGCACCGCAGACCAAGACCACGACTTCGACGACAACGATCACGGCGGGTACGCAGAATCCTGGCGGAATCGGCACCACGACGACTGTCAACTCCGTCATTGTGGACAATACGGTCACGCCTGCGACGACCACCAGTTCGACCACGGTCACCACATTGGCAACGCAGCAGGATGATCGCAGATACCTTGCGTTGTTCAGCGATGGAACCTTCATCTATGGCGTCCACAGCTCCGCGTCATTCAATTCCGATACCAGCAACAACCTGGAGCACGGGTTCTACTACTACAACCCGACCGCCAACACGATCGCCTTCACGATCATCACCGATGCGAATGGTGCGACCGCGATTTCCCCGGCCAACACCGCCGGGTTCTCCGATGTGCCGAACTACACGGCGCCGGTGGCGACAGCCACCAATGTGGTCAAGGTTGCGAAGACGTCAACTACGGCTCCTTCGCTGCAGATGTGGTTCTGCACGGACTGCAGTGCCACCTCCGTCAAGATCCAGAAGTGGTACATGACCGAGCCGGAGCAGGACTACGGCACGATGACGGGCGCGTGGGTCACGCCAGACCACGAGCGGCTGTTCGTGTACAATTTCACCGACACCTCGGGGTTCCACGTGGGCACCAACGGACAGGACAACATGCAGGATGGCTGCTATGTCTATGACGATCCCACGACGACCTCCGGTTACTACGTCCGTCGTGGTGGCGGCACGGCGACGGATCCCAACAATCCGTTCGTGACGAATTGCAATCTGGGAGCCAATCTGGCCACGGCGTCGTCACCGGACCTGCCCAACACCAGCGGCAGTGTGCCCGGGCTGATTCCGGGATTCATCGGGCGGCTGCCCGGCTCGAAGTCGGTGATCGACAACCACCCGGCGTCCCCGGCGGTATTCAAGATCACGGCCGGTTCGGCCGATCAGTCCACGCCGGACCAGCTGACGCTGCAGAGCACGCTGAACGGGGCGCTGATCGACTACCCGGTGACCTTCGTCCGGTTCGTGGCTCAGTAAAGGCAGCCGCGGCCCTGCCGCGGTCCACCGATGCCTACGGGGCAGGCCGACGCGCCTGCCCCGTTTCTTTTGGCGGATTCACCGCCGGCGCCGGGCGTTTGCCCCCCAAAAAGCGCCCCGCGGCCCGACCAGCCCGCTATAATTCGCGCCCCCTCCCGGTTCCCAGCAAATTCAAAAGGTTAGCCAAGTGGACGGCCAATCCATGGCCCTTTTCACCGGCAGTGCCAACCCGGCGCTCGCCCATGACATTGCCCGGCACCTGATGGTGCCGCTGGGCCGCGCCTCCGTGGGCCGCTTCAGCGACGGGGAGGTAAACGTCGAGCTGATGGAGAATGTCCGCGGCCGCGACGTGTTCATCCTGCAGTCCACCTGCCCGCCGACCAACGACACGCTGATGGAGCTGCTGGTGATGATCGACGCGGCCCGGCGCGCCTCGGCGACCAGCATCACCGCGGTTATCCCCTATTTCGGTTACGCCCGCCAGGACCGCCGGCCGCGCGGCGCGCGCGCGCCCATCACGGCGAAGCTGGTGGCCAACATGATCACCCGCGCCGGTGCCAGCCGGGTGCTGACGGTGGACCTGCACGCCGACCAGATCACCGGTTTCTTCGACATCCCCGTGGACAATGTCTACGGCTCGCCGGTGCTGCTGGGCGATGCCTGGCGGCAGCGCCACCCGAACATGATCGTGGTATCGCCGGACGTGGGCGGCGTGGTGCGCGCCCGGGCGCTGGCCAAGCAGCTCGACGATGTGGACCTGGCCATCATCGACAAGCGCCGGCCGCGCGCCAATGAAGTGAAGGTGATGAACATCATCGGCGATGTGCGCGACCGCAGCTGCGTGCTGATCGACGACCTGGTCGATACCGCCGGCACGCTGTGCCAGGCGGCCGAGGCGCTGAAGGAGCAGGGCGCGCTGAAGGTGGTCGCCTACATCACCCACCCGGTGCTGTCCGGCCGCGCGGTGGAGCGCATCGCGGGTTCCGCGCTGGACGAGCTGGTGGTGACGGACACCATTCCGCTGTCGCGCGAGGCGCAGGCCTGCGGGCGGATCCGGGTATTGAGCGTGGCGGAGCTGCTGGCGGAGACCATCCGCCGTATCCGCGACGAGGAATCGGTCAGCTCGATGTACATCGACTAGATGGCAGGGCTGGCGATGGTGGCGGGCGCTGGTCGCGGCGTCCGCCGAATTGGCAATCACTGGAGATACACATGAAGAAGTCATTTAGCGTTGGCGCCGACTCGCGCAACGACCAGGGCAAGGGTGCGAGCCGCCGCCTGCGTCGCGCGGGCAAGGTGCCGGCCATCCTGTACGGTGGCAAGGGCGAACCGAAGAACATCACGCTGGATCAGCGCAACCTGCTGACGTTGATCGACAACGAGAAGTTCTACTCGAGCATCATCAACGTGCAGGTGGACGGCCAGGACCAGCAGGCCATCATCAAGGACATCCAGATGCACCCGGCGAAGAAGCAGGTGGTGCACGTGGACCTGCAGCGCGTGCTGGCCGACCAGGCGATCCGCATCCACATCCCGCTGCACTTCATGAACGCGGCCAGCAGCCCGGGCGTGAAGGTGCAGGGTGGGCTGGTGTCGCACCTGCGCTCGGACCTGGAGATCTCCTGCCTGCCGAAGGACCTGCCCGAGGCCATCGAGGTCGACCTGGGGGCCATGAGCCTCAACGACACGCTG
>DATJYR010000088.1:0-5091 GCA_035499515.1 Steroidobacteraceae bacterium | reverse complement strand
ATCTGTGCATGCTGCCGCGCGGCCTGGTGCTGGTCACCGGGCCGACCGGATCCGGCAAGTCGACCACGCTCGCGGGCATGATCGACTACTGCAACGACAACCGGCCCGATCACATCATTACCATCGAGGATCCGATCGAGTTCGTGCACGAGTGCAAGCGCTGCCTGATCAATCAGCGCGAGGTCAAGCGCGACACGCTCGGCTTCAGCGAGGCGCTGCGCTCGGCGTTGCGCGAGGACCCGGACATCGTCCTGGTCGGCGAAATGCGCGACCTCGAGACCATTCGTCTGGCTCTGACCGCGGCCGAGACCGGCCACCTGGTGTTCGGCACGCTGCACACGAGCTCCGCGGCCAAGACCATCGACCGCGTGGTGGACGTGTTCCCCGCGGCGGAAAAGGAAATGGTGCGCTCGATGCTGTCCGAGTCGCTGCGCGCGGTGATCTCGCAGACGCTGCTCAAGCGCATCGGCGGCGGCCGCGTGGCGGCGCACGAGATCATGATCGGCACGCCGGCCATCCGCAACCTGATCCGCGAGGGCAAGATCGCGCAGATGTATTCGGCCATCCAGACCGGTCACGCGCAGGGCATGCAGACCCTGGACCAGTGCCTGCAGGAGCTGGTGCAGAAGGGCGTGGTCAGCAAGGAAGAGGCGCGCTTCAGGGCGCAGAACAAGGAATCGCTATAGCCTTCAGTGGCAGGACAGGCAGACGATGGATCGCGAACAAGCCATTAAACTCATCCAGGATCTCCTGCGCCGCGTGATCGAACGGCGCGGCTCGGACCTGTTCATCACGGCGGGCTTCCCGCCCGCCATGAAGATCGACGGCGAGATCCGCCCGCAGACCGAGCGCGCGCTGACGGCCGAGCAGTCGGCGACGCTGGTGCGCGCCATCATGAACGACCGGCAGTCGAAGGAATTCGACGCCACCAAGGAATGCAATTTCGCCATTGCGCCGCCCGGCATCGGCCGCTTCCGCGTCAGCGCCTTCGTGCAGCAGGGCCAGGTGGGCTGCGTGATCCGCACCATCAACGCCACGATCCCGAGCTTCGAGGAGCTGGACCTGCCCGCGGCGCTGAAGGACGTGGTGATGTCCAAGCGCGGCCTGGTGCTGCTGGTCGGCGGCACCGGTTCGGGCAAGTCGACCACGCTGGCGGCGATGCTCGGCTACCGCAACGAGAAGACCCGCGGCCACATCATCACCATCGAGGATCCCATCGAGTTCATCCATCCGCACCGGGGCTGCGTGGTCACGCACCGCGAGGTCGGGGTGGATACCGAGAGCTGGCAGGCGGCGCTGAAGAGCACGCTGCGGCAGGCGCCGGACGTCATCCTGATCGGCGAGATCCGCGACCGGGAAACCATGGAATACGCCATCCAGTTCGCCGAGACCGGCCACCTGGTGCTGGCCACGCTGCACGCCAACAGCTCCAACCAGGCCCTCGACCGCATCATCAACTTCTTCCCCGAGGAGAAGCGCGAGCAGCTGCTGATGGACCTGTCGCTGAACATCCGCGGCCTGATCTCGCAGCGCCTGATCCCGCGCGAGGGCGGCAAGGGCCGTATCGCGGCCACCGAGATCATGCTGCATTCGCCGCTGATCCAGGACCTCATCCTCAAGGGCGAGGTGCACACCATCAAGGACGTCATGTCGCGCTCCACCCGGCTCGGCATGCAGACCTTCGACCAGTGCCTGTTCGACCTGTACGAGCGCGGCTATATCTCCTACGACGAGGCGATCCGCAACGCGGATGCGAAGAACGAGCTGCGCCTGCGCGTGAAGCTGGAGAGCAAGCGCGACAGCCTTTCCACGGACGATTCCGGCACCCTCACGCTGGAAGAGGACAGCGAAGGACACGTGCTGTGAGCGGCCCGTGAGCGACGCCGACGCGGGCAGCGAGGTCAGCGGCGCCGGGGAGATCTCCGGCGAGACCAAGGTCGTGCCGGTGCCGGGCGGCTTCAAGACGCGGCCGCTGTTCAAGCTGATGGTGGAGCGGCGCGCCTCGGACCTGTTCTTCACGCCCAACGCGCCAATCAAGATCAAGATCGAGGGCCAGATCCACGCCGTCAACAAGCAGATCCTGTCGCCGGACTATGTGCGCGCGGCGGCATTTTCGCTGATGACGCCGCAGCAGATCGAGTATTTCCAGCGCGAGCTGGAGATCGATTTCGCCATCTCCGAGCCCGGCCTCGGCCGCTTCCGTGTGGCGATCTTCTACCAGCGCGGCTATCCGGCCGTGGTGATGCGCTACATCACCGCCGACATGCCCCGCATCGACCAGCTGGGCCTGCCGGAGATACTCACCGACCTCGCGCGGCTGAAGCGCGGGCTCATCCTGATGGTGGGCGCGACGGGCTCGGGCAAGTCCACGACGCTGGCGGCGCTGATCAACTACCGCAACGAGAACTTCTCGGACCACATCGTGACGATCGAGGATCCGATCGAGTTCCTGCATTCCAACAAGCGTTCCATCGTGAACCAGCGCGAGGTGGGCCTGGACACCAGGACCTATTCGACCGCGCTGAAGGGCGTGATGCGGGCGGCGCCGGATGTGATCCTGATCGGGGAGATCCGCGACCGCGAAAGCATGGAGACGGCGCTGAGCCTGGCCGGCACCGGGCACCTGGTGCTGGCGACGCTGCACGCCAATAACTGCGCCGAGACGCTGGACCGCATCATCAACATGTTCCCGCACCTGCAGCATGCGCAGGTGCTGCTGGACCTGTCGCAGTACCTGCGCGCCATCATGGCGCAGCGTCTGGTGCCCGGCATCGACGGCCGGCGTGCCGCCGCGGTCGAGGTGATGCTCAACACGCCGCACATCGGCGAGCTGATCCGCAAGGGCGACGTGAGCGGCATCAAGGAAGCCATCGTCGCCGGCGGCGAGAAAGGCGTCCAGGGCTTCGATCACTCGCTGCTGGAGCTCTACCGCGGTGGTCGCATCACGCTGGACGAGGCGCTGGCCAACGCGGATTCGCGCACCAACCTGGAGGCGCGCGTCAACTTCGGATGAGCGTGAGCGCGCCTCGTCGCACCTGCTATTGCGACGCCGGCGGCGCCGCAGGTGTCGTGGCTGCGGCCGCAGCCGCGGCGGCCTTGCCCGCCGGGGCCGGCGTCAGGTCGGGACCTTCCCAGCCGCCGCCCAGGGAAACATACAGCGAGACGGCCGCGGTGAGCCGCGACACGCGGGCCTGCGCCAGCGACTGCTGCGCGGAGAACAGCGTGCGCTGCGCGTTGAGCACGTCTTCCACCTCGCTGCTGCCCTCGCGGTACTGCAGCTCCGCCAGGTCGAGCGCGCGCTGGGCCTGCTCCAGCGTGGCGCGCTGGCTCTCCTCGGTGCGCTGGTCGGCTTCCACGGTGGCCAGGTTGTCGTCGACATCCTTGAGCGCGGTGCGGATGGTGTTGGCATAGGTGACCAGCGCCACGTACTCGCTGGACTTGCTGTTCAGGTAATTGTTGCGGCGGCTGCGATAGTCGAAGATGCCGGTGGCCAGCGACAGGATGCCCGACACCGAGTAGTTGCGCACGTCGGTGATGTCGAACACCTTCAGCGAGCTGGTGCTGTCGCTGGCCGACAGTGACAGCGACACCGGTATGAGGTTGGCGTGCGCGGCGGCCAGGTTGGCCTTGGCGGCGGCCATGTCGGTCTCGGCCGAGGCCATGTCGGGGCGGCGCAGCAGCAGCTCGCCGGGCAGCCAGGGTGCGATTTCCGGCACGTTGAGCTGGTCGATGGGCTCGCCCTGCACGTGGAATTCCTGCGGTGTGCGGCCCAGCAGCAGGCCCAGCGCGGTCTCGGCCTGGCGCAGCTGGTTCTCCAGCGGAATGAGCTGCGTCTGCTGCTGCAGCACCGTCACGTTCTGCTGCCTCAGGTCGTACTCGCGCACCGTGCCGTTGCGGTAGCGGGCATCGACGATGCGCAGCAGGCGCTGCGCGATGTCCAGGTTCTGGCGGGCGATGTCCACCTGCTGGCGCAGCGACAGCAGGTTGAAGTAGTCGCGCGCCACGTTGGAAGCCAGCTGGATGCGCGCAAGGTCCGCGTCGTACTTGGTGCCGACGTAGCTGGCCACGCTGGCGCGATAGCGCGCCGCGGTGCCGCCCCACAGGTCCACGGTGTAGCGCGCGCTGAGGCTGACCGAGGTGGATCCGCTGATGGTGGTGCCGTTCAGCAGCGGAATGCTGTTGCCGCTGCTGCCGCTGCGGGTCTTCGAGGTACTGGCACTGATGCTCGGGTCCGGGAACAGGCTGTCATGGTCGCCGCTGAGCGTGCGCTCGGCCTGCTTCAGCCGCTCCTCGGTGCCGATCAGGCTCGGGTTGTCGCGCAGCGCGTCGGTGATCAGCTGGTCGAGGGTCGGCGAGCCGAAGTTCTTCCACCAGTCCTTCTGGATGCCGGGCTTGGCATTGGGCGTGGTGGTCGCATCCCAGCTGGCGGGCAGCTTTACCGGGTTCTCGACCGGATCCATGCGGTAGGAACAGCCGGCCAGCACGACGGCCGCGATGAAACCGGCCACCAGGGAAGGCGCCGCGCGCCGCAGCGCATTGCTTGCTTGAACGATCACGTGCTTACTCCGATTGCAGCGCGACGACGGGGTCGAGGTAGGCGGCCTTGCGCGCGGGCAGGAAGCCGAAGATCAGGCCGATGGCGAAAGCCGAGCCAAAGGCCAGCAGGATGGGGAATATCGTGAAGGCAATGGCAGTCGACGTGAATGTCCGCACCATCAGCGCCGACACGATGCCCAGCACGATGCCGATGGCGCCGCCCACCAGCGACACCACCAGCGCCTCGATCAGGAACTGCTGCATGATGTTGCGCGTGCGCGCGCCGGTGGCCATGCGGATGCCGATCTCGCGCGTGCGCTCGGTGACGCTGACCAGCATGATGTTCATCACGCCGATGCCGCCCACCAGCAGCGAGATGGCCGCGATCGAGCCCAGCAATATGGTCATGGTCTCGTTGCTGGCGATCATGTTGTCGAGGATGGTGCCCATGTTCTGGATGCGGAAGTCGACGGTGCCGTGGCGTTCGGCCAGCAGGTCCTCGATGTCCGACTGGGTCTGCTGGATCTTCGACACGTCGTCGACGGCCACCGTGGC
>DATJYR010000087.1:0-17446 GCA_035499515.1 Steroidobacteraceae bacterium | reverse complement strand
CATGTGGACGCCCCGCTCGTCGAGGCCGTTCAGGTAGGCCGGCAGCGTCGAGACGAGCGTCTTGCCCTCGCCGGTCTTCATCTCGGCGATCCAGCCGAAGTGCAGCGCCATGCCGCCCATGAGCTGGACGTCGAAGTGGCGCTGGCCGAGGCGTTCGCGGTGGTGCGTGAGGCGGCCCGCCGCACTTTGAAGATGCGGCACTTCGACGTGCAGCTGATCGGCGGCGCGGTACTGCACCAGGGCAAGATCTCCGAGATGCGCACCGGCGAGGGCAAGACGCTGATGTCGACCCTGCCGGCCTATCTCAATGCGCTGCCCGGCGAAGGCGTGCATGTGGTGACCGTCAACGAGTACCTGGCGCAGCGCGACGCCGACTGGATGGGCCCGCTGTATCGCTTCCTCGGCCTGACGGTGGGCGTGATCCACTCCAACCAGGATGCCCTGGAGAAGCGCGCGGCCTATGCCTGCGACATCACCTATGGCACCAACAACGAATTCGGCTTCGACTACCTGCGCGACAACCTCGCATTCCGGCTCGAGGACCGCGTGCAGCGCGGCTTGGTGTACGCCATCGTCGACGAGGTCGACTCGATCCTGATCGACGAGGCGCGCACGCCGCTGATCATCTCCGGCCCCGCGGAAGAGGGCACCGAGATCTACCTGCGCGTGAACCAGCTCGTGCCGCGGCTGGTGCCTGCGGCGAGCGACGAGGCGGTCGAAGGCGGCCTGTACGTGGCCAGTTCGTTTGGCGGCGCACTGCGCTCCGGCGATGTGATCCTGAAGTGCCAGGGCCAGCCGCTGCTGCGCCCCTCCGACCTCGCCGCGGTCGTGCGTGGCCTGAAGGCGGGCGGCAAGGTCACGCTCGAAGTGTGGCGCGACGCGGCCCCGCGCACGGTTCCGGCCAGCATCCTGGAGGTATCGTCCGCCGCGGAGGCGCAGCGGGCCGAGGGTGCGGCCGCCGCCGAAAACGCTGCGGTGCGCGTGGACGTGCTGGGCTGCTCGGTGCAGCGGGTGACCCCGGAACAGCGCTTCGCGCTCGCGGTGGGCGGCGACTACTGGGCCGACGAGAAGAGCAAGCAGGTGCACATCACCGAGCTGGGACACGAACGCATCGAGCAGTTCATGGTCGACAGCGGCCTGCTGCGCGCGGGCGAGAGCCTGTACGACGCCGCCAACGTGCGGCTCATGCACCACATCAACGCCGCGCTGCGCGCCCACGCGCTGTACAAGCGCGACGTCGAGTACATCGTGCGCAACGGCGAAGTCATCATCGTCGACGAATTCACGGGCCGCACCATGATCGGCCGGCGCTGGTCGGACGGCCTGCACCAGGCGGTGGAGGCCAAGGAAGGCGTCAACGTGCGCGAGGAAAACCAGACGGTGGCCTCGATCACGTTCCAGAACTACTTCCGCCTGTACCGCAAGCTCTCCGGGATGACCGGCACGGCCGACACCGAGGCGCCGGAATTCCTGCAGGTCTACGGCCTGGAAGTGGTCGTGGTGCCGACGCACCGCCCGATGATCCGCAAGGACAACGCCGACTTCGTCTACCTCTCGCAGAAGGACAAGTTCGAAGCCATCATCACCGACATCCGCGACTGCGTGGCGCGCTCGCAGCCGGTGCTGGTGGGCACCACCTCGATCGAGACCTCGGAATTCCTCTCCTCGCTGCTGCAGAAGGAGAAGATCCCGCACGAAGTGCTCAACGCCAAGCAGCACGAGCGCGAGGCGCTGATCGTGGCACAGGCGGGCCGTCCCGCCGCGGTGACCATCGCCACCAACATGGCGGGCCGCGGCACCGACATCGTGCTGGGCGGCAACGTCGAGGCGGAATTTGCCGCCCGCGGCGCGGCAGCCACCGCCGGTGCGGCCGGCGTCGCGCCCGATCCGGCCGAACTCGAGGCGGCGCGCGCCGCCTGGCAGTCGCAGCACGACCAGGTCATCAAGGCCGGTGGCCTGCACATCATCGGCACCGAGCGCCACGAATCGCGGCGCATCGACAACCAGCTGCGCGGCCGCTCGGGTCGCCAGGGCGATCCGGGTTCGAGCCGCTTCTATCTGTCGATGGAAGACAACCTGATGCGCATCTTCGGCGATCCGAATCGCACCAAGCGGCTGCTGCAGTTCGCCGGCATGAAGGAAGGCGAGGTGATCGAGAGCGGCATGCTCTCCAAGCAGATCGAGAAGGCGCAGCGCAAGGTCGAATCGCACAACTTCGACGCCCGCAAGCAGCTGCTGACCTTCGACGACGTCGCCAACGACCAGCGCAAGGTGATCTACCACCAGCGCACCGAGATCCTCGGCACCGACGACCTCAGCGACGCCATCCTGGGCATGTTCGAGGACGCCGTGGGCGGCACCATCGACCAGCACGTCGCGCCCACCGCCAGTTCCGAGCAGTGGGACTTCGACGCGCTGCGCGAGGCGATGCTCAAGGACTTCAATATCGCCGTCGATCCCAGGGAACTGCTGGGCGATGATCCGGCCACCGAGCAACAGAAGCTGCGCGACGGCCTGATCGGCGCGGTCAAGCGCGGCTACCTGGCGAAGGTGGAGCGCACGGGCGCGCCGATCATGCGCCAGGTGGAGCGCGACATCCTGCTGCGCATGCTGGACCAGCACTGGCGCGAGCACCTGGCGGCGCTGGACTACCTGCGCCAGGGCATCCACCTGCGCGGCTACGCGCAGAAGGATTTCCGCTACGAATACAAGCGTGAAGCCTTCGAGCTGTTCACCGCCATGCTGGATCGCGTCAAGTTCGAGACCGCCTCCATCCTCACGCGCATCGAAGCGCGCACCCAGGAGCAGATCGACCGCGAGGAAGCGGAGCGGCGCGAACGGCTGATGCGCGCATTGCAGGCGCAGCACGCCGAAGCGGCGTCGGCGCTGGGTGCGGAAGTCGTGCCGGAAGGCGGCGCAGCGGGTGGCGCGCAAGGCGCCGTTGGTGTCGGCGCGGGCGAGAGGGCGGGTGGCGGTGCCGCGGGCGGTGCGGGTGCGCCGTTGATGGGCGCGCTGGAGCCCTTCGTGCGCGGCGATCGCAAGATCGGACGCAATGAACCCTGCCCGTGCGGATCGGGCAAGAAGTACAAGCAGTGCCACGGGGCGCTGGAACAGTAGCGCCGGTGCCGCCCGCGCCCGCGCCGGCTGCGCTGCGCGTCGTGGCCGGCATCCTGCGCGATGGCAGCGGCCGGGTGTTGATCGCGCAGCGGCCGCCGGGCAAACATATGGCCGGCCACTGGGAATTCCCCGGCGGCAAGGTGGCGAGCGGTGAATCGGACAGCGACGCGCTGGTGCGCGAGCTGGCCGAGGAACTGGGCATCACGGTGCGCGGCAGCCGCGAGTTGCTGGTGCTGGTGCACGACTATCCGGAGCGGCGCGTGCAGCTGTGCGTACGCGAAGTGGCGGGCTTCGACGGCGAACCCCGTGGCCTGGAAGGGCAGGCGCTGCGCTGGGTGGAGCCTGCGGCGCTGGGCGCGGCCGAGCTGCTGCCCGCGGACGGACCGATCATCGATTTTCTGAATGCAGAGGTGGTGTGATGGCGCAGGATCAGCAATTGCCCGACGTGCAGCTCGACGCGAAGGACCTCTATCGCGAGGAAATCTTCACCGACCGCAAGGCCGGCACCTTGCGGCGCCTGGTGCCCGTCGCGCCGGACGGTTCGGAAGACAAATCACGCACGGTGCTGTACTCCGGCCAGACACAGCTCCTGACGCCGGGCGGCGTGCTGCCGCTGGGCTTCGACATCGAAGCCGCGACGCTGGAACAGGCCATCGCGAAATTCCCGGCCGCCGTGCAGACGGCGCTGGAGCAGGCCATCGAAGAGGCCAAGCAGTACCGGCGCGAGGCGGCTTCGCGGATCGTGGTGCCGGACGTGGGGGCCGGCGGCATTCCGGGCGGCGGGAAAATCCAGCTTTAGGCGCTGGTTCTGGCGCTGTCGCGAACCGCTTCGCACCAGGCCGCAGCGCACTCAGGGACAGCAGGTCAAAGTGAAAGCGATGTCCTCTTCCGCCTGCTTCGCCCGCGTCTCCAGCCCCGACCACTCCAGGAACCGCATGCTGCAGCGGTAGTGGCTGCCGCTGATCTCGGGATAGAGCTTCGAGCCGGGCGGCAGCGTGATGCGCAGCAGCTGGTAGGGCGTGTCGCGGTCGAAGGTGATGTTGAACACGCCGCTTCGGGCGGTTTCCTCGCGCACCTTGCCGTTCTGGCGCGTCAGCCACAGCAGCTCGGCGATGGCATCACACAAGGGACGCAACAGGCCCAGCCAGCGGGCGAAGGTCTGGGTGCGCGCTTCCGGCGCAAGGCTGAGCCAGAACGAGTAATCCGGCAGGTCGAATTCGCAGGTGCCGCCCGGGATGGCGCTGCGGTGCTTGATCGAGGCCAGGAATTCCGAGTCCCGGAGCGTCGCGAGCCAGCCCGTGCCCGCGCCCGAGAGCTCATTGCGCAGGCGCGCGAGGTTGGCGAGCAGCGCCTGCAGCCGCGGCAGATCGATGCCGGGGCGGTGCTGCAGCTCGGCGAGCGTGGCCAGATGGCGCTCGAGTTCCTTGAGCACATCGCTCCGCAGGTCGCCGCGCAGTGTGATGGCCAGGATGTCCAGCAGGCTGCTGACCGCGGCGCGGCTGCCCCACTGGCTGGGCTGGCTGTTGTGGTAGAGCGCCTGGTTGTAGAGGAAATCGAGCCGCAGGAAAGTGCGCATCCGCTCGTTCAGCGGCTGCTCGTAGACGACAGGCTCGTCACTGGGGCCGCTGGCGGCGGCTTCGGCGGTCATCCGGCTATTGTGCTTGAGCGCGGCGCCGTCCGTAAACGCTGATATGCGGCTGGCCGCGGGCCGGGCGCCGCGCCCGGCCCGCGGCCAATCCGGATCAGGCCGCCTGCAGTGCGCTGGCCACCGCCTCGTGCACCACGCTGCCTTCGACGATGTTGAGCCCGGCCGCGAGGCCCGGGTCGTCCTGCGTGGCGCGCTTCCAGCCCTTGGCCGCCAGCGCTTTTACGTAAGGCAGGGTGACGTTGTTGAGCGCGAATGCCGAGGTGCGCGACAGCGCGCCCGGCATGTTGGTGACGCAGTAGTGGATCACGCCGTGCTTCACGAACACCGGGTCGGCGTGCGACGTGGGCCGGCTGGTGGCGAAGCAGCCGCCCTGGTCGATGGCGATGTCCACCACCACCGAACCGGTCCGCATGCTCCTGATCATGTCCTCGGTGACCAGCTTGGGTGCGGCCGCGCCCGGCAGCAGCACCGCGCCGATCACGAGGTCCGCATCGCGCACCGCGGACTCGATGGCGTGCGCCGTGGAATACAGCGTGCGCACCGTGCCCGAGAACTGGCTCTCCAGCTCGCGCAGGCGGTTGATGGAGCGATCCAGCACCGTGACTTCGGCGCGCAGGCCGTGCGCCATCTCGATGGCCTGGGTGCCCGCGACGCCGCCGCCGATCACCACCACGCGCGCGGCGCGCACGCCCGGCACGCCGCCCAGCAGCACGCCGCTGCCGCCCTGCGTCTTCTGCAGGTAATGCGCGCCCACCTGCACCGACATGCGGCCCGCCACTTCGCTCATCGGCGTCAGCAGCGGCAGCGTCCGGTCCGGGCCGAGCACCGTTTCGTACGCGATGGCGATGGCGCCCGATTTCATGAGCGCCTCGGCCTGCGGCCGGTCCGCCGCGAGATGCAGGTACGTGAACAGCACCTGGCCTGCGCGCAGCCGCGCGCATTCGACGAGCTGCGGCTCCTTGACCTTGACGATCAGGTCGGCGTTGCCAAACACCGCGGCGGCATCGGCCGCCAGTTCCGCGCCGGCGACGATGTAATCCGCATCGCTGCAGCCGATGCCTTCGCCGGCCGCACGTTCCACCAGCACCCGGTGGCCGGCATTGACGAGCTCGCGCACCGCTTCGGGTACCAGGCCGACGCGGTATTCGTGGTTCTTGATCTCCTTGGGAACGCCGATGCGCATGATGGACCTCGGGGCTGCTGCCTGCTGGGAACATCAGTGTGCTCCAGCACCCCTGCAGAAAGCTGCGAAACTGGGCGCAATGCGCCGCAAGAGCAGCAGATAATTGCGTAGAAATATAAAATGGTGGCAGAATCCACGCATGGACAAACTCGCCCGCCGCATCCTCACGGCGCTGCAGAGCGATGGCAAGCTCTCCAACGCCGAGCTCGCGCTGCAGGTGGGGCTGTCCGAATCGGCCTGCCTGCGGCGCGTGAAGCAGCTCGAACAGGAAGGCGTGATCGAGCGCTACACAGCGCTGCTCAATCCCCAGAAAGTCGGCATCACTGTGAGCTTCATGGTGCGCATCACGCTCAAGGCGCAGACCGACCGCGACCTCGGCGCCTTCGAGCGCGCGGTGATGGCCGTGCCCGAAGTCACCGAGTGCTATCTCACCACCGGAGCGGCGGACTACGTGCTGCGCGTCGTGGCGCGCAGCGCGGCCGATTTCGAGCGCCTGCACAGCACGGTGCTCACCAAGCTGCCGGGCGTGGCGCGCGTGGACTCGAGTTTCGTGTTGCGGCCGGTGGTGAAGAACGCGGGATTGCCGCTGGAGTAGCGCCGGCCGCGCAGCCGCGGTGCGGATTCAGCGCGCTGCGCGCGGACGCTGCGCCGCTTCGAGCAGCCGCGCGTGCAGCGCGTCCACCTGCGTGCGCAGCGTGGCGAGATCCCCCGTGTTGTGGATCAGCTCCTGTGCCACGGCGCGGCGCGCCGCGCGCGAAGTCTGCGCGGCGAGCATGGCGTCCACTTCGCGGGCGTCGGATCCGTCGCGCGCCTGCAGGCGCGCGCGCTGCTGCGCCTCCTCGCTGTCCACCGTCACGACCAGGTCGTAGCGGCCCGCTGCCTGATGCTCCACCAGCAGCGGATGGACGATCACCAGGTAGGGCGCGTCCCGGATCGCGCCGGCACGCTCTTCGGTGCGCGCGAGGATCGCCGGATGCAGCAGCGCCTCCAGCGCCAGCCGCTCCGCCGGGTCGGCGAACACGATCCGCCGCAGCTTGCGGCGATCGAGCTGGCCGTCGGCCTGCAGGATGCCGGCGCCGAAACGTTCCGCCACGCGCGCCAGCAGCGGCGTGCCGGGCTCGACCACTTCGCGGGCCACCTGGTCGAGATCGATGACGGGCACGCCACGATCGGCCAGCAGCCGCGCGACGGTGGATTTGCCGCTGGCGATGCCGCCGGTGAGGCCTACGCGCAGCGGTGCCGGCCGCGGGCTCATGGCATCAGCGGACGGGGTGGAAGTAGCCGAGGTAGCCGGTGACCAGTTCCGGCCCCCACATCAGCGCGATCCAGCCCGCGGCGGCCAGGTAAGGCCCGAACGGCATGGTCTGTCCGCGCGCCTGGCGGCCAGTGAGGATCAGCAGCACGCCCGTGAGCGCGCCCACCGTGGCCGAGATCAGCACCACGGGCAGCAGCAGGCCCACGCCCAGCCACGCGCCGAGCGCCGCCAGCAGCTTGAAATCGCCGTAACCCATGCCTTCCTTGCCGGTGATGAGCCGGAACAGCTGGTACACGCTCCACAGGCTGCCATAGCCGATGGCGGCGCCGAGGATGGACTGCGGCGGGGTGACCGGCAACACCACGCCCGGCGCGGCCAGTCCCGCCACGCTGGCCAGCAGCCCCAGCCACATCAGCGGCAGCGTGAGCGTGTCGGGCAGCAGCTTGTGGTCGAGGTCGATGCCGGTGAGGGCGACGAGGAACCAGGTGAGGAGCATGCCGCAGGCCGCGGTCCAGCCGAAGCCGAATTTCCAGGCCACCGCCGCGGTGAGCAGCCCCGTGACCAGTTCCACCACGGGATAGCGGCCGCTGATCGGCGCCCTGCAGCTCGCGCACTTGCCGCCCAGCCACAGCCAGCTCAGCACCGGGATGTTCTGCCAGGCGCGGATCGGCGCCTGGCAGTGCGGGCAGGCCGAGCGTGGCGTCACGAGATTGAAGGCGGGCCCGGCGTCGGCCCCGGCCAGCGCCGCGGGCAGGGTGCGTGTATGGGCCTCGTCGCTGGCGAGCGTGGCGCATTCAGCGCGCCACTCGCGCTCCAGCATGATGGGCAGGCGGTAGATGACGACGTTCAGGAAGCTGCCCACCAGCAGGCCGAGCAGCAGCGCCACCGCCACGAAGGCCAGTGGCGCTTGTACGAACAGCAGCGCCACGGCCGCGCTTCAGACCACGGAACCGAGCTTGAAGATCGGCAGGTACATGGCGATCACCAGGCCGCCGACCAGCACGCCCAGGATGGCCATGATCAGCGGTTCGAGCAGGCTGGACATGCTGTCCACCGCATTGTCGACGTCTTCCTCGTAGAAGGTCGCGACCTTGCCGGACATGGCGTCCAGCGAGCCGGATTCCTCGCCCACCGCGATCATCTGCACCACCATGTTGGGGAACATGCCGGTGTTCTCCATCGCGCGCTGCAGGCGCTGGCCGGTGGCCACTTCATCGCGCATCTTGAGCACCGCGTCGGAATAGAGGATGTTGCCGGTGGCGCCCGCCACCGATTGCAGCGCTTCCACCAGCGGCACGCCCGCCGAGAACATGGTCGACAGCGTGCGCGCGAAACGCGCGATGGCGGCCTTGTTCAGGATCGGACCGACCACCGGCACCTTGAGTGCGGCCCGATCCAGGAAGTGCTGCATGGCCTTGGAGCGCTTCTTGAAATAGACGAATGTGTAGACGATGACCACCAGGGCGATCAGCAGCATCCATCCCTCGCTCTGCACGAAGCGCGAGAGGTTGACCACCATCTGCGTGAACGCCGGCAGGTCGGCGCCGAAGCCCTTGAACAGGCTCTCGAACTGCGGGATCACGAAGATCAGCAGGATCACGGTGACGATCACCGCCACCACCAGCACCGCGGTGGGGTAGAACAGCGCCTTCTTGACCTTCTTCTTGATCGCCTCGGTCTTCTCCTTGTAGGTGGCGATCTTGTCGAGCAGCGTTTCCAGCGCACCGGCCTGTTCGCCGGCCGCCACCAGGTTCACGTACAGCTCGTCGAAATACAGCGGGTGCTTGGCCAGCGATTCGTGCAGCGAGCTGCCGCCCTCGACTTCGCTCTTGATGTCGAGGATCAGCTTCTGCACCGAAGGCTTTTCATGGCCCGCGCCGATGATCTCGAACGCCTGCACCAGCGGGATGCCCGCGGCCAGCATGGTGGCCAGCTGGCGGCTGAAGATCGCGATGTCCTCGGGCCTGACCTTGCCGCCCGACTTGAGCGCGGCGGACTGCTTCTTGATGCGCGTCGCGATCACGCCCTGGCGGCGCAGGTCGGCCTTCAGGGCCTGTTCGCTGGGGGCAAGACTGCGGCCTTTGATCTTCTGGCCCTTCTTGTCCATGCCCTGCCAGTTGAAGGCGATGTCCTTCTTGATCGCCCGGATCGCCGTGGATGATTGCGCCATGCTGAGGATTCCTAGTCGATCGTAACGCTGTTGACTTCTTCAAGGCTGGTCTGTCCGGCCCGGACCTTCTCCAGCCCCGAACGCCTGAGGTCCCACACGCCTTCCTTCGCGGCCTGGTCGCCGATGTCAATGGCGTTGCCGCCGCTCATGATGATGCGGCCGATGGCATCGGTGATCGGCATGACCTGGTAGATGCCGAGACGGCCCTTGTAGCCCTCGTTGCAGTTCTGACAGCCCTTGGGGCCGTAGATCTTGATGCCGGCGGCGATGTCGGCTTCCTGGAAGCCTTCCTTGCGCAGCGCGTCCGGCGGCACGTCGATGAGCTGCTTGCAGTGGTTGCACAGCCGGCGCGCGAGGCGCTGCGCGATGATGAGGCACACCGAGGTCGCGATGGCGTAGGGCTTCACGCCCATGTCCACCAGGCGCGTGAGCGTCTGCGGCGCATCGTTGGTGTGCAGCGTGGAGAGCACGAGGTGGCCGGTCTGCGCGGCCTTGATGGCGATCTCGGCGGTCTCGAGGTCGCGCACCTCGCCGACCATGACCACGTCGGGATCCTGGCGCAGGAACGCGCGCAGCGCGGCGGCGAAGGTCAGGCCGACCTTCGGGTTCACGTTCACCTGGTTCACGCCGGGCAGGTTGATTTCCGCCGGATCCTCGGCGGTGGAGATGTTGGTGTCTTCGCGGTTCAGGATGTTGAGGCCGGTGTACAGCGACACGGTCTTGCCCGAGCCCGTGGGGCCGGTGACCAGGATCATGCCCTGCGGCTTGGCGAGGTTCTTGAGGTAGATTTCCTTCTGGAACGGCTCGTAGCCGAGCGCGTCGATGCCGAGCATGGCCGAGCTCGGGTCGAGGATACGCAGCACGATCTTCTCGCCGAACAGCGTCGGGCAGGTGCTGACGCGGAAATCGATGGCGCGGGTCTTGGACAGGCGCATCTTGATGCGGCCGTCCTGCGGCACGCGGCGCTCGGCGATGTCCAGCCGGCTCATGACCTTCAGGCGCGCCGAGATCTTGCCGGCCAGCTGCACGGGCGGCTGGGCCAGCTCGCGCAACACGCCGTCGATGCGCAGGCGCACGCGGAAGATCTTCTCGAACGGCTCGAAGTGGATGTCGGAGGCGCCGCGGCGGATCGCATCCAGCATCACCTTGTTGACGAAACGCACGATGGGCGCGTCTTCGACATCGTCGCGGCCGACATCGGCGTTGGGGTCCTCCTCGCCGCCGCTGACTTCGAGCGCGTCGAGCTCGCCGCCGTCGTCGCCGCCGAGGTCCGGCATGGCCGAATCGGCCTGCTCGATGGCCTTGTCGATGATCTTCTGCAGCTTGTCGTCGTCGACGACGATGGCTTCCACGGCGAGGCCGGTCTGGAACTTGATCTCGTCGATGGCGTGTTCGTCGGTGGGGTCCGTGACGCCCAGGAACAGGCGCTTGCCGCGCTTGAAAAGCGGCAGCACGCGATGCTTGGCCAGCAGCTTGTCGGAGACGACGCGCACCGTTTCGAGGTCGATGGTCAGGGCGTCGAGGTCGAACAGCGGCACGCCGTATTCGGTGGACGCGGCCTCGGCGATCTCACGGGCGCTGGAGGCGCCGGAGGCGATCAGTTGCGTGACGAAACTGGATTTCTTGTCGGTCGCAGCCTGCAACGCAGCATGCATCGCGGCCTCGTCGACGATGCCGTCCTGCACCAGGCGCTGCGGCAGCCCGCCGAGCATCTGGGCCGACCGGTTGCCGCTGAAGGCGAGGGATGCGTTGTCGTTCATTGAGTAGGCGAGTCTACCGGACCGTTGGGGCTGATCAATGTCAAATAATGGCTGATATTTGCATATCCGGCAGGCATGCCCTGTGACGGGCCGCGCAAAAGGGAAAGCCCCTGCGGACAGGGGCTTTCAAGGCACAAAATCAGGCAATTACGTCAGCTGCGGCAGTTCTGCGGCAGGTACTTGGCCGGCACGTCGGTGGTCACGGAACCCGCGGCGCCCGAGGTCGGGTTCGAGCCCACGACAGTCTTGTAGCCGCAGTTCCAGATCACGTCGCCGTTGCTGCTGATCTTCGGCGTCAGCGCCAGCTTCTTGCCCGTGATGTTGGCGTTGGCCTGCGTGCCCGAGTAGGTGATCGAGATCGTGCCGGTCGATACCGACACCGCGCTCGCGTACTTGCCGCTCGGCGGAGCGGAGGAGTTGCCACCCGCGGCCGTCAGGTCGGTGGGCCAGGAGCCCGTGTTGGCGTAGGCCTCGGCGACACCGGCTTTGACGGCACCGGCGAGGTTGAGGCCTTCCGTCACCTGGGCACGGATGGTGTAGTCGGAATAGGCCGGGATCGCGATCGCGGCCAGGATGCCGATGATCGCCACCACGATCATCAACTCGATCAGCGTGAAACCTTTCTGGACCGATCCCATTGCAACCTCATCCTTGACGATGCGCAAAAACGCGTTAAGCAAATCTTAATGGATGCTGCCCGCCCAATCTGTGACGCAAATTCCGGTGATGCAATGGCGCGGCGCACGCGGCCGGCCCCAAAAAAAGAAGCCCCTCCGGAGAGGGGCTTCCCGTGGGCACAAGGCCCAGAGTGTCAGACCAGTTCCCTCAGGTGCGGCAGTTCTGCGGCAGGTACTTGGCCGGCACGTCGGTGGTCACGGCACCCGCGGCGCCCGAGGTCGGGTCGGAGCCCACGACGGTCTTGTAGCCGCAGTTCCAGATCACGTCGCCGTTGGTGCTGATCTTCGGCGTCAGCGCCAGCTTCTTGCCCGTGATGTTGGCGTTGGCCTGCGCGCCCGAGTAGGTGATCGAGATCGTGCCCGTCGAGACGGAGACCGCGCTCGCGTACTTGCCGCTCGGCGGAGCGGAGGAGTTGCCACCCGCGGCCGTCAGGTCGGTGGGCCAGGAGCCCGTGTTGGCGTAGGCCTCGGCGACACCGGCTTTGACGGCACCGGCGAGGTTGAGACCTTCCGTCACCTGGGCACGGATGGTGTAGTCGGAATAGGCCGGGATCGCGATCGCGGCCAGGATGCCGATGATCGCCACCACGATCATCAACTCGATCAGCGTAAAACCTTTTTGGACAGACTTCATCGGGAGCTCCTTGGAAGAAAAAACTTTTTAAGTCGACAAACCGCTAAAGCGCTTGCGAGTGCGGCCTGATCCTACAAAAGCAAGCTCCATGCCAGCCGTGACGTACGTCTAACTGTTTGATTCCAGTGAAAAGCCGGGAAAAATGTCGCATGCAACGTCGGTAGTTGCTGACGGCATCTGCCTCACGACGTCAGTAAGTGACGCGTTGTGTCACTTCGCGCCGTCGGCTTTGGTCGTCTCGTGGTACTCATCGTCGACATTCACTTCCCACAGCGGGCCCTTGTCGGTACTGCCCGCGACGATGCAATCGACCGCGGCGTTGGCCGACAGCATCGAGTGGTCCTGGTTGTTGTAGCGGTGCATGCCGTTGCGTCCCACCGGGAACAGATTGCTGATGCCATCCAGCCAACGCCGCAGCTGGTCGATGTGTTCGTAGGAGCCGAAGTAGGCGGGATAGGCCTTGGCCACACGGACCACGGTGCCATCGAGCACGGCGTCCGCGTCGATGAGCCCGATCTTCGCCAGTTCCTTCGCGGCGAACGCCAGGAACTGCGCGTCGGGCATCGACCACAGCGCGTCGCCCTCGGCGCAGAAGTATTCCAGGCCCAGCCACACGGTGTCGGGATCCGCCACCATGCGCGGGCTCCAGTTGTTGAAGATCTGCAGCCGGCCCAGCTTGACGTCCGGCTCCTGGATGTAGATCCAGTTGTCGCGCGGCAGCTGCGCGCTGCGCATGCGCCGCACCAGCAGTCCGGCGGTGATGAAATCGCGGTAGGGGAGCGCAGCGGCGATGCGCTCGACCGCGGCGGACTCGGGCCGCAGCTGCCGCGTGAGTTCCTGCAGCGGCATGGTCGAGATGAAGTAGTCGCAGGGGATTTCGCGCCGCGTGCCATCCTGCAGGTCCTGCGCGGTGATCGACACGATGCGATCACCGGCGCGCTGGATATCGACCACGCGGTGGCGCAAGTGCAGTTCGCCGCCACGCTGCCGGACCTGCTCGGCCACGGCTTCCCACATCTGCCCCGGCCCGTACTCCGGATACAGGAAGCGCTCGATGAGGCTGGTCTCGGTGTGCTTCTGGGCCGTGTCCGCGCGCTGGAACGGCCGGCGCAGCGCGTGGATCACGGCGCGCGTGATCGACAGTCCCTTGATGCGCTGCGCGCCCCATTCGGCGGAGATCTGCTCGCACGGTACGCCCCACACCTTCTCCGTGTAGTCCTTGAAAAACGTGCGATACAGCTTGTCGCCGAACCGGTTGTAGAGGAAATCCTCGAGCGTGGCCTCCGGGCGTCGTGGCATGAGCCGCGACTTGAGGTAGCTCAAGCCTACCTGTGCGGTGTAGGCCAGCCCCAGGTTGCCAAAAGTCTGGCGGCTGAGTTTCAGCGGGTAGTCGAAGAAGCGGCGCCGGTAGTAGATGCGTGACAGGCGGGAGCGCACCAGCATCACGCCGCCCGCCGCAGCCGCCGTCGCGATCGCCGTGGCGTTCGCGGGTGACGGCGTCGGCGCCGGCGTGAACTCGCGCTGCTGCCCCTGGTAGGCCAGCGACACCGATCCGCCCTCGCCCTGCACGGGCAGGATCTGCTGCCACCAGTTCATCACCCAGTCCGACTTCGAGAAGAAGCGATGGCCGCCCAGGTCCATGCGATTGCCGCGGTAGTTGATGGTCTTCGAAATGCCCCCCACCTGCGCATCGGCTTCGAGCACGATGGGCAGCACATCGGTCCGGCGCAGCAATTCCAACGCGGCGGTGAGGCCAGCCGGCCCTGCGCCCGCGATGACAGCGATCTTCTTCACGGGCGAACCTCGTGCGCGGTGAACAGCAGCTGGCGCCGCAGGATGAAATTGCAGAAGAACGTGCCGCCGACCGCCAGGAATTTGCCGGCCAGCAGCGGCCAGTGCAGCCACTGGACCGCCAGCCCGAGCACTGCGGCGTTGACCACGAGCCCCACCAGTCCCAGGCCCACGAAGGCCAGCAGCTCCGTGCCGCGGTTGGCCAGCTGGTGCTGCGAAAACACCCAGCGGCTCGACAGCCACCAGGCCAGCAACGCGCCCGCGCTGAAGGACAATGCCGCCGCGAGCTGGTAGTGCAGGCCGGCGTAGCGCGTCAGCGCCAGCAGCAGGCCCGCGTCCAGCGCGAGCGCCAGCGCCGACACCAGTCCATAGCCAACCAGGTCGCGGCAGAGTTTTTTCAGATCCGGCGTCATGTCCGTGTGCAGTCGTAAAGGCGCAGGCTGGCGAGGCGCGTTCCCAACCCGGCCGGCAATCTGGCCACCGGCTGTGCCTGCAGATCGTCCGCAGTGACGACGAAACGCACGCCCGTGGCCGCGCACAGCGCGGCCAGCCGTGGACCTGTGCTCTCCGGCACGCGCAGGTCCCGCCAGGGTTGCAGCCCGTGTGAGGTCAGGAAGGCGCTGGCAGCCCGGGCCCGGGCCCTGATTTCCAGCGCTGCCGGCCGCGAGAACACTTCGCTCACGGCCTGCTGCGGCGAATAGTAGCCGGGACGCAGCAGCAATGCCCAGCCCAGCAGCGGCTGCTCGGGAATGAACACTTCGGATCCCGCCGGAATGAGCCGCTGCCACGGCAACAGCGCGGCGCGCAGCGGTTCGCGGTAGGCGCGCTGCCACCAGCCAGGCAGGTTGAACCACAACGCGAGCGCCACGGCGAGGCTCCAGGCGGCGCGCCACGCGCCCCTGGCGGCTGGGCGCGCGACGCGGTTCCAGCACGCCGCGGCCGCGCCCACGATTGCCAGCGGCAGGACCCCGTCGCCGCACAACGCCTGCGCGATGTCCGCGGGATTCGTCGTGAAGGGCCCGAACAGCATCGGCAGCAACAGCGCCTTGCAGGCGAGGTTCCAGGCGAGCGCGACGACGCACACACACCAGGCTCCCAGTTGCGCGTACCGCAGGTAGGGAGCGGGAATGGCGGGCGCCGCGCTCGTGCCGGCCCACCCGCTGGCCGCCAGGGCGAGCGGCGCCAGCAGCAGGCAGGCCAGTGGCGTCGCCAGCAGCCAGCACGACGCGAGCAGTAGCAACGCGACGCGGCCTGCGCCTCCGGCTCGCCACAGGCGGGCTGCGAGGATCGGCAGCAGCAGGGCCGCCACCAGCGCGCCCAGCCACAGCCAGCGCCAGGGCTGTAATTGCACGACGCGCGTGAGATGCAGGGCATCGGCGCCCAGCCAGGTCAGCGCAAGGCCCGACAGCCCGGTGGCCAGCGCGGCCGCGGCGACCTTGCCGGCCAGCGAGCCGCGCAGCACCCATGCCGCGCACACCAGCAGTTCGAGCGGGAGCGCGGTGACCACCCAGTCGTCGGCGGTCCAGTCGCCGAGGAACAGGTAGTGGATGCCCGCGCGGATGATGCCCAGCCAGGTGTCGTCCATTCGCCAGGCGGTGCGCAGCGAGGCCAGCAGCAGCAGCGCGCCGACCGCGAGTACGACCGGCGCCGCACGCTTCGGACGCTGCAGCAGCCACAACCAGGCGATGCAAACCGCCACGGCGGCTGCCATGAGGATATGGAACGCCGCGGCGGGCAGCCACAGGGCCCATGCCAGGCGCCGCGCGCCGCCCAGCCATGCCCCGAGGGCGCCGAGCGCCAGGGCCTCCGCGGCCATGCGCGGCGACACGAAATTCTCGAAGCAGTGGAAGACATGGGCAGCGCCATAGACGCCCGGCAACGCCAGCGTGGCCGCGAGCGCCAGCGGCGCGAGGTTCGCGGGCAGCAGCCGGCGCGCCAGCGACCAGAGGGCCGCGAGCAGCGCGAGCTGCATGCCGAAGGTCAGCCAGGCCGCCGCGGTTTCGAGTCCCATGGTGCGGATCAGCAGCGCGTAGCCGCGCGCGAACAGCGAGTAGTCATCCTGGGATCCGAAGCGCAGGAACAGATCGTTGCCCAGCAGTGAGGGATACACGTGCGCCAGCGCCTGGAAACTGTAGAGTTCGCCGTCGTGCTGGATGCCCTGGTAGCGCAGCTGCAGGCACCACAGCAGCAGCGCGGCGAGCAGCGCCCAGCGGCCCGCGGATCCCGGGCTCACGGTTGCGAGGCGCACGCGTACAGCTTGAGCCCGGCGAAACGCTCGCCCACGGCATCAGGCATGGTGTCGAGCGCGGGCTGGTGCAGGTCGCTGCGCGTGATGATGAAGCGCACGCCGGTGCTCGCGCACAGGTCGTCCAGACGCGGCTCGGCATCCGTGTTGACGCCGAATTCCGGCCAGATCTGCAGGTGGTGGCGCGACAGGAAGCTGGTGGCCGCCAGCGAACGGCGCCGCAGTTCCATGGCCGCGTCGCGCGAGAACACCTGGCTGGCCGACTGTTCCAGCGTGAAGAAGCCGGGCCGCATCAGGCTGGTCCAGCCGGCGAGGGCATCCTCGGGAATGAAGATCACGGTGCGCGGTGGAATGAGGGATTGCCAGCGGGTGAACACCGCTTGCACGGGAGGCGTGAAAATACGGCCGCGGTAGTTGGGCAGCGCGAGCCACAGCGCGGCCGCGGCCAGCACCGACCACGCCGCGTACCACCACGCCGTGCGCCGCGCGCGACGCGCCAGGAACCAGCTCGCGATGGCCAGCAGGACGCACAGCGTTGGCAGGGCGCCATCGCTGGTGAGCAGGTACACCTTGGCGTAGAAGGTCGGCACGTAGCCCGGCGCCTTGACGACGCGGCTCACGAGCACCTTGTCGGCGATGTTCCAGGCCACCGCGATCAGCGCCGCGGCCTGCGCGCCGCGCAGGCAGAGTTGCAGCTGATTGCCGGTCAGCTTCTGCAGCGCTGCGGCGTTGGTGGCGAGCCAGACGGCGCCGATGAGCAGCGGACTGAGGATCAGCACCGGGCGCAAGCCGTGCAGGCAATAGACCGTGGCCAGCAGCAGGATCGCGGCGCGGCCCATGGCATTGAGCGACCACAGCCGCAGCACCAGCGGCGGCAGCACCACCGCGGCCACCAGCGCGGCCAGCCACATCCAGCGCCAGGGTTGCGCCTGCACCACGAGCGTCAGATGCAGCAGGTCGGCGCCG
>DATJYR010000086.1:0-1000 GCA_035499515.1 Steroidobacteraceae bacterium | reverse complement strand
CGGCAGCGTGTTCTGCGCGCCCGCGGTGAACACCGTGACGATGACCTCGTCGAACGACAGCCCGAACGCGAGCAGCGCGCCGGACACCAGCGCGGTCGCCGACAGCGGCAGCGTGATGAAGCGCAGCGTCTGCCAGCCGCGCGCGCCCAGGTCCATCGACGCCTCGGCCAGCGATCCCGGCGTCCGGCGGAGCCTGGCGATCAGGTTGTTGTACACCAGGACGATGCAGAACGTGGTGTGCCCGACGATGATCGTCAGCGTGCCGAGCTGGATTCCGGTGAAGGAGAAGAATGAGTTCAGCGCGATCCCGGTGATGATGCCGGGCAGCGCGAGCGGCAGCACCAGCAGGAACGAGATGGCCTCGCGGCCGAAGAACCGGACTTTGTACAGCGCGTACGCCACGGCGGAGCCGAGCAGCAGGGCCAGCACGGTCGCCACCAGCCCGACCCGGACCGACAGCAGGAACGCGCTGCGCACCTGAGAGTCGTGGAAGGCCACGCTGAACCAGTGCACCGAGAAGCCCGCGATCGGCCAGCTCTCGATGTTCGACTGGTTGAACGCGTAGAGCACGATGAGCACGATCGGGATGAACAGGAAGGCCAGCACCAGCACGACCCAGATCCGCAGCACCGCGCGCAGCCAGGTGGACTCCACCGGTCACACCTCCTCGAACGCGCCGAGCGCCCGCGCGCCGAGCAGGTAGATGGCCATGATCGCCATCGGCACCAGGGCCATGGCCGCGGCGAACGGCACGTTGTTCGCGATCCCGATGTTGGAGTAGATGACGTTGCCGATGAAGGTCGCGCTGGTCCCGCCGACCAGCAGCGGCGTGATGTAGTCGCCCAGGGTCAGCGAGAAGGTGAAGATCGACCCGGCCACGATGCCGGGCAGGGCCAGCGGCAGCAGCACGCTCCGGGTGGTCCGCCAGGTCCGCGCGCCCAGGTCCTGCGACGCCTCGATCTGCGAGGGCGGGATCCGCTCCAGCGCCGCGTACACCGGG
>DATJYR010000085.1:0-1867 GCA_035499515.1 Steroidobacteraceae bacterium | reverse complement strand
CCTGCACGAACTTGTTCTTCGTGTGGAACGGATGCAGCGTGAACTCGCCGATGAACCCGCCCAGGCCCTTCTCGCGGATGCTGTAGAAGATGATCAGCACGAACACCGTCAGCGACATGCCGAAGGTGATGTTGAGGTCGGTGCTCGGCACCACCTTCATGTGCGCGAACCCGGCCTTGCCGGCGGCCCACGGCAGCAGGTCCACGGGTACCAGGTCCATGAAGTTGAACAGGAACACCCAGCAGAAGATGGTCAGCGCCAGCGGCGCGATCAGCCGGCTGGTGCCGTGGTAGACCTCGCGCACCTGGCCGTCGACGAACTCGACCACGAATTCGATGAAGTTCTGCCAGCCGCGCGGCACGCCGGTGGTGGCCTTGCGCGCCACTGCGTAGAAGGTGCCGAGGAAGACGATCGCGAGGAATACCGACCAGAACACGCTGTCCCAGTGCACCACGGAGAAATCGACGACCGCCGTCTGTTCCTTGTTGGAAAGGAAGGTGATGTGGTGCTTGATGTACTCGCCGATGCTCGGGGCTTCGTGTTCAGCCATGATTCGTGTCGGACCCGCCTGTGCCTTTCCCGCCTACCCGCCAAACTGCCCGCGATCCAGCCGGCGCATCGCGCGCGGCAACACCACCCAGTGCACCAGGAACACGGCGACGAACGCGCCGAACAATGCCCCGGGCACCAGCGTCCTCTTCATGGTGACGAGCACCACCACGAACAGCACGATCGTCACGCCGAACTTCGCCGCTTCCCCGGCGTAGAACGCGCGCACCAGCTCCGCCAGCTCCCGCGCCTCCTTGCGGAACACGATCACTGCCAGAGCCAGGCTGGCCGCCGTACCGATGCCGCCGCCGAGCGCTGCCGAGAGACCCGTGCGCGGGCCCCATTTGAAATAGCAAAGCGCGGCGAGCAACGCTGTCAGCACCGCCTGCGCCAGCACGACGCCGTAGGCGACGCGCCGCAGGCCCGGCAGTTCCACTGCCGCCACCTTGCAGCTCCCTGATCTTGCGAAGACTTGACGGAACCCCGCCTGGCCGATACCGGCCTCACGAGGCGGCGGAATTATAGGGAGCGCCCCCAGGCAACTCAAGAAAAACCGCTGCACCGGCAGCAGCAGGCGGGTTCAGCGTATATGACCCAGGATGCCGTCCAGCTCGTCCAGGCTGTTGTAGGCGATGACCAGGCGACCCTTGCCGCCGGATCCCTGTTGAATCAATACCTTGGCACCGAGCTTCTCGGTCAGGTCCTGCTGCAGTGCATGCACGTTGGGATCCTGCTGCGTCGCAGCACCCGGAGGCGGTGCAGCCACCCTGGAAGGCGGCGAGAGCACCGCCCGCACCAGCGCCTCGGTGTCGCGCACCGACAGGCTTTCGCGCAGCACGCGCTGTGCCGCCAGCACCTGCTCGCGGCGGCTGGCGATGCCCAGCAGGGCTCGCGCATGGCCCATCTCGAGCTGGCGCTTCTCGACCATCGCGGCCACCTCGGGCGCGAGCTGCAGCAGGCGCAGCAGGTTGCTCACCGCCGCGCGCGAGCGACCCACGGCGTCGGCGGCCTGCTCGTGCGTGACACCAAACTCGGCGATCAGCCGCTCCAGCGCACGCGCCTCCTCCAGCGGGTTGAGATCCTCGCGCTGAATGTTCTCGATCAGCGCCATCGCGATGGCGCTTTCGTCCGCTACGCGGCGGATGAGCGCCGGTATGCTGCCAAGCCCGGCGATCTGCGCCGCGCGCCAGCGCCGCTCGCCGGCGATGATCTCGTAGCGTGGCGCACCGGCGATGGCATCGGGCAGCGGCCGTACCACGATGGGCTGGATGACGCCCTGCTTGCGGATCGAAATCGCCAGTTCTTCCAGCGTCTCCTG
>DATJYR010000084.1:0-18534 GCA_035499515.1 Steroidobacteraceae bacterium | reverse complement strand
TCGGCGCCGAGATAGGTGAGCACCAGGCCGGACACGCCCGTCGCCAGCGCGGCCGCGGCCGCCTGGCCCGGGAGAGTCCCCGCGAGCGCGCGCACCGCGCAGCCGAGCAGCACCAGCGGCAACAGCGTGGTGACGAATGACGGTTCGTTCCAGTCACCCAGCATCAGGTAGTGCAGGCCGGCGCGAATGGTGGCGAACCAGTAATCGTCCATGCGCCAGCTGTCGAAGCGCGACGCGAGCAGGACGGTGGCCAGCCCCAACACCACCAGCAGCGCGGCCAGTCTGCGCCGACCGTCCAGCAGGAACAGCCAGACGGCCATGACCGCGCCGGCCAGCGCCATCAGCGGATGCAACACGCAGGCGCCCAGCCACAGCAGCAGGGACCACCACGAACGCGGCGAGCGCAGCCAGCCTGCGAGCGCGCACAGCGTGAGCGCCTCGGCGGCCATGCGCGGCGTGACGAAGCTTTCGATGTAGTGGAACACCTCGCGCGCGCCATAGCCGTTGGGCAGGCAGATCGCCGCCGCCAACGCGAACACCGCGACATTGTGCGGCATGAGCCGCACGGCCAGGCGCCAGATGGCGTACAGCAGCAGCGCCTGCATGGCCAGCGTCAGCAGTTCGGCCGCGTTCTCCAGTCCCAGCCAGCGGATCAGGATCGCGTATAGCCGCGGGAACACCGAATACTGGTCCTGCGAACCGTAGCGCAGGTACAAATCGTTGCCCAGCAGCTCGGGATGCAGGTGCGCCATCGCCTGGAAGCTGTAGAGCACCGAGTCGTGCCACAGGCCGCTGTAGCACTGGGTGACCAACCAGACGGTCAGCAGCGGCAGCGCCAGCCAGCGCAGGTCGCGCGCGTCGTTCACGGACCGGCTCCGCGGGGTTCACGCACGATTTCGAACAGGCGGGCGTAGGGATAGGTGTCGACACCGGTCCAGCGCAGTTCGCGGATCAGATGGTAGTGCGGATCGAGCTGGCTGACGGGCGTGAAAATCAGGCTGTTCACCAACGGCGCATTGAGTGCACGCACTTCGGCTTCGCTGGAGCCCGCAAGGCCACCCCTGGCCGGGCCGCGATCCACCAGGTTCAGGCGCGCGTAGACATAGCGGATGGGGAGCTTGTCCTCCAGCAGCCCGGCGGGGGTCAGCGAGAACAGCCGCTCCATGGTGGCGATGCTGTCCGCGTCCTGCCGCGTGAGCATGAAATTGTCGGCGATCACGCTGCACGCGCTGTGATACGTGATGTAGTGGCCGTCGTCATTGCTGGCCAGCACGATGCCCGGCTGCGCGGCGCAGGCCTCGTGCAGCGTGGGATAGATGTCGCTGGTCAGCGCGTACGACTGGCTCTTGGCGAGCCACTTCGGAATGAACAGCTGCTGTGTCAGCGGCGGCAGGAACGCCACCAGCAGGATCAGGCTCGCAGCCGCCAGGACCGCGCTGCGTCGTGGCGAGCGCTGGGGCAACCAGTGCTCCAGCGCGCACAGTGGCGGCAGGAACAGCGCGAACGAGCCGAAATTCTGCAACCGGAACTTGCTCATGAGCATGAGCAGGCCGAACACGCTGGTCACGCACAGCAGGGTGTACGGGGCATTGTGGCCACGCCTGAACAGGTACCAGCCGCAACCGACCAGCACCAGCGGCAGCAGGAACAGCAGCCCGGAGTAGTAGTCCAGCACCTTCAACAGCCCGTCGCCGCGCAGCTGCTGCCACAGTGTCTGCACTTCGCCGATGTTGTAGCGGTTCTCGAGGTGCGCGGCAAAGTAGTTGCCGCCCAGCAGCACCTGCTTCGCCAGCGGCACGGCCAGCGCGCAGCCTGCCAGCACGAAGATCAGCGTCGCGCGGCGACCGGGATTGAGTCGGCTCAGCAGCACGGCGAACAGCGCGCTGCAGGCCGCGACGTACAGATGGAACCAGGAGAAGTAGTAATACGCGAAGCGTCCCTCGCGGAAAGGTTGCGAGGGCAGCAGCATGCACAGCGTGGCCAGCAGCAGCGCGGCTGCGAACACGAGCGTGCTGCGGCGTGGCGGCGCGGTGCCGTGCAGATGCAGGATCGCCAGCGTCACCAGCAACGGCAGCTGCAGGATGAACAAGCCGTTCTGGAACGCGGGCGCGATGCCCAGCACCAGGCCCAGCAGCAGGGCGCGCGAGCCGCTCCCGGGATGTTCCAGCCAGCCAAGTCCCGCCGACAGCGTGCCAAGGGCGAACAGATACTCGAGATAATGGTGATCGATCAGGCCGACACCGAACAGGATCTGCGTCAGCGGGCTCAACGCCACGCAGGCGACCGCTACGGCCTGCGACCACGTCGACAGGCGCAGCTGCACCGCGATGGTGAGGATCAGCGCGATCGCGAACGGCACCGCGGCCACCGGCACGTAGTCCATGATCTTCACCGCATCCGTGCCGAGCCCCAGCGCGAGCGCGCCGCGGACCAGCCAGGCGACGCCGAGGTCATAGGCCCAGGGCCAGGTCAGCAGCGCACCGTCCGGCGCGTGGATGCGCGGGTCGAATTCGTAATAACCCGACGGATGGGCCACGGCATCGAGGATGCGATGCGCATGGTAGAAGGAGTCGTTGCTGACGGGGACGTAGTGCCGCCCGTCGAAGGCCGCTGACAGCATCGCCATGGACACCATCACGGCAAGCATCGACCCCACGATCCAGATCAGCGTGCGTTTGAAGCCTTCAGTCATGGGGCCGCATTATGTCGCAACGCCGGCCGGGCCGAACGTGACGAGCTACTCGATCCCCAGCTTCTTGACCCGGTAACGCAGCGCCCGGAAGCTCATGCCGAGCAGTTTCGCGGCGGCGGTCTTGTTGTAGCGCGTCTGTTCGAGGGCGCGCAGGATGGCATCGCGCTCGATATTCTCCAGCTGGTCGCCGAGCGCGCCGCCACCGGCGCCGGCGGCTTCCAGGGCGGCCGCAGGCTCGGCCGCGGCGGCCACGGGCCCGGCCCGCAGTTGCAGGTCGGCGAGGCCGATGTGGCCGCCGACGTTCAGCGTCAGCGCGCGCTCCAGGATGTTCTCCAGCTCGCGCACGTTGCCCGGGAACGCGTAAGCCTCCAGCGCCTGCAGCGCATCGGGTCCGAGCGTGGCGGGCGGCCCGCCCATGCGCCTGCCCATGCGCCTGAGGATCATCTCCGACAGCGCCGCGATGTCCTCGGGATGCTCGCGCAGCGCCGGCACGTGCAGCTCGATGACGTTGATGCGGTAGTAGAGATCCTCGCGGAATCGTCCCGCGGCGACGAGCTCGCCGAGGTTCTTGTGCGTGGCGGAGAGGATGCGCACGTCGACCGCGCTCTCGCGCGCCTCGCCCACCGGCCGCACGGTCTTCTCCTGGATCAGGCGCAGCAGCTTGACCTGCATGTGCAGCGGCAGGTCGGCGACCTCGTCGAGGAACAGCGTGCCGCCTTCCGCGCTCTGCACCATGCCTTTCTTGTCGGCGACGGCGCCCGTGAAGCTGCCGCGCTTGTGGCCGAAGAATTCGCTTTCCATGAGCTCGGAGGGGATGGCGCCGCAGTTGACGGGCACGAACGGGCCTTCGCGTCGCGCGCCGGTCTCGTGGATCAGCCGCGCCACCAGCTCCTTGCCGGTGCCGGATTCGCCGCCGATGTGCACCGGCGCCTGGCTGCGCGCCACGCGCGCGATCATCACGCGCAGTTCCTCGATCTCGGGTGAGCGGCCCACCAGCATCGGGCCGCGCGTGGCGAACGTGTCCTCGGCGGTGGTGGACAACTTGATGGCGCTCGCGACCAGTTTGCGCAGCGCGCCGAGGTCAAGCGGCTTGGACACGAAATCGAATGCGCCCAGTTTCAGGGCGCGCACCGCGGATTCGACGTTGCCGTGCGCGCTGATCACGGCCACCGGCAGGTGCGGGCGCTGTTCCTGGATCCATTCCACCAGCTCCAGCCCATCGCCGTCCGGCAGCCTCATGTCGGTCAGGCACAGGTCGTAGGAACGCTGCGCGAGCAGCTGGCGCGCCTGGCCGAGGCTGGCGGCGGTTTCGGTGTCGAGATTCATGCGGCCGAGCGTGAGCGCCACCAGCTCCAGCAGGTCAGGCTCGTCGTCGACAACCAGGATGGTCGCGTTTGCCATAGGTGGGATGCAGTTTAGCGTTCCCAGCGCGCCGGGTCCGAAAACACCACCCGGAACAGGCTGCCGCCGCCGCCGCGCGCCTCGTGCAGGAGCGTGGCGCCATTGGACTGCGCCAGCTCGCGCGCCAGGAACAGGCCAAGGCCGGTGCCGCGCGCCTTGCGGGTGAAAAACGGCTCGAAAATGCGCTCCGAATCGGCCGGGTCGATGCCCATGCCGCGATCGGCGACTTCCAGGTATGGGCGGCGGCTGCCGGCCAGCCGGCCGAGCCGCAGTTCCAGCTCCACGCGGCCATCGCTGCTCTGGCCATGCGCGTGCGCGTTCTGGCACAGGTTCCACAGCACCTGGTGCAGCTGGGTCGGATCGACGCGCACTTCGACTTCGTCCTCGACGTGGATCGGCAGCTGCGTGAGCGCGAGCTGGTGGGTGCCGCAGAATTCCTCGCGGAATTGCCCGCACCAGGCCGCGAGGTTCAGGCGCTCGGGCCGCGGCGGCTCGCGGCGCGAGAGCTGCAGCACGTTGTCGATGATCTGGCTCACGCGCCCGGCGTTGTTGCGCATGATTTCCGTGAGCCGGCGGTTCTCCTCATCCAGGCCCGGCGCTTCCGCCAGCAGCTGCGCCGCATGGCTCATGGCGCCGACCGGATTCCTGATTTCGTGCGCGATGCTGGCGGAGAGGCGTCCCAGCGCGGCGAGCTTGGATTGCTGGATGCGTTCGGCGAGCACGCCCGTGTCTTCCAGGAACACGATCACCGGCGCGGGCTCGGCGTCGCCCAGCGGCGCGAAGTGCGGCCGGATCACGCGCGCGCCGTCGTGCGCCACGAAGGTGCCGCTCTCGCCGGCCAGCGCGGTGCGGTACTGTCGCCAGCTCGCAAGCAGATAAAGGAGTCGCGGCGAGGTCTCGCCGAGCAGCGCGCCGCTCACCGCGGCCACCTCGCCCAGCATCTGAGCGGCGGAATCGTTGATGAGGCGCACGCGATCGCCCGGATCGACGACCAGGATGCTCTCGCGCAGGTGCTGCACGATGTATTGCGAGAGCTGCGCGGCGTTCGCGAGGTCCACTTCCTGCCGCCGCACCAGCGCTTCGCTTTCGCGCAGCCGCGTCGCCACCGGCCAGGCGGTGAGCGCCACCACGAACACCACCACGCCCATGATGCCGGCCTGGGTGTAGTCCGCCCCGTTCGCCATGTCGGCCAGCTGCGCGGCGAGCTGCTGCAGCAGCATGCCGAGCGCGGCGATGGCCGCAATCAGCGGCGGATCGCGCCGTTCGGCAAGCAGCGCCATCGAGCCCACGGGAATCACCAGCAGGATGCCCAGCACGCTGTTGGCGCCGCCGCTGGCGTACAGCAGCACCGAAATGGCCGCGGTGTCGATCAGGGTGTGCGTCAGCACCAGCGAGCGCCGGCTGCTCCACGCCTGCCGCCCGGCGACGCTGAGCAGCAGACCCATGACCAGCCACAACACGCAGGTGCCGATGAACAGCTGCGGGCGCTCGGAGCCGAACACGGGTGCCGGCCGCGTCAGGTAGTGCACGGCCAGCAGCGCCATCGCCGCCAGCAGCCGGTAAAGGTTGGTCAGGCCCACGATCCGGCCGAACAGGTCGGCCTCGGGGGCGGTTTTGGCCTCGGTGCTGAGCGGCATGGTTCGCAAAATGTAGCATTATCCTATTGGAATTCCGTGCGGTGGCTGGCGATCAGGGCGGCTTTCCGGGACAATCACGCGTTTTCATCCACAGTTCAGGCCTGAGGCAGATGAATCTCCACGAGTACCAGTCCAAGAAAATCCTCGGCGACTACGGCGTTCCGGTTCCCGCCGGCCAGGTCGCGGGCACTCCCGATGAAGCCGTCGCGGCGGCGCGCAAGCTGGGCGGCAGCCTGTGGGTCATCAAGGCCCAGGTGCATGCCGGTGGCCGCGGCAAGGCGGGCGGCGTCAAGCTGGCGCGCGATGAGCAGGCGGTGCGCGAAGTCACCGCGGCGATGCTGGGCCAGCGCCTGGTCACCAAGCAGACCGGGGCGGGCGGTTTGCCGATCGAGAAGGTCTACGTCGAGTCGGGCTCGGAGATCGCGCGCGAGCTGTACCTGAGCCTCACGCTCAATCGCGAGAAGAGCCGCATCGCGGTGGTCGCCTCCGCCGACGGTGGCATGGACATCGAGGAAGTCGCGGCGAAGACGCCGGAGCGCATCCTCTCCGTCGTGGTGCATCCGGTGGCGGGGCTGCAGCCGTTCCAGTGCCGCCAGCTCGCGTTCGGGCTGGGCCTGAAGGACAAGCAGATCGGCCAGTTCCAGGCCATCCTGATGGGACTCTACAAGCTGTACCTCGACAGGGACGCGAGCCTGATCGAGATCAACCCGCTGATCGTCACGAAGGCGGGCCAGCTCATGGCGCTGGACTGCAAGCTCGACATCGAGGCGAACGCGCTGTTCCGCCAGCCGGAGATGCTCAAGCTGCGCGATCCCGGGCAGGAGGATCCGGCCGAGCTCAAGGCCAGCGAGCACGAGCTCAACTACGTCTCGCTCGACGGCAACATCGCCTGCATGGTGAATGGCGCCGGCCTCGCCATGGCCACCATGGACATCATCAAGCTGCACGGTGGCGCGCCGGCCAACTTCCTCGACGTCGGTGGCGGCGCCACCGCCGAGCGGGTCACCGCGGCGTTCGAGCTGATCCTTTCGAATCCCAAGGTGGAGGCCATCCTGGTCAACATCTTCGGCGGCATCGTGCGCTGCGATCTGATCGCGGATGGCATCGTGAACGCGGTGAAGAACGTGGGCGTCAAAGTGCCCGTGGTGGTGCGCCTGGAAGGCACCAATGCCGACAAGGCGCGTGAGACCCTCGCGCACAGCGGCCTCGCCATCACGGCGGCCACCGGCCTCACGGATGCGGCGAAGAAAGTCGTCGCCGCCGCTGCCGGCAAGTAAGCCGCAGCGCGCCGCCCACCATTTGAAGCACAGGACGAAGTCATGAGCATTCTGGTCAACAAACGCACCAAGCTGATCTGCCAGGGTTTCACCGGCAAGCAGGGGACTTTCCATTCCGAGCAGTGCCTGGCCTATGGCACCAGGCTGGTCGGCGGCATCACGCCGGGCCGCGGCGGCGAGCAGCACCTGGGCCTGCCGGTGTTCGACACCGTGCGCGATGCGGTCAAGGAGACCGGCGCGACCGCGAGCATGATCTACGTGCCCGCGCCGTACGCGGCGGATGCGATCCTCGAGGCCGTCGATGCGGGCATCGAGCTGGTGGTGTGCATCACCGAGGGCCTGCCCGTGAACGACATGGTGAAGGTGAAGGCGGCGCTGGCGGGCAGCGGCACGCGCCTGATCGGCCCCAACTGCCCCGGCATCATCACGCCGGGTGAATGCAAGATCGGCATCATGCCGGGCTTCATCCACAAGAAGGGCAGCGTCGGCATCGTCTCGCGTTCCGGCACGCTCACCTACGAGACCGTGTTCCAGACCACCAACAACGGGCTGGGCCAGAGCACCTGCGTCGGCATCGGCGGCGATCCGGTGCGCGGCATGAACTTCATCGACGTGATCGAGCTGTTCGAGCGCGATCCGCAGACCGAAGGCATCATCATGGTGGGCGAGATCGGCGGCAGCGACGAAGAAGCCGCGGCCGAACACATCCGCAAGTACGTGACCAAGCCGGTGGTGGCCTACATCGCGGGGGTCACCGCTCCGGCCGGCAAGCGCATGGGCCACGCGGGCGCCGTGATCGCGGGCGGCAAGGGCACGGCGGCGGACAAGTACCGCGCGCTGGATGAAGCCGGCGTGCGCACGGTGAAGTCGCCGGCCGAACTGGGCGCCGCGATGCTCGCGCTGCTGAAGATGCGCCGCGCGCTGCGCTCCAGGCAGGCCGGCAGGATCGTGGCTGCCCCCGTGCTGGAAATCGAACCGCGCGCGGCCAAGCCGAAAGGCAAGACCAAGACCAAGACCAAGACCAAGCCCAAGGCGAAGGCCAGGTCCAAGGCCAAGGCCAAGGCCAAGGCCAAGCCGGCCCGCAAGCCAGGCAAGGCTGCGCGTCGCCGTTGACCGCAACGCAGTGGGCAGCAACGCCAGACTGAAGATCGCCCTGGCGCAGCTCAACCTGCTGGTCGGCGACGTGCGCGGCAACCTGCGGCGCGTGATCCAGGAGACCGAGCGCGCCGGGCAGGAGCTGGGCGCCGACCTGGTGCTGTTTCCCGAACTCACGCTGTGCGGCTATCCGCCCGAGGACCTGCTGTTCCATCGTGGCCTGCGCGTGCAGATCGACCAGGCGCTCGCCGAACTCAACGCGTCCATCACGGACGTCGGCGTGCTGGTCGGCTATCCCGAATACGAGGGCGACGCGATCTACAACGCCGCGCGGCTGGTGGAACACGGCACCGTGCAGGCGCGGGCGCGCAAGGCCTGCCTGCCGAATTACCAGGTGTTCGACGAGAAACGCTATTTCCGTCCGGGCAGCCACACCTCGGTGGTCAACTACCGCGGCTTCCGGCTCGGCCTGCTGATCTGCGAAGACATCTGGGAAGTCGAGCCCGCGCGCGCCGCCAAGGCCGCCGGCGCGGAGCTGCTGCTGGTCATCAATGCCTCGCCCTACGAACTGCACAAGCAGCGCGAGCGCGAACGCATCGTGCGTGAGCGCGTACTCGACGTGCAACTGCCCATGGCCTACGTGAACCTGTTCGGCGGCCAGGACGAGCTGGTGTTCGACGGCAATTCGTTCGTGATGGACGCCGCGGGCACGCTCGTCATGCGCGCCCCGGCGGTGGAGGAGGGCCTCTACAGCGTGGAGTTCGAGCGCCGCGACGGCGTGGTGGTGCCGTTGCCGGGGCCGATCGCGGCCGAGCTGTCGGACGAGGCCAGTGTCTACAAAGTGCTGGTGCAGGGCGTGCGCGACTACGTCGGCAAGCACGGCTTTCCCGGCGTGATCATCGGCCTCTCCGGCGGCGTTGACTCGGCGCTCACGCTGGCGATCGCGGTGGACGCGCTCGGCGCCGATCGCGTGCAGGTGGTGATGATGCCCTCGCGCTACACCTCGCAGATGAGCCTCGACGACGCCGCCGGGCAGGCGCAGCAGCTCGGTGTGCGCTACAGCAGCATTTCAATCGAGGGGATGTTCGGGGCGGCGCTGGACGCGCTCAAGCAGGAGTTCGCGGGCCGCAAGCCCGACGCCACCGAAGAGAACATCCAGGCCCGCACCCGCGGCCTGCTGCTGATGGCGCTGTCGAACAAGACCGGCCGCATGCTGCTGACCACCGGCAACAAGAGCGAGATGGCCGTCGGCTACGCCACGCTGTACGGCGACATGAACGGCGGTTTCGCGCCGATCAAGGACTGCAGCAAGATGCTGGTGTACCGCCTCGCCAACTATCGCAACAGCCTGTCGCGCGCCATACCGCAGCGCGTGATCGATCGCGCGCCCTCGGCCGAGTTGCGTCCCGACCAGAAGGACAGCGATTCGCTGCCGCCTTACGACGTGCTCGACGCCATCCTCGAGGCGTTCATCGAGGAAAACCTGTCAGTTGACGAACTGTGCGCGCGCGGCTTCGACCGTGCCACCGTCGGCCGCATCCTCGACATGGTGAAACGCAACGAATACAAACGCCGCCAGTCGCCACCCGGCGTGCGCGTGAGCCGCAGGGCGTTCGGGCGCGACTGGCGCTATCCCATCACCAGCGGGTACCAGCGCTGACGGGTTACCAGAACTTCCACCAGTGGTGGTCGGCGGCGGCGATCTTGCGGCCTTCGGGGAAGTTCTCCTTGTAGACGCGTTCGGTGTTCATGGCCTGCTCGGTCATGCCCAGCCGGGTGTAGCAGTCTTCCATGATCTCCAGCGCTTCCTGTTCCTGTGGCGCGCCATCGTACTGCTCGATGATGCCATTGGCGCGCTGCGCCGCGGCCAGGTACGCGCCCCGGCGCACATAGAAGCGGGCGATGTACAGCTCGTATTCGGCCAGCCGGTTGCGCAGGTAGATCATGCGGCGCAGGGAGTCGTGCGCGTACGGGCTCTTGGGATACTGCTTCACCACCGTGTTGAACGCGCTGATGGCGTCATTGAGCGTCGAGGGCGGACGGCGCGCCATGTCGACGCCCAGCCAGCGCTGGATCTTGTACGTCTTGGGCTCGTAATTGATCATGCCCTTCATGTACCAGGCGTAGTCGACGCGCGGATGCGTGGGGTTCTCGCGCAGGAACTCGTCGGCGGCGTCGATGGCCGATTCCTTCTCGCCCTTGCGGTAGTAGAGGTAGATCAGGTCGAGCCGCGCCTGGCGTGCCTGGTCGGTGAACGGGAAGCGCGAGGTCAGGGCCTCGTACTGCTTGATGGCGTATTCGTAGTCGTTGTTCTTCAGCGCCTTGCGCGCCTTGGCGTACAGCGTCTCGACGCTGGCGCGCTTGAGATCGTCCTTCTTCGAGTTGCTGGCGCAGCCCGCGAACAGCGCCAGCGCCGCGCACAGCAAGATGCCCGGCAGGCGCAGGGAGCCAACAGTAGAGCGGGTCGGGCTGTTCACGGTGTAACCTTGGAGGCTCGGCAAAGCATGAAAGTATAGCGAATCCGGGCCATTGTGCTTGCGACCCTTCGATGAGCATTGAGTTCCACACCCACCGGCTGCTTTTGCCGGCCGACGCCCGTGGCCTGCGGCTGGACCAGGCGCTGGCGCTGGCGCTGCCGCAGTATTCGCGCGCGCGGCTGCAGCGCTGGATCGAGGAGGGCGCGGTCCAGGTGGCGGGTCGCGTCTGGGAGCGCGGCAAGGAGCGGGTGCAGGGCGGCGAGGAAGTGCTGGTGTCGGCGCAGGCGCCCGAGCAGGTGCCGATGCGGCCCGAAGCCCTGCCGCTCGAGGTGGTGTTCCAGGACGAGTCGCTGCTGGTCATCAACAAGCCGGTGGGGCTGGTGGTCCATCCGGGCGCCGGCAATCCCGCCCACACTTTGCAGAACGCCTTGCTCGCGCATGACGCGGGGCTGGTGCGGCTGCCGCGCGCCGGCATCGTGCACCGGCTCGACAAGGACACCAGCGGACTGCTGGTGGTGGCCCGCACGCTGTCCGCGCACACCGCGCTGGTGGCCGCGTTGCAGGCGCGCGCCGTGCATCGCGAATACCTGGCGCTGGTGCTGGGCACGCCGACCGGCGGCGCCACCATCGCGCATCCCATCGGGCGACACCGCACCCAGCGGGTGCGCATGGCGGTGCGCAACGACGGACGCCAGGCCATCACGCACTTTCGCATCGAGGAGCGCTTTGCGCATCACACACTGCTGCGCGTGAAGCTCGAGACCGGACGCACGCATCAGATCCGCGTGCACCTGAGCCACGACGGCTATCCCGTGGTCGGCGATCCGGTGTACGGCGGCCGGCGGCGCATGGTGGCGGGCGCGGGTCCTGCGCTGAAGCAGGCGCTGCAGCAGTTCAACCGCCAGGCGCTGCACGCCGCCGAGCTGGGGTTCGCGCATCCCGCGACGGGCCAGCCACAGCACTTCAAGGCGCCGCTGCCCCGGGATTTCCAGGCGCTGCTGGAAGCATTGCGGGCCAATGAAGCGGCGGACGGCCAGCAAGCATGATGTCGTCATCGCCCGCGCCGTTGCCAGCCACCGATTTTCTGCCCGTGGACTGGCCCGCGCCGCCGGGCGTGCGCGCCGCATTCACGCTGCGCGGTGGCGGCGTGAGCCCCGTGCCGTGGCACAGCCTCAATCTCGGTGGGCATGTCGGCGACGACGTCGGCAGAGTGCGCGCGAACCGCGCCGCGGTCCGTCAGGCGTTGCAGCTGCCGGCCGAGCCGTTGTGGTTGAACCAGGTGCACGGCGTGCGCGTGGCCGATCTCGATCGCGAAACCGCACCGCTGGCCGCCGCGGATGCCGCGCTGACACGGCAGGGCGGCCGCGTGCTGGCCATTCTGGTGGCCGACTGCCTGCCGGTCCTGTTCGCCGCCACGGATGGCAGCCTGATCGCCGCAGCCCATGCCGGCTGGCGCGGCCTGGCGGCGGGCGTGCTCGAAGCCACGGTGCGGGCCACGGGGAAAAACGCTGCGGAACTGCTGGCGTGGCTCGGGCCCAGCATCGGACCACGTCGGTTCGAAGTGGGCGATGAGGTCCGCGCGGCGTTCCTGGCCGCGGATCCCGCGGCCTCACGCTGCTTCAGGCCCAATGATCGGCAGCGCTGGCTGTGCGATCTGCCCGCCCTCGCGCGGGCGCGGCTCACGGCGCTGGGCGTGCGATCGCTGCATGGTGTGAACGATTGCACCTTCGAGGACGCGGCGCGGTTCTTCTCCTATCGCCGCGACGGCCAGACGGGGCGCATGGCGGCCCTGCTGTGGCGGGAGAGCGCCGCTTGACAGCCGTGCTAGAGTCGTCGCCGTGAAAACCCTGCTCTGGATCGTGTTGGCCACCACGCTGGCCGGACTGCTGAGCGCCGCGCTCGCCAGCCTGTTCCTGCTGCTGCCGGAGAGGCGCCGCACCCACCTGCTGCCGCACCTGATCAGCTTCGCCACCGGCGCCATGCTGGCCGCGGCGCTGCTGGGCCTGCTGCCGGAAGCCATCGCGAGCGTGGGCCCGTCACGCATCCAGGCCATCGGCGCGTCGGTGCTGGGCGGCATCGCGCTGTTCTTCGTGCTCGAGAAGCTGGTGCTGTGGCGGCACTGCCATGTCGAGGACTGCGAGAGCCACGGGACGCCCGCGACGCAGCCGGGCCACGGCCACGCGGGCCGCGACCCTGGCCACGGCCATGCGCACGTCCAGGTAGTGTCGGCAATGCCCGCGGCGCAAGTGAGTGAGGCGGCGCGCGACAAGGCCGCCGGCTACATCGTCGTGTTCGGCGATGGCGTGCACAACGCCTTCGATGGCGTGCTGATCGCGGCAGCCTTTCTCACCGACACGCGGCTCGGCGTGGTCACCACGCTGGCCATCGCCGCGCACGAAGTGCCGCAGGAACTGGGCGATCTCGCGGTGTTGCTGCATTCGGGCATGAGCCCGCTGCGCGCCATGTTCTTCAACGTGGCCAGCAGCATGACGTCGGTCATCGGCGGCGTGCTGGGCTGCCTGGCCCTCGAGCGCACGCTGGATGTGCTGCCGTACGCGATCTCGGTGGCCGCGGCCTCGCTGATCTACGTGGCCGTGGCCGATCTCATCCCGGGCCTGCACCGTCGCGTGGATCCGTTCGGCAGCGTGATGCAGGTGGTGCTGATCGGGGCCGGCGTGGCGCTGATCGGCGTGATGGAGATGGCGCTGGGCTGAGCCAGGACCGCTTCGACCTGGCGCGGTGCCTTCCGAAGGCTGGCGGACGGTTCAGGAGCGCACGCCCGGAGCTTGAATATCCCTCCGCAAGGCCCCAGAAATGGGGGAGCAGGCGGGCGGGGCCCGCGGCAATTGCGAGGGGTTTCTCATGCGGATGGACAAGCTCACAGCCGGTTTCCAGTCGGCGCTGGCCGATGCGCAGTCGCTGGCCGTTGGCCGCGACAACCAGTTCATCGAGCCGGCCCACGTGCTGCTCGCCATGCTCGACGCGCAGGGCAGCGGCGTGCGCGGCCTGCTCTCCAAGACCGGCGGCGATGCGAACAAGCTGCGCGCGGCGGTCGTGGACGCCGTGGACCGTTTGCCCAAAGTGGAGGGCACGCCGGGCGAGGTGCATGTCTCCAATGACCTCAACCGCCTGCTCAACGTCACCGACAAACTCGCGCAGCAGCGCGGCGACCAGTACATCTCCAGCGAGCTGTTCCTGCTCGCGGCCTTCGAGGATCGCGGCACGCTCGCCAGGATCCTCAAGGACGCGCGCGTGCAGAAGGCGGCCGTGGAGAAGGCCATCGACGAAGTGCGCGGTGGCGAAGCGGTGAACGACCCGGCCGCGGAGGAGCGCCGGCAGGCGCTCGAGAAGTACACCATCGACCTGACCGAGCGCGCCGAGCAGGGCAAGCTCGACCCGGTCATCGGCCGCGACGACGAGATCCGCCGCACCATCCAGGTGCTGCAGCGTCGCACCAAGAACAATCCCGTGCTGATCGGCGAGCCCGGCGTGGGCAAGACGGCGATCGTCGAGGGCCTCGCGCAGCGCATCGTCAACGGCGAAGTGCCCGAAGGCCTGCGCGGCAAGCGCATCCTCGCGCTCGACATGGGCGCGCTGATTGCCGGCGCGAAATTCCGCGGCGAGTTCGAGGAGCGGCTCAAGGCCGTGCTCACCGATCTCGCCAAGCAGGAAGGCCAGGTCATCCTGTTCATCGACGAGCTGCACACGGTGGTCGGCGCCGGCAAGGCCGAGGGCGCCATGGACGCGGGCAACATGCTCAAGCCTGCGCTGGCGCGCGGCGAGCTGCACTGCGTGGGCGCCACGACGCTGGACGAATACCGCAAGTACATCGAGAAGGATGCCGCGCTGGAGCGGCGCTTCCAGAAAGTGCTGGTGGACGAGCCGTCGGTGGAAGACACCATCGCCATCCTGCGTGGCCTGAAGGAAAAGTACGAAGTCCACCATGGCGTGGACATCACCGATCCCGCCATCGTCGCCGCGGCCACGCTGTCGCATCGCTATATCGCGGACCGCCAGCTGCCCGACAAGGCCATCGATCTCATCGACGAGGCCGGTGCGCGCATCCGCATGGAGATCGACTCCAAGCCCGAATCGCTCGACAAGCTCGAGCGCCGCATCATCCAGCTCAAGATCGAGCAGGAGGCGCTGAAGAAGGAGGAGGACGACGCGTCGAAGAAGCGTCGCGCCAATCTCGAGGTCACGCTGCAAGGGCTCGAAAAGGAGTACGCCGATCTGGAAGAGATCTGGAAGGCCGAAAAAGCCACGCTGCAGGGCGCGGCGCAGATCCGCGAGGAACTCGACAAGGCGAAGGTGGACATCGAGGCGGCGCGCCGCGCGGGCGATCTGCAGAAGATGGCCGAGCTGCAGTACGGACGCATTCCCGAGCTGGAAAAGCGCCTGGTGCAGGCGCAGGCCGCGGAGCAGAAGGACACCCAGCTGGTGCGCAACAGCGTCACCGAGGAGGAAATCGCGGAAGTGGTTTCCAAGTGGACTGGAATCCCCGTGTCCAAGATGCTCGAGGGCGAGAAGGAGAAACTGCTGCGCATGGAAGAGGCGCTGCAGAAGCGCGTCGTGGGCCAGCAGGAGGCGGTGCACATCGTCTCGAACGCGATCCGCCGCTCGCGCGCCGGCCTGGCCGATCCCCGCCGTCCGAATGGCTCGTTCCTGTTCCTGGGGCCGACGGGCGTGGGCAAGACCGAGCTCTGCAAGGCGCTCGCCGAATTCCTGTTCGATACCGAAGAATCGATGGTGCGCATCGACATGTCCGAGTTCATGGAGAAGCACTCCGTGGCGCGGCTGATCGGCGCGCCGCCCGGTTACGTGGGCTACGAGGAGGGCGGCTATCTCACCGAAGCCGTGCGGCGCCGGCCGTATGCGGTGATCCTGCTCGATGAAATCGAGAAGGCGCACCCGGACGTGTTCAACGTGCTGCTGCAGGTGCTCGACGACGGCCGCCTCACGGATGGCCAGGGCCGCACCGTCGACTTCCGCAACACCGTGATCATCATGACCTCGAATCTCGGTTCGAACGTGATCCACGAGCTCGCGGGCGAGGGCAACTACACGCGCATGAAGAGCGCCGTGATGGAAATCGTGCAGCAGAACTTCAAGCCCGAATTCATCAACCGCGTCGACGACATCGTGGTGTTCCATCCGCTGGGCACCGAGCAGATCCGCGTCATCGTGGACATCCAGCTCGGCAACCTGCGCCAGCGGCTGCTGGAGCGCGACATGGAGCTGGTGCTCGACGACTCGGCGCGCGATCTCATCGGCGAGGCCGGCTTTGATCCCGTGTACGGCGCGCGGCCTCTGAAGCGCGCGATCCAGCAGCAGGTCGAGAATCCGCTCGCGCAGAAAATACTGGCTGGTGGCTTTGGGCCCGGAGATCGCATCACCGTCAAAGCGGTGGACGGGCATCTCGCGTTCGAGAAAGCCGCGGCGCGAAGGTAGGCAGCCCGAGCGGGTCTGGCGGCGGGCGGCTTCTCGGGATCGCCGTGAAGCCATCCATGGCGGCTCCGGGGCGCGACGTCCTGTTGCGCACGGTCCCGAAAAGCCGCCCGCCGCCAAACCCGCTCGGGATAGCTTCGTGCCACGTATAATCGCGCCCGAGAGCCAGCTCGGCTCGAGCCCAGTGATTCGACAGGCGGTCGGAAGCTACATGCCGTTTTACGAGTATCAGTGCAGTTCGTGCCACCACCATCTGGAAGTCATGCAGAAGGTCGATGCGCCGCGCCTGAAGAAATGCCCGAACTGCGGCAAGTCGACGCTGTCGCGGCTGATTTCGGCGCCGGTGTTCCGGCTGGCGGGATCGGGCTGGTACGAGACCGATTTCAAGTCGGACAAGGAAAACAAGCGCAATCTGGTCGGTGGGCCTGAAACCGAACCTGCCAAGGCCGACGCCGGACCCGACTCCAAGGATTCCAAGGATTCCAAGGAAAAGGCGGCCGCGCCCGAAAAGCCCGCGTCCAAGGACGATGGCAAGGACAAGGGGGCGGACAAACCGGCTGTGAGCGATGCTGGTGCGAAGGGCCGACCCGCAAGCCGTAAACCGGCTGCCCGGACCCCGCTCCACCGGCCGGCCCGCAAAGCCGCCGCCAAGGGAAGACGGCGTTGAAGCGCAGCCTCCTCATCCGGGCGAAAATCCTGCGCGGCTTGCGCCGCTACCTGATGTCGGGGTTGCTGTTCTGGCTGCCGATCCTGGCCACCGTGCTGGTGGTGCGCTTCATCCTCGACCTGGTGGACCGCACGTTGCTGTTGCTGCCGCCGCGGTTGCAGCCGGAATCGCTGCTCGGCCTGCACGTGCCGGGCTTCGGCGCCGTGGCCGCGGTGCTCATCCTGTTCCTGACCGGCGTCGCGGTCACCAACTTCATCGGCCGCTTTTTCGTCGGATTCTGGGAGGAGGTGCTGAACCACATCCCGTTCGTGCGCGCGATCTACGGCGGCGTGAAGAGCTTCTCCGAGACGCTGCTCTCCAATTCGGGCAACTCGTTCAAGAAGGTCCTTTTGGTGCAATACCCGCGCGAGGGACTGTGGAGCGTGGGTTTCCAGACTGCCGCGGACATCCCGGAAATCACCGCCAAGGCCGGCGAGGGTACGGTGTGCGTCTTCATCCCGACCACCCCCAATCCGACCTCGGGCTTCATCGTCATGGTGCCGCACAGCCAGGTGATCGAGCTGGAAATGACCGTGGACGAAGCCATGAAAATGATCGTCACCCTGGGCGTGGTGACGCCGGCGCAGACCCGCGGCTCGGTTGCTCACCCGCCCGCGCTTCCGTAACATCGCGCGCCTTATGCGCTCACACTACTGCGGCCAGGTCGACCAGCAACTCATCGGCAAGACGCTCCAGGTGGCCGGATGGGTGCACCGTCGCCGCGACCACGGCGGCGTGATCTTCGTCGACCTGCGCGATCGCGAGGGACTGGTCCAGATCGTCTTCAATCCCGATGCCCAGGCGGTGTTCGGCACCGCCGAGAAGTTGCGCCACGAGTTCGTGGTTAGCGTCACGGGCACGGTGCGCGCGCGTCCGGAGGGGACCGTGAACCCGAACCTGGCCTCCGGCGCCATCGAGATCGTCGCGACGCAGGTCGAGCTGCTCAACCGCGCCGACCCGCTGCCGTTCCAGCTCGACGAAACCGTGAGCGAGGAAGTGCGCCTGCGCTATCGCTACCTCGACCTGCGGCGCGAGGTGATGAACCAGCGCCTGCGCCAGCGGCACGCGATCACGCGCGCCATGCGCGGCTACCTCGACGGCAAGGGCTTCATCGACATCGAAACGCCGATGCTGACCAAGGCCACGCCGGAGGGCGCGCGCGACTACCTGGTGCCGAGCCGCACGCACGCAGGCAAGTTCTTCGCGCTGCCGCAGTCGCCGCAGATCTTCAAGCAGCTGCTCATGGTCAGCGGCTTCGAACGCTACTACCAGATCGTGCGCTGCTTCCGCGACGAAGACCTGCGCGCCGATCGCCAGCCCGAATTCACGCAGCTCGATATCGAGACCTCCTTCCTGTCGCAGGAAGAGATCATGCAGCTCATGGAAGGACTGATGCGGCAGTTGTTCCGCGAAGTGATGAAGCTGGAACTGCCGGATCCGTTCCCGCGCCTGACCTACGCCGAGGCCATGCGCCGTTACGCCTCCGACAAGCCCGACCTGCGCGTCGCGCTGGAGCTCACGGACGTGGCCGACCTCGTGGCCGCCTGCGATTTCAAGGTCTTCGCCGCGCCCGCGAAGGATCCCGACGGCCGGGTCGCGGCGTTGCGTGTGCCGGGCGGCGCCGCGCTGCCGCGCTCGCAGATCGACGAGTACACGGCCTTCGTGGGCCGCTACGGTGCGAGGGGCCTTGCCTATATAAAGGTGAACGAGCGGGCCCGGGGTCGCGATGGCCTGCAGTCGCCGATCGTGAAATTCCTCGACGACGCCGCGGTGGCCGGCATCCTCGAGCGCACCGGCGCGC
>DATJYR010000083.1:0-1121 GCA_035499515.1 Steroidobacteraceae bacterium | reverse complement strand
CGAGCCGGATCGCGCCGAAGATCCACAGCGGCAGCGTGTTCTGCGCGCCCGCGGTGAACACCGTGACGATGACCTCGTCGAACGACAGGCCGAACGCGAGCAGCGCGCCGGAGACCAGCGCGGTCGCCGAGAGCGGCAGCGTGACGAAGCGCAGCGTCTGCCAGCCGCGCGCGCCGAGGTCCTGCGACGCCTCGGCCAGCGAGCCCGGCGTCCGGCGCAGCCGGGCGATCAGGTTGTTGTACACCAGCACGATGCAGAACGTGGTGTGCCCGACGACGATGGTCAGCGTGCCGAGCTGGATCCCGGTGAAGGAGAAGAAGGAGTTCAGCGCGATCCCGGTGATGATGCCCGGCAGCGCCAGCGGCAGTACGAGCAGGAACGAGATGGCCTCCCGGCCGAAGAAGGCGAACTTGTGCAGCGCGTACGCCACGGCGGAGCCGAGCAGCAGGGCCAGCGCGGTCGCCACCAGCCCGACCCGGACCGACAGCAGGAACGCGGCGCGCACCTGGGGGTCGTGGAAGGCCACGCTGAACCAGTGCACCGTGAAGCCCGCGATCGGCCAGCTCTCGATGTTCGACTGGTTGAACGCGTACAGCACGATGAGCACGATCGGGATGAACAGGAAGGCCAGCACCAGCACGACCCAGATCCGCAGCACCGCGCGCAGCCAGGTGGACTCCACCGGTCACACCTCCTCGAACGCGCCGAGCGCCCGCGCGCCGAGCAGGTAGAGGGCCATGATCGCCATCGGCACCAGCGCCATGGCGGCGGCGAACGGTACGTTGTTCGCGATCCCGATGTTGGAGTAGATGACGTTGCCGATGAAGGTCGCGCTGGTCCCGCCGACCAGCAGTGGCGTGATGTAGTCACCCAGGGTCAGCGAGAAGGTGAAGATCGACCCGGCCACGATGCCGGGCAGGGCCAGCGGCAGCAGCACGCTCCGGGTGGTCCGCCAGGTCCGCGCGCCCAGGTCCTGCGAGGCCTCGATCTGCGAGGGCGGGATCCGCTCCAGCGCCGCGTACACCGGGATGATCATGAACGGCAGCCAGAGGTAGCAGAACACCACGAACACGGCCCAGTTCGTGTAGATCAGGTGCACGTTCAGTACCGAGTCGAGCACC
>DATJYR010000082.1:0-3105 GCA_035499515.1 Steroidobacteraceae bacterium | reverse complement strand
CGACATCCACTTCCATCCGGTGGAACCGCGGGAGGCGCGCGTGGCGCTGACGGCGCGGTTCTGAATTCGGGCCGCACTGCCCGCGGGGATGGAACCGGCGTGAGTCGCTCCTGAGTCAGTTCGGGGGAGGAGTCCTGACGTCCACGACCCACGCCGGTCCATCGGACCACCAATCTCCTCTTCCATTTAATGGAAATGAGAATTATTCTCAATAATACCTGTCGGGAGGAAGGCGGTAAAGAACGCGACCTCCTGCGATGGCCAGCAAGGCGGCGTGAGTCGCTCGGAGGATGCGTAATGAAACGAGGCACGATTCCGGCTGCCACAATCGCGCTGGTTCTCGCGGCGCTGGCCGTTGCCGCGGACAACCCGCAGCCGCAGAACCTGCGGGTGGCTTCGCGCTATACCTTCACGTGGCCGACCGGGCCGGGAGCGCCGGTGCCGCGCGGCGGCACCACGAACGGTGTTCCCGTGCAGCTGGCGACCTCGCCATCACCGCAATGGCAGGCGCTGCACGAACCCGGCCTGAAGACCGAGGAGCGCGACCGCCGCGCCATCCTGGCCATGGCCGGTAGCTATCGCGTGAACTTCGACTTCCTCGAGATTGCCGCGTTCGTCGGCGACGGTTCGCGAGCCCAGCCCTACCAGTCATGGGGCACCGAACGCGTGTTCGTGGACCGCAACGAGCCGGGGCTGGTCAGCTTGGTCCATATCCTGGAGATGCACGTCGTCGACGCCGACGGCAAAGCCGCGGCACCGATGGTCACCAAGCACTGGCGCCAGGAATGGCGTTACGAACCCACGTACCTGGTCGAGTATGCGGGCGGCAATCGCTGGATCCGCCGCGATCTGACGGCAGCCGAGCGGCGCGGCCGCTGGTCGCAGGTGGTCTACCAGGTCGATGAATCACCCCGTTACGGCGGCCTGGGCAAGTGGGAACACGACGCGTCGTTTTCCACCTGGATCAGTGGCGATACGGCGCGGCCGCTGCCGCGCCGCGAATGGACGGTGCGCAAGGACTACGATGTGCTGCGCGGCACGAACCGCCACACGATCACGCCCACCGGCTGGCTGCAGGAGGAGAACAACCTCAAGATCGCCAGCGGCACCCCGGAACGCTGCATCGCGCGCGAGTATGGCGTGGCGCGCTACGAGCGCATCGCCGCTGACTATTTCCAGCAGGCCGGCCAGTACTACGAGTCGACGCGCGCCTACTGGAACGAGGTGCTGGCGGCCTGGGACGAGCTGTGGGTCAAGCATCGTGCCGTGACGCTGAAAGCCAACAGCGATCAATCCGGTGCATACGCCGATCTGTTCCAGCAGGCCGATGACTTTGCGGACGGACAGCTGGATCTCGCCGCCGCAAGAAACCGCATCCGGGCAAGCCTCAGGCAGCAGCTGGCAGCGCCGGAGGCCCGGCAGTGAACGCCCGCATCCGTCACGTGGAAATCCGGCAGGAGGCACGCTTCGTGCTGTGGGCGCTGCGCTGCGCCGTGGCGCGCCTGCGCGGCGATCCCGCTATCGAACAGGAGATCGAGCGGGGATTCGAGATCGCCGATGTCACGGAAACAGCGGTGGAGTTCTGGGCTTTGGCGGATGCCCTGTATGCCGCCGCCTGGTCACATGCGGTATGGCACGATCCGCGCTGCTGCTGCGCGTCCAGCGAAGAGCTGCTGGTGCTGCAGGCGCTAGCGGAAGTGGCGGAGCGGCTGCGGAACGGACAGCCGGAACCGGCGCGCCGGTGGCGCGTGATTCTTCCGGCCGCCTCGGTGGAAGCCGTGGATGCATCGGCGCGCGCCTGGCTGGAAGTTCTGGATCGCGCCGGTGTGGTGTTTCCGTCAATGGGCGAACTCATCGACAGCCTGGGACCGCTGCAGAACATTGCCCGGCCGGCCGGCGCCGTACGGCTGAACTGAGCGCGACCCGGGATCCCGACACATGTTGCTGGAGATTCCGCGGGTGCTGAGCCCGGAGCAAGTGATGGATTTCCGCGCGCGCCTGGCGGCGGCTACTTGGATCGATGGGCGCGTGACTGCCGGCCACCAGTCCGTGCGTGTGAAGCACAACCTGCAGTTGCCCGAGTCCGATCCCGTCGCGCGGGAACTCGGCGCGGCGGTGCGCGCTGCGCTCGAACGCAGTCCGCTGTTCCTGGTGGCAGCGCTGCCGCGACGGATCTTTCCGCCACTGTTCAACTGCTATCGCGGCGGCGACATGTTCGGCAACCACGTCGACAACGCCGTGCGATACGACCGGACCGGCTGTGCGCCGGGCAAGAGTGGCCGGCCGATCCGCACGGACCTGTCGGCGACGCTGTTCCTGTCTTCTCCGGAGGAGTATGACGGCGGTGAACTGGTCATCGAGGAGCCTGCGGGCGCGCGGCGCATCAAGCTGGCGGCGGGCGACCTGGTGCTCTATCCCTCCACCAGCATCCATCGGGTCGAACCCGTTCGCCGCGGAATGCGCTTTGCGTCATTTTTCTGGCTGCAGAGCCTGGTGCGCGGCACGGAGCGGCGGCGCGTGCTGTTCGACCTCGACGTGGCCATCCAGAAACTCGATCGCGATGTCGCGGATCACCCTGCGCTGGTCGAACTGGCCGGTGTCTACCACAACCTGCTGCGGTTATGGGCCGACGTCTGAGAGCATCGCCGGGCCACATGGAACGGTGCTGGAGCGCGGCGCGCGCGCGGCGAGCATTGCCGCGAATTCACGCAGCGCCGGGTGGGGCGCGCGCTGCAGCGTCGCGATGAGGTGCTTGATGTACGCCGGCGTCGCGGTGGTTGCGGCGTGCCGCAGCCAATACAGGGCCTCGTTGATGCGTCCCTGTTCGGCGAGCACGGAAGCATGGCTGCATTGCCCGCGGAAGTCACCGCCCTCGGCCGAGCGCCGGTACCAGTCGAATGCAGTCGCACGGTCGGCCGGTACTTCCCAGCCGTTCTCGTAGAACTCGCCGAGGAAATTCATCGCGCGCGCGTGGCCGCGCGTGGCCGCGAGGCGGAACCACAGCAAGGCCGCGCGGCGGTCCTGCGGCACGCCGCGGCCATGGGCCAGCAGCTGCGCGTAGTTGTAGATCGCCCAGTCGCAATCGAAGGTGGCGGCGCGGTGATA
>DATJYR010000081.1:0-18013 GCA_035499515.1 Steroidobacteraceae bacterium | reverse complement strand
GGGGAGTGGGATCAAGGCATGAATTCCGTGGTAAAGCTCGACGCGAAAGATCCTGGCACCATCCCCTTCCAGGAAGCCTCTTTAGATATCTGGGACAAGAAATACCGGCTGATGTCCAAGGACGGCACGCCCATCGACGATTCGATGGACGGCACGTACCGCCGCGTGGCGCGCGCGCTGGCCGACGTCGAGCGCGAGGAACTGCGCGAGCACTGGCACGAGCGTTTCCTGTGGGCCCTGCGCCATGGCGCCATCCCCGCCGGCCGCGTCACCAGCAACGCCGGCGCGTGGGAGCACAAGCCCGCCACCTCCACCATCAACTGCACGGTCTCGGGCACGATCCGCGACTCGATGAACGACATCCTCGGCAAGGTGCACGAGGCGGGCCTCACGCTGAAGGCCGGCTGCGGCATCGGCTACGAATTCTCGACCCTGCGTCCGCGCGGCGCCTATGTCTCGGGCGCGGGGGCGTATACGTCCGGTCCGCTGTCGTTCATGGATATCTACGACAAGATGTGCTTCACGGTGTCCTCGGCCGGTGGCCGGCGCGGCGCGCAGATGGGCACGTTCGAAGTCGGCCACCCGGATGCGATGGACTTCATCCGCGCCAAGCGCGAGAACGGCCGCCTGCGCCAGTTCAACCTCTCGCTGCTGGTGACCGACGAGTTCATGGCCGCGGTGCGCGCCGATGGCGAGTGGCGGCTGGCGTTCCCGATCACCCAGGCCGAGTGGGAGCAGGACCAGGCCGATCTCAACGACGCCGCCAAGTTCGTGTGGCGCGAATGGCCGGTGCACGACGGCTACGTGGTCAATGAAGAAGGCCTGGTGGCCTGCCGCATCTACAAGACGCTGCCGGCGCGCCGCATGTGGGACGTCATCATGTCCTCCACCTACGACTTCGCCGAGCCGGGCTTCATTCTTATCGATCGCGTCAACGAGATGAACAACAACTGGTGGTGCGAGAACATCCGCGCCACCAACCCGTGCGGCGAGCAGCCGCTGCCGCCGTACGGCTCCTGCCTGCTGGGCTCGGTGAACCTGACGCGCTTCGTGCGCAACCCGTTCACCAAGGATGCGTCGTTCGACTGGGACGAGTACCGCGAAGTGGTGCGCATCTTCACGCGCATGCTCGACAACGTGGTGGAGATCAACGGCCTGCCGCTGGAGCCGCAGCGCAACGAGATCACCCGCAAGCGCCGCCACGGCATGGGTTTCCTGGGCCTGGGTTCGTCCATCACGCTGCTGGGCATGAAATACGGCTCGCCCGAGTCGGTGAAATTCACCGAGGACGTGTCGCGCGAGATGGCGCTGGCCGGCTGGGAAGCGGGCCTGGACCTCGCGCGCGAGAAGGGCCCTGCGCCGATCATGAACGAAGAGTTCACGGTCACGCGCGAGATGCTGCGCAAGCGGCCCGAGATGGCGAAGGACGGCTGGAAGCCGGGCGCGCGCATTCCGGGACGGCTGCTGCACGCGCGTTACAGCCGCTACATGCAGCGCGTCGCGTCCGTGGCGCCGCAGCTGGTCGAACAGCTGGCCGCGGTCGGCTCGCGTTTCACGCACCACACCTCGATCGCGCCCACCGGCACGATCTCGCTGTCGCTGGCCAACAATGCCAGCAACGGCATTGAACCTTCGTTCGCGCACCACTATTTCAGGAACGTGATCCGCGAAGGCCGCAAGACGAAAGAGAAGATCGACGTGTTCTCGTTCGAGCTGCTGGCGTACCGCGAGCTCGTGAACCGCAACGCCATGCCGGCCACGGCCGATTCCGCCGGTACGCTGCCCGACTATTTCACCGCGGCCGACCAGGTCACGCCGCGCCAGCACGTGGACATCCAGGCCGCCTCGCAGATCTGGATCGACTCCTCGATCTCCAAGACCGCCAATGTGCCCACCGACTTCCCGTACGAGGAGTTCAAGGGCATCTACCTGTATGCCCACGAGAAGGGCCTCAAGGGCTGCACCACGTTCCGCTTCAACCCGGAGGCTTTCCAGGGCGTGCTGGTGAAGGAAGACGACCTCAAGAACACGATCTACGTGTTCACGCTGGATGACGGCAAGGAGATCTCGGTGCGCGGCGACGAGGAGATCGAGTACGACGGCGAGATCCACACCGCCGCCAATCTGTTCGACGCCATGAAAGAAGGCTACTACGGGAAGTTCTGACGCCATGACCGCCACGAAAATCGACCGCAAGATCGTCAAGTACCGCGTCCAGAAGCCGGAAGAGCCCAAGCCTGCCGTCGCGTTCTCGCCCGATGCCGAGATGACCACGGGCCGCGATGGCCGTTCGGCGAAAGTGGTGCGCCTGACCGAGGAAGTGCAGCGTCCCGAGATGCTGATCGGCTCCACCTACAAGATCAAGACGCCGGTGTCCGATCACGCCATGTACGTGACCATCAACGACATCCTGCTCAACGAAGGCACGCCGCACGAGCAGCGCCGGCCGTTCGAGATCTTCATCAACTCCAAGAACCTCGATCACTTCCAGTGGATCGTGGCGCTGACGCGCATCATCTCGGCCGTGTTCAGGAAGGGCGGCGACGTGACGTTCATGGTGGAGGAGCTCAAGGCCGTGTTCGATCCGCGCGGCGGCTACTGGCAGCCGGGCGGCAAGTTCATGCCCTCGATCATCGCCGAGCTGGGCTATGTGATCGAGAAGCACCTGCAGAGCATCGGCCTGCTGCGCCGTACCGAACTCGATCCGGGCCAGCGCAAGATGATCGACGAGAAGCGCGCCGAGTACGAAGCGCGCCAGAAACAGCAGGATGCGTTCGCCAAGTCGCACTTCCCGGACGGCGCGCAGCTGTGTTCCAAGTGCAGCACCGCCGCGGTGGTGCTCATGGACGGCTGCATGACCTGCCTGAATTGCGGCGAGTCGAAGTGCGGCTGAGACCATGCGGCTGAAGGCCGCGCTCTGGCTGCCCTGCTGCGCAGCGCTACTCCTCGCCACATTGACTGCTCCGGCCGCCCGCGCGGCTGACAACGCCATCCCGCGTCCGGCCGAACTCGAGCCGGATATCGCGTTCTGGATCCGCGTCTACAGCGCGATCTCCACCAACGAAGGCTACATCCACGACATGCACGACCTCGGCGTCGTGTACGAGACGCTGCACTTTGCGCCCGACGCCACGCCGGCTGCGCGCCAGGCCGAGGTCGATCTCGTACGCGATCGCTACGCGGCCATGCTCAAGCGCTTCGCGGCGGGTGAAGCGCCCGCCAACGAAGAGGAACAGCGCGTGCGTGCGCTGTGGGGTCCGAACGCCAGCGCGGAGCGCCTGGCACTCGCGGCCACCGAAGTGCGCTTCCAGCTCGGGCAGTCGGACCGCTTCCGCGCCGGCCTCATGCGCTCGGGCACCTGGGAGACCCATATCGCCGAAGCGCTGGCCAATTCGGGCCTGCCGCCGGAGCTGTCCGCCCTGCCGCACGTGGAATCCTCGTTCGACCCGACCGCCTATTCGAAAGTGGGCGCGGCGGGCCTGTGGCAGTTCATGCGCTCCACCGGCCGGCGCTTCCTGCGCATCGATCGCGCGGTGGACGAACGCATGGATCCGTTCCGCGCCACCGAAGCCGCGGCGCAGCTGCTGTCGTACAACTACCGCGTGCTCGGCACCTGGCCGCTGGCCATCACCGCCTACAACCACGGCGCCGCGGGCATGCGCCGCGCCATCGAGCAGGTGGGCAGCACCGACATCGTGCGCATCCTGCGCGAGTACCACAGCCCGAGCTTCGGCTTCGCGTCGCGCAACTTCTACGTGTCGTTCCTCGCGGCGCTGACCATCGACCAGGACCCGGAGAAATACTTCGGCAACGTCCAGCGCTCGCGGGAACTGCAGTTCCGCGAAGTGCCGCTCACGGTGGCCGCGCCGGCCGCCGCGCTCGAGCGTGCGCTGGGCGTCAACGTCGATACGTTGCGCGCCTTCAATCCGGGCCTGCTGCCTGCGGTGTGGAGCGGCCAGCGTCCGATCCCGAAGGAATACCGGCTGCGATTGCCCGCGGACGTGCCGCAGCTGCGCGTCGACCAGCTCGCGCTGCGGCTGGGCAAGGTGCCGCAGCCCGCCACCGCCAGCACCGTGGTCCAGCCCGAAGCGGCCGGCGGCTACGTGGTGGCCGCGGGCGACACGCTGTCCTCGATCGCCGCCGCCAACCGGCTCACGCTGAAGCAGCTCATGGCCGCCAACAACCTCACCGACCAGGACCACATCTACGAAGGCCAGCGGCTGGCGCTGACCTCCAGGCCGGTGGCCGAGCCGCCGGCGGAGCGCGCGGCGGAGGTGGCGGCGGTGGCCGAAACCCGGGCGGAAACCCAGGCGGTCACCGCGGCGAGCGCGGCCGGGAAGATCGAACCGGTCTCGGCGGCACAGGAAACGGCGCAGAGTCCCGCGCTGGTGCCGGCCGATGCCGGCACGCTCAGCAACGATCCGTTCGACTACTCGGTGTCGTCCAGCAACACCATCGTGGTCACGACCGCCGAGACGCTCGGCCACTACGCCGACTGGCTCGACACCACGGCCGCGAAGCTGCGCACGCTCAATGCGCTCGGTCGCAACACGCCGGTGGTGGTGGGTCGCCGGATCAGGCTCGATTTCAGCAAGGTCACGGCCGCGCAGTTCGAGCAGAAGCGCCGCGATTACCACCAGCGGCTGCAGGCCGAGTATTTCGCCGCGCACCGCATCACCGGCACCGAGGTGTACATCGCGCGCCGCGGCGATTCGCTGTGGAGCCTGACCCGGCGTGCGGCCGACGTGCCGGTCTGGCTGCTGCAGCAGTACAACCCCGACCTCAATTTCGCCGCGCTCCGCCCGGGCGCGCAGATCGTGCTGCCGAAGGTGGAAGACCTGCCCGGCGTGTGAACCCTGCACGGTCGCGATGCCGCCCGGCGCTGGTTATAATTGCGCCAATGCGAAAGCTCCTGTTTTCATTGCTGGCGGCCGTACCGCTGCTGGCCGTCGCGTCCCCGCAGGGCGACGAGTCCCTCGGCAGCGCCGCCGGCCAGGCGGTGCAGCTGCCCGTGGCGGACCACGTGGTGGTGCTCAAGTCCGAGCGGCGCATGCTGCTCATGAAGGGCGGTGAAGTGCTGCGCAGCTACCGCATCTCGCTCGGCCTCATGCCCACCGGCCCCAAGGAACACAACGGCGATTACCGCACGCCCGAAGGTCGCTACCGGCTCGGCAAGCGCAACGCCCACAGCGATTACTTCCTGTCGGTGCAGGTCACGTATCCCAACGAAGACGATGTGCGGCGCGCGCGGCGCGACCATGAGAATCCGGGCGGCGCCATCATGGTCCACGGCCAGCCCAATGTGCCGCGCCACAGTCCCGATTACTACAGCAGCCAGGACTGGACCGATGGCTGCATCGCGCTCTCCGACTCCGACATGCTGGAATTCTGGTTGCTCACGCAGAGCGGCATCCCGATCGAGATCATGGCCTGAGCGGCCGCGCCGCTTCTCCCCGGGACCATGGAAACCAGCGTAGTCATTCCCGAATACGTCGACGCGCGCGTCGGCCCGCGCGGCAGCCTCGAGAACCTCTCGCAGAACGAGATCGACCGGCTGCTGGATTCCAGCCACGGCGGCCTGTATCCGCTGTTCCGCGCCTGCGCGCTCGCGGTGCTCAACTCCGGCGGCCACGAGGACAACGCCAAGGCCATCTTCGATCGCTATCGCGACTTCGACGTGCAGGTGCTGCGCCAGGCCTGGGGCATCAAGCTGCAGATCAGGAACGCGCCCGCCGCGGCGTTCGTCGACGGCGAGATGATCAGCGGCATCAAGGAGCTGCTGTTCGCGGTGCTGCGCGACATCATCTTCACCAACGACGAGATCATCGCGCCCGGGCGCCTCAAGCCTGACGATTCCGCCTCCATCACCAACGCCGTGTTCCACATCCTGCGCAACGCGCGCGTGCTGGAGCACAAGTCGAAGCCGAACCTGGTGGTGTGCTGGGGCGGCCATTCGGTGGGCGAGGTGGAATACAACTACACCAAGCGCGTCGGCTACGAATTCGGCCTGCGCGGCCTCGATGTGTGCACCGGTTGCGGTCCGGGCGCGATGAAAGGGCCCATGAAGGGCGCCACCATCGGCCACGCCAAGCAGCGCCTGCAGCACGGCCGCTACATCGGGCTCACCGAGCCCGGCATCATCGCGGCCGAACCGCCCAACGCCATCGTGAACCAGCTCGTGATCCTGCCGGACATCGAGAAGCGCCTGGAGGCTTTCGTGCGCCTCGGGCATGGCATCGTGATCTTCCCCGGCGGCGCGGGCACCGCCGAGGAAATCCTCTACCTGCTGGGCGTGCTGCTCGATCCGGCCAACACCGCGCAACCCTTCCCCGTGGTGCTGACGGGACCGAAGGCCAGCGCGGACTACTTCGAGCGCATCGCGGCGTTCATCGAGAACACGCTCGGCAGCAAGGCGCTCGCGCGGCTGCAGATCATCACCGACGATCCGGCCGCGGTGGCGCGCCGCATGGTGCGCGGCTGCGCCGAAGTGCAGGCGTTCCGCCGCGAACACAGCGATTCGTACAACTTCAACTGGCTGCTGCGCGTGCCGCTGGAACTGCAGTTGCCGTTCGAGGTCACGCACGATTCCATGCGCGCGCTCAAGCTCGATCACCGCCTGCCGCCGCACCAGCTGGCGTCGAACCTGCGGCGCGCGTTTTCCGGCATCGTCACCGGCAACGTGAAGGAGCAGGGCGTGCTCGCGATCGAGCGCGACGGCCCGTTCGAGATCCACGGCGAGCCGCAGATCATGCAATGGCTCGACGGCCTGCTCACCAGTTTCGTGGAGCAGCGCCGCATGAAGTTGCCCGGCAGCGAGTACCGTCCCTGCTACCGGCTGGTGGCGTGACGGGGCGCGCATTCGTCACGCCCTGCCTGTGATCCAGTTCCTCTGAGCGGCAACCGGCCGCCGGTAGTCTTGCCTGCATCAACGCGGGTGGACCAGATGAAAACAGGCAAGTGGGATCCGGAGGCGACGGGCGGCAAGCCAGCGGCGGGCGCGGGCGCGGCCAATCGCCTGCAGCAGCCCGCCACAGCCGGACGACCGCGCCAGGCGGCGATCACGCGCAACCTCTACACCTGGTCGAATTACAAGAGCTGGACCGAGAAGGTCAAGGATAGCTGGGAAGTGGAGAAGACGAAGCCGTAAGCGGCGTCACTCCGGGTACCCGGCTGGGCTCGGCCAGCCACGCCACCAGCGAATTCCACTGTTCCAGGTCTTCCCCGGCCTGGTAGCTTTTCATCTCGTGCAGGCCCATGCCGAGCTCCGCGCCGCGCACGTAATTCTGCGAGTCGCGCAGCACCGTCACGATCGGGATGTCCAGCGTTTCGAGGAAGCGCGTCAGCGACTGGAAAGTCAGGGTGTTGCGCCGCACGCGGTTGGCGATGATGCCGAGCCGGTTGTCGGCGCGCTTGATCTTCGCCACCAGCAGCAGGTTGCTCACGCACCTGGCGCAGGCGTGGATGTCGATGTCGGAGGGCAGCACCGGCACCAGGATCTTGTCGGCGGCGCGCGTGAGTTCCGGCATGGCCGGCGCCTCGACCGCGGCCGCCGTGTCGACGATCAGCTTCCGGGTGCCGTCCGGGATGCGCAGCTGGAAGGCGCGCGTGGTGCGCAGATCGCGCTCGTGCGCGGCGATGAGCTGGATGGGCGGCTGGTGCGACTGGCGCTTGCGCACCCAGCGCGTGGCCGAGCCCTGCGGGTCGTCATCCATCAGCGTCACGGCCTCGCCCAGCTGCGCAAAGTAGCTGGCGAGATTGATCGCGATGGTCGTCTTGCCTGACCCGCCCTTGGGGTTCAGGACGACGATACGTTGCATGCACCGCCTCGTGCTGGCCGCTTATGTATTACCAGGACAGCCTACGCAGGCATAACGGGGTCTGCAAGCGTTGCGATGTGAGGTGGTCCACGGCGCGGGCGCGCGTGCACCCCTAGCATGCAGCCATGGAATTCATGCTGCTGCTCTGGGACGACCTCGACGATCTGCTGGCCGCCCTGCGCCATCGCCTGTTCGACCACCTGATCAAACCGCCCGCGACTTGAATTCGGACCCGCGCGCCCCGATCCTTGGGCGCCATGTCCACGCCAAACCAGCCCGAGAAACACGGCTTCCAGGCCCAGGTCAGCGACCTGCTGCGCCTGATGATCCATTCGCTCTACAGCCATCGCGAGATCTTCCTGCGTGAGCTGATCTCGAACGCATCGGACGCCAACGACAAGTTGCGCTTCCTGGCGCTGGCGGACCCGGCGCTGCTGGCCGAGGATCCCGAACTCGCCATCTGGATCGATTTCGACGCCACGGCGCACACCCTCACCATCCGCGACAACGGCGTCGGCCTGTCGCGCGAGGACGCCATCAGCCATCTGGGCACCATCGCCAAATCCGGCACCGCGGAATTCTTCCAGCGCCTGTCGGGGGACCAGCAGCAGGACGCGCAGCTGATCGGCCAGTTCGGCGTGGGCTTCTATTCGGCCTTCATCGTCGCGGAGCGGGTCGAAGTGCTGAGCCGGCGCGCCGGGCTGCCCGAGGACCAGGGCGTGCGCTGGGAGTCCTCGGCCGCCGGCGATTTCACGGTCGAGACGATCACGCGCAGGGAGCGCGGCACCAGCGTGGTGCTGCACCTGAAAGAGGACGCGTACGAATTCGCCGACGCGTGGCGCCTGCGGTCGCTGGTGCAGCGCTATTCGGACCACATCTCGTTCCCGGTGCGGTTGCCGAAGCAGGGCGAGGCCACGCTCGATTACGAGACCATCAACCAGGCCACCGCGCTGTGGCTGCGGCCGCGGACCGGGCTCAAGCCCGAGGAATACCAGGACTTCTACCGCCACATCTCGCACGACGGCAACGAGCCCCTGACCTGGAGCCACAACAAAGTCGAGGGCCGCCGCGAGTACACCAGCCTGCTGTACGTGCCGTCGCGCGCGCCGTTCGACCTCTGGCAGCGCGACGCGGCCCGTGGCCTGAAGCTGTACGTGCGCCGGGTGTTCATCATGGACGACGCGGCGCAGTTCCTGCCGCTGTACCTGCGCTTCATCAAGGGCGTGGTGGATTCGAGCGATCTGCCGCTGAACGTCTCGCGCGAGCTGCTGCAGCAGGACCGCGAGGTCGACGCCATGCGCGGGGCGCTGACGCGCCGCGTGCTGGAAATGCTCGCCAAGCTGGCCAGCGACGAGCCGGAGAAATACCAGACGTTCTGGAAGGAATTCGGCAATGTGATCAAGGAAGGCGTGGCCGAGGATCCGGGCAACCAGGAGCGCCTGCTGCCGCTGCTGCGCTTCGCGAGCACGCACCAGGACGACGGCGCGCAGACCGTGAGCCTCGCGGACTACGTGAGCCGCATGAAGCCCGGCCAGGAGCGCATCTACTTCGTGGTCGCCGACACCGATGCCGCGGCGCGCCAGAGCCCCCACATCGAAGTGCTGCGCAAGAAGGGCGTGGAGGTGCTGCTGCTCAGCGACCGGGTCGACGAGTGGGTCATGGGCTATCTCAACGAATTCGACGGCAAGCGTTTCAAGGACGCGGCGCGCGGGGACCTGGAGCTCGGCGGGCTCGCGGATGCCAGCGACAAGGAAGCCGCCGAGGCCGCGCTCAAGGAGAGCAAGCCGCTGCTCAGGCGCTTCAAGCAGGCGCTGGGCGAGGGCGTGAGCGAAGTGCGCGTCGGGCTGCGGCTGCAGGATTCCCCAGCCTGCCTGGTGCGCGCCGAAGGCGAGTATTCCGACGCGCTGCGCCGCGTGTTGGCCGCCTCGGGCCAGAAGCTGCCGGAACAGAAGCCGGCGCTGGAGATCAACGTCGCGCATCCGCTGGTGAAGTACATGGAACAGCTGCAGGACGACGCCGCCTTTGCCGAGCTCGCGCTGCTGCTGTACGACCAGGCGCAGCTCACCGATGGCGGCCAGCTCAGGAGCCCGGCCGAATTCGCGCAACGCCTCAACCACCTGCTCGTCCGGGTCATGACGCGGTGAGCTTCAGCCCGCCGCCGGCGCAGCCGCTGCGCATCGCAGGTCCCGCGGGCGAGCTGGAGGCGCTGCGGGAGGAGCCGCCCGAGGTCGCGGGCGCCGGCATCGCGGTGCTGTGTCACCCGCATCCGCAGCATGGCGGAACGATGCAGAACAAAGTGGTGCATACGCTGGCGCGCGCCTGCCACGAGCTGGGCATGGCCACGCTGCGCTTCAATTACCGGGGCGTGGGCAGCAGCGACGGCAGCTATGACGGCGGCCGCGGTGAAACGGACGACGTGCGGGCGGTGGTGGCCCGCGCGCGCGCGCTATGGCCGGAACGCGAACTCACCCTGGCGGGCTTCTCCTTTGGCGCGATGGTGGCCCTGCAGGCGGCGCCGGCCACGCATCCGGCGCGCATGATCAGCGTGGCGCCGGCCGTGACGCGCGGGGAATTCGGCGCGATCGCGCGACCGGCCGCGGACTGGCTGGTGCTGATGGGCGATGCGGATGAGGTGGTGGACCCGGCCGCGGTGCGGCGCTGGGTGGCGGCATTCCCGGATCCGCCTGCGTTCGTGAACCTGCCCGGGGCGGGCCATTTCTTCCACGGCCGCCTGACCGAGCTGAAGGCGCTGGTGCAGGACTGGCTGAAAAGGCCCGGTCATCTTTCGCAAGAGTGACCGGGCCTTGAGGAACTTCAGTTCACGAAGGACTTGAGGTTCTTGAGCGGCAGAGCGCGGACCTTCTTGCTGGCCGGCTTGGCCTTGAAGGTCATCTTTTCGCCGGTGAAGGGATTCACGCCTTCACGCGCCTTCGATGCGGGCTTCTTCACGACCTTGAGCTTGAGCAGCCCAGGCAGGGTGAAAAGGCCGTTGCTGCGCAGGCTCTTCTTGATGATGCTGTTCATCGATTCGAAGACTTCGCTGACCTGCTTACGGGACAGTTCGGTTTCCTTGGAAATCTGGGCCAGAATCTCCGACTTGGTCGGTGCCCCACCTTTCTTCGCCATTGCCTAATCTCCTACAGAGTTTTTGCGTCACGCCGCGCAAGTGGCTGGAATTGGCTGCCTGCAAGCGAAACGTGGCGCGCAACATAACACATGCGAAGCCGTGCGCAACAGCTTTTCCTCGCGCCGGCATGCTCGCAAATGCCTTTTTTTCTAGGGTTCGGTGCCGCTCGTGGCCGGCAACGTGTCGTCAAGCGGAGACGCGTGCGCGGCGTGGCGCGGGTTTCCTGGTGCAGTGACAGGTGAGGTTCCTGTCGGCACGCACTGTTTTAGTAGCGTATTGCGATCAGCAGCGCCTGGATGATGATGCCGGCCCACAGCGGCGAGAAGTCGAGGCCGCCCAGCGGTGGAATGATTCGACGCAGCGGGCGCAGCACCGGTTCGCACAGCGACACCAGCAGCGCCTGCGCCGGCGAATACGTGCCCGGCGCCACCAGCGTCAGCAGCGCGTACAGGAAAATGGCGAAAAAGTAGACCCACAGCACCATGTGCGCCAGTTCGCGCAGCACCTCCACCAGCCAGCGCCACAGCGGTTGATCGAGTCCGGCGCCGCCGAGCAGCCAGGCCACCGCGACCTTGACCACCACCACCGCCAGCACCAGCAGCACCAGCGCCGTGTCCATGCGACCGATGGCGGGCAACAGGCGTCGCAGTGGCACAACAACCGGATTGCTCAGGTTCACGAGCCCGCGCGCGATCGGATTCCTGAAATCGGCGCGCACCCACTGCAGCAGCAGGCGCAGCAGCAAAGCCAGCAGCGCCAGCGACAGCAGTTGTTCGATGATGTAACTCAGTGCAGCCATCAGTTCCTTCCCAGTTCGGCGCTGCGATCGGCCGCGGCCTTGAGTGCCCGGTGCACCAGGCCCGCGAAATCCTGGGCCGCGAAGCTGGCCAGTGCGGCCGCCGTGGTGCCGCCCTTGGAGGTCACGGCGGCGCGCTGCGCGGCGAGATCGGGATCGGATTGTGCCAGCATTCCCGTGCCGTAGAGCGTCTGCGCCGCCAGCAGGCGGGCGGTCGCGGGTTCGAGCCCGAGCGCGATCGCGCCATTGGCGAGTTCCTCGGCCAGCAACAGGAAGTAGGCGGGGCCGCTGCCTGACAGGGCGGTGACGATGTCCAGTTCCGCCTCTTCACGCACCCAGACGGTGCGACCCGCGGCGCGCAGGATCTGTTCCGCCAGCGAGCGCCCGGCCGCATCGACGTCGCCCGACGCATAGAGCGCGGTGGCCCCGGCGCCGACCAGCGCCGGGCGGTTGGGCATGGCGCGCACCACGCTGGCACCCTCGCACCAGGCGGCGATGTCGCGCGTGCGCACGCCCGCGGCGATGGACACCAGCAGCGGCAACGGCGTGGCCAGGCTGGGTCGCAGCGCCTTGAGCACCGCGGCCATCTCCTGGGGCTTCACAGCCAGCACCACCGCGACCGCCCCCGCCACCGCCGCGGCGTTGTCGCCCGTGACCCGCACGGCGAAATCGCGCTGCAGGGCTTCGCGCGCGGCGGGCAGCGGTTCGCCCACCGACAGGTCGCCGGGCGCCGCGCCTTCGCGCAGCAGGCCGCCCAGCAATGCGCGCGCCATGTTGCCGCCGCCGATGAATGCCAGTTTCATGTCCAGTCCTTGCCTGTCAGGCCCGTTCGCCAAAAATCGCCGTGCCGACGCGCACCAGGGTGGCGCCCGCGGCGATGGCGGCGGGGAAGTCGCCGCTCATGCCCATGGAAAGCGTATCAAGCGCGAGGCCCTGCCGGTTCAGATCCAGCAGCAGCTGGTGCAGCTGGCCGTAATGATGCCGCGCTTCGCTGGCCGTGAGGCCGGCGGGCGGAATGCACATCAGGCCGCGCAGTTTCAGGCGCGGCAACGCGTGCGTGGCATGGGCCAGCGCGGCCGCCTCGCCGGGCGGAATGCCCGCCTTGCGCGGTTCGCCGGCGACGTTGACCTGCAGGCACACGTTGAGGGGCGGCAGCGCCGCAGGCCGCCGCGCCGAGAGCCGCTCGGCCAGCGCCAGGCGATCGACACTGTGCACCCACTGGAAGTGTTGCGCGAGTTCGCGGGTCTTGTTGGCCTGCAGGCGGCCGATGAAATGCCAGTTCAACCCGCCGGCCCCGGGCAGTGCCGCTGCCAGCGCCGCGATCTTCGGCAACGCCTCCTGCAGATAGCTTTCGCCGAAGTCCCGCACGCCAAGACCTGCTGCGGTGCGCAGCGCCTCCACGCCATGGCCCTTGCTGACGGCCAACAGTGTGACCGAGTGCTCGCTGCGTCCCGCCGCGGTTGCGGCTGCGGCCAGAGTTGCGCGAACCTCGGCCAGTCGTTGCGCCAACTGCGCAGCGAACGCTGAATTCTGCGGACCGATTAACATATTTGCGGTGATACCCCTCCGCTATACTGCGGCAGCTTCCCGGCGAGAGCCGGGACACCTACGAGGGAACCTGATGGCCGTCGTCGACATCGCGCAATTGCTGGCGTTCGCCGTCAAGAACAACGCCTCCGACCTGCATCTCTCCGCCGGCGTCCCGCCCATGATCCGCGTGGACGGCGACATGAAGCGCATCAACATGCCATCGCTGACGCACAAGGAAGTGCACAGCATGGTGTACGACATCATGAATGACAAGCAGCGCAAGGCGTTCGAGGAATTCTTCGAAACCGACTTCTCCTTCGAGATCCCGAAGCTGGCGCGCTTCCGCGTCAACGCCTTCAACCAGAACCGCGGCGCCGGCGCCGTGTTCCGCAACATTCCCTCGACCATCCTGAGCCTCGACGAGCTCGCCGCCCCCAAGATATTCCGCGACCTGTGCATGCTGCCGCGCGGCCTGGTGCTGGTCACCGGTCCCACCGGCTCGGGCAAGTCCACCACGCTCGCGGGCATGGTCGATTACTGCAATGACAACCGCCCCGACCACATCATCACCATCGAGGATCCGATCGAGTTCGTGCACGAGTCCAAGCGCTGCCTCATCAACCAGCGCGAAGTGAAGCGCGACACGCTGGGCTTCAGCGAGGCGCTGCGCTCGGCGTTGCGCGAGGACCCGGACATCGTGCTGGTCGGCGAAATGCGCGACCTGGAGACCATCCGCCTGGCGCTCACCGCCGCCGAAACCGGCCACCTGGTGTTCGGCACGCTGCACACCAGCTCCGCCGCCAAGACCATCGATCGCGTGGTCGACGTGTTCCCGGGCGAGGAGAAGGACATGGTGCGCGCCATGCTGTCCGAGTCGCTGCGCGCGGTGATCTCGCAGACGCTGCTCAAGAAGACCACCGGCGGACGCATCGCGGCGCACGAGATCATGATCGGCACGCCCGCGATCCGCAACCTGATCCGCGAGGGCAAGATCGCCCAGATGTATTCCTCGATCCAGACCGGCCAGGCCGCCGGCATGCAGACGCTCGACCAGTGCCTGGCCGATCTCGTGAGCAAGGGCCATATCAGCAAGGAAGAGGCCCGCTACAAGGCGCAGAACAAGGACTCGTTGTAACCCGAGGATTGGCCGCAACCATGGAACGCGAACAAGGCATCAAGCTGATGCAGGACCTGCTGAAGCGGGTCGCGGAACGCAAGGCGTCCGACCTGTTCATCACCGCGGGCTTCCCGCCGGCGATCAAGATCGACGGCGAGCTGGTGCCGCAGATGGAGCGGGCGCTGACGGCCGAGCAGTCCGCGGTGCTGGTGCGCGCCATCATGAACGACCGGCAGTCGAAGGAATTCGACGCCACCAAGGAATGCAATTTCGCCATCGCGCCGCCCGGCATCGGCCGCTTCCGCGTCAGCGCGTTTGTGCAGATGGGCTGCATGGGCTGCGTGATCCGCCTGATCAACGCCAAGATCCCCACGCTCGAGGAGCTCGAGCTGCCGCCGGTGCTCAAGGAAGTGGTGCTGAGCAAGCGCGGCCTCGTGATCGTGGTGGGCGGCACGGGCGCGGGCAAGTCGACCACGCTCGCCGCCATGCTCGGCTACCGCAACGAGAAGACCCACGGCCACATCGTCACCATCGAGGACCCGGTCGAATACGTGCATCCGCACAGGAACTGCGTGATCACGCACCGCGAGGTCGGAGTCGACACCGAATCCTGGCACACCGCGCTCAAGAACACGCTGCGCCAGGCGCCGGACGTGATCCTGATCGGCGAGATCCGCGACCGCGAGACCATGGAATACGGCATCCAGTTTTCCGAGACCGGCCACCTGGTGCTCGCGACGCTGCACGCCAACAGCTCCAACCAGGCGCTGGACCGCATCATCAACCTGTTCCCCGAGGAGCGCCGCGAGCAGCTGCTCATGGATCTCTCGCTCAACATCCGCGGCCTGATCTCGCAGCGCCTGATTCCGCGCGAGCAGGGCAGCGGCCGCGTCGCCGCGATGGAGATCATGCTCAATTCGCCGCTGATCCAGGACCTGATCTTCCGCGGCGAGGTCACCAAGATCAAGGAGATCATGTCGCGCTCCAACCGGCTCGGCATGAACACCTTCGACCAGGCGCTGTTCGAGCTCTACGAGCGCGGCACGGTGTCGTACGAGGACGCGCTGCGCAACGCCGATTCGAAGAACGAGCTGCGGCTGCGCGTCAAGCTCGAGAGCAAGCGCGAGAACCGTCCGGCCGATGGCGATGGCGACCTGGCAGTGATGGAAGAAGAACCGCATGGCCGACGCATCTAGGAGCAGGCCCGTGGGGGATGGCGAAGATCTCGATCGGCTGCCGGAAGACAGCCTGCCGGTACTCAACACCGGGCCGCTGTTCCGCCTGATGGTGAAGCGCAAGGCGTCGGACCTGTTCTTCACGCCCAACGCGCCCATCAAGATCAAGGTCGAAGGGCAGATCATGCCGGTCAACAACCGCGTGCTGCCGCCGGCCGCGGTGCGCAATGCGGCGCTGGGCCTCATGACCCCCGTGCAGATCGAGCAGTTCCAGCGCGACTGGGAAATCGATTTCGCGATCTCCGAGCCCGGCCTCGGCCGCTTCCGCGTCAATGTGTTCTACCAGCGCGGTTATCCGGCCATGGTGCTGCGCTACATCACCGCCGACATGCCGCGCATCGAACAGCTCGGCCTGCCCGAGGTGCTCACCGAGCTGGCCATGATCAAGCGCGGGCTGATCCTGATGGTGGGCGCCACCGGCTCCGGCAAGTCCACCACGCTCGCCGCGATGATCAACTACCGCAACGAGAACGCCTCCGACCACATCGTCACGATCGAGGATCCGATCGAGTTCCTGCACGCCAACAAGAAGTCCATCGTCAACCAGCGCGAGGTCGGCCTCGACACCAAGAGCTACGACCGCGCGCTGCGCGGCGTGATGCGCGCCGCGCCGGATGTGATCCTGGTGGGCGAGATCCGCGACCGCGAAAGCATGCAGGCGGCCATCAACCTGTCCGGCACCGGCCACCTGGTGCTGGCCACGCTGCACGCCAACAACGCCGCCGAATCGCTCGACCGCATCCTCAACATGTTCCCGCAGGACCAGGCCAAGCAGATCACGCTCGACCTCTCGCAATACCTGCGCGCCATCATGGGCCAGCGCCTGGTCATGGGCAAAGGCGGGCGGCGCGTGGCCGCGCTGGAAGTCATGATCAACACCCCGCACATCTCCGAGCTCATCAAGCGCGGCGACGTGGTCAGCATCAAGGAGGCGATCGCGGCCTCCAGCGAGCGCGGCATCCAGAGTTTCGACGTCGCCCTGCACCAGCTCTACAAGGAAGAGCGCATCGACCTCGAAGAGGCCTTGAAAAACGCCGACTCCCGTTCCAATCTGGAAGCCAAGATCAACTTTGGCTGACGGATCCCGCCTGGAGCGCTGCTGCCGATGAACGACCGATTTGCCGCGGAGCGCGCCGGAGCGCGCTTCATCCTGTGTGTTGCCCTGCTGATCCTGGCGTTTGCGCTGGTGTGGTTCGGCTGGGTGGACGCGGTGATCACCGATGCGGCGATGGATGCGGTCGGGCTCGCGGGCCTGGCGGGCGCCGTCGCGGCGCTGTGCGCGCTGGTGGCCTGGTCGATGACGCTGCGCGCGCCCGAGCTGCCGCCGGTGGTCCCCGAGCCGACACCGGAGGTGGCGGCGGCCTCGGCGGGCATGTCCGACGCTCCCGCCGAACGCCGGGCGCGCCGCATCGCACGCTGGCGCCGCATCGCCGTGGCGGCGCTGGCGGTGCAGATCCTGGTGATGATCTTCGCCTGCGTCGCGACCCTGAACCTGCGCGGCGCGGGCGACGACGACGCCGACGACCAGCAGACCGCGATCTGAGCGCTAGTCGAGGCCGATGATCACGGCCTGCTCGGTGGGCAGCTGCACCGTGTCGCCGACGCTGCGGCCCATGAGCTGCATCGCCAACGGCGACACGTAGCTGATCAGCCCGCGCGGCGGGTCGGCCTCGTCCTCCCCCACGATGCGCCACAGCGAGTCCGCGCCGGACAGCGTGCGCAGCCGCACCTGCACCCCGAAGCGCACCGCCGCCGGCATCGACAGGGGCTGCATGAGCCGCGCGGTGTCGCGACGGATCTGGTAGTAGCGCAGGTCGCGCGCGATGGCGTCGAGGGTTTCGAAATCGTTGACGGCGCGCGCCGCGTGGCGGCGGGCTTCCAGGTCGCGCAGGCGCGCATCGAGCAGGGCCAGCCCGCGGGGCGTGACGAAGTTGGGGTGCGCACTGATCGCGCGCTCGGGCAGAACGCTGGTGTCCTTGTCGGTCTCTTTGACAAAGGCGCGGCTCATGCTCCTAGACTGTACCTCACAATCGCTGTGGTGAGTGATGCCCGTGGACGATCCCGTGTATACGCTTTACATCGGTAACAAGAACTATTCAAGCTGGTCGCTGCGGCCGTGGGTGCTCATGCAAGAATCGGGCATCGCATTCTCCGAGCGGCTGGTGCCGTTCGCGTCGGATTCGAACTGGCAGCAATTCAGGGAGTTTTCTCCCAGCGGCAAGGTGCCTTGTCTGACGGACGGTGATGCCACGGTGTGGGATTCGCTCGCGATCGCGGAATACCTCGCCGAAAAGCACGCCGGGCTGTGGCCCGTGGAGCGGGCGGCCCGCGCCTTCGCGCGCTGCGCGGCCAGCGAGATGCACTCGGGCTTCACTGCACTGCGTACACACT
>DATJYR010000080.1:0-66374 GCA_035499515.1 Steroidobacteraceae bacterium | reverse complement strand
GTAGCGGCGGGCACGGAAGTTGTCGTGGCGCGCGCTGTCCTCGGGCAGCGCTCCCCGCTGCACCTTCATCTTGTGCGCAGTCTGCCAGCTGCGCGTGATGACTTCGCCGACGCGCCCCATGGCCTGCGAGTCGGAGGAAATCATCGAGAATGCGCCCAGATCGTGCAGGATGTCCTCGGCCGCAATGGTCTCGCGGCGAATCCGCGATTCCGCAAACGCGACGTCCTCGGCGATGCCCGGGTCGAGGTGGTGGCAGACCATGAGCATGTCGAGATGCTCGTCCACCGTGTTCACCGTGTAGGGACGGGTCGGATTGGTGGAGGACGGGAGCACGTTGGCTTCGCCGCAGGCCCGGATGATGTCGGGCGCATGTCCGCCGCCGGCGCCTTCGGTGTGGTAGGTGTGGATGGTGCGGCCCTTGAACGCGGCCAGCGTGTCCTCCACGAAGCCGGATTCGTTGAGCGTGTCGGTGTGGATGGCCACCTGCACATCGAACCGGTCGGCCACACCCAGGCAGTTGTCGATGGCCGCCGGCGTCGTGCCCCAGTCTTCGTGCAGCTTGAGCGCCATCACGCCCGCCCGCACCTGCTCCTCGATCGGCGCCGGCACGCTGACATTGCCCTTGCCCAACAGGCCGAAATTCATCGGGATCCCGTCCAGCGCCTGGTACATGCGCTCGATGTACCAGACCGCACCGGTGCAGGTGGTGGCCTTGGTGCCCGTGGCGGGGCCCGTGCCGCCGCCGATCAGGGTGGTCACGCCCGACATCAGCGCGTCCTCGCACTGCTGCGGGCAGATGAAGTGGATGTGCGCGTCGATGGCGCCGGCCGTGACGATGTGGCCCTCGCCCGCGATGATCTCGGTGGCCGCGCCGATCAGCAGATCCACGCCGGGCTGGATGTCGGGATTGCCGGCCTTGCCGATGCCGGCGATGCGACCGTGCTTGAGGCCGATGTCGGCCTTCACGATGCCCCAGTGATCCAGGATCACCGCGTTGGTGATCACCGTGTCCATGCAGTCGGCGTCCAGCGCCTGGCCCTGCCCCATGCCGTCGCGGATCACCTTGCCGCCGCCGAACTTGACCTCTTCACCGTATATCGTGTGGTCCCGCTCCACCTCGATGACCAGCTCGGTGTCGGCGAGACGGATGCGATCGCCGGTGGTCGGGCCGAACATTTCCGCGTAGGCGCGGCGCTCCATGCGCGTCATGACAACGGCCCCATGATCATCCCCTGGAAGCCGTACACGATGCGCGCGCCCGCCAGCGCCACGAGTTCCACTTCGCGCTCCTGGCCGGGTTCGAAGCGCACGGCCGTGCCGGAGGCGATGTTCAGGCGGAAGCCGCGCGCCGCGGCGCGATCGAAGCGCAAGGCCCGATTGGTTTCGAAGAAGTGATAGTGCGAGCCGACCTGGATGGGCCGGTCGCCCAGGTTGGCCACCGTGAGCAGCAGCGTCGCGCGTCCGGCATTGAGCTCGATGGCGCCTTCTGCACAGAGGATTTCACCCGGGATCATGGCGTGCCTGCGGACCCGGTGCGATCCACGATCGGATGGTGCACGGTGACCAGCTTGGTGCCATCCGGGAACGTGGCCTCCACCTGCACCTCGGGGATCAGCGCCGCGATGCCGTCCATGACATCGGCAGTGCCCAGCAGCGTCGTGCCGTAGTGCATGAGCTCCGCAACGCTGCGGCCCTCGCGCGCGCCCTCGAGGATGGCGGCGGAAATATAGGCGATGGCCTCCGGATAGTTCAGCTTCAAGCCGCGGGCCTTGCGGCGCTCGGCGAGCAGACCCGCGGTGAACAGCAGCAATTTGTCTTTTTCGCGTGGCGAGAGATCCATGATTCTATTCTAGGTGGCCCAGATGCGCGGCGCGATGGGCGCGCGGCCATGCAGGCCGGGCCGCAGGGCGTTCCAGACCTGCATCAGCAGTGCACGCAGCTGATCGGCGCGTGCCGCGATGCCACGGCACAGCAGGACGCCGTCCAGCAGCGTCGCGCTGGCCGCCCCCCGCCCTTCCAGCACCGCGCGCGCGCGCTGCAGATCGGACTCACCCGCCGGCGCGGCCAGCAGCGTGCCCAACGCGGGCTGCGCCGCCAGGCCCCAGCGCGCGGCCACCGCGGCAGGCTCCAGGTTCAGGTGATCCAGCAGCAGCGGCCGATGCCCGCGCCACAGCTCCAGTTCCTGCCGTACGCTGCCGCTGGCGAACGGGGCCTGGTTGGCCGGCAGGCCGAAGCAGGACACTTCGCAGGCGATCACGCGCGCGTCGTTCTTCAGGTCGATGTGCGTGCGCACCCGCGCCGCGGTTCCCGGGAAGAATATGCTCTCCTGCGGCAGCCATTCCAGGACGCCACCGTCCACGCGCAGCTGCTGCTCGAAGATCGCCAGCGCGCCTTCGCTGCGATAGAACTTGCCTGCGGCAGGCGTGGTGACGAGCACCTGTGCACCCGGGCCGACCTCGCATTGCAGCCGCAACTCGTCGCCTGCCACGACGCCACCGGGAGGATGCACCACATAGACGTGGCAGATGCCGCCTTCCGGATAGAACGGACGCTGCACCAACAGCGGGCCCGCATGGCGGCGGTGGCTCAGCACCGTGCGCGCGCCGGTGCAGGTGAAGCCCAGCTCGAGCTCGGCGCGCCATCCCGCGCGCAGCGCTGGCGCCGCGGTCATACCGTGAGGTGCTGGCGCACCAGTTCGTCCGTCAACATCTTGATGCCACCCGACACCACCAGTCTTCCTTTGTCGAGTATACGCACGTCGCTGGCCACGCGGCGCGCAAACGGCAGCTTCTGCTCCACCAACAGCACGGTGAGCCCCGCCTCGCGGTTCAGGCGCAGGATCACTTCGCCGATCTCGTGCACGATGTTGGGCTGGATGCCCTCGGTGGGTTCGTCGAGGATCAGCAGCTGCGGATCGAGCACCAGCGCGCGCCCGATCGCGAGTTGCTGCTGCTGGCCGCCGGAAAGATCACCGCCACGCCGGCCCAGCATCTGCTTGAGCACCGGGAACATCTCGAAGATGTGCTCCGGCACGCTCCTGAGCGGCTTGCGCCGCGCGGCCAATCCGGTGCGCAGGTTCTCGCCCACCGTGAGCTGCGAGAAGATTTCACGGCCCTGCGGCACGAAACCGATCCCCAGCCGGGCGCGATCCTCGGCACGCAGCTTCACGAGGTCGCGCTCACCCTCGTACAGGATCTGGCCGGTGGCCACCTGCGCCAGCCCCATGATGCTCCGGAGCAGCGTGGTCTTGCCCATGCCATTGCGACCCATCAGGCAGGTCACCGAGCCCTTGGGAACGACCAGGTCGATGTCCCAGAGGGTGTGACTGCCGCCGTAGTACTGATTGAGCCCCTTGATCTCAAGCATGTTGCGACTCGCCGAGGTAGACCTCGATGACCCGGGGATGGGCCTGGACTTCGTCGATGGTGCCTTCGGCCAGCACGCTGCCTTCGTGCAGCACGGTGACCTTGCGCGCGATGGAACGCACGAACGCCATGTCGTGCTCCACCACGACCACCGAATGCCTGCCGGCCAGCGACAGCAGCAGTTCCGCGGTGCGCTCGGTCTCCTGCGGCGTCATGCCGGCGACGGGTTCGTCCACCAGCAGCAACTGCGGGTTCTGCACCAGCAGCATGCCGATCTCCAGCCATTGCTTCTGGCCGTGCGAGAGCACCCCGGCCAGGTCATCGCGGCGAGCCATCAGGCCGATGGCCTCGAGCGTCTCGTCGATCTGGCTGCGTTGTTCGCCAGTGAGTTTCGCCACCAGCCACTTCCATACGGTCTTGTCGCCAGCCATGGCCAGTTCGAGGTTCTCGAACACGGTATGGCGCTCGAACACGGTGGGTTTCTGGAACTTGCGGCCGATGCCCGCCTGGGCGATCTCCGGTTCGGTGTGCGCGAGCAGGTCGATGGTCTGGCCAAACCACGCGGAACCGGCGTCGGGCCGGGTCTTGCCGGTGATGACATCCATCATGGTGGTCTTGCCGGCGCCGTTCGGTCCGATGATGCAGCGCAGCTCCCCCGCTTCGACATAGAGCGTCAGCGCATTGAGCGCCCGGAAGCCATCGAAGCTGACCGTGATGTCCTCCAGGTACAGGATGAGGCCGCGGGACGCATCGGGGCCTTCCTGCATCGGATCGCCGGTCAGGACGTCGCCGGTGCGCGGGGGCCTGGCGCTGCGCGAGCGCCCGCTGAGCCGCTGCAGCAGTTCACGACGCACGTTCATGCGGCCGCCCTGTGGCGCACCTGGTTCACGAGCCCCACGATGCCGCGCGGCAGGAACAACGTCACCAGCACGAACAGCGCGCCCAGCGCGTACAGCCAGGCGCTCGGCAGCGCGCCCGTGAAATACGTCTTGGCGTAGTTGACGAGCAGCGCCCCGATCACCGCGCCGTACAGGGTGCCGCGCCCGCCGATCGCAACCCAGATGACGACTTCGATCGAATTGGCCGGCTGGAATTCGCTCGGATTGATGATGCCCACCTGCGGCACGTACAGCGCGCCGGCCAGCCCGGCCAGCATGGCCGAGAACACGAAGATCCACAGCTTGTAGTTCTCGACCTTGTAGCCGATGAATCGTGCGCGGTTTTCCGCGTCCCTGACCGCCGCCACGACGCGACCGGCGCGCGACGTCACGATGAACCGGCACAGCAGGTAACTGCCGCCCAGCACCAGTGCCGTCAGCACGAACAGCACCATGCGCGTGCTCGCGGCGTCCAGATCGAAACCCAGTACGTCCTTGAAATCCGTGAAGCCGTTGTTGCCACCGAAACCCATGTCATTGCGGAAGAACGCCAGCAGCAAGGCGTAGGTCAGGGCCTGGGTGATGATCGAGAGGTACACGCCCGTCACCCGCGAGCGGAATGCGAGCCAGCCGAACACCAATGCCAGCACGCCCGGCGCGACCAGCATCATCAGCAGCGCGTAGCCGAAGTGGTTGAAGCCGTGCCAGAACCACGGCAGTTCCTTCCAGTTCAGGAACACCATGAAATCGGGCAGCACCGGATCGCCGTACACGCCGCGGGTGCCGATCTCGCGCATCAGGTACATGCCGATGGCATAACCGCCGAGCGTGAAGAACGCCGCGTGCCCGAGGCTCAGGATGCCGCAATAACCCCACACGAGATCCACGGCGATCGCCAGGATGGCGTAGCACATGTATTTGCCGAGCAGTGTCACGGTGTAGCCCGACAGATGCAGCGCCGAGGACTCGGGCACCACGAGGTTCAGGATCGGCGCCAGCACCACCATGAGCCCCAGCACCGCCAGCAACGCGCTGCCGCCGCGGTCCCGCCTGATCAATCCCGCTGCCCCGTTGCCAGTCATGCGCATCACCCTTCCGCCGCCCGGCCTTTCTGTGGAAACAGGCCGCGCGGCCGGCGCTGGATGAAAAGGATCAGGAACACCAGCACCAGGATCTTCGCCAGCACCGCGCCAGCGAACGGCTCGAGCACTTTGTTGATCACGCCCAGCGCCGTGCCTCCCAGCTGCGTGCCCCACAGGTTGCCAACGCCACCGAACACCACCACCATGAAGGAGTCGACGATGTACGATTGGCCCAGGTTGGGTCCCACGTTCGTGAGCTGGCTCAGCGCCACGCCGGCCACGCCGGCGATGCCCGATCCCAGGCCGAAGGTCATCGCATCGACCCATTCGGTGCGGATGCCCATCGCCTTGGCCATGGCACGGTTCTGCGAGACGGCGCGCACTTCAAGGCCGAGGCGCGTGCGTTTCAGCACCATGAGCAGCAGCGCGAACACCGCCAAAGTGAACAGCACGATGTAGAGCCGGTTGTACGTGATCGACAGCACGTCGTTGATCTGCAGCGAACCGGCCAGCCAGTCCGGCGTCTCCACGGGCCGGTTGTTGGCGGTGAAGATATCGCGCACCGCCTGTTGCAGGATGAGGCTCACGCCGAAGGTGGCGAGCAGCGTCTCGAGCGGCCGGCCATACAGGAACCGTACGATGCCGCGCTCGATGAGCACGCCCATCAGGCCCGACACGAGGAAGGCCACCGGGATCGCCACCAGGATCGAGGCCCCGATGTGATTGGGCATCAACAGCTGCACCACGTACGTGGCGTAGGCGCCGAGCATCATGAGCTCGCCATGCGCCATGTTGATGACACCCATCACACCGAAGGTGATCGCGAGCCCGATGGCCGCCAGCACCAGCACCGACCCCAGGCTCAGGCCGAACATCAGCGTCTGGATGCCGGAATAGAAGGTGCGCCAGCGATCGATGCCGCGCAGGGCATCGATGGCGGCCTTCTTGACGCCCAGGTCCGTCTCCGAGTCCAGCAGCGAAGTGAGCCGGTTGTAGACCTCGGTGTTGAGGCTGCCCTTGAGTTCGCGCACCGCGGCGAGCCGTTGTGCCGCGTCGTCACTGTCGAGCGCCGCCACGGCGAGCCCCGACTGGATCGATGCCCGCACCGCGGCGTCCTTCTCCTTCGCCAGTTGTGCGCGCAAGGCCGCGGTGCTTGCCGCGTCTGGAGCGCGCAGCATCTCATTCACCGCCGCGAGCCGCACCGCGCTGTCACCGCTCGCCAGGTCGAATTGCGCCAGCAACGCCCGCAGTTGGCGGCGCAGCTGGTTGTTCACGCCGATCAAGGTCACTCCGTCGCCATCGCTCCGTCCCAGCGCCGCGCCGCTGACGGCGGACGCCATCGCAAAGGGGGCATCGGCGACGTCCGCGACCAGCACCGTGCCATCGCTGTCCCGCTTGTACAGCCGGCCTTCGAGCAACGCCTGCAGCACCACCCGATCCTGCGCGGAATTGGCCGCTGCGATGCCGCGGATCAGATCCTGCTTGACGCTGTAGTCGTCGGTGTCGGCCAGCTGCCTGAGCAGCGCGTCGAGTCCCTGCGGCGCCTGCCCGGACTCCGGTGGCGGGGCGGTCGCGGCGGCCGACGCTGAAGTCGCCATCACCAGCGAGAGGAGCATCGCGGTCCCTATCGCCAACCAGCAGCTGCGCAGGCTCATAACCACCTCTCCCGGTCTCCCGTCGATACACGAGGGGGCGACGCCCACCATTTCGGTGAGCGCCGCCCCCACAGACGATTGCTCGCCGCGTTACTTGAAGTTCTGGCCAGAGCAGACCTTCGTCACTTTGTTGTAGTTGCCGCACTTGAGCGTCACCCAGTCGGCTTCCACATCCTTGCTGCCCGGCAGGTAATCGGACCAGGCATCACCCGCGACGAGTCCCTTCGACTTCCACACCACGTCGAACTGCCCATCGGCACGCACTTCGCCAATGAACACCGGCTTGGTGATGTGGTGGTTCGGCAGCACTTTCGCCATGCCGCCCGTGAGGTTCGGCGTCTCGAGCCCGGGCAGCGCCGCGATCACCTTCTCCGTGTCCGTGGTGCCGGCCTTCTCGACCGCCTTGACCCACAGGTTGAAGCCGATGACGCTGGCTTCCATGGGGTCGTTGAAGGTGCGCTTCGGGTTCTTCGTGAACGCATGCCACTTGGCGATCCATTGCTTGTTGGCCGGCGTGTCGATGGTCATGAAGTAGTTCCAGGCAGCGAGGTGCCCGACCAGCGGCTTGGCATCGAGACCGGCGAGTTCTTCCTCACCCACCGAGAACGCCACCACCGGAATGTCTTCGGCCGAGATCTTCTGGTTGGCCAGCTCCTTGTAGAACGGGACGTTGGCATCGCCGTTGATCGTGGAGACCACCGCCGTCTTCTTGCCGGCCGAGCCGAACTTCTTGATGTCCGCCACGATGCTCTGCCAGTCAGACTGGCCGAACGGCGTGTAGTTGATCATGATGTCCTCGTCCTTGACACCTTTCATCTTGAGGTAAGCCTCGAGGATCTTGTTGGTGGTGCGCGGATAGACGTAATCCGTGCCGGCCAGCACCCAGCGCTTGATGCCCTGGCTCATGAGGTAATCCACCGCCGGAATGGCCTGCTGGTTGGGCGCGGCGCCGGTGTAGATCACGTTCTTCGACGACTCCTCACCTTCGTACTGCACGGGATAGAACAGCAGGCCGTTGTCCTTCTCGAACACCGGCAGCACCGACTTTCTCGACACCGAGGTCCAGCAGCCGAACACCACCGAGACCTTGTCCTTCTCCAGCAGTTCGGCGGCCTTTTCCGCGAACAGCGGCCAGTTGGAAGCCGGGTCGACCACCACGGCTTCGAGCTTCTTGCCCAGCACGCCGCCCTTCTTGTTCTGCTCGTCGATCATCATCAGGATCGTGTCTTTCAGCGTGGTCTCGCTGATCGCCATGGTGCCCGAGAGTGAGTGCAGCACGCCCACCTTGATGGTGTCGGCCGCCGAGGCCAGCGATGCGGACAGGGCCAGCACGGCCGGCGCGGTCCACTTCAATACTTTTCCGAATTTCATGTGCTTCATCTCCCTTGATTGGCTACATCTGTATCTGCAGTTTCAGCCCAGCCTCGGAAGGCGTGGACCCGGAGGACGGACTCGCTTTTTCCGTGAGGTAATACAGGCCCACGCGCGCGTTGAACGCCTTGATGATGTAATTGAAGTTGACCTCGGTGGTTTTCACCTTGAACGAAGTCGTCGCGTCGTAGGTCTTCTCGCTGTACTTGACGAGCGGCTGGAACTTGCCGACGCCCACCACCTGCGGGAACACGTAGGCCACGAGTCCGTACCAGCCGTCGCTGTGCGTGGCGCCCGTCAGGCCGTTGTCCTTGTTGTATTCCGCTTCGACGGTGATCGCGCCGGCGTCACCGAGCTTCTTCTCGAGCAGTCCGTCGGCGCTCCAGGTGGTCTTGCTGTCCTGGCTCTGGGCCGCGACACCGAAGGCCAGCAGGTCCTTGTCGCCGTAGTAGGTGCCGTTGAGGTAGTAGCCGGACTCCTTGTCCCACAGGTCCACCATCACGCGACCCGCGTACAGCAGCTTGGTGGGATCGTCCACCGCGCTGTTGAGCGACTGGCCATCGAACAGGCCGAAGCTGGCCTTGACGGGTCCGAAGTCGCCCCAATAGGCGATGCCGTTGTCACGGCCGACGGCGACGTTCGGGTAGTAGTCCGCGACGCCATCGGCGTACGGCGTCCAGTCGTTGGCGTAGTACGGGCCGTAGAGATTGGCGCGATCCACGGGCGGCAGGAACCGGCCGGCCCAGATGTTGAGCTCGGGCGAGAGCTCAAAGCGTGCGATGGCGTCCATCACCTCCAGGTTGTTTTCGCTCGTGTACTCGGTGTTGAAGGTCATCTTGATGGTGTCGGTGACGCTGCCGTTGATGTACAGGCGGGCGCTGTTGAGCGCGAAGCCGTCGAGGTCCCCGGTGCCGGAGCCGTTGTAGAGGCAGCTGGTGTCGCAATGGAAATAGCTGGCCTCCATGCCGGCGCCGATCGAGATCGGCGGCAGCGTCACGTCATCGGCGTGCGCCTGGGACGCCAGCGCTCCCAGCGCGCCCAACGCGGTGGCCAGTGCGGTCTTGCCGCGCCAGTGGCCGGTCTGGTTGTGATTGAAAAGCATGGTCGGACTCCCGGTTCAAGTGGTGGTTCTGTGTCGGCAGGCGACGCGGACGGTGCGCGCGCGGGTACAGCCGTGGTGCAACGCTGTCCCGTTTTTTTCCATGTTGGTGCGGCCTCGGTCCATTGCGTCCCTGTGTGCTTGTTGTGCACTGTGCAACCCGGAAGCTACGTCACGACGCGACCGATCTGAATGCGTCGTTCGACGTAGTTGCGTGGCACATGACTTGCTCCATCGTTGGCAACATGAGTGCCCAACAGCGCATCGTTCGCGAGCGCCGCCAGTACAACCAGTGGGTGGCGAGCCAGACACTGGAGGACTACGCGCTGCGCTACACCCCGCTGCAGGCGCGCAAGTCCGCGTTCCGCGTCGGCAACACGGCGCTGGGACCCATCGCCTTCCTCGCCTGCGAAGCGATCGGCGGCACGATCACGCTGGCGTACGGAGTGCCCAATGCCATCTGGGCCGTGGTCCTCTTCAGCATCTTGATGTTCCTGATCGGCTTTCCGATCGCCTACTACGCCGCGCGCTACGGCGTCGACATCGACCTGCTCACGCGCGGCGCCGGGTTCGGCTATCTCGGCTCCACCATCACCTCGCTGATCTACGCCTCGTTCACCTTCCTGTTGTTCGCGATCGAGGCCAGCATCCTCTCCGCCGCGCTGCTGTTCGTGTTCCACATCCCGCTGCCGATCGCGCACCTGATCAGTTCGCTGGTGGTGATCCCCATCGCCGTTTACGGCATCAGCCTGATCAGCCGCATGCAGCTGTTCACGCAACCCGTCTGGCTGCTGCTGCAGTTCGCGCCGATCGTCGCGATCCTGCTGGCGAAGCCGGCCGAGGTGTCGCAGTGGCTGGGTTACACGGGCGCCCAGAGCCGGGGCCCCGCCCACGTCGATTGGCTGCTGCTGGGCACGGCGGTCTCCGTGCTGCTGTCGCTGCTGCCGCAAATTGGCGAGCAGGTCGACTACCTGCGGTTCCTGCCCGACCGCAGCCGGACCGGCCGATTCGGCTGGTGGGCGGCGCTGCTGGCCACCGGGCCTGGCTGGGTGGTGCTCGGCGGGCTGAAACTGCTGGCCGGTTCCTTCCTGGCCGTATTCGCGCTCCAGCACGCGGTGCCGGTGGCCCAGGCATCGCAACCGACACAGATGTACTACGTTGCGTTCCTCGACATGCTGCATTCGCCGCGGGCCGCGCTCGCGATCACCGGCATTTTCGTCATCGTCTGCCAGCTCAAGATCAACGTCACCAATGCCTACGCCGGCTCCATCGCCTGGTCCAATTTCTTTTCGCGCCTCACGCACAGTCATCCCGGTCGCGTGGTCTGGCTGGTATTCAACGTCCTGCTCGCGCTGCTGCTCATGGAAATCGGCCTGTTCCATGCCATCGAGAAGATCCTGGTCGTGTACGCCAACTTCGCCGCCGGCTGGATCGGCGCGCTGACCGCGGACCTGGTGGTCAACAAACCGCTCGGCCTGAGCCCGCGGCACATCGAGTTCAAGCGCGCCCACCTGTATGACATCAATCCGGTGGGTGTCGGCTCGCTGCTGGTCTCGGTGGTCGCCTCCACGCTGGCGTTCTTCGGCCTGTTCGGCGGCGTGGCGGAAAGCCTGTCACCGCTGGTGGGCCTGCTGGTGGCCTTCGCCTGCGCGCCGCTGATCGCCTGGGCCACCGGCGGGCGCTACTACCTCGCGCGCCAGCCAGCCGAGTTCCCGGCCGGCCAGCAGCACGTCCACTGCAGCATCTGCGAAAACCGCTTCGAGCGCAGCGACATGGCCACCTGCCCGGCCTACGCGGGGCCGATCTGTTCGCTGTGCTGCACGCTGGAAGCGCGCTGCCACGACCAGTGCAAGGTGCAGAGCCGTGCCCCGGAGCAGTTCCTGCACTGGCTGCGCCGGGTGTTTCCCGAGCGCGTGGTCATCGCGCTGAACACGCGTGGCGGCCACTTCGCGGGACTCCTGCTGGCGTTCAATCTGTCGGTGGGCCTGCTGCTGATGCTGATCTACCGGCAATTTGGCGCCTCCGCCCCCGCGCAGCGCGAGATCATCAGCACCACGCTGTGGCTGGTGTTCCTGAGCCTGCTGGTGCTGTCGGGTATCGCGGCCTGGCTGATCGTGCTGGCGCACGAAAACCGGCGCGCGGCGGAAGCCGAATCGGCGCGCCAGACCGCGATGCTGATCGAGGAAATCAGCGCGCACCAGCGCACCGACTCGGAACTGCAAAAGGCCAAGGAAGTCGCGGAGTCGGCCAACCTGGCCAAGACCCGCTACCTCGCCGGCATCAACCACGAAATCCGCACGCCGCTAAACTCCATCTTCGGTTACGCGCAGTTGCTCGAGCGCGGCGCGCTGGGATCCACCGAGAACGCGGTGCGTGTCATCCGGCGCAGCGCCGAGCACATGGTGCACCTGATCGACGGGCTGCTCGACATCTCCAAGATCGAAACCGGCCTGCTGCGCCTGAATCGCGACAAGGTGCAGCTGGTGGAACTGCTGGACCAGATGGTCGACATGTTCCGGCTGCAGGCCGAGGCGCGCGGCCTCGAGTTCCGCTACCAGCGTCCTCCGCACCTGCCCTTCTACGTGCACACCGACCAGAAGCGGCTGCGCCAGGTGCTCATCAACCTGCTGTCGAATGCGATCAAGTACACCGACCAGGGTCACGCCGCGCTCACGGTCCGCTATCGCAGCCAGGTGGCGGAGTTCGAGATCTCCGACACCGGCATGGGGATCGCACCCGAGGACATGGAGCGCATCTTCGAACCCTTCGAGCGTGGCAAGGCGCCGGCCGTGCGCGCCCTGCCCGGCACCGGGCTCGGTCTCACCATCACCAAACTGCTGACCCAGATCATGGGCGGCGAGCTGCTGGTGCACAGCGTGCAGGGGGCGGGGACGCGCTTCGTGGTACGGTTGATGTTGTCGGAGGCGCCAGCCGACACGCACGACTCGCTGCGTTCGCGGCGTGTGCGCGGCTATCTCGGGCCTTTGCGCAGGATACTGATCGTCGACGACGATCCGTTCCACCTCGAGCTGCTGCGTGACCTGCTGTTGCCGCTGAACTTCACGGTGTTCATGGCCACCGACGCCGCGATCGCGCGCCAGCTCGCCCTCAAGCACCAGCCCGACCTGGTACTGATGGACCTCTCGCTACCCGATGTCAGCGGCTGGGAACTGGCGCGCCAGCTCCGCGACAGCGCTTCGCTCGAGCACTCGCGGCTGGTGATCGTGTCCGCCAATGCCCAGGAGTACCGGCCGGGCGGTGACGACGCCTTGCATGACGCGTTCATCCTCAAACCCATCGACACCCAGGCCCTGCTGGAGTGCGTCGGCGCCTTGCTGGGCCTGCGCTGGATCCACGAATCGCCGGCCGGCACGGAGCACGCGCAGGAACCCGCATCGGCCGCGCCGCAGGATCGCCATCACCTCGACGATCTCTACCAGCTCGGCCGCATCGGCCACGTGCGCGGCATCGAAGCCAAGCTGCGCCAGATGGAGGCCGAGAATCCCTCCTCCCAGGCGCTGACCACCCAACTGCGCACGCTGGTATCCAATTTCGACCTGCGCCAGTACATGAGCGTGCTGGAGGCGATGCGCAAACATGGCTGACGCCACACCCCACAAGGACAGCATCCTGGTGGTCGACGACACGCCGGAGACTCTCGGCCTGCTCACCGACGTGCTGGACCAGGCTGGCTACACGGTGCTGATCGCGACGGATGCGGCCGGCGCGCTGGGGCTGGTCGACCAGATCACGCCGGACCTGGTGCTCATGGATGCCGTCATGCCCGGCATGGACGGCTTCGAGTGCTGCCGCCGGCTCAAGAGCGACAAACTGCTGGCCCATCTGCCCGTCATCTTCATGACCGGGCTTACCGAGACGGAGCATGTCGTGGCCGGTCTGGCCGCCGGCGGCGTCGATTACGTTGCCAAACCCATCGTGATCGACGAACTGCTGGCGCGCATCCGCGTGCATCTCGCCAACGCGCGCGCCGCCCAGGGAACGCATGCGGCACTGGATGCTTCCGGCCGCTTCATGCTGGCGACCGATCGCAGCGGCCGCCTGCTGTGGTGCACGCCCAAGGCGCGCCAGCTGCTGATCGAACTGTTCCCCACACCCAACGGCCGCGACACGAGCATGCCGGCCGGCGTCGCCGAGCGGCTGCTGAAGCTGCAGCGCGCGAACTCCGGCGCGCTGGCGCGCATCGCGATGGAAGTGGACGACCGCAAGGTGGAATTCGCCTACCTGAGTTCCACTGGCAGCGACGAACTGCTGTTCAGCCTCACCGAAATCAGCAATATCGGCGAACCCGAACTGCTGCGCCAGGCGCTGCAGCTCACCACGCGCGAGGCCGAGGTGCTGCTGTGGATCAGCCGCGGCAAGTCCAACCGCGACATCGGCGAGATCCTGGGCATCAGCCCGCGCACCGTGAACAAGCATCTCGAGCAGGTGTTCATCAAACTGGGCGTCGAGAATCGCGCCGCCGCCGCCGCCCAGGCCGTGCGCGTGCTGACCCGGCCCACGGCCCCGCTCATGGCGCGCGCCTGAGGCCGCCCGCAATCGGTGCGCAAACCATCACCCGCGAGGAACCCCTGCACCATGACCTTCCGATCCATCGCCGCCGATCCCTACGCCTGGCCCTACGACGGCCGCTATTGCGCGGCCGACACGGCGCTCATCATCATCGACATGCAGACCGATTTCTGCGGCCAGGGTGGCTACGTCGACACGATGGGCTACGACCTCTCGCTCACGCGCGCGCCCATCGAACCGATCAAGGCGCTGCTGGCCCGCGCCCGCGAGCTTGGACTCATGGTCATCCACACGCGCGAGGGCCATCGACCCGATCTCTCCGACCTGCCCGGCAACAAGCGCTGGCGCTCGCGCAACATCGGCGCAGGCATCGGCGATCCCGGTCCCTGCGGACGCATCCTCGTGCGCGGTGAACCCGGCTGGGAAATCATCGCCGAACTCAGTCCGCTGTCCGGCGAAGTCGTGCTGGACAAGCCCGGCAAGGGCTCATTCTGCGCCACCGACCTGGAGCTCATGCTGCGCACCCGTGGCGTGCGCAACCTGCTGCTGACCGGCATCACCACCGACGTGTGCGTGCACACCACGATGCGCGAGGCCAACGATCGCGGCTTCGAATGCCTGTTGGTGGCCGATTGCTGTGGCGCCACCGACCACGGCAACCACCTCGCCGCCCTGAAGATGGTGAAGATGCAGGGCGGCGTGTTCGGCGCAGTGGCGGAATCATCCGCCGTGCTCGCCGCGCTGGCCTGAAGGTGTGTCGATGATTGCCGATTCCGACCTGAACCTGCCCGAGGTGGTCGCCGAGGTCACTGCCGCTTTCGAAACCTACGAATCGAAACTCAGGAGCAATGATGTGGCCGCGCTCAACGACTTCTTCCTGCCGGGCGCGCGGACCGTGCGCTACGGCGTCGCCGATGCGCAGTATGGCGATGTCGCATTGCATGCGTGGCGCCGCTCGGCGCCGCCCGTACATCCCGGGCGCCGCATCATGCGCAGCGTGGTGTTCGGGTTGGGCCGCGACTCGGCCAGCGTGGCCGTCGAATTCGCCGATCCCGGCTCGTCGCGGATCGGACGCCAGACCCAGCACTGGGTGCGCTCCGAGCGCGGCTGGAAGATCGCGCTCGCGCACGTGAGCCTGGCTGGTCCGGATCTTGCTGCGGATTGAACTCCCATGCGCGCCATCCAGCTCAACGCCGAGCCCGCACCCCTGCAAGTCGACCTCGATCGACTGGCCGTCGTGATCATCGACATGCAGCGCGACTTCCTCGAGCCCGGGGGATTCGGCGCCGCGCTGGGCAACGACGTGGCGCTGCTCGCCCCGACCATCGGACCCTGCCGCGCGTTGCTGGCGGCGGCGCGCCGCAACAGCGTACTCGTGATCCACACCCGCGAGGGCCATCGTCCCGACCTGAGCGACGCGCCGCCGGCCAAGCTGGCGCGCGGCGCACCCACCCTGCGCATCGGCGATCCGGGGCCGATGGGCCGCATCCTGGTGCGTGGCGAGGATGGCCACGGCATCATCCCGGCACTCGCGCCGCTGCCGGGCGAACCCGTGATCGACAAGCCGGGCAAAGGCGCGTTCTACGCCACCGACCTGCAGAGCATCCTGGTGCACCAGCACATCGACACGCTGATCGTGTGCGGCGTGACCACCGAAGTCTGCGTGCACACCACGGTCCGTGAAGCCAACGACCGTGGCTATCGCTGCGTCGTACCCGGCGACTGCTGCGGCTCGTATTTCCCGGAGTTCCACCAGAGCGCGCTGCGCATGATCACCGCGCAGGGCGGCATCTTCGGCTGGGTCACCGATTCCAGCCGCGTCCTCAACGCCATGAACTAACCGCCTTTGCCGCAGGGAGTGATGACCATGAGCACCTCGACCACCACCGCCCCGAAGCTCTGGGTCCCCGGAGACTGGAACGCCTTTTTCGGCTTCGGCACCAACATCCTCGTCAACCTGCTGACCCTCACCGGTCTGCTGAAGTTCGTGCTCAAGATGCCGGACGCGCTGGTGTTCGGCCGCATCCTGCCAGCCACCGGCCTGATGCTGTTCCTGAGCACCGTGTACTACGCGTGGCTCGCGTATCGGCTGGCGAAGAAAACCGGACGCAGCGACGTCTGCGCGCTGCCCTCCGGCATCAGCGTGCCCCACATGTTCATCGTCACCTTCGTGGTCATGCTGCCGATCGCGCTCAAGACCGGCGACCCGGTCAAAGGCTGGGAAGCGGGCCTGACCTGGGTATTCGTGCAGAGCTTCGTGCTCATGCTCGGCGGCTTCATCGGCCCCGTGGTCCGGCGCATCACGCCGCGCGCCGCCCTGCTGGGAACCCTCGCGGGCGTATCGATCACCTTCATCTCGCTGCGTCCCGCGTTCCAGATGTTCCAGACGCCGCTCATCGGACTGACCTGCTTCGCCATCATCCTCGCCAGCTGGTTCGGTGGCGTGAAGTATTTCAAAGGCGTACCGGCGGGCCTGGTGGCGATCGCGGTCGGCATGCTGATCGCGTGGGGTTCCACCGCGCTCGGCCACCCGGTCGGTGGCATGAGTGCCGCCAGCGTCTCCGCCGCGCTGTCGAGCTTCGGATTTTCGCTGCCCATTCCGGCCTTCGGCCATGTGTTTTCGGGCTTTGAATACCTCGGCGTGATCCTCGTGACGGCCATCCCGTTCGGCATCTACGATCTCGTGGAAGCGCTCGACAACGTCGAAAGCGCCGCGGCCGCCGGCGACAGCTATCCGACCACGCGCGTGCTGAGCGCCGACGGCGTCGTCAGCTTCATCGGCTGCATGATGGGCAACCCGTTCATCAACGCCGTGTACATCGGCCATCCCGGCTGGAAAGCCATGGGCGGCCGCATCGGGTACTCGGCTGCCACGGGCATCGCCGTGATCCTGCTGGCGTGGCTGGGCGTGATCGCGCTCATGATGGCGCTGGTCCCGGTGGTGGCCATCCTCCCCATCCTGGTCTACATCGGCATGCTGATCGGGTCGCAGGCCTTCCAGGAAACGCCGGCGCGGCACGCACCGGCCATCGTGCTGGCGCTGTTGCCCAACATCGCCTCCTGGACCAAGAACCAGATCGACAACGCGCTCGGTGCCGCCGGCACCACCCCCATGGCCGTCGGCCTTGACAAGCTCAATGGCGATGGCGTGCTGTACCAGGGCATTTCCGTCCTCGGCAGCGGCGCGACGCTGGGCGGGCTGGTGCTGGGCGCCATCACGGTGTTCATCATCGAACGCCAGTTCGCCAAGGCCGCGGGCTTCGCCGCCGCCGGCGCGGTGCTGACCTTCTTCGGCCTGATGCACAGCGAACAGATCGGCTTCGCGCAATCGCCGACGGTGGCCTTCGGCTACCTGGGCTTCGCGGCCGTGCTGCTGCTGGGCACCAGGATGGCGGTCAGCCCGGTGGCGGAAGCCGTACACCATCCGGCGGTGCTCGCACTCGATGAGGAGCTGGCTACGGAGTAGGAGCGAAGCACTTGGCGCGGTGCCAAAGGCAGCGCGCGGAGTGGCGAACCGTGCGGCGTTTCCGCGCGCCGCATGGGACCCGCACTGCGTACCTGCGCGCCGGACCGTGCACCCGCCCGCCTACCCCCCACGTCGCAGATCACCAGCGCAGCATTCCCTCCTTGAGAATGAACTGCACCACCGTCTCCAGTCCATGGCCCGTCTTGAGGTTGGTGAACACGAATGGCCGCTCCCCCCGCATCCGGCGCGCGTCCCGATCCATCACTTCCAGCGACGCGCCCACGTGTGGCGCGAGATCGATCTTGTTGATGATCAGCAGGTCGGAACGCGTGATGCCGGGCCCGCCCTTGCGCGGGATCTTGTCGCCAGCGGCGACATCGATGACGTACAGCGTGAGATCGGAGAGCTCCGGACTGAAGGTGGCCGCGAGATTGTCGCCGCCGCTTTCGACGATGATCAACTCCAGCCCCGCAAACGCCTGCATGAGCTCGTCGATGGCCGCGAGATTCATCGAGGCATCCTCGCGGATCGCGGTGTGCGGGCAGCCGCCGGTTTCGACGCCACGGATGCGCTCCTTCGGCAGCGCCTCGCTGCGGATCAGGAATTCGGCGTCTTCGCGGGTGTAGATGTCGTTGGTGACGACGGCGAGGTTGAGCTCGCCGCGCAGGCGTTTGCACAGGGCGTCCACCAGCGCGGTCTTGCCCGACCCCACGGGACCGCCAACGCCGACACGCAAGACGTCTGATTGCTTCTGGGCTTGCGCCAGGACCTGGGAGGTTTTCATGCGCGCATCATAGCGCCAACGGCGCAGCTCCAGTGCCCGCCGGCTACGTCATTCTACGTAGCCCGTCAGTCGGGCGACACCCGGCGCCAGGAATGGCGCCGGAGCCGCTCTCAGGCGCCGCGCAACTCCGCGTTCTGCAACCGCCCGATCAGCGAGCGCAGGAACACGCGGTTGAAGCGCAGCTGGCAGGAGGCGGACACCTGCTCCAGCAGCGTGCTGCTGACCTTGAGGGCCGTGACATTGTCGACCGCGCGGATGGACGCCGTGCGCTTGGCGCCCTGCACGTAACTCGTCTCGCCGAAGCACTCGCCCGTCGACAGCAGACCCACCGACTGGCCGTTGCGTTCGACGCGGCAGTTGCCGGCGACGATGATGTAGAAGCGATCATCCATCTCGCCTTCCTTGACGATCTCCTCGCCTTCGCTGTAGTCCTGCCAGTGGCTGGCGCGCATGACTTCGGTGATCTCGGTGTGCGAGAACTCGTGGAAGAATTTCAGCTTGCGCAGGATCGCGAACTGCTCCTGCTGGTCGACGCGCGAGCTGCGCTGCCGCAGCTTCTGGTGCACGCGCGTGAGGTCGGCGGCCATGTCGAGGCCGTTCTTGTAGCGGCGTTCGGGCTCCTTCTGCATCGCCGTCGCCACCACGGTCTCCAGCTCTTCCGGGATGTCCGGACGCATGGTGTGGATCGGCGGCGGGGTGGCGTACACGATCTGGTGCAACAGCCGCGCGAGGTTGCCGGCGCGGAACGAACGCGTGCCGGTCAGCAGTTCGTACATCACGGCACCGAGCGAATACAGGTCGGAACGGTTGTCCAGCTCCAGGCTCTGCACCTGTTCGGGCGACATGTAGCTGGGCGAGCCCGCGATGCCTTCGATGCGCGAAATCTCGGAATCGGCCACCAGCGCGATGCCGAAGTCGATGATGCGCACGTCGCTGTCCTGCGTGAGCATGATGTTGGACGGCTTGATGTCGCGGTGGATCACGCCGCGCGAGTGCGCGTAGTGCAGCGCCTTGGCGCAGCGGAACATGATCTCCACCACGTCGTCGACCCGCAGCAGGTTGTCGGGACGGCAGTAGGCAGAGAGCGTGCGCGCGCCGTGCACGTGCTCGGTGACGATATAGCAGTGGCCCTGCTCTTCGCCCGCGTCGTAGATGGGCAGGATGTTCGGGTGCTGCAGCATGCCCACCATGTGGGCTTCGGACAGGAACATCTTGCGCGCGATGCGGGCGCGCTCGTCGTTGCCGCTGGTGTCGACGTTGTACACCTTGATCGCGACGTCGCGGCCGTAATAGGGATCGTGCGACAGGTACACCGTACCCGTGCTGCCGCGTCCTACTTCATTGATGATGACGTACTTGCCGATGCGCTCGGGTATCTTGCGGGCGCTGGCGGGGTTGGGTGCGGGTGCTGACACCGGGCCAGAATACGCATCCAGCCCGGCTGTCATCTGTGACGCAAATCGCGGATCGTTCGGCGACCGCGTCCCGCGGCGCACAGGCGACGATTGCAGCCCTGCGGCAGATCAGGCCCCGGCCGCGAAGTGATCGAACCCCGGATGCGTGAAGTCCATCACGTTGCCGTCGAGGGACAGCCGGATTCCGGCGCCGGAGCGCGTCCGGCCGATGCAGGTCACGGGAAAATCCTGGCTCCGGGCCACTTTTTCCAGCTCCGCCTGGCGTTGCAGGGGAACCGTGAAGGCCAGTTCGTAGTCTTCCCCGCCCGCCAGGACGCGACGCCACGCTTCGCCGCCGAGCGCCGCCTCGAGGCCGGGGGAGACCGGCAGCCGCCGCAGCTCGAGGTCGGCGCCGCAGCGGCTCGCCGCGAGCAGTCGACCCAGATCCGCGTACAGGCCATCCGAGAGATCGATGCAGGCGCTGGCGATGCCGCGCAGCGCGATGCCGAGCGGCACGCGCGGCGTCGGGTATTCGAACCGCGCCCGCAGTGCGCTGCCCGGACCGGCCAGCAGACCCTGCGCGGCATCGCCCGGCGTTCCGCTGACGTAGACCAGCTCGTCAGGCTGCGCACCCGCGCGCAGCAACGCCTGGCCGGCGGGGACGAGGCCCGCCATCTGCACCGTGATCGAAAGGGATCCGCGACTGAGGTTCCCCCCCACCAGCGCCACCCCGTGCTGCCGCGCCAGCGCATCGAATCCTGTCGCGAACTGCCCCAGCCAGACCTCATCCACGCGCGGCAGGTTCAGCGACAGCAGCGCCCAGGCGGGCGTGGCGCCCATGGCGGCCAGATCGCTCAGGTTCACGGCCAGCGCGCGATGACCGAGCGAGTGCGCGGGACTGCGCGCGTCGAAGTGCACCTGGTCGACCAGCGCATCGGTGGTCAGCACCAGTTCATGGCCCGCCGGCACGGCGAGCAGCGCGGCATCGTCACCGACGCCGAGTCGCACATCGGTGCGTGCGGCGCCGAGGCCGGCGAAGTGACGCGCGATGAGATCGGCTTCCACGCGCGAGGCCGGCTAGCGCTCGGCGGCGCGCCACTCGCGTGCCGCGCGATCCAGCACGCCGTTGACGTAGCGATGGCCGTCGGTGGCGCCGTAACGCTTGGCGAGCCGCACCGCCTCGTTGATCACCACGCGGAACGGCACGTCCGGGAACTCGCGCAGCTCGCATGCGCCGAGCCACAGCAGCGCGCGCTCGATGGGATCGAGCTGCGCGGCGGGCCGGTCCAGCCAGGGGGCCAGCAGCGCGTCGAATTCCGCAGCGTGCTCGCATACGCGCTGCACCAGGCCACGGAAGTGCTCCGCATCCGCCTTGGGCATGTCCTCATCGTGCGCGAAATCCTGCACCAGGTCCTGCCACGGCACGGGATTGAGCTGCCAGCCGTACAGCGCCTGCAGCGCCAGCTTGCGCGCCACCGCTCGGCCGCTGCCATGCGAACGGGCTGCGCCGCTCATCCCGGGATCTTGCGCAGCAGCTGCACCATGGCGATGGCGCACTCGACGGCCTCGCCGCCCTTGTCCATGCGCGCGGGATCGGCGCGCTCCTCGGCCTGCGCCTGGTTCTCGACCGTGAGCACACCGAAACTGACGGGCACGCCGGTGTCGAGCATCACGCGCTGGATGCCGCTGGCGCACTCGCCCGCGACGAAATCGAAGTGCGCGGTGTCACCGCGGATCACGCAGCCCAGCGCCACCACCGCATCGACCCGGTCGGACAGCGCGAAGGCGCGTGCCGCCAGCGGCAGTTCGTACGCGCCCGGCACCTGCTCGATGAGCAGCGCGCCCTCGCTTCCGCCCAGCCGCTGCCAGGCCATCCGCGCACCGGCCAGCAGCTGGCCGACGATGTCCTCGTTGTAGCGCGCGGTGACGATCGCGAGCCGGATGTCGCGCGCGGACAGCTCTTGCGATGAAGTGGCGGAGGTACCCATGGGGGCCGCGATTATAGGGCGTTCAGTCGGCGTCGGCGATGTAATCGACGACTTCCAGCCCGAACGCGGACAGACCATGCAGCTGGCGCGGCGTCGACAGCACGCGCATGCGGTGCACGCCCAGGTCCTGCAGGATCTGCGCGCCGATGCCGAAGGTGCGCAGCACCGCGCCGCTCGGCGGACGCCCGGCGTCCACGCTCTCGCGTCGGCCGAGCTGCTGCACGGCGTCGGCCAGGTCACGCGGCGACTCGCTATGGCGCAGCAGCACCACCACGCCGGACGGCGCGCTGGCCACCCGCTTCAGCGCCGCGCGCAGCGTCCAGGCGTGCGCGCGGCCCTGCACGCCCACCAGGTCGCGCAGCGTGTCGCTGTGATGCACGCGCACCACGGGCGGCTCCGCGGCACCCAGGTCGCCGCGCGCCAGCGCCAGATGCACGTCGTGGTTGACGTGATCCTCGTAGCAGCACAGCCTGAATTCGCCGAACTCGGTGTCGATGCGCTGCTCGGCGATGCGCTCCACCGAGCGTTCGGTGTTGAGGCGATAGCGCATCAGGTCGGCGATGGTGCCCATTTTCAGGCCGTGGTGACGCGCGAATTCCTCGAGCTGCGGCCGGCGCGCCATGGTGCCATCGTCGTTCATGATCTCGACGATGACGGCGGCGGGCGCGAACCCGGCCAGCCGCGCGAGATCGCAGCCGGCCTCGGTGTGGCCGGCACGCGTGAGCACGCCGCCGGGCTGCGCCATCACCGGGAAGATGTGGCCCGGTTGCCTCAGGTCCTCGGGCCGCGTGTCGGCGCGCACCGCGGTGCGCACGGTGTGCGCGCGATCGTGCGCGGAGATACCGGTGGTCACGCCCTGCGCGGCTTCGATGGAGAGCGTGAAATTGGTGCGATGGTCGCGATCGGTCTCGAACACCATCAGCGGCAGCCGCAGCTGCGCGCAGCGCTCGCGGGTCAGCGTCAGGCAGATCAGCCCGCGGCCGAAGCGCGCCATGAAATTGATGTCCTCGCTGCGCACGGCCTCCGCCACCATGACCAGATCGCCCTCGTTCTCGCGGTCCTCGTCATCCATGATGATGACCATGCGACCCGACTTGAGGTCGGCGAGGATCTCTTCGGTGCTGTTCAGCGGCTTCATTGGCTCATGATGCCACAGACATCAGGCGCTCCGCATAGCGTGCGATGACGTCGATTTCCAGGTTGACGCGCACGCCGGCGCGCCATGCGCCCAACGTGGTCACCTGCCGGGTGTGCGGGATGAGGTTGACGTCGAAACACGCACCCTGCACCCCGTTCACCGTCAGGCTCACACCATCCAGCGCCACCGAGCCCTTGCGCGCGATGAAGCGCGCCAGCTCGGCCGGTGCCCGCAGCGTGAAGCGCTCGGAGCGGCCATCGCTGCTGCCGCTGAGGATTTCGCCGATGCCATCGACATGGCCCGACACCAGGTGCCCGCCCAGTGCGTCGCCGGCGCGCAAGGCGGGTTCCAGATTCACGCGCTCCCCGGTGCGCCAGCTGCCGGCCGTGGTGAGCGCCAGCGTTTCGCGCGACAGGTCGGCCAGGAAAGTCCGGTCTCCGAACGCCACCACGGTCAGGCACACGCCCGAGACCGCGATGCTGTCGCCGATCGCCTGGCGCTTCAGGTCCAGCTTCTGCACGCGCACTTCCAGCCGCAGATCGCCCCCGCGCTGCTCGGCGCGCGCGATCTCGCCCACGTCCTGGATGATGCCGGTGAACATGTTTCAGGCCCTCGCCAGCGTCAGCCGCACGTCGGATCCGACCCGCGTCACGTCCGTGAACGTGAACTGCGGCCGGTCCTGCAGATGCTCGAGCACCGGCAGTTCGGCCAGCGGCCGCGCCTGGTGCCCCATGAGCGAGGGGGCGATATACACGATCAGCTCGTCGACCAGGTTGGCGGCGATGAACGCACCGGCCAGCCTCGCGCCCGCCTCCACCCACAGTTCGTTGCACTCGAGTTGCGCCAGGCGACGCAGCACCACCTGCAGATCGAGCGCGCCCCCGGCGCCGGGTACCTCTTCGATGCGCACGCCGCGCGCCTCCAGCGCCGCGCGCCGCTCGGCCAGCACCGCGTCCACCTGCCCGCTGTTGTCCCCCGCGCAGAAGATCAGCTTCGCGCCCGCGCGGTTCAGCAGCCGCGCGCCGATCGGCGTGCGCAGCTGGCTGTCGAGGATCACGCACAGCGGCTGGCGGTTGGCGCCTTTGAGACGCACGTTCAGCGCCGGATCGTCGGCCAGCACCGTGCCGATCCCGCTCAGCACCGCTGAACTGCGCGCGCGGTACAGCTGCGTGTCATGGCGCGCCTCGTTGCTGGTGATCCAGCGGCTCTCGCCGCTGGCCAGCGCCGTGCGACCATCCAGGCTGGCGCCGAGCTTGACCCGCACCCAGGGCAAGCCCTGCTCATTGCGCTTGAAGAAGCCCGGGTTCAGCGCGCGCGCTTCGGCCGCCAGCAACCCTTCCCGCACGTCGATGCCGGCCTGCCGCAGCTGCTCCGCGCCGCCGCGCATGCGCGGATTGGGATCGCCGGCGGCGAAGATCACGCGGCGGATGCCGGCGCCGATCAACGCCTGCGTGCAGGGCGGCGTGCGACCCTGCGCGGCGCAGGGTTCCAGCGTCACGTAGGCCGTGGCGCCCGCCGCCGCGCCGCCCGCGTGCTGCAGGGCGCGCGCCTCGGCGTGGCCTTCGCCGGCGCGCTCATGCCAGCCCTCCCCCACCACCTTGCCATCGCGCACCAGCACACAGCCCACGCGCGGATTCGGATCGGTGCTGTTCATGCCAAGCGCCGCGAGGCCCAGCGCATGTCGCATGGCCTCGATGTCGGCCGCGGTGAACGGTGTGGCAACGGCGGACGCGCTCATGGTTTCCGCTTCGGGAGCGGGTCGGCCTTCCCGGGCTTTTCGGCCTGCTCGCCGGGCAGCAGCGGCAACTGCGCGCGGCTGGTCTCGCGCCGGCGTCGGTGGTGGCGCAGCTGCTCGATTTCCTCGCGGAACGCCTCGACGTCCTGGAAGCTGCGATATACCGAGGCGAAGCGCACATAGGCCACTTCATCGAGATGGCGCAGTTCGTCCATCACCAGTTCGCCCACCGTGCGCGACGCCACCTCGCGCTCGCCCAGCACGCGCAGCCGGTGGCAGATGCGGCTCACGGCGGCTTCGATGGCCTCGCTCGCCACCGGCCGCTTCTCCAGCGCCTTGATCATGCCGTGCTGCAATTTGGCCTCATCGAACGGTTCGCGGCTGCCGTCGGACTTGATGAGCCGCGGCATCACCAGTTCCGCGGTCTCGAAGGTCGTGAAGCGCTCGCCGCACCTGAGGCATTCGCGGCGCCGGCGGATCTGCTGCCCGTCCGCGGCCAGCCGCGAATCGGTCACTTTGGTCTCAACGTGACCGCAGAACGGGCAGTACATTCACGCGCGTCCCGTGTTACTTCCCGTAGACCGGGAAGCGCGCGCACAACGCCAGCACCTGGGCGCGCACCTTCTGCACCACATCCTCGGCGCCGTTGGCGTCCAGCACCTCGACGATCCAGTCCGCGACCTGGCGCACTTCGGCCTCGCCGAAGCCGCGCGTGGTCGATGCCGCCGTGCCGATGCGCAGGCCACTGGTGATCATCGGCGGGCGCGGATCGTTCGGCACGGCGTTCTTGTTCACCGTGATGTAGGCGCGTCCCAGCGCCGCGTCGGCTTCCTTGCCGGTGATGTGCTTGTCGGAGAGGTCGAGCAGGAACAGGTGGTTGTCGGTGCCGCCGGACACGATGCGATAGCCGCGCTTCGCCATCTGCGCCGCCATGGCGCGGGCGTTGGCGACCACCTGCTGCTGGTAGGCCTTGAAATCCGGCTGCAGCGCTTCGAGGAACGCCACCGCCTTGGCGGCGATCACATGCATCAGCGGGCCGCCCTGCGTGCCCGGGAACACCATGGAGTTGAGCTTCTTGGTGATGGCGTCGTTGGCGCGCGCGAGGATCAGCCCCCCGCGCGGGCCGCGCAGCGTCTTGTGCGTGGTGGTGGTGACGACATCGGCGATCGGCACCGGGTTCGGGTACTGGCCGCCGGCCACGAGGCCCGCCACGTGCGCCATGTCGACGAACAACAGCGCACCGACCTCGTCGGCGATGGCGCGCATGCGCGCCCAGTCAACCACCCGCGAGTAGGCGGAAAAACCCGCCACCAGCATTTTCGGCCGATGGGTGCGCGCGAGCTCGGCCACCTGCTCGTAGTCGATCAGACCGGTGTCCGCGCGCACGCCGTACTGCACCGAGTTGAACAGCTTGCCGGAGAAGTTCACCTTGGCGCCGTGCGTCAGATGGCCGCCGTGGTCGAGGCTCATGCCGAGGATGGTGTCGCCGGGCGCGAGCAGCGCGAAGTACACCGCGGCGTTGGCCTGCGAACCCGAATGCGGCTGCACGTTGGCCCAGTCGGCGCCGAACAGCCGCTTCGCCCGCTCGATGGCCAGCGATTCGGCGATGTCGACGTACTCGCAGCCACCGTAGTAACGACGGCCGGGATAGCCCTCGGCGTACTTGTTGGTCAGCGCCGAACCCTGCGCCGCCAGCACCCGGGGGCTGGTGTAATTCTCCGAGGCGATCAGCTCGATGTGCTCTTCCTGGCGCTGGCGTTCGCCGTCCATCGCCTGCTGCAGCTCGGGATCGAAATCGGCAATGGTCATGGAAGCGGAATACATGCCTGACAGCCTGTCCTTGGGGCGAGGAAACGAGCCCACAATTGTACCTGATGGCGTGCCGCTGGCGGGGTGCAGGCTGGGCGCTGGTCCCAGGCCGGAGGTCCTTACTGGACTTCCTGCGGGGGGACCCGCCCGGGGGCTGTCTCGAGCAGCGCTTCCACCACCCCGCTCCAGGCCTGGGCCAGATTGCCCCGGTCGTAGCCACCGCCGCCAAAGGCTTCGACGCGGCCGTGCCCCAGCGAATCCGCCAGCCGGGCCAGGTCCCGGGCGGCGCGGGCGTGGCTGGCGGCGCTGAGCTGCAGATGGGTCAACGGGTCGCCGGCCAGGCTGTCGGCCCCACACTGGAGCAGGATGAATTCCGGTCGGCTGGCGCGCACGTGTTCCAGCATCGCCGGCCAGCAGGCGTCGAACTGCGCATCGCCGGCGCCGGCCGGCAGCGCCACGTTCATTTTCGTGCCGGCCGCCGCCGCCCGGCCGGTCTCCGCCGGATCGCCCGTGCCGGGATAGAGGCTTTGCCCGCTTTCGTGCAGGTCGGCGATGCACAGGTCCGGGTCGTCCTCGAAGGCGTAGAACACGCCATCGCCGTGATGGGCATCGATGTCGACATAGGCGATGCGCCGGAGTCCGTGCCGGCTGCGCAGCGCCTCGATCACCACGCCGCAATCGTTGAACACGCAGAATCCCGCCACATGCTCGCGGCCAGCATGGTGCAGGCCGCCGATGGGCACGAACGCGCGGCGACAGCTCCCCGCCATGATCCACTCCATGGCCCGCAGGCCCGAGCCCACCACCACGCTCGCGGCCTCGAACAGCCCGCGGAACGCCGGCGTATCGCCCGCGTCCAGGAATCCCAGTCCCAGTTCGGAGCGCTCGCGGATGTCGTGGATGTGCTTCCTGCTGTGGAACAGCTCGAGTTCGCGCAGGGTGGCGGCGTGGGGCTCCAGCACCGTGACGCGCTCGCGCAGGCCGCGCTGCTCGAACTCGCGCAGGAATGCACCGTGGCGGTCGACCCCGAACGGGTGTCCGCCGCCAAAGCCGTAGCGCGCGAGTCGTTCCCCGAGCACCACGGCCACACTGGATACGGGAGCATTCACAGCGGGGGGAGCCTACCACAGGCGCGCGAAGAAGCCTGATCGGCGGGCGTTTTGGGGGATAATGCCGCTCCTATGGCCCAATACATCTACACCATGAACCGCGTCTCCAAGGTGGTGCCGCCCAAGCGCACCATCCTCCGGGACATCAGCCTCTCGTTCTTTCCCGGCGCCAAGATCGGGGTGCTCGGTCTCAACGGCTCGGGCAAATCCACGCTGCTGCGGATCATGGGCGGCGTCGACACCAACATCGACGGCGAAGCGCGGCCGCAACCCGGCATCCGCATCGGCTTCCTGACCCAGGAGCCCGGGCTGGACCCCGCCAAGGACGTGCGTGGCAATGTCATGGAGGGCGTCGGCGAAACCTTCAGGCTGGTCGAGCGCTTCAACGCCATCAGCGAGGCGTTCGCCGAGCCGATGGACGATGAGAAGATGAACCAGCTGCTCGAGGAGCAGGCCAGGCTCCAGGATGCCATCGACGCCGCGGGTGGCTGGGAGCTGGAGCGCAAGCTCGAGATCGCCGCGGATGCGCTGCGACTGCCACCGTGGGAGGCGAAGATCGACCAGCTCTCCGGTGGCGAGAAGCGCCGCGTGGCGCTGTGCCGTCTGCTGCTGTCAGCGCCCGACATGCTGCTGCTGGATGAGCCCACCAACCATCTCGACGCCGAATCGGTCGCGTGGCTCGAGCGCTACCTCGAGGAATACCCGAGCACGGTGATCGCCGTGACGCATGATCGCTACTTCCTCGACAACGTCGCGGAGTGGATCCTCGAGCTCGACCGCGGCCACGGCATTCCGTGGCAAGGCAACTATTCCTCCTGGCTGGAACAGAAGGAAGCGCGGCTCAAGCTCGAAGAACGCGAACAGGCCGGCCTGCAGAAGACGCTGGCGCGTGAGCTGGAATGGGTGCGCACCAATCCGAAGGCGCGCCAGGCCAAGAGCAAGGCACGTCTGGCCCGCTACGAGGAGCTGGCGTCCAGGGAATTCCAGCAGCGCAACGAAACCAACGAAATCTACATCCCGCCGGGCCCGCGGCTCGGTGAGCAGGTGATCGAGGTCGAAGGCCTGCGCAAGTCGTTCGGCGACAAGCTGCTGATCGACGGCCTGAGCTTCAGGCTGCCGCCGGGTGGCATCGTGGGCATCATCGGTCCCAACGGCGCGGGCAAGACCACGCTGTTTCGCATGCTCACGGGCGATGAGAAACCGGATGCGGGCAGCATCAAGCTCGGAGCCACCACGAAGCTGGCGTACGTCGACCAGTCGCGCCAGGCGCTGGACGACAAGAAGAGCGTGTGGGCCGAGATCTCGGGCGGACAGGACATCCTCAGGGTCGAGGGCTACGAAACATCATCGCGAGGCTATGTCGGCCGGTTCAACTTCAAGGGCACGCAGCAGCAGCAGCTGATCGGTGAGCTCTCGGGTGGCGAACGCAACCGCGTGCACCTCGCCAAGGTGCTCAAGAGCGGTGGCAACGTGCTGCTGCTCGACGAACCCACCAACGACCTGGACGTGGAGACGCTGCGCGCCCTCGAAGAGGCGCTGCTGAGCTTTCCGGGCTGCGCCGTGGTGATCTCGCACGATCGCTGGTTCCTCGATCGCATCGCCACCCACATCCTCGCCTTCGAAGGCAATTCCGAGGTGGTATGGTTCGAAGGCAACTACCAGGACTACGTCGCCGACCTCAAGCGCAGGAAGGGCGAAGACGCCGACCAGCCGCATCGCGTGAAATACCGCCGGCTGACGGGCTGAGGCCCGCGCCACCACCATGAGTACCGTCCTCGACAACCAGAACCAACTCCACCTGGATTCGGGCGAGGCGCTGTCGCTCACCTGTCCGCACTGCCACGTATACAGCGAGCAGCGGCTGATCGCGGTGCCCGATTTCGCGCTGCTGTCGAGCCACCGGCCGCGGCAGGTGGGCATGGTGTTCGAGTGCGCCTCGTGCCACCACCACGTGTTCCTGCGATTTGCCGCGCGCGTGTACGCGGCCACGCGCATCGAGCTGGCGGCGCAGTACAGCGAAGTGGAGCGCGTGCCGGAGAAGTTCAGCTTCACGTACCTGCCGTCCGAAGTGGCGACGCTGTTCCGCGAAGCGCTCGCGTGCCATGCCCAGTCCCTCCACAACGCGTTCGCGTTGATGTGCCGGCGTACGATGCAGGCGCTGTACGCGGACCTGGGCGAAGCGGGCCGGCTGCGCGCCTTCAACCAGCTGCAGGAAGTGCGCGAGATGACCGGCCTCGACCCCGCCCTGGTCAGCATCGTGCAGCGGATCCTGTTCGACACCGACGCGGACCCGAGGCCGCCGCTGCTCGATGGACTGCAGTCCGGGATCCTGCTCGAAGTCGTGAAGGACCTGCTGTACCAGAACTACATCCGGCGTGGCCGCCTGCAGGCCGCCATGCACGTGCGCCGCTTCCTCTCCGAGGAACGATCACCGCAGGAAGATCTCTCCGGACAGGCGCAATGACCCTGCGCTGCCCCTGGCGGCCGGCCCTGCGGCTGGTCGGGATCGTGCTGTTCGGCGCGGCGCCTGCCATCGCGACCGCCGCGGCGGAAAACACCCGCCCGCAGCTGATCGCCACGCCGCTGGTCAACACGCCGCCCCCCGTGATCGACGGCGTCCTGGATGACCCGGCGTGGGCACAGGCTGACGTCGTCGATGCCTTCTCGCAGGCGCAGCCCGTCCCGGGCGCTGCGCCCACCGAGCGCACCGAACTGCGCGTGCTGTACGACCGCGATCAGCTCTACATCGCGATCTACTGCCACGACGACCAACCCGCGCAGATCAAGTCCGGCGACATGTCGCGCGACGAGTTCAGCCCGGCGGGCGATTACATCCGCATCATCCTCGATCCCACCCTCAGCCGGCGCAACGCATACATCTTCGAGGTCAACCCCGCCAGCGGCTACACCGACGCGCTGCTGCAGAACAACTCCGTCCTGCTCACCAACTGGAGCGCGATCTGGTCGCGCGCGGGACGGCGGGTGGCCGATGGCTGGATCGCGGAAATGGCCATCCCGTTCCGCAACCTGTCGTTCGATGCGGGCAGCGATACCTGGGGGTTCGACGTCGTGCGCCAGATCAAGCGCAAGTCCGAAGTCCTGCACTGGTCGCCCGCGCCGGCGGGCCTCGACAACAACGACATCTCCACCGAGGGTACGCTCACCGGCCTCGCCGGCCTGAGCCAGGGGCACGGCCTCGACGTCCAGCTGTACGGCGTGGGTCGCTACGGGTACGACTGGCCGGGCCGGCGCGGCACGCTCTATGGCGATGCCAGCGCGACGGCTTACTACCGCATCACCCCCGCCCTGACCGGTACCGCCACCTACAATCCCGACTTCTCCGACACGCCGCTGGACCAGCGGCAGGTCAACACCTCGCGCTTCTCGCTGTTCCAGCCCGAGACACGCGAGTTCTTCCTGCAGGACGCGGCCGCCTTCGAATTCGGCGGCCGCAATTTCTTCAAGGATGCGGTGAACGGCGAGCCGTTTTTCTCGCGCAACATCGGTCTGGTGAACGGGCATCCGGTCGACCTGCTCGGCGGCCTCAAGCTCTCCGGCCAGGTGGGCGACACGCGCATCGGCGCGTTGAGCGTGCGCACGCAGGACGCCCCCGACGCGCCGGCTGAAACGCTGTCGGTGCTGCGTGTGGCGCAACCCATACTTGGCAATTCGACGATCGGCGTGCTGGCCACCAACGGCGACCCGCTCGGGCTGGACCACAACAGCCTGGTGGGCGCGGATTTCCAGTACCACGGCACGGGCATCGGCGGCACCCACGACATCCGCGTCGACAGCTACTTCGAACGCTCGCTGCAGGGCACCGGGCCCGATGACAATTCGTTTGGCGTCGATCTGAGCCTGCCCAAGGAACCGTGGGTGGCGGAGTTGCGCGGCAAACAGATCGGCGCGAATTTCCATCCGGCGCTGGGCTTCGTCAACCGTACCGACGTCCGCGACTACCTCGGCGTGCTGTATCACGCCTGGCGCCCGCAGTTCACGCTGTTCAACTACAACGAAACCGGCGTGCACGAAGTGGCGGACACCGACCTCAGCAACCATCTCGAATACCTCGGACACACGCTGTTCTTTTTCTTCAGCAACGCCGCCAACGGCAACTTCGAGCTCGACCTGACGGACGAGACCGAGAACATCGATGCGCCGTTCACGCTGCCCGGGGGGCTCACCATTCCGGCGGGTCACTACCACTACGACGACCTCGCGGTGAACCTCGGCACCTCGGACGCGCGGCCGCTGTCGCTGATGTGGAACTACAACGGCGGCCAGTACTACGACGGCGATTCCAGCACCCACCACCTGCAGCTCACGTGGCGCCCGGACATCCACCTCAAGGCAGTACTGGGTTACCAGCTCACCGAAATCCACCTGCCGCGCGGCCACAGCAGCTTCCACGTCACCTCGCTCGACGCCGAGCTGAATTTCACCGCGGCGATGCAGCTCGCCGCGCAACTGCAGTACGACGACATCAGCGAGCAGTTCGGCGCCTCGCTGCGGTACCTGTGGCAGATCACGCCCTACACCGAGCTGCTCGTGACCATGGGCGAATCCGCCTATCCGGTCACGGGACGCATCGGCGACATCAGCTATCATTCGCAGGGCTCGGCGTGGCTGGTACGCTTCGGGCACCGCTTCCAGTACTGACATGCTGCAACTCGAGCACATCGACCTGCGCACCGATCCGCTGGCATGCAGCTACGTCAAGGACGAAACCGTCGAGGTGCAGTTCGCGCGCACCGCAGGTTCCCTGCAGAGCCGGGAAGGCGCCAACGCCTACGCGGTGGGCGACGCGCTGCTGCGCAGCCAGTCCGGCGATCGCTGGTGCGTCTCGCGCGCGCGATTCGAACTGCGCTACCTGCCGGCGGATGGACAGCGGGTCGGCGCGGATGGCCGCTATCGCAACCAGCCGCTGCCGGTGCTCGCACGCCGCATGGAGCAGCCGTTCACGCTGCTGCGCTCGCAGGGCGGGGACCGGCTGGTGGGCGCCGCGGGCGACTGGCTGCTGCAGTACGCGCCGGGCGATTACGGCGTCGCGGTGCATGAGCGGTTCGAGCGGCTGTACCGACCCGTCGGTTGAGTTCACCGCCGCTGGAGCGAACCCGCTCCCGCAACAGCCCGCCGGCAGACCACTGCGGCCTGCCGGCGGGACATCGTCAGGCGATCATCAATACGAGACGTTCATGATGACGCCGAAGGTGCGCGGATCGCCCAGCGAGATGTCGGAAGCCCCGCGGAAACAGCAGCCTTCGTAGTTCAGCAACACCGGCTTGTTCTGGATGTTCTTCACGTAGCCGTTGAGCGCCAGTTTTCCGTCAGCGCTGGTCCAGCCCAGATTGAAATTGTAGAGCGCATACGCCTTCTGTCCTGCCGGACCCGGATTCAACGGCGTCAGCGGTGCAGGCAGCGAGAACGAAGTCCAGTAGCTGGACTTGTATGCGATGTTGAGACTCGGCGTCAGCCGCGCGCCGCTGGTCATCGAGAACGCATGCTGATAGCTCAGGTTGCCGCTGAACTTCGGCGAGCTGGACAGCGTCGCGCCGTTGAAGTCCTGCGTGCGGGCGTTGAACAGATCGATCAGGGATTGCGCCGCTGCGTCATCCGCCGCACTGCCGGTGGCAGCTTCGATCGTGGCCACCGTCACTGGATTGCTCGCCGTGGTCACCGGCCTGTCCTGGATGGCTTTCAGGTATTCCAGGCTGAAATCAATACGGTCAGCTCCGGTCGGAACCCAGTTGAGCTCGATGTCAGCGCCCTGTGATTTCAACGTAGGCACGTTGAGATTGGAGACCGCCAGGCAGGAGTAGTCAGCGGCCGCCAGCAGCGATCCCATGCCCGTCAAGGCTGAAACGCAAGCCGGACTCGTGGAGTCACCCACGATGATGGCGCCTGCCTGGCCGCGGTTGTGGTAAGTGCTGTCGAAGGCCTCCACGTTGAGCTGCACCTTGTCGTCCAGGAACCGGTTCTTGATGCCGACGGTGATCTGGTTGAGCGTCTGCGCCAGCGTGGTGGCGAACGAGTAGCCAGGCGGCGGGCCCATGCCATTGAACTGCAGATTGCCCGGCTGATAACCAGTGGAGAACGTGGCGTAGGCCATGGACTGCGGCAGGATGTCGTATTCCACACCCGCACGGTAAGTCACCTTGCTCCACCTCGCCGATTGCGTGGGGCTGTAGTGCAGTCCTGCGCCCGGAGAGCTTGCGTCCTTGTTGGGGTCGTCGCCGATGGTGCCCTGCGCTCCCTTTACGTCACGCGTGTAGCGAGCGCCGGCGATAACGCGAAACTCGTTCGTGATGGGCAACGAGCCGTTGGCATACAGTGAATTGGTGGTCTGCGAGCTCTCGCCGATACCAATCCAGTTGTAGCAACTGACGATCAGACCCGCCGTGGGATCGTTCGGACACGGTGCAGATCCAAATCCCCAACCGGGAGCGGCATACCCGGGCGAATCCACGAAATGGTCCAGGCCCGTGGTGTTGGTGTAGTAGTAGTTGTAACCCACCAGCCAGGTCACCCTGGAGGTCGCATTCGAGCTCAGGTTGATATCGACCTGGCGCGTGGATTCCTTGTTGTCTTCGATCAGGTAGAACGGCGTCGCACCCGCTTCCGCCGTCAACAAGCTCCCGGCCTGGACTGCCGGCACGATCGACAGCTTGCCGATTCCCGTATTGATGTCGATATTGGCGCTGTACGAAGTCGTCTTGTAGTGCTGCATCGGCTCATGTCCCCACTGGTTGGTGGGCATCCCATCGTCCCAGGGATTCGAGCGATCCAGGTAAGTGACCGGCGTGTTCACGTACGCGTAGGTGATCGGGTAACCGCGCGTCGGGGGCCCGTTGTTCGGGTCGAGCGAGCAAATGACGGTCGTGGAATTGCAATTGCTGATCGGCGTGTAGTAACCCTGGTACGCGAGGCCACCCAGCGTGACTGGCGCGCCGCCGACTTTCTGCTGCTGGATGGTCAGCACGATGTTGATGTCATCGCTGGGCTTCCAGCGGTACTTCAGGCGCGCGATGGCCAGGTCGGAATTGCCAAGACCGCTGGAAACGTAGCCATCGCGCCGCTCCGACGTGGCCGCGACACGGATCGCCTGCGTGTCGCTCAGCGGTGCGTTGAACACGCCTTCCAGGCCGAGCTTGTTGTAGTTGCCCGCTTCCACCGAGCCACTGCCCGTGTAGGTGAACACCGGCTGGTTGGACACCAGGCTGACCGCGCCGGCCAGCGAACTGCCGCCCAGCGTGGTGCTCTGCGGACCGCGCATGACTTCGGCCTGCGCCAGATCGAGCGTGCCGGAGCTCACCGATTCGCGCACGCCCTGGTAGACGCCGTCGACCATGATGGCGACCGCGTTCTGGGTCGGCGCGGTACCGAAACCGCCGGTCTGTCCGCGGTCGTTGCCGACGCCGCGCATGTAGAAGCTGGCGCCGACTTCGGCGCCCTGCGCCTGTACGCCGACCACACCGTCCATGATCTCTTCGATGCGCTTCTTGCCCTCCGAGCGCAGCTCTTCGCCACTGGTCACCTGGATGGACGCGGACACCTTCTGCAGGTTCTGCGAGCGCTTCTCCGCGGTCACCACGACCTCTTCCAGCGTATCGCCGCTGGAGTCTCCCGCCGCGGCCGCGTGCGCCCAGTGCAACGGCGCACCGGCGAAGGCGAACGCCGCCACCGCACATCGAACGATTGATCTTTTCATGACTCTCCTTCCATAGAGCAGATGAAGGCCGCACGGGCCAATTGAAGCCGGCAGATCAGGCTTTCCCTGCGTGATGAACCGGCATTCCCCCTCGACAAGCTCGCGATCCCACCGGTCTTGCGCCGATGTGTGCCGGACTGTAGCCGCCAAATGTGCACGAAATATGCAGGCGTGCGACGGTCATTTCCCCGAATCGGGAATACCGTTCAGCCCATGGAACCGGCGCGTTCTCGCCGCTCGGCGCAGCGCATCGGAGCGATGCGCGAATGACGGAAGGCCCACCGCCTGAAGAGCTGCCTAGGGGGGCAAAAGCCGATCCAGGCGGCGGACCTCCACGCTGCCACTGTATGCACTCAAAGTGCAGAGAGTATGCAGAACACTACTGTACTAGAATCCGCGCGCCATGCCTGTGCTTCGTTTCGGGATCCAACGCAAACTCATCGCTGCGATGCTGGCCGCGAGTGTCATCGCATCGCTCGCGCTCGGCATCGCGTCGCAAATCGGCTTTCGACGCGGCTTTGTCGAATACCTGAATCAGAGAGGTATTGACCGCGTCGATACCGTCGCCCAGCAACTGGCTGCTGAATTCGAAAAGCATGGCAGCTGGGACTTCGTGAGCCAGCATGCCGCGGTCTGGTTTGAAATCGTCGGACTGCCCGGCGGCCTCGCCACCACCGGACCGCTGGGCGACTATCCCGTCGGCGCCGATCGCGTCGACACCACCGGCATCGGACTGCGCATGGCCCTGCTCGATGACAGGCGCCGCTTCATCGTCGGCATTCCCCGTATCACGGCGGATTCCACCTATCGGCCGGTGGTGGCCTCCGGCAGGACGGTGGGCTGGGTGGTGATGGTGCCGTTCGATCGCGCCACCAGTCCTGGCGACCTGCAATTCCAGCGGCGCCAGCTGCTGATCGGCTGGATCATCGGCCTGCTGGCGGTGCTGGTGGCGGGCCTCGGCGCCGTCGCGCTGGCCAATGCCTTCCTCACGCCCATCCATCGCATCGCGGACGCGACCCGACGGCTGACCGCGGGCGACTTCAGCGCGCGTCTGCCGAGCAAGCCGGGCGATGAGATCGACCAGCTCGCCGCCGACGTCAACCAGCTCGCCCGGACGCTGCAGCGAACCGAGCAGGTGCGGCGCAGTCTCATGGCCGACATTTCGCATGAACTTCGCACGCCGCTGGCGATCCTGCGCGGCGAACTGGAAGCGCTCGAGGACGGCGTGCGCGTCAGCACGCCGCAGACGCTGCAGTCGCTGATCGCGGAAGTCAGAACGCTCTCGAAACTCGTGGACGACATATACGATGTATCGATATCCGACATTGGCGCCCTCAATTACCGGCGCGAGGAGCTGGACCTCGTACCGGTGCTCTCCACCTGCGTCACGGCGTTCCGTGAACGCTTCGCCAGCCGTGGCCTGCAGGCGGAATTCGTCTGTCCCGTGAAGGAACTGCGCGTCTCGGCGGACGAGAGCCGGCTCCAGCAGCTGTTCAACAACCTGTTCGAGAACTGCGTGCGGCACACGGCGCGCGATGGACAGGTCCGCATCAGCGCCACGACCGACGAACGCCACGCCGTGATCCGGGTCGAGGATTCCGGACCCGGCGTCGCCGAGGACCAGATTCCGAAGCTGTTCGAGCGCTTCTACCGCGCCGACGAGTCGCGCAACCGGCGCACCGGCGGCGCGGGACTGGGGCTCGCGATCTGCCGCAACATCGTCGAAGCGCACAACGGTGCGATCGACGCGGGCCACTCGCCACTGGGCGGCCTGTCCATCGAAGTGAGGCTGCCCCTGGCATGAATACACCGCAACACCGCATCCTGGTGGTGGAAGACGAACCCAAACTGGCCGCGTTGCTCATGGACTATCTCGCCGCGGCCGGCTACAGCGCGCAGTGGATCGCCGATGGCGCGGCGGTGCTGGAAGAAGTGCGCCGCTACCGGCCCGATCTCATGCTGCTCGACCTGATGCTGCCGGGCCGCGATGGCATCGACATCTGCCGCGAGCTGCGCACGTTCAGCGACCTGCCGGTGGTCATGCTGACGGCGCGCGTCGAGGAGATCGACCGTCTGCTGGGACTGAGCGTGGATGCGGACGACTACATCTGCAAACCGTTCAGCCCGCGCGAAGTGGTGGCGCGGGTACGCACCATCCTCAGGCGCGCGCGCCCGGTGGCGGGTGCGGGCGGCAGCACCGTCCCGCTGGTGATCGATGAAGCCGGGCATCGGGTCGAGTTGCGCGGCAAGTGGCTGGATCTCACGCCGATCGAATTCAAGCTGCTCGCGATCCTGCTGCGGACGCCGGGTCGCGTCTATTCACGCAGCCAGCTGCTCGACCTGCTGCACAGCGACCACCGCGCCGTGACCGATCGCGCGGTGGACAGCCACATCCGCAACCTGCGTCGCAAGCTGCAGGAAGCCGATTCGGACCAGGAACTGATCCGCTCGATCTACGGCGTCGGCTACAAAGCCGAGCCCTGATCAGTATTCCTTGATCCCGAGCCGCTCGATGCAGACGTCCTCGGCGATGTGCGCGCCGGGCACCCGCCGGTACACGACGCGCGCCTCCCACGGTCGCGAGAACGTCTCCGGATCCTCGAAACGCAGCACTTCCTCCAGCTGCGCGCCGCCCTTGAGCAACCGGTAGCGCTCGGTGAGCTTGAGCTGTTCGCTGTGCGGCAGCCCCGAGCGATCCAGCAGGGTGGTGTCGTGGAAATCCTCGGCGTCGACCACCAGCGTCCCGTGCTGCCACTGCCCGTTCGCCGTGCCGTAGTACGTGGGACCAATGGGATCCACCGCCGCCTTGGTGATGTAGACGAAGCGGATCATGCGGTTCCAGGTGTGCGCGAACACCACCACCGCCGGATTGACCAGGATCTCGAAATCGCCGCCTTCGGGGTCATAAGCGGTGCGCGGCTCGCCCATCGGCTTGCATTGCAGCGTCGCGTCGAAGCTGCGATCGCCTTTCCGGAGCTGGGCCATGCGCTGTTCATGGATCTTCTGTGCGGCGGGCAGCAGCGGCGGTGGCTTGCCGTCGCGCGTCACGAGCTGGACCACCGGCGTCTCGACGCGCCACACACCGTTGAAATCGGGTTTGCCGGCGGCGCCGGCCAGCAATGGTGCCAGCAGGCCTGCGAGCAGGACGGGAGCGAACTTGTTCATGTTACTGCTTGCTCACCCCGTAGCCTGAATCGGTGCCGAAAGCCTCACCGAAATCCTCGCAGATGTTCTCCACGAAACTGATGTCGGGACGCCAGACCAGTTCGCTGGCCTGCGGCGCCGACGCCTTGCCGCTGGCGTCGAGGGTCACGATCTCGATCGCGATCGAGCCATTGCTCTCGCGCGTCCAGCGCTCACGCTGGTGCACGCCCGGGCGGCCCTTGATGCCGACGGTGTCGATCACGAGCGTGTTTCCATCCCAGCGACCGACGGCGTTGCCGCCGTACGCCGGTGTCGGGTTGGCGGGCAGTTGCGCGCCGATGTAGACGCGGCGGATGCGATGGTTTTCCTCACCGACGATGGTGAGTCGTCCGGGGGAGGAGACGACGTGGATCGCATAGGCGCCGGAATCGAAACTCGGCACACAGCTTGGTTTGCCGCCAGGGGCCCCTGCCCCACCGGGACCGGCGCCCGGCGCGCCACCGCCCGGCGGAGCGCCAGCGCCCGGCTGGGCACCGCCGCCTGGAGGCGTGCCGCCGCCTGGAGGTGCACCACCACCCGGAGGCCCTCCTGCCCCTGGAGGTCCGCCGCCACCCGGTGCGCCTCCCGGCGGCGGGCCACCGCCGCCACTCACGTATGAACCCGTGAAGTCGCGCGGATCCGGATTGGGCGTATACCCTTCGGGCGTACCGCGCGGCGCAAAGCCGGCGGGGCCTTTGCGTTCGGTCTGCTGGTCGTCGGGCCGGAACGGCACGGGTACTTTGGCCTTGTCGGCCTCCGTCGGCTGTGACACCTGCGACTGCGCCACGGGCAGCACCAGCCACAAACCGATGCTGAGCGCGAGCCCGCCCTGCCAGATGCGCCCCATGCTCAGATCACACCGATGGTGAAGACTTTGCCATCGTCCATCGTCACGCTCACGAAGCCACCGCCATTGGAGCCGTCACGATTCGGCTGCACCATCACGCGCACGTGGTCGCCGGACTTGATCGAGCTGGCGCGCCAGCCATTGCGCGCCAGCACCGACACCGATCCGCCTTCCAGCGACCACAGGTCCGTACCGTTCTGCGCATTCGGCACCATCACGTACAGCCAGACATGGGGATTGGCCCAGCGGAACTCCTTGACGGTACCGGTGACGATGAGCTGCTTGCTCTTGTCATAGGCCGAATTGGAGTGATGCGCGGACGCGCAGACACTCATCGCCAATCCTGCCACCAGCGCCACCACCGTCTTCATTCACGAATCCCCTTGTTCCTCGCGCCGACGCGGAGGCCGGAGCGGATTCTAGCTGCGGTGGCAGCGGCAAGGCTATCGGTGCAAAGTGCAAAGATTGTGGAGGAATTTGACCGCAAGACCCGGAGTGTCCGCCCCCCCGCGCAACACCTAGAATCGCGCCATGCTCATGAAAGCGAAGCCTGTGAAATCTTCCGGCCGCAAGCACAAAGCCGCATCCGGGCTGCGCTGGGCCGCGGTGCTGGCGCGCGATCCCGCCGCGGACGGTGAGTTCGTGTACGGGGTCCGCACCACGGGCGTCTACCGCCGCCCCAGCAGTCCGGCACGGCTGCCGCGCCGGGAACACGTGGAATTCTTCGATGATGCGCGCAGCGCCGAGGCAGCCGGCTATCGCCCGAGCAAGCGGGCCGCTGCCGATCGCAGCGTCCTCGATTCGCAACACGCCGCGCTGGTGGCTGATGCCTGCCGCCGCATCGCGGCGACCGCCGAACCGCCGCGGCTGCACGCACTCGCCGCCGCGGCCGGGCTCAGCGCCTGGCACTTCCACCGCATTTTCAAATCCGTCACGGGCCTCACGCCCAAGGCGTACGCGAACGCGCAGCGCGGCAGCCGGTTGCGCGGGCAACTGGCGGGCGGCCAACGCGTCACGGACGCGCTGTACGACGCGGGTTTCGGCTCCAACAGCCGTCTGTATGAAAATGCCAATGCCCTGCTGGGCATGAAGCCCGCCAGCTATCGCGCCGGTGGCGCCAGCACCGACATTCATTTCGCGGTGGGACAGTGTTCGCTGGGCGCGATCCTGGTGGCGCGCAGTGCGCGCGGGGTGTGCGCGATTTCGCTGGGCGATGATCCGCAGCGGCTGGTGCGCGAACTGCAGGACCGCTTCGGACGCGCCAACCTGATCGGCGGCGACGCCAACTTCGAGAGGCTGGTGGCGCAGGTGGTGGGTTTCGTGGAGGCGCCCGCGCTCGGCCTGCAGCTGCCGCTGGATCTGCGCGGCACGGCCTTCCAGCAACGGGTGTGGCAGGCGCTGCGCAGCATTCCGGCCGGCGACACGCGCAGCTACTGCGAACTCGCGCGATCCATCGGGCAGCCCGCCGCCGCGCGGGCGGTGGCCAGCGCCTGCGCGGCGAACCCGGTGGCAGTGGCGATTCCCTGCCACCGCGTGGTGCGCAGCGATGGTGGTTTGTCGGGTTACCGCTGGGGCGTCGAGCGCAAACGCGAACTGCTGGCACGCGAGCGGCGCCAGCGCAGATGAGCGCCGCTGCGCGCGGCGCAGGGCCGCCGCGCCCGGCTCAACCCACCCACACCCGCGCGTTGCGGAACATGCGCATCCAGCCGCTGTCCTCGCCCGCCTCGGGTGGATACCAGGAATTCTGCACCGTGCGGTACACCCGCTCGGGATGCGGCATCGTGATCAGCACGCGCCCGTCGGCGCTGCTCAGCGCCGCGATGCCGAACTGCGCGCCGTTGGGGTTGGCGGGGTAATTCCTGGCGGCGCCGCCGGCGTTGGTCCCGAACTGGAACGCGATCAGCCGCTGGTCGAAGCAGGCCTGCAGGTCAGCGGCGCTGGCGAATTCCGGCCGGCCTTCGCCGTGCGAGACCACCACGGGCAGGCGCGAACCGGCCATGCCCGCCAGCAGTACGGCCGTGGAGTCGGCGATCTCGACCATCCCGAGCCGCGCCTCGAACTGCTCGCTGCGATTGGCCAGGAAGCGCGGCCAGTGCGCGGCGCCGGGAATCAGATCCTTGAGCAGCGCCATCATCTGGCAGCCATTGCACACGCCCAGCGAGAACGTGTCGGGCCGCTCGAACCAGTGCGCGAATTGCTCCCGCGTGCGTTCGTGGAACAGGATGGAACTGGCCCAGCCGCCCCCCGCGCCGAGCACATCGCCGTATGAAAAACCGCCGCAGGCCACCAGCCCGCGGAAATCCGCAAGGGTCCTGCGCCCGGCCAGCAGATCGCTCATGTGCACGTCGACGGTCTCGAAACCGGCGCGATCCAGCGCCGCCGCCATTTCCACCTGGCTGTTCACGCCCTGGTCGCGCAGCACCGCGACGCGCGGCCGCACGCCCGTCGCGATGAACGGGGCGGCCACGTCTTCATCGGCGCTGTAACCAAGCTGCCACTGCAGGCCCGGATCGTCGGGATCGAGCGCGCTCGCCAGCTCTTCCTGGGCGCACTGCGGATCATCGCGCAGCTGCCGCATCTGGAACGATGTCAGCGACCAGGCACGCCGGAGATCCGCCCAGCTCTCGTCGAGACAGATCTCGCCATGGCGCACGCGCACGCGCAGCTGCGGCGATGGCGCGCCGACCACGTGGCTGTGGCCGCCGAGCCCGTGCTGCGCGAGGCACAGCAGGATTTCCGCCAACCGGTCGGTTTCGATCTGCAGCACCATGCCGGGTTCTTCGCTGAACAGCTGCGCCAGCAACGGCCCGCGCGACGGGTCGAGCTGGACCTCGAGGCCGGTGTGGCCGGCGAACGCCATCTCGAGCAGCGTGGTGATCAGGCCGCCATCGGAGCGGTCGTGGCAGGCGAGCAGCAGCTTGCGTTCGCGCAGCTCGCTCATGGCGGCAAACAGCCTGCGCAGCGGCGCCGGATCCTCGAGGTCGGCGGGCGCACCGCCCTGCCGGTTGAACACCTGCGCCAGCGCCGAGGCGCCGAGGCGGTTCCTGCCTGCCGACAGATCCACCAGCAGCAACGTGGTGCGCGCCGGCAGGCGCTGCAGCTGCGGCGTCAAAGTCCGGCGCACATCGCGCACCGGTGCGAACGCCGACACGATCAGCGACAGCGGTGCCAGCACTTTGCGCGCCTCGCCCCCTGGCGCCTGCCACGCAGTGCGCATCGACAGCGAATCCTTGCCCACAGGGATCGCGATGCCGAGCGCCGGGCAGAACTCCTCGCCCACCGCGCGCACCGCGGCGTACAGCGCGGCATCCTCGCCCGGCTCGCCGCAGGCCGCCATCCAGTTGGCGGACAGCTTGATGTCACCCGGCGCGCCGATGTCGGCGGCCAGCATGTTGGTGAGGGCCTCGGCCACCGCGAGCCGCGCGGAGGCGGCGGGATCGAGCAACGCCACGGGCGTGCGCTCGCCAATCGCCATGGCCTCGCCGAACTGGTTGCGATAATCGGCCAGCGTCACGGCCACGTCGGCGACGGGCACCTGCCACGGACCCACCATCTGGTCGCGGCTGACCAGACCGCCCACCGTGCGATCGCCGATGGTGATCAGAAACGTCTTGTCCGCCACGGTGGGCAACTGCAGCACGCGATACACCGCATCGCGCAGTTCGATGCCGTCCAGGTCGTCGCGCGGCGCCGGCAACGGCACCGAAGCCACGTCGCGCACCATGCGTGGCGGCTTGCCCAGCAGCACGTCGATGGGCAGGTGCACCGGGTCGTTGTTGAACAGCGGGTCGTGCACCACCAGCAACCCGTCGCCGGTGATTTCGCCGATCACCGCATACGGGCAGCGCTCGCGCGCCGCCAGCGCGTCGAAGCGCGCCACCCCTTCCGGGCGCAGCACCAGCACGTAACGCTCCTGCGCCTCGTTGCACCAGATCTCGAGCGGCGACATGCCCGGCTCGGCGTTCGGCACCGCGCGCAGGTCGATGCGGGCGCCACGTTGGCTGTGGGCGACCGCCTCGGGCACCGCGTTGGAGAGGCCGCCCGCGCCGACGTCGTGGATCAGTTCGATGGGGTTGTCCGCGCCCAGCTGCCAGCAGCGGTCGATCACTTCCTGCGCGCGCCGCTGCAACTCGGGATTGCCGCGCTGGACCGACGCGAAATCAAGATCCTCGGAACTGCTGCCGCTGCCCACCGACGACGCCGCGCCGCCGCCCAGGCCGATCAGCATCGCGGGACCGCCCAGCACCACCAGCTTCGCGCCGATGGACACTTCGCCCTTCAGCGCATGCTGCCGCCGCACGTTGCCCACGCCGCCGGCCAGCATGATGGGCTTGTGGTAGCCGCGCGCGCCGCCGCCGGCGCCGCCGGGATCGAGCGTTTCGAACACGCGGAAATAGCCGCAGATGTTCGGCCGGCCGAATTCATTGTTGAACGCGGCGGCGCCGATCGGCGCCTCGAGCATGATCTCGAGCGGCGAGCTGATGCGCGAGGGCCGGCCATACTCCTGTTCCCACGGCTGCACGAAGCCCGGGATGCGTAGATTCGACACTGAAAAACCGCACAGGCCCGCCTTGGGCTTGGCGCCCAGGCCCGTCGCGCCTTCGTCGCGGATCTCGCCGCCGCTGCCGGTGGCGGCGCCGGGGAACGGCGAGATGGCGGTGGGATGGTTGTGCGTCTCGACCTTCACCACGAAGTCGATGGGCTCCTCGCGGCCGCCATACACGCCGCTGCCGGCTGCGGGGAACCAGCGCCAACCCGTGGCGCCCTCGAGCACCGCCGCATTGTCCTGGTAGGCCGAGAGCACGCCCTGCGGCGCCCGCTCGTGCGTATTGCGGATCATGCCGAACAGCGACTTGGCCTGCTGCGCGCCATCGATCACGAACCGCGCGTTGAAGATCTTGTGCCGGCAATGCTCCGAATTGGCCTGCGCGAACATCATGAGTTCGACATCGGTGGGATCGCGGCCGAGCCGGGTGAAAGCGTCGAAGAGGTAGTCGATCTCGTCCGCCGCCAGCGCGAGCCCGAGGCGCGCGTTGGCCTGCACCAGCGCATCGCGTCCACCTTGCAGCGAGATGAAGCCGAGCGGCCGCGCCGATTCGAGCGTGAACAGCGCCTGCGCCGCGGCGGTGTTCTCGAGCACGGTCTCGGTCATGCGATCGTGCAGCAGCGCAGCCAGCGCCCGCCGTTCATCCGCAGCCAGCGCCGCGGCCACCTTCAACCGGTAGCAGATGCCCCGCTCCAGGCGCCGCACGGCTTCGAGTCCGCAGACCCGCGCGATGTCCGTGGCCTTGCTCGACCATGGCGAGATGGTGCCGAGCCGCGGCACCACGAAGAATTCGCTGTAGGTCCCCTCGGGCAGTGCCGCGGTCGCGGTGCCCGGCAGCAACCGCTGCAGCAGCGACACCTCGTCCGCGCCGAGCTCGCGTTCGCAGTCCGCGAGATGCACGAATTGCGCGTAGACATTGGTGACGCCCGGATGCGCCTGGTTCAGCCGCCGCAGCAGGCGCTCGCGACGGAACGCCGACAGCGCGACACCGCCATTGAGCGACAGCATCCGGTTACTTCTTCGGGCCGGCGTCGCCGGCCGGCACGGGGTAGGGAGCGCCCGGGAACGCGGTCACGTTGCCCCCTTCCAGCGCCATGACCTTGCTGATGCCGGACTTGCGCACCTCGTCGATGCGCAGGATGGAGTGCATGGGCAGGAAGCTGCGCTTGACCCCCGCGAACTCGCTCTTGATGCGCTCCTCGCCCGGATCGAGCACCACGCTGGAGCGCTCCCCGAACACCAGCTCCTCGATCTCGATGAAGCCGAACAGGGTGCCCTGGCCAACCTTGCGGGCATAAATCTCGAAAACCTTGCCCTGGTTCACGAACTGGATTTTGTAGATGTGACTGGAAGCCATTGATTTTGACGGGATCAGGCGCGCCTGCGCCCAGTCTGGGTATTATAATGAAACCATGGCCTTAAGGCTGACAGTCATCAGTGAGCACCGCGAGCAGCTGGGCGCCAACGGCAGCATCGTGCTGGGCGTGGGCGGCGGCAACATCGGTCGCGCACGGGACAACGACTGGTCGCTGCCGGACCCGATGCGCTATCTCTCCTCGCATCACGCGCGCATCCAGTTCCGGCGCGGCAACTACTACCTCGAGGACACCAGCACCAACGGCGTATTCGTCAACGAATCCGAGCAGGCGCTGTCGCGCCGCGGACCGCACCAGCTCGCCAACGGCGACGTGCTCAGGATGGGCCCGTACATCTTCCGCGTCTCGCTCGACGGCCAGGGTGAGAGCGAAGCCGAAGCCAGCGCGGTGTACCCCGTGGCGGCGGCGCCGCCACCGCCACGCGACGCCGCTTCGACCGGCACCGAGCTCGAGGTGGATGAACTGTTCTTCGTGCCCGCCGCGGCGACGCGCGATCCGGGGCTCGCGCAATTCGACAAGGCGCAACGCGCGGCCACCGCCAATTCGAAGATCCTCGCACCGCCGCCCGCCGCGGAGCCGTCGCTGCCGGTCCCTGCGCCGACGCCCCTGCCCGTGGCATCGCGGCAGCCGCTGCAGCCCGCGCCCGGGGCGGAAGCGCGCGTCGCGTCCGGCGCCGCCGCGTTCTGTCGTGGGGCGGGCATCGACCCCATGCAGTTCCCGGCGGAATCCAACGTGCGGCTGCTGTATCTCGCCGGGCTGCTGCTGCGCGAAGCGCTGGTGGGACTGAAAGGACTGTCGCTGACGCGCTATGAAATCCAGTCGTCCTTTCATCTGGAGGGCATGAACAGCGCCACGGAATCGCGGCCGGCGCTGCGCACCGCGGCCATCGACGACCTGCTGATCCAGCTGCTGATGGGCCACGAACGGCACGAGCTCGACGCGCTGCTGTGGCTGCGCGAGAAGCTCGGCAACGCGCGACGCCACGAAGAAGCCATGCAGCGTGCGCTGCAGATCGCGCTGGCGGAATTCACCTCACGGCTGGACCCGAACGAGCTCTCGATCGGCGCCGACCAGCAGCAGCGGGCCCAGGTCAACGGTGTGACGCCGATCGACAACGCGCTCTCCAACCGCTTCCGCAGCATCACGGAGCGCACCAGCGGCGGCCTGCCGCATCTGTTCGCGGAGTCGTTCTCGCGCGTCTATCTCGAGGAATACCGGCGCACGGACCGCAAGGTCTGACCAGCCGGCGGGCCGATCAGGCCGCGACGCACAGGTTGCGGCCACCGTTCTTGGCGCGATACAGCGCCGCATCCGCCCGGTCATAGACCAGCTCCGCACGATCCTTGTCGCGCAGTTCGGTCGCGCCGCACGACACCGTGACCCGCACCGGCTCGCCGCGATAGTGCAGCGGCAGCGCCGCGACCTTGGCGCGCAGCTCCTCGGCCTGTTCCAGTGCCTGCGGCAGGGTCGCGCCGATCAGCAACGTCACGAATTCCTCGCCGCCGAAGCGCGCCACGAAATCGCTCTCCCGCACCCCGCTGCTCAGGCACTTGGCCACCTCACGCAGCACCACGTCGCCGGCGCGATGACCGTACGTGTCGTTGATGAGCTTGAAGCGGTCCACATCCCACAACAGCATGGATACCGGCATCCCGCCGCGCTTGAAGCGCGCCACTTCCTGCGCGAAGCGCTCGTCGAACGCGGCGCGGTTGGAGAGGCCCGTGAGCGCATCCAGTCGCGCGCGGCGGCGCTCGTCCACCAGGTTGCGCTGCAACAGCGTGGCCTGCGCCTCGAGTTCCGCCATGCGATTGGCCATGCGCTCGGCCTGCTGCCGGCTTTCCGCATGCCGTGCCTGCTCGCGGGCACGGAACTGCTGCACCTGGGTGGCGATCGAACCCACCCGCCCGCTCACCGCGCTCTTGAGCGCATTGAGTTCGGTGGCCACCGTCACTTCATCGTTCAGCAGGTGCACCTGCTGTGAAACCTGTTCGCTCAGGCGATCGGTGTCGAGCTGGCTGACGCGCCGCGCCTGCTCGGTGCCCGTGAGAAAACCGGTGATTTCATCGAGCCGCTGCGTGACGTGCTCGAGCAGGTTGGATGCTTCGAGGCGCTCGCGCGCCAGGATGTCCGCGCGGTCGCCCACCAGCGAGGCGACGCGCGTCAGGATCTTCGCCAGATCGTCGTCGGTGGCGATGTCGCCGAGCTGCTTGAGCAGCGAATCGGTGATGCTGTCCTCCGGATGGGCGGAGGCAAGCCGCTTGAGAAGCACCTGCACGGCGTCGATGGTGGCCACCCAGCGCTCCGGCATGGCCTTGCTGATCACGGTGTTGCCGGATCCCGTACCGACTGCGGCCGCCATGGCGGTGATCGCCGCACTCAACGCCTCGCAGATCGGCGTGAGCTCCTCCACGCCCGCATCGCGCTTGTTGGCGGAGTTCAGCGCGTTGAGTTCGGCATCCAGCCCCTCGTTCACGCCCAGCGCGGCGACGCACAGTCGGTTGACCAGGCGGCGCAGCAGCAGCTCCAGTTCGCGCCAGCTGCGTTCCTCCGCGTCCAGTTCGCGCACCACGTTCTGGTACTTTGCCCGCCAGTCAACCGCATCTGCCATAATGCACAGCCATTCCTGCTCCGCCGGTGGAGCGCATGAGCAGGTTTATCGGCTCGCCGGCGCAGCCGCTTGAACCTGCCAGCGGAACCGCATCACGGAAAAAACATGAGCCAGGCACTGCCGCATCCCATCGCGCTGCTGTTTCCCATGGCCGCCATGGTCCTGCTGACATTTGTGGTGCTGCTGCGACTGTTCCGGGCCCGGGTCCGGGCGGTACGCGCCGCGCAGCTGCCGGTGGCCTACTACCGGCTGTACCAGGGCGCAACCGAGCCCGAAGCGGCCGCCAAACCCTCGCGCCACCTCGTGAATCTGTTCGAAGCACCGGTGCTGTTCTACGCCGCCTGCCTGGCCGCGCTCGCGCTCGGGCTGGCCCAGGCCAGCCTCGTGGCGCTGGCCTGGGCTTATGTCGCCGCGCGCCTGCTGCACAGTTATGTCCACCTCGGCAGCAATCGCATCCGCTGGCGGCTGCGCGCCTACTTCGCGAGCTGGCTGATCCTGCTGGCGCTGTGGGCGGACCTGCTGTGGATGGCGGCCCTTGGATGATGAACCCTGGGAAGGTGAACCCTGGGCAGAAGAGAAGAGTAGTCTTGAGTGGCGGAGAGGGTGGGATTCGAACCCACGTGCCGGGATTAACCGACCATCCGATTTCGAGTCGGCGCCGTTGTGACCACTTCGGTACCTCTCCCGGGAGCCCGTTATTCTAACCGGAAAAGCCGCGACAGGTGCAGGCTTGCTGGGCTGGACGCTCGCCCTGCTGCTCGTCGCCTGCACCCCGGACACCTCCGTGATGCAGGAGCTGCGCGCCCGCGGCCAGCTGCGGGTGGTGACGCTCAACGCCCCCACCTGCTACTACCTCGGCACCGACGGGCCCGAGGGCTTCGAATTCCGTCTCGCCGAGGCGTTCGCGAAATCGCTCGACCTGCAGCTGGTGGTGCGGCCGGTCCGCGACCTGCAGACCATGCGGCAGATGCTGGCCGACGGCAGCGTCGACATGGCCGCGGCGCAGATCACCGCCACCGAGGCGTGGCGCCGGATCGGGCTGAGCACGCTTGCCTACCAGGAAATCCCGCAGCTCGTGGTGCAGCGGCGCGGTCGGACCACGCCGCACAACATCGGCTCGCTGCGCGGCGCGCGCCTGGTGGTGCCGGCCGGCAGCCCGCAGCGGCAGTTGCTCAGCGAGATCCGCGGCAATGGTGCGCCGTACCTGGCCTGGACCGAATTGCCGCGTGAGCAGGCGGATCCGCTCGACTGGGTGACCACCGGCGATTCGGATTACGCCATCGTGGACAGCAACGAGTACGCCTTCAGTCGCCATCTGTATCCCGACACGGTGGCGGCCTTCACGCTGCCCGACCCGCGCGCCGTGCAGTGGGTGGTGCGGCCCGACGGCCTGGACCTGCGCGACGCCGCCAACCGCTTCCTCGCAGCGGCGCGCAGCTCCGGTCTGCTCGCGCGCCTCGCGCGCGAGGCCACGCCGCCCGCCGACATCCTCGACTATGAAGCCGCCCGGCGGCTGCAGACCGACATCATGCAGCAGCTGCCCACGCTGCAGCCGTGGTTCGAAGCGGCAGCCAGGGAAACCGGTCTGGACTGGCGGCTGCTGGCCGCCGTCGGCTACCAGGAATCCAAGTGGGTGATGACTGCGCAGTCGGCCGATGGCGCCAAGGGCATCATGATGCTGACGCCCGCGGCCGCGCGCATCGCCGGCATCGCCAACCGCGACGATCCGCAACAGAACATCCTCGGCGGCGCGCGCTACCTGGTGCAGGTGATCGGCCAGATTCCGGACCGCATCCAGGAACCGGATCGCACCTGGCTGGCGCTGGCGGCCTACAACGTGGGCTACGGGCACCTGGAGGACGCGCGGGTGCTGGTGCAGTCGCGCGGCGGCAATCCCGATCGCTGGGAGGACGTGCGCCAGGAGCTGCCGCTGCTGGCCCAGGAGCAGTGGTTCTCGCAGGTCAAGCGCGGCTATGCGCGTGGCTGGGAACCGGCGGAATTCGTCGAGCAGGTGCGGCAGTTCCTCACGGTGCTGGAATGGGGCCAGGCGGGCGCCAGCGCCGCCTCGGGGACGGTGACCGCCGCGAGTTCAACCGCGACGGCGACGAAAAAAATCCCGTAGCAGCGCACCACATTCCTCGTCGAGCACGCCGCCGAACACATCGACGCGGTGATTGAGCCCCGGCAGGTTGAAGGCGTCGATGAGACTGCCGGCCGCACCCTGCTGGGGATCGAAGGCGCCGAACACCACGCGCCTGAGCCGCGCGTGCACCATGGCCGCCGCGCACATCAGGCACGGCTCGAGCGTCACGTACAGGGTGGAGTCCTCGAGGCGATAGGACCGGCACGCCACGCCGCCGGCGCGCAGCGCCACGATTTCCGCGTGCGCCGCAGGGTCGTGGCTGGCCACCGGTTGATTTGCGCCGCGCGCCATCACGACCCCGTCGCGCACCAGCACGGCGCCCACCGGCACCTCGCCGGCCGCTTCCGCGGCACGCGCCTCGATGAGCGCCTGTCGCATGAAATCCGCATCGCGCAGCGGCGCCATGGTTCGTGGCGAAGCGAAGCGCTCAGCGCGCGGGCGCCGCGGGCCTGGCGTGGGCATCGATGAACTTGAACACCGTGTCGATGATGCCGCGCGCCTCCGCATCGGTGGCGCCGTTGAACATGTGGTTCACGCCCGGCACGCGCACCAGCTGCGCCTCGACGCCCTTGGCCTTGAGGGCCTCGTAGAGGATCTGGCTCTGTTCGATGGGCACGGCGGTGTCGGCGGTGCCGTGCATGATGAGGAACGGCGGCGTGCTGGCGCTGATGTAGGTAATCGGGTTGGCCGACTGCACCCGGCCGGCCGGGCATTCGCGCAGCGCGCAGCCGAGCAGGTTCGACTCCGCCGAACCCGCGGCGTCATGCAGCTGCGGGCCAGTGGCCGGCCGTGAGAGGCCCGGATCGGGCGCGGGCATTTCGGCTTTCGACTTGCTCGCGTCGTGCGGCAGCGCCGCCTCCGCGTCCATCTGGCTGAAATCGGTGGGACCGAACCAGTCGATCACGCCCTGCACGCAGCTGGAGATTTCCGGATGATCGGTGGCCGGCTCCAGCGCCTTGGCATTGCACGAAGTGCCGAGCAGCGCCGCGAGTTGGCCGCCGGCCGATGCGCCCCAGACCAGGATGTGGTCCGGATCGATGCCGTAGGTCGCCGCGTTCATGCGCAGCCAGCGCACCGCGGCTTTCACGTCGCCGATGGCCGCGGGAAAGTGGCTCTCCCTGCTGAAACGGTAACTCACTCCGGCGACCACGTAGCCGCGCGCGGCGAGCCTGGCCAACACCGTGGGCCAGTCGGGAAATGCCTTGGAAAGAATGCCGACGGCGCGCGGATCGCCCACCATCCAGCCACCGCCATGCAGCCAGATCACCGCGGGCTTGAGCCTGGGCTTGAGCACCGCGGTGGGCAGGTACAGCTCGAGTTGCAGCGGCCGGTAGCCGGGCAGCGATTCGTACACGAGGCCCGTCAGGTTCAACACCTTGCCGGGATAGTTGAGGTGGGGCGTGGCCACCGTGTCGGGCGCGGCTGCATGGCTGGCGCCGGTGATCGCCGCCATCGTGAAGAGCAAAGCCAGCTTGCGCATGAATCACCCCCGCCGTTGCACAATTGCCGACAATAGCAGGACGGGCAACCGCCCTGCCACGCCCCGCGCCGACCTAGGTGCGCGCTCTCCCCGGCCGCCTGGTCTTCGAATGCGCGAACACCGGCTCGTCACGGGCGGCGGGCGCGCTCAGCTGCGCCTGGATCAGCTGCAGCGCGGTGTCCACATCGTCCGCATAGTCGAACAGCTTCAGGTCGGCGGCGCCGATCATGCCATGCCGGACCAACGCTTCGAAATCGATGATCTCGTTCCAGTATTCCTTGCCGAACAGCACGACGGGAATCTTCGTATCGAGTTTGCCGGTCTGCGAGAGCGTCAGGATTTCCGTCAGCTCGTCGAGCGTGCCGAAGCCGCCTGGAAACACCACCAGCGCCCGCGCCAGATGCGCGAACCAGAGCTTGCGCATGAAGAAGTAGTGGAACTCGAACGACAGTTCCGGCGTGATGAAACTGTTCGGGTGCTGCTCGTGCGGCAGACAAATGTTGAGGCCTATGGTGCGTCCGCCGGCTTCGGTGGCGCCGCGATTGGCGGCCTCCATGATGCCGCCGCCACCACCGGAACAGATCACGTAGCGTTGCCTGCCGGATTGCAGGCTGGCCGACCAGCGGGTGATGGCGGCGGCCAGCTCGCGCGCCGCCTGGTAGTAGCGGCCCAGCGGACCTTCCGCGGTCAGGCGCGCCGAACCGAAAAACACGATGGTGCCGTGCACGCCGGCTTCGCGGAAACTGCGCAGCGGCCCCAGGTACTCGGCCAGGATGCGCAGCGGCCGCGCATCGTCGCTGGCCAGGAATTCCGGATCGCTGTAGGCCACTTCGGGGTCGAAGGGAAGCAAAGCCATGGCTGTCACACCCGCCTGAAATCGATGAAGCCGCGATCCGGATTGACTTCCAGCAACTGCACTCGGACCCGATCGCCCACGTCCAGGCCTTCGTAGCCTTTCATGATGCGGCCTTCCGCCACCGGATGGTCCAGCCGCACCCAGGTGCCCTTCTCCGACGCGCCCGTGACGATGCCGCTGAACTGCTCGCCGATGTGCGGCGCGAGCAGGATGGCGCTCGCCGCCTTGCGCACCACGCGCTCCACTTTGGCGCCGTTCTTCTCCTGCTCCGTGCAATGGGTGGCCAGGGCCCGCAATGCCTCCGCCGTGTACGGCGCGGGCTGGTCCGCCAGGGCGGCCTTGAGCAGCCGCTGGCCGATCAGATCGGGATACCGCCGGTTGGGCGCGGTGGAATGCATGTAGTCGCGGACCGCGAGACCGAAGTGTCCGGGCGCGGCCTGTCCCGGCAGATCCACGGCGTATTCCCCGGCTCCGAGCAGCTTGATCACCGACAGCGACAGATCGGGATAGGTGTCGGGATCGGCTTCACGCCGCTGCATGAGGAACTGGTTGAGCGCCCGGGCGTCGGGCGCCGCCGGCAGTCGGCCGCCGGCGCGCGCAGCCACCGCGACGATGCGGTCCCAACGCTCGGGCACGCGCAGCACGCGCCGCAGCGACATGCGGCCCTTGCCGGCCATGAAGCGCGCCACCACGCCGTTGGCCGCCACCATGAAATCCTCGATCAGGTCCTTGGCGCGGTTGCGCTGGTCAATCCTCAGGTCCGTGAGCGTCTGCTCGTCGAACACCGGACGCGCTTCGACGGTGTCGAAGCACAGCGCGCCCTGCGCCTGCCGGGATCGACGCAGCTGCTGCGCGACCCGATCCTGCAGGCGCAGCTGCTCATCCATGCCGTTCACCGCCGCCACGGGCCCCGGCGCCGGCGATTTGCCATCGAGCCAGGCCGCCACGCTGTCATACGCCAGCTTGGCGCGGTTGAAGACCCGCGCGCGGTACACGGCCTCCGCCGCGAGCTCGCCTGCCGGCGTCACGGTCATGTCCATGACCAGCGCGAGTCGCTCCTCCCCCGCGCCCAACGAACTCAGGTCGGTGGAGAGCCGTTCCGGCAACATGGGAAAGGTCTGCGCCGCCGTGTACACCGAGGTCGTGTTGGCGCTGGCATGCTGGTCGATCGGCGAGTCCCTCTTCACCAGCTCCTCGACATCGGCGATGGCGACCAGGATGCGCGTCGCGCCATCCGCGCCGGGCTGCGCGACCTCGAGCTGATCCAGGTCGCGCGAATCGTCGTTGTCGATCGACGACCAGGGCAGCGCACGCAGGTCGCGGAGCTGCGGATCACGGGAGATCGCCGCGGCGGCGATCGAATTGGCCTGCCGGATGGCGGCGTCGGGAAAATCCGGTTGCAGGCCGTTGTCGAACATGGCCCGGCGCGCGATGGCCTTGAGATCGTCCATGGCGATCAGCCTACACCAGCCGCCCCCGAGCGTCAGTACACGTCCGTGAGATCGGTGGTGGGTTGCGAGACTTCCCAGTGTTCGGCCAGCTTGCCGTTCTCGACGCGGAAGATGTCGACGATTTCCTCACCGGTCTTGGGCCCTTTCTGATTGCCTTTCTTGGGGTTCTGGATTTCCTGGCCGTCATCCGCATTGCCGCTGGCCTGCGAATGCACGACCACCAGGTCGCCCTCGGCCACCACCTGCTTGATTTCGCGCTTCGACTTGCCGCCGTTCGACATGCGCGCGCCCGCTTCGATATCGTGCGCGACGATCTCCTCGGGCGTGCCGGGTCCCGCCCATTGGGCATGATGATGGAAGCGTGGCGACGCATACTTTTCGTAGGCTGCGCGGGCATCGTGCCGGTTGAACAGCGTGTCGATGAATCCCACGGCCAGGGCCTTGTTGCGTGCCAGCGCGGCCCGATCCTCGTCCGCCCTGGCTTGTGTCGTCGAAAGCAGGCACAGCGCACCCAGCGCTGCGAGCAGACCCACGACAGAGAACGTCCCGCGTGGCGACGGGATGATTGAAATACAGGTCATGACTCCCCCCTTGAACGTGAGCACTTCCCGGCCGTTGGCGCGACAAGACCCCTGCCGATCACTGCCATGTCGACGGTGCGATGAGCTCGTAGGAATGCATCCGCGCCGCATGGTCGAACATGGGCGCCGCGATGATCAGCTCGTCCGCCTGGGTGCGTCCGGCGATCTCTGCCAGGTTGGCGAGCACGCGATCGCGCGTTCCGATCGATGCGTAGCGCATGGTGGCGACGACGCCGGCGAGATCGGCAGCGGGCGTGACCTGCTCGAGGTCGGCGCGCGGCGGCTGCAGGGCGCGCGGCCGGCCCGCATGCAGGGCGAGGAACATCTGCTGCAGGGTCGTGGCCAGCAGTCGTGCTTCGGCGTCGGTATCCGCGGCGTACACGTGCACGCCGACCATCACGTACGGGCGCTCGAGCTGCGGTGAGGGCTTGAAGCCGCTGCGATACAGGTGCAGCGCCTGTTCCAGGTCGCGCGGCGCGAAATGGGCCGCGAACGCGAACGGCAGCCCGAGTGCCGCGGCGAGCTGCGCGCCCCAGGTCGAGGAACCCAGGATCCAGATCGGCACGTTGCGGCCGGCGGCCGGCACGGCCTGCACGCGGCCGCGGGCGGCCTCGGCGTCGAAGAAGTACTGCAGCTCCTGCACGTCCGACGCGAAGTGCTCGGCGTTGGCGGGATCGCGTCGCAGCGCGCGCACCGTCAGGCCATCGGTGCCGGGTGCGCGACCCAGGCCCAGGTCGATGCGGCCGGGATAGAGCGTATCGAGCGTGCCGAACTGTTCGGCGATGATCAGTGGCGCGTGGTTGGGCAGCATGACGCCACCGGATCCGACCCGGATGCGCCGCGTCGCGGCGGCCAGGTAGCCCAGCACCACCGCCGTCGCCGTGCAGGCCACACCCGGCATGTTGTGGTGTTCGGCGACCCAGTGCCGGTTGAAACCCCAGCTTTCGGCGTGCTGCACCAGATCGCGCGAGTGGCCGAGCGCGGTCGCGGCGTTGCTGCCTTCGGGAATCCAGGCGAGATCGAGGATGGACAGCGGCAGCTCGCGCAGCGGGCGGATGACGGATGAATTCATGCAGGAACTCCTGCCGCCAATATACAGGCTCGACGCGCAGCACCCCGGAAAAGACGCATCCGACCGTCGTCAGCGCGCAGCCCGGCTCAGAACGGCGGCGCCAGATCCGGCGACTTGCTGTCGTCGTCGCGATTGTTGGCCGCGCATCCCACCTCGAACGTGCCCGGTACTTTCTTGTAGTTCCGCGTGTAGCGGAACGGCTTGGTGAACATTTCCGGATCGGTGACCGTGGTGTCGATGAGCAGGTCTCCCGACTTCGCCAGGTGCAGGCGCTCCTCGACCACGGAGTGGTCGGTCATGTGGATGCCGCTGCTCATGAACAGGTCGGCCGCCGGCGAGAGATGGTCGGTGTGCACCACCAGGGTCTGCCCTTCCCACCGGGCGATCGAATATCCGAGCGCAGTGTGGCTGGTGTACGGCGGTGGACGGTCGTTGGACAGCCACAATCTGCGGACGCTGCCGTCCTCGACCAGCATAGTGGCGCGTCCCAGCGAAAACAGGATCTCGAAACTGATGGGATGCGTCAGGATCCCGGGCACGCCCGGCGTCAGGCACTGCTGGGAATTGGTGATGGCGACCTGCGTGTTGTCGAGCGCCTGGTTGGCGTAGGCATCGCGCACGGCACGGTACTTCGGCGTGAAAGGCACCTGGGTGCCGGGGCCACGACAGCAGTCCTGGATTCCCTGCCCGGTGCTTTCGACGCTCGTGACCCAGGTGCCCGACCAGGCGCGCTGCACGGCGGCCGAAGGCGGATCGCCGACGGCGGTGCCGGCGGCATTCACTGCGGAACACGACGCGGCGATCGACACCAGCGCGGCCCAGCGCACCACGCCGTGGCCGCAGGCGGCTGCAAGCCCCTTTCCGCCCCTTATTTGGCCGCCCCTCATTTGGCCGCCCCTCATTTGGGCGCGTCCGCCGGCAGGCCGCCGCAGGAGAAGACGGTCAGCACTTTTCCGTCCGGCTGCGTGACCTGGATGTAACTGCCGCCTTTCCGGCCGTCGCGCAGCGGCCAGTATTCCAGCGTGATCTTGTCGCCCGGCTTGACCGAGTCCTGTGACCAGCCGCGAGCGCGCAATGACGCCGGGTCGGTGCCCTCGAACGCCCAGGTCTCGACGCCGGCGGCGGTGGGCACAGTCAGCCAGATCCAGCTGTGCGGATAGAGGAACTGGAATGCCTTGACCGTGCCGGTCATTTCCTTGCACTGGCTCTTGTCGAACATGCCGAAGGAGTGATGCGCATGGGCGCTTGCGCATCCGAGCATGGCGCCCGCGACCAGCGCCCATGCCCGCCGCGCCGGGCCGCTCACTGCTGCACCTTGGGCTTGGCGGCGTTCGGACCCAGGCCGAGTTTCGCGCCCAGCCCGGGATCCTTCATCAACGAGTTGCCCGCCGAACGCCGCTTCGAGAACAGCCACTTGCCGCCGACCTTGCGGTACTCGTCCAGGTAAGTGCCCTCGAACAGGATCGTCGGCACGCTGCCCTTGTCGATGTCCGGGACCACCACCTGCAGGAAGCTGATGCTCCTGGCATGCGTCGCGTCGATGATGTCGATGACCGGATTGAACACATGCGATCGCATGAAGCCGAACTTGTAGTCGCCTTCGGTGGACACCCCCAGCGCATACATCTTGTCGGCTTCGCCCTGCGCCATCCTGAGGATGGCGTCCCGGCCCTTCACGCCGAGCAGATCGGCGTCTTCGGTGAACAGGCTGGCATAGCCCTGCACGTCACCGCTGGTGTGGGTGAGTGTGTAGCGGGAGAGGAGATCCTCGATCTGGCTTCGGGCCACCATCTCCTCGACGTCCGTCATGCCGGGCGGCGCCGCGCGGCAGGTCAGGACGCCCAGGGCGGAGCTCACCGCCAGGATGGAAACGCATTTCAGTCCGGCGCCGCGGACCGTTGATCGACTGTTCCCCATCGCCCCCTCCCTGACACGATCGGATCGATTTTCGTCCAATCATAGCAGTCAGAACAGGCGCCTGAACGCCAGTCCGAACGTGCGCCCCATGGGATCCAGGAACGCCGGCTGGTAGATCTGCGGCGTCACGCCGTTGCCGTTGCGGATGTCCTGGTGGGTGTTGAACACGTTGCTCACCGACAGCGTGACGCGCGTGCCACGCGCCCATTGCTTGCCGGGGAAGCGTTGCTGCAGGTTGGCGAACAGGCGCACGCTGGCGGTCGCGATCGAGGAATAGTGGAGCGCGCCCGAGCCGTTGCCGCTGTCGCTGACGCTGATCGGGCTGGTCCAGCTGCCGCTGAGCCTGAAGCCGATGCCGTTGTCGATGACGCCGGCATTGAGCTGCAGGTTGTGACGCGCCTGGCCCATCGATCCGATGGTTCCGCCATCGAGCAGGTCGATCGCGGGACTGGCCGCCGTGAGGCGCACATCGTCGCGGAAATACCAGCTGTGATAGAGCGACACATCGAGCTGCGCCCCATTGCCGCCACCGAAGCCGCCCCCTCCGCGACCGCCAGGACCGCCACCCGGGCCGCCGCCGGGACCTCCGCCACCGCCGCCTCCAGCCGGTCCGCCAAAGCCGCCTCCGGGAGGACCTCCGCCCTCCGGCGGACCCATGCCATCGGGGCCACCGCCAGGCGGCCCCTCCGGCGGTCCATCACCGAACCTGCCATCGCGCCGCATGCGGGGGCCGCCGAACCCGCGAGCGCTGGGTCGCGTGGCGGTGACGACAACTTCTTCCAGTTGGTCCGGCGCCGTGGCGCTGGCGTCAGTCGAAGTGCCGGCCGCAGCCGCACTGCCCGGTGCTCCCGTTGCCGACGAGCTTCCGGTCGCAGTATTGGGCGGACTGTTCGGCGCGCCGCCAGGAGCATTGCCGCCCGGACCATTGCCGCCGGGTCCATTGCCGCCGGGTCCCTGCCGGAAGCCCTGGCCTTGCGCTCCGGCGCCCACCGGTCGCGTCGGGCGCGTGGGCTGGCGCAGCACCTTGGTGAGGTTGAATCCCCAGCGCACGTCGCGGCGCTCCTCGCGGGCGAAGTTCACGGCACGATCGTCCACCGCCACCAGCGTGTCATCGTCGTCACGCTGGAAGCGATCGGGGAACGCCGCCTCGGTGGCGGCCGTCGCGGTGCCGAGCGATCCGATGGCATCGCGCGTCACGCTGTCGATGTAGTTGGCGGTCAGGTTCAGCTTGAGCGAGGTCTTGCTGATCACCGCCCACGTGGCGCCCAGCTTGAAGACATGGCGATCATCGGCCGTGAGGCCGGGGTTGCCGCCCGAGGTCTGCGTGACGGTGACGGTCTCCCCCTGCACGTAATCGTACAGTCGCACGTTGGAAGTCGTGACCAGCGGTCCATTGAGCTGTGCGAGCGAGGGCACCTGGTGGTCTTCATTGACCGACGCCAGCAGGCTCAGGCCCGTGACGGGCGTCCAGTGCAATCCATAACCCAGCGTACCGAGCGTGCCGTACCCCGACACGTCGGTCACGGCGCCGGTGAGGTTGGCGCTGAGATCGCCCACCGCAGCCAGCACTTGGTTGGTGGTGCTGGTCAAGGGCACGTCCACGCTGACCTGCGCGTCGAACTGGGTGCGCGTGGCATTCGACCCGGCCTGGCCCGCGCTCGCTGAATCCAGTGCGCTGAAATTACCGCCCACCCTGATGCTGGTCGCGATATCGCCGGCCGGCAGCGTGTACACCGCGCCGTTGGCCACCACGCTGGCGCTGCCGCTGTTGCTGATGGCGGTCGCATTCTGCCGACTGATCGAACCCAACGTCGACAGCGGCAGCGGCCCGTAGGGATTGATGGTTCCGGCATCGATCCCCGCCTGCAACGCAGTGACATCGTAGCCGCGATCCGAGCGCGTGCGCGAGTCGCTGTAGTCATAGCTGCCGATGGCGGAGAGCCGCCAGGTCTTCGACAGGTCGTCGTTCAGCGTGACGCCGGCGTGGGCCGACGTCGTGTCCATGTCCTGCCGCAAGGTGACATCCGACAGGTAGCGGTCGAGCTTCGTGTCATCCGCGCTCTGCGCGTAGGGACTGTCGGCCGGCACGTCCAGCGTGGCGGCCGGGAAGCCGTCCAGCGCGCGGCTGGTCTGGTAGCTTGCCATGGCATTGAACGACGCGGTGAGCGACTGCGACAACGAATGCGCCATGACCGCGTTCACGGAGTAGTTGTCGCTGGCCGGTCGCAGCGTGCGTGCGTCGCTGTCGTCGCCGAGGGTGCCGGTGGGATCGCTCACGGTCCCCGCGGTCGAGGAGACATCGCGATCGCTTTCACGCAGCGCCGCCTGCGCCCGCACGCGTCCGACGATGTTGAGCCGGTCGTTGTCGTGGATGCGGCTGTAGCTGAGATCCGCGCTGCCGTTCTCGCCGCCGCCCTGGCCCGACACGTTGCCGTTGACGTCGACCACCTTGGCGAGGAAGTTGCGCCTGAGGATGATGTTCACCACCTTCTGCTGCGCGCCGTAACCGTACTTGAGCGCCACTTCCTCGGGCAGGATGTCGACCCGCAGGATGGATTCGGTGGGCAGGTCCCCCACTTCATTCACGCCGGACACGCGCTTGCCGTTGACCAGGATGATGGGCGCCGCGCTGCTGTCGCGCCCCTGGTCGCTCTGGGTCTGCTCGGAAATCTCGCTCAGCAGATCGTTGATGGTGCTGACGCCGTAGGCGGCGATGTCGCGCTGGTTGAGCTGGTTTTCCGGCGGGATGTCGCCGATCACCGAGCCGGGCACCATCTGGCCGGTGACCACGACTTCCTCCGCCTGCGCATCGGCGACGGAGGATGGCGTCGCCGCGGCGGAAGCCGCGGCCGGTTGCACGGGCTGGGTTGCGTCCGCAGCCCGTGCCGGTGCCTGGAAGGCGGCGACCATGGCGATGACAAAGCTTGTCGGGGCCGCGAACGACCGGGTGCGGTTCATGGCTGGGCGCGATTCCGTCGTGATGAAGCCGGGCCGCAGCTTATGGACCGGAGCGTCAACGACCGCAAACTAACGGTGAATTAATGCGCAGATATATGGCGGATCCGGCTCGAAACCCATGCCCTCACCGCGGGGCCGGCGCGCTCACGAGGAACACCAATGCCGCGTTGTCGGCCGCGACGGCCGTGACCTGGAAGCCATCGCGCAGCAACCGCTGCGGCCACCAGTCAGCGCTCGCGAGGTCGTCGTCGACCTGCGACGAATACAACAGGTATTGGGGGTGCTGTGCGACGAAGTGGTCAAGGTGGTCCACCTTGAGCGGGAAATAGCGCGCCAGCAGCGGCAGCGTCCGATCATCGGTATCGGAGCCCGCATACTCGAGCGACGCCGCGGCGTCTGCGATCCAGTACAACCGTTCCGCCACCATCGGCGAGGCATAGTGCGTCAACACGAAGTAGTCGTGCGAATCGGAGACCACGACGGGCAGCCCAGGGCGGTTCGCACGCAGCAGCAGGGCTTCGGCTCCCGCCGCCGGAGACGCCATGCGGCCCGGCGCGCGGGCGTGGAACAACCAGAACGCCGATTCCTGCAGCACCAGCGCGAGGACCAGCAGGCTGCAGAGCACGATGCTCGCGGGACGACCGATCCGCGGCAGGATCAGACCGACGGCCAGCGGCACGCCCAAAACGGCGTACAGCACGTAGCGCGAAGAGAACGCGCCACCGACCAGCAGCGTGGCCGCAAACACCAGCGCGGGCATCGCCAGCAGCACGAACACCAGCACCCGCTCGTGCGGCGGCACGTGATCTTCATGCGCGGGAAAATCGGCATGCACCCAGGTCAGCGCGCCGATGATCGCCAGCCCGCAAACCACCGCAATCGCGAGGCCCCAGAACGGGGATACCTTGAGGAAGTAGCCGTAGGCGTCGTAGAGCGTGCCGAGCATCGGCCGCGCCCAGAACGTATCGCCGTACAGCACCTTGAAGCGCGCGAGCAGCGGCCAGAAGAAGCCGAGCGGCGCGGCGCCTACGGCCAGCGCGATCCAGACCCCAACCCGCGCTCGCCGCGTCTGCCAGGTGAGATACAGCTCAGCCGCGATGAACGGCAGGAACGCGAAGATGGCGTAGTAGTGCAGGCATTGGCCCAGTACGAGCGCGAACCCCATCAGCGCCACCCACGCCGGGGCGGGCGCACGCTGGTACGCGACCAGCGCCAGCGCGACACAGGCCGCGAGCAGGCTGTAGGCCCGCGCTTCGACCGCGAACGGATCGTAGAGCTGGGTCAGCAAGGCGATGCTGGCCGCAATCAGGCCATAGAACGCGCCGCTGCGCCGGCCCACGAAAGCGAACAGGCAGAGCAGCACACAGACGATGCCTGCGATGGAGGGCAGGCGCATCCCCAGTTCCGGCAGCGGCAGGCCGACGCAGGCGCGCTCCACCAGTTCGAACACGGGCGTCATGCTGTCGCCGCCGTTGAGCAGCGCATTCCACAACGTCGCGACATCGGGCTGATGGGTCATCGCCCAGGTGAAGAGCTCGTCGTACCAGAAGGGCTTGGCGATCGCCATGGCCGCGGCACGCAGGCTGGCGTAGATCACGAGCAGCAGCAGGCCACTGCGCGCCCAGCGCCTGGCGCTGGTCGCGGTGTCGAAGCTCACGGCCACGAGATCGTCCCTGGGACTCGTAACGCTCTGTTCTTGCTTGGTAATCTTCCCGGCACGACCCAATGTAGCGTCAATCCCGCCGGCAAACAAATCCGCTTGGCACCCACCGCCAGTGATGACGGGCAATCGGGCCGACTTTCAGGCGGCGATGCCGCCCCCCTGTGGGCGACGCGCGGATGATGGCCGCGACCTGCTTCTCCGCCGCGTACTCCTCAGGCTCGCGCACGTCGATGCGATCAGGAAATGTTCCGGGTGTCCGCCGGCCGCTCCCGCGCCTGCCGGTCGGCGTCGAGCTCGAACCACATCGCATTCAGGATCGCAAATGCACTCGCCAGCCCAAGACCCAGTATCCAGCTGAAGTACCACATCGCACTCGCCTCGCATCAATAGGTGGAATCGGGATTGGCTTCCACGTGTGCCACCGTCACGCGACCTCGCAGCACGCGGTAGACCCAGGCCGTGTACGCCAGCACGATCGGCAGGAACACGGCCGTCGCCAGCAACATGATCCACAACGTGCGCGCACTGCTCGATGCATCCCACACCGTCAGGCTGCTGGAGGGTTCCGAAGACGAAGGCAGCAGGAACGGAAACAGGCTCACGCCGGTGGTTCCGATGACGCACGCGACCCCGAGCGCACTGCCCACGAACAGGATTCCCGGCGCACGCGCCCGGGGCGCCAGTGACAGCCCCAAGGGAGCCAGCAGCCCCAGCACGGGCAGCGCACGGGCCAAGGGCCAATGCCGGTAGTTTGCGAGCCAGGCGCCGGGAGCGGCCACGACCGACTTGGCCAGCGGATCGGGGGCAGCACCCGCCACCGCACCCGACGCGATCTGATAACCGAATCCGCTGTGGGCAAGCCAGATTCCACCGATGGCGAACAGCACCAGCCACGTCAAAGCGGTCCAGCGACTCAGGCCGGCCGCCCGGGCCGCCACCTCACCGTCGGCCTTGAGCGCGAGGTAGCGCGCGCCGTGGGTCGCGAGCATGGCCACGGACACGAGGCCACACAGCAACGCAAACGGATTGAGCAGATCGAACAGACCGAATTCGTAGTGCGCGCGCAGTTCGCTGTCGAAACCAAACGGCACGCCTTCGAGCAGGTTTCCCATGGCGACGCCGAACACCAGCGCGGGCACGATGCCGCCGGCGAACAGCAGCCAGTCCCACGAGCTCCGCCATGTCGACCCGGGCATCTTGCTGCGGAACTTGAACCCGACCGGCCGCAGGATCAATGCGGCGAGCACCAGCAGCATCGCCAGGTAGAATCCAGAAAAACTCGCCGCGTAGAGCGCCGGCCAGGCCGCGAAGATGGCGCCGCCACCCAGGATCAACCAGACCTGGTTCCCCTCCCACACCGGTCCGACCGTGTTGATGGCGACGCGCCGCTCCGCATCCGTGCGCGCGACGAATGGCAGCAGGATGGCCGCGCCCAGGTCGAATCCGTCCATGATCGCGAAACCGGCCAGGAGTATGCCCAGCAGCAGCCACCAGATGATTTTCAGGGTTGCATAGTCGATAGGCATCGTTCGCTCCCTCAGTGTTGCGCCGGGATGGTGGAGGAACCTGGACCCAGGCGGATGTACTTGCGAAGCAACATCACGTCCACCACCGCAAGTGTCGTGTAGAACAGGACGAAGCCCACCAGGCTCATCGCCACACTCGACGTGGGGATGGGCGAGACGGCGAGAAATGTCGGCAGCACGCCCTCGATCGCCCAGGGTTGCCGTCCGTGTTCGGCCACCACCCAGCCCAGTTCCGCCGCCAGCCACGGCAGCGGCAGGCTCCAGAGCGCCATGCGCAGGAATCCCGCTCGACGCTCGAAGCTGCGCCTGGCGGCCAGCCAGAATCCCCACGCGAACAGCGCGATGAAGAAGAACCCCATGGCCACCATCAGGCGGAATGACCAGAACAGCCATCCCACCGACGGCACCGTATCCCACGCCGCCTGATCGATCTGGGCCGCCGTGGCCTGCGCAGGATCCGCCACATAGCGGCGCAGCAGGAGCGCATAGCCGAGATCCGCCGCGTGCGACTCGAGCGTTGCGCGCGCCGCGGCATCCCCGGGATGGCCGCGCAGCGTCCGCAAGGCCGTGTAGGCCGGGATGCCCGCCACGATGCGTTCGCGTGCGGCCGCGACCAGCTCGTAGATGCCCTGCACCTCCTGGTCCGTGGAGCGCGTGGCGATGAGACCCAGCAGCCACGGGATCTTCACTTGCGCATGCGTGGTCCGGTTGGCCACGTCCGGAATGCCGAAGGCGACGAATGGCGCTGGCGCGGGCTCGGTGTGCCACATGCTCTCGATCGCCGCGATCTTCATCTTCTGGTGCTGGTTCGCGGTATAGCCGCTCTCATCGCCCAGCACGACCACCGAAAGCGCCGCGGCCAATCCGAAGCTGACCGCGACAGTCGCGGAGCGGCGCGCAACCTCCAGATGCCTGCCCTTCAACATGAACCAGGCGCTGATTGAAAGCACGAACATGGCGCCGGTCACGTAGCCCGCGCTCACGGTGTGCACGAACTTGGACTGGGCGACGGGATTGAAGATCACGGCCGCAATGGAGGTCAGTTCCATGCGCATGGTGTCCGGATTGAAATGCGCGCCCACGGGATTCTGCATCCAGCCGTTCGCGATCAGGATCCAGAGCGCCGAGAGATTGCTGCCGATGGCCACCAGCCAGGTCACGGCCAGATGCTGCACGCGCGACAACCGATCCCAGCCGAAAAAGAACAGGCCGATGAACGTCGCCTCCAGGAAGAACGCCATCAACCCTTCGATCGCCAGCGGCACGCCGAAAATGTCGCCGACGTAGTGCGAGTAGTAAGCCCAGTTCGTGCCAAACTGGAACTCCATCGTGATGCCGGTCGCGACTCCCATCGCGAAGTTGATGCCGAACAGCGTTCCCCAGAACCGGGTCATGTCACGCCACACGGTGCGACCCGTCATGACGAACACGCTCTCCATGATGGCCACCAGCACCGACAGTCCGAGCGTCAGCGGCACGAACAGGAAGTGATAGAGGGCCGTGATGGCAAACTGCCAGCGCGAGAGTTCCAGCAGCGTCGAATCGGTCATTTGCTCACCTCGAGGCTCGTTGCGGGGGAGGCGCCAGTGACGGCCGCCGCCGTCGCCTGCGCGTCCTGGGATGGACGTGACGAAGGCCGGACCAGGAACAGATAGAGCCCTGCGATCAGGACCGCCTTCAAGGCGAGGATGCCGAGGATGTCGCGTCCAATCGTGGTCTTCATTTCGCGTCCAGGCGCCTGATGCCCAGCGCCCTCAACATGAATTTCTCGTAGACAGGCTCCGAGTTGCCGCGCTTCATCTTGTGGATGAAGTATTTCTCGAATCCGATCTTGACCCAGTGCACCCAGCGGCTCTTGCGGAACCAGTTGACGTTGCGGGGCGGGATCTGGGGCAAGGCCACGAACGCTACGCCGGTGTGCCCCATGTCGGCGAGGCAAATGGCGTTCCAGGTGGCCTTGGCCGTGGCCGGCAGGCCGGCGATGTCGGACGCGATGTTGTGCACGATGGCGCTCACCATGGTCTCGATCATGTAACCGGTCTTGGGCGCTCCGGTCGGGACCGGCGTCGCTTCCACCGGCGGAATGGCGATGCAGACGCCAGCGGCGTAGATGTTCGGATACTTCTTGCTCCGCTGGTGCTCATCGACGATCACGAACCCGCGCGGGTTGCAAAGCCCCTCGACTGCGGCCACGGCATCCACACCCTTGAAGGCAGGCAGCATCATCGCGAACTTGAAGGGTATCTCATGCTCCTTCACCGCCTGGCCGTTGCGATCGAGCTCCGTCGCATGCAGCTTCCCTGCCTCGAGCCTGGTCGTCCTCGCATTCGTGACCCACTTGATGTCGTTGTTGCGCAGTTCCGACTCGAGCATGCTCTTGGAGTCGCCGACGCCCCCAAGGCCGAGATGGCCAATGTAGGGCTCGCTGGTGACGAAGGTGATCGGTACCTTGTTGCGGATCCTGCGACGCTTCAGGTCAGTACTGAGGATGAACGCGAACTCGTATGCCGGCCCGAAGCAGCTCGCCGCGGGCATGGCGCCGACGACGATCGGTCCCGGGTCCTTGAGGAATTCCCGGTAGGCTTCCCGGGCCTTTTCGGCATGGTCCACCGTGCAGATGGACTGCGAATGCCCACCCCCGGGACCCGCGCCCGGCACTTCGTCGAAGGCCAGCTTGGGACCGGTGGCGATGACCAGATAGTCATAGGACACGGTTGCACCATCCGCCAGCGTCAGGGTGTTGGCCGCGGCATCGATCCTGTCCACGCGCTGCGCGATGAAGTCGATCTTACGCCGCCTGAGATATCCGGCAACCGGGAATGAAATGCCCGCGCGATCCCGCCAACCCACCGCCAGCCACGGATTGGACGGCACGAACTGGAAGTAGTCAACGGCGTTGATCACCGTGATCCGATGTCGGGCATCCAGCTTGCCCCTCAGTTCATAGGCCGCTGGCATCCCGCCGACACCGGCGCCAATGATTACGATGTGTGCCATGGGTTCCCCCGTGTTGAGTTCGTGGCCAGATGGGTCATTTGGCATCCGGACGTCGTTCG